>CBFGUG010000058.1:0-48846 GCA_965651905.1 uncultured bacterium | reverse complement strand
GACGATGGAGAAGATCTTGCGCGCGTAGGTGTGCGGAGTCCGTCTGCTGAGCTTTCGGCGATTTGAACCCGATCTGACACCTGTCGGAATTGAGCTAGAGTGGGGCAATGCGAAGATTTCTCCTACTGCCAGTCACGCTGCTGCTTACGGCGACTTGCCAGCAGGAGACAGCTCAAACGTCGGTAACCCACTCCGATGACGTTTCTCAGGGGCCGGACGACGACCGCGTCGACGCTACTGACGACGACTCCGCTACGCCTACGGCGACTTCGGACGCAAGCGCTACCCCCGACACGACGACGTCAGCCGAGGACGCCTCCAGCACGGCTCCCCAACCCATGGAGGCGGGGGAGTCTCCCACGAGCTCCGTTGACGCGGCGGAGCCCTCGACAGATCCGCTTCCAACTCTGCTCCCACAATCCAATCAACTAGACGCAGGCAAACACTGCATCAATCAGAATCCACAGTGGCAAAGCGTGGAATCGTCGGAGCGCGGGGAAGAGATAGTATGCGCGCTGCTCGTCGATGGCTCAGTCGAGTGCATGGTTGACGGGACCGACGAAGGTCTGTTCGCGCAGGTCTTCGGCAACGTGCAAGACAACATTGCGGTCGACATGGTCGTCGGTCAGTGGGTTTCCATCGTGGGCCAGGCGGGAGCTGTGTCGAGCTGGCGTGCGCGTGGCACGATGGCGCCCCTCGAAAGCCCGGGAACCTACCGACAGATCGAAGGACAGGACACTAGGTTGGTCGCGATTGACGCGGAGGCCCGAGCCTGGCGCTGGTTATTAGCTGACACACCGAGAAGCGCCCCCAGTCAGCTCTCTGGACTGCACCTTCAGATATCGATGGCCCCGGACGGGACCACGTGTTCAATCGACCCATCGGGAGAGCTCTTCTGTCTCGATGCAGATGGGGTTAGCGAATCTACGCGCTCGATGTTCTCCCCACCACCGAGCGGTGCGTTCGAGCAAGTACATGTGGAGGATTCTTGCGCTTGTGCCGTTCGCGAAGGAGGCGAGTTGCTGTGCTGGTCGGACGACGAAAGCCTCGGCGGCTTCGACGAAATCAACGGAACACCAGTGCGTGAGCTGGACGTCAGCACGTCGTGCGACGTTTGCTTCGAACCCCTCGATGGTCCCCCGAAGTGTTACCGCCCAGCGATTGGAGCTGCACCTGCCGCTTGGTTCGACGTTGCGGAGTGCGCCTTCGAGGAAGCGCGTTAGGCGCTCGTCAGCTTCGGCGCCTGCGCCAACACAGCCCGATCAAAAACAGCAGGCCGACGCCCCCAGGTATTCCGCTCGCGGGTGAACGCAGACCACAGCCCGCGGAATCGTCGCTGGTTTTGATGCCCATGGTCCGAGGCGCTGCTAACTCCGTGTCCTCGGATGAATCGTCGGTCTTCGATCCGTCGTCGCCCGGAGCTGGTGCATCGTCGGGGGTTTCGGCTTCCGCTGACGCGTCTTGGTCTGTCTCTGCCTCGACTTCGGGTTTTTCTGCTGGAGCTGGCGAATCGTCGTTTGTCTCGGTCTCGGCGTCGTCGAGATCGCTCGCTTCGGGATCGGGTAGGAGGTCTTCGGTCTCGTTGTCGTTGAAGGAGAGATCGCCAGACGTGCACCCAATGCGGGTCAACGATGGTGGTTCGTGAACTGGGAAGTCACCTGGGCATAATTCCGTGGCCACTCCGCGGTGTCCTGCCATGTCACGGAGGTGGGCCGAAACGCAGCTCCCGGTGCCCCAGGTTGCAGCGATGAAGCCGCCTCGCCCGGTGCTGGATGGATTGCTGGGCGCCCAGAAGTGGACCGAGTTCACCTGCGCATCCATTCCCGATGTTACTAGGTAGGAGCCGATGTCGTCCCCCTCGATTTGCGCTTCGACGACCAGTGTGTGGCCGTCGGGAATGTCAGCGCCAGCACACACGTAACTGTGAGGACCATCGCACATGTAAACCCAGTACGCGGGCGATGGCGTCGTCAGCGCAGCGACCTGAAGCCCCTCGACAGAGGGTACGTCTTCGTTTTCCAGCGCGCTCGCGCCGGTGGTAAACGACATCGTCGCGATGTTGTTGACGACGATTTCATACTCGGTCTGCGGCAGGAGGTCGCCTGAGAAGGAAACGACGGCGCCCGTGGTGTGCTTCTCCACGTCGAACTCGACTGCCCCCGCGTCGCCCGAAGCCCGGACTTCGACCGAGCCGACGTTCCCCACCAGCACGGGCTGTACGTTCAGCGGCACGTCAGTCGCCCCGTCACGTGGAAGGCTGTCGGCGATCGCGCCGGCAACCGCAAAATTGCACGCGCTGGATTCACACACCCAACCAAGGGACACGCAGCCCGCTACGACAGCAGCAAGCGCCCGCCCCGCAATGGGAACGGACCAGCAACTAATCCACACAGCCAACCCCTGACCCGCAACGTGAGTAGCCATGCCCGACACATACCACGCACGAGCCGCGTGCGCCCCAAGCGCTACATCGCACGATGCATGCGGTAGCGTGATGGTGGTGGAACAGGCTCGGTGGGAAAGCCCGTGGCTCCGTAGTCCCCGCTGATGCTCGACGGGCACCACTCGTACGCAAGCCGTGCCTGGCTAGGACTGGGGGTATCGATCCCACGCCATCCGGATTAGGGTGGCGTGATGGGATGGTTCTCGAGGTTGATGGGGGGCGAGTCCAAGCGTCAGCTGAGCGAGGTCTATATGGACCTGCGCGCTCAGATCTTGGGCATGACCCAGGAGGGGGTTTCGGGTGGAACCACGACGGCGGGACCGCTCGCCGTGATGATGGACGTTGGAGCCAAAGAGCACTGTTACACGTTCGTGGCGGTTGCTGATGGGGCATTGTCCCTGTACTTCAGCAACGGCGGGGGCGTGATCGGCGCGGGCGAAAACCCAAAACTGGGAGCTGCGGCGCGCGAGTTCGTCGAGGCGTCGGGTAGCGTCGTGTCAGCGCTCGAGCCCGCCACGGAGTTTCCACTGCCGAGCGATGGGCGAGTAGCGCTGTACTTGGTGAACGCGGAGGGTGTGTGGCGGGCGGAAGAGAACGAGAAGGATCTGAGTGAGGGACGAAGCCGCTTGTCGCACTGGTTCCACGAGATCCATCGGATGATCGCCCTCATCCGACGTGTGAGTGAGCTTCGCGAGCGCGAGACGCCGCTTGTGATGGCCGCAGCGCTCGATGACGTGGAGGAAGCAGAACGCCAGCTCGAGGGCGGGGCCGATCCCCAGGTGCGATCGTCGGAGGGGCAACCCGTCTTGGCGGTGGCCTGCTCCGCCGGTTCGCTCGGAGTGGCAAAGCTGTTGATGGATGCGGGGGCGGACGTGAACGCGGCGACCTCCCTCGGATCTGGTAGAGAAATGCCGCTCGTGTGCGAAACTGCTGCCCAGGATCGCCCCGAAGTCCTGGCCTTGCTGCTGGCCGCGGGAGCGAACGTCGAGGCTCAGGGCCCGAGCGGGCTCACAGCGCTGCACCTCGCGTGTTACCTCGGGAATACGCGAACTGCCGAACAGTTGATCGATGCTGGTGCAAACGTCGAGGCTCGGCAAGCCGAGGGTTACACACCACTGATGATGGCGGCGAATGCCCAGCAAGAAGAGGCGGTGGAGTTGCTGCTACGCAAAGGGGCCGACGCGAACGCAGAGGACAATGACCAGTCGACACCCATCATGTTTGCCGCCCAACACGGGCACAGCGGGATCGTTCGGGCGTTGCTGGCGGCGGGCGCGGACGTGCAGCGGCGTGGTAAACACGGTCTCAGTGCTTTCGACTTCTCGGAGCAAAACGGTCACGCCGAGGTGAAGGAGTTGCTTTCAAGCTGACGCCGTCCGAGTTGTCAGGCAGCCCGCTCAACAGAAGCCTCGATGACACGATACCGTTGTGGAACGAATCGGCGAGTCAGCGGACCACCGACGAGCGCGGCGCCCAACGAGCGAACCTCTGCCCCGGCGACGAACGGGGACCTGAGTGAAGAACGACTTGGTGAAAAACCCGCTCTCGCGACGCTCGCTCGGCGTTTTGAGCGTACTGCTGCGCCATATCGAGGGTGCCGCGTAAAACATCGCTCGGCGCGGAATTCCCAAGAAATGCGAACCTCGATCGTTAATCTTCTTCACGCTCGATCACGCCTTCGCACTAGGCGTGGCTGTGTAACTACGCCGTAGTCGAAGTTTCGCACCCTTCGTGCGATTTGCGTGAACGCGATCGAGCGGACGTGTCACTCGAACGCTTTTGTTGCGGCAACAGCCCCCCCGCGATGCGATACTCCCGCGGTGCAATTCTCGATCTTTTCTCCTCTAGACTTTTCTTGGCGACCTTCACGGCGTGCGTTCTGGCTGGCAGCCGCGTTTGCTGGTTTGGTATCAGCGGGCTGTTCTGGTGACTCGGGGGCCTCCGACCAACCCGACAATCCGGAGAGCGCCCCCAGTAACAGTGGCGTCCCCACGGGCTCCGTCGGGACGACGGAAGTCCCCGGAGGTTCGGGTTCGGCAAACACCGACCCTGCAAACACAGGTGCCGCAAACACGGCAGCCCCTACTAGCAATCCTGCAAACACCGATCCTGCGAACACGGCAGCCCCTACTGGCAATCCCGCAAACACGGCAGCCCCTACTGGCGATCCTGCAAACATGGATCCCGAGGACCCAGGCGGAGCCAGCACGGGGGATCCCGGCGATCCCGAGGATCCGACCCCCTCGGAGAACGACCCCGTCGACGGACAGCCGGACACTCCCGCCGTCGAATACACTCCGCCGGTCGTGGACTGGCCAAGTGAGGAGTGCGTGAACCAGGCAAACACCCTCGTCGGGCAGATGTCTCTGGAGCAAAAGGTCGCCCAGATGGTGATGGGGCAGTACGGAGATGTGACCAGCGCCGACGTGTCCGGCGAAGCGTTGGGCACCGTGTTTGCGTCGGGTTCGGCAATTCCGGGTTCTGGCAACGCCGCCGACTGGGCCAGCCTGATCGACGGCTTCATCACGGCCAGCCAGACTACGCCCAACGGATTACCGATTCTATTCGGTATCGATGCGGTGCACGGCAACAGCAAGGCCGTCGGCGCGGTCATCTTCCCTCACAACATCGGCCTCGGCGCCACCCGAAACCCCGAACTCTTGGAGCAGATCGGTCAGGTCACCGCCCTCGAAATGATGGCTACGGGTGCCACCTGGACGTTCGGGCCAGTCTTCAGCGTTTCCCACGACGATCGTTGGGGGCGAGCCTACGAGAGTTTCAGCGAGGACGCCGACGACGTGGGGCTCTTGGGTGCAGCGCTGGTGGTAGGGATGCAAGGGCAAGGCGGACTTGGTACGGGCGCGCCGGGCGTCATCGCTTGTGCGAAACACTTCGCGGGTGATGGTCAGGCGACCTACGGCACTTCCCGCAAGCTCCCGGCGGGTGATGATCCCGGCGGGCTCGTCGATCGCGCTGACGTGCAGCTCGACGAAGCCGCGATGCGCACCTACGGGATCAATCCCTACATTCCCGCCATCGATGCTGGCCTCGGCTCGATCATGGTGGCCGACACCACCTGGAACGGCGTGAACATGACAGGCCACGAGCAACTGCTCACGACCATTCTCAAGGGCGAACTCGGCTTCCAGGGCTTCGTCTCCACCGACTGGGATGCAGTCACACCCAGCCAGAGTGGGCCGGGAGTCGTGGCGGCGATCAACGCCGGGGTCGACATGTTGATGGCGGCGACGGGGTGGACCTCGCAGCGCGATGAGATCCAGGCCGCGGCGGGTAGCGCCATCAGCCAAGAGCGCATCGACGATGCCGTCAGGCGAGTACTCACCGTGAAGTGCGAAGCCGGATTGTTCGGTTGGACCAGGGACACGTCTCTCATCGGGGAGGTCGGCTCCGAAGCAAACCGCGCCGTCGGGCGCCAAGCTGTGCGCGAGTCGCTCGTGCTCCTCCAACAAGCGGAGGGTGTCTTACCTCTGACCAAGGGGAGCAACGTTTGGGTGGCTGGAAGCGGCGCTGATAACCTGGGTCATCAAACGGGTGGGTGGACGATCAGTTGGCAGAATGGTGGAGACCTGACTCAAGGCACCACCATCGCTCAAGGCATCTCGGAAGTGGCCAACGTGGTGACGGACCTGGCAGCGGCGGATGTCGCGATCGTCGTACTCAGTGAGGCCCCTTATGCCGAGTGGCGAGGTGACGTCTCCTCGATCAACACACTTCCGCCGAGCGACTTCGCGCTACTCACCGAAGCCAGAAACGCGGGCAAACCCGTCGTGGCGATCATCGTCAGTGGGCGACCCGTGCTGATCACCGATCATCTAGCGAACGCTGACGCGTGGATTGCAGCGTGGCTCCCCGGAACCGAGGGCGACGGCATCGCGGAAGTGTTGTTCGGTGACTTCAACTTCACCGGCACCCTCAGCCACAGTTGGCCGCAAACGGAAGAACAGGCAAACGTGAACAAGCACGACGCGGGCTTCACTCCTCTCTTCCCTTACGGACACGGTCTCACCTATTGATGCGAGGAAGTCTCATGCTCCCCACTGCCCCCCAGCTTCGAACACTCATCCTGCTCACGGCGCTCGGCGTGTTGCCCGCCTGCGAGTCTGACGAAGGCACTTCGGCGGACGGCGTCGCCGCTGACGCGACGTCGAGCAGCACGATGACCAGCTCTGCTTCCACGACGACTGCTTCCACGACGGCGGGCACATCGACGGCGCCTGGCGCGGACACGGGTGGGGGCTCCACCGCTACGGGCGGAGCCACGGGCGGGGGTGGTTCCGGCGCGGGCGGTAGCTCAACGGGCGCAGGTGGCGCCCCGGGAGCTGGGGGCGGGGGCGGTGCGACTCCCGGTGCGGGCGGTGGGCAAACGGGGGGCGCTGGCGGCGCGACTCCGGGCGAGATGGGTGCAGGCGGAGCTTCCCCTGATGGCGCTGGCGGCGACATGGGCACTCCCGACGACGCTCCGAGCGAGATGGACGACGCGAGTGACGACGACGCGGCGGACGACGCGAGTGACATGGACGGCATGGGCGGCGCGCCCGGCGCAGATGATCCCGCCGCGGATGATTCAGCTGGAGACGACCCGGCTGCGGACGATGCGGCTGCGGACGATCCGGGCGCTGACGTCGACCCGCCTTCGGCGCTCCCCCCGACTGACGACTACGCCGACTTCGGTCCCTTCGAGACGACCTCGCAGACCAACACCGGACCAGACGGAAGCTACACGATCGTCCATCCCGACCCCCTGGGAACGGACGGCTTCCTGCATGCGCCGATCACGTTCGGGCCGGGTACGGGCATGCAGGTCTCCCAGATGATGGGACTACTCGAGCGAATCGCTTCGCACGGCTTCGTCATCATCGGTAGGCAGCTCGAGGGCGGACCGGGTGATCCCGTCACGCGCGAGCGCATGACCGGGGGCCTCGACTGGATCATCGAGCAGAACTCGACCCCGGGCAGCGTGTTCGAGGGCAAGCTCGACGTGGATCGAGCGGCCGCAATGGGTTACTCCGTCGGCGGCACGGGCGCCGTCGAGATCGGCGGGCACGAGGCCATCGTGACCGTGGTCTCGATCCACGGTCACGGCGCAGAAGGCGATCTCGACGGCACACTGCTTCTGATGGGTGGGACCGACGATTCGATGAACGACGGGCGATCTTGGCTGGCCCCGACCTACGAAGCGTCCCAGGCGCCGACCTTCTTCAGCTTGGTGGAAGGCGCCGACCACGGGTACATCCAAGGCACGCACGGCGGCATCCCCGGCGGCGTCGAAACGCCGGCGATGATCGCGTGGCTGCGCCATTGGATCTACGGCGACGAAGCGGCCGCGAGCTACTTCGAAGGTGACGACTGCGTGATGTGCTCGTCGCCCTGGACGAACCCGCAGCGCAAGAACTGGCCGTGAGCTGACGAGGGCAGTCGGACGGAATGCTGGCGCGGGCGCCACTAGCCGTCACCTCGACACGCTTGCGAAGTCACTGCGCGAACCGTGCATTTATGCCACGCCGCGTCGCGCGTACCCCACCGTCGATGTCGTGGCTCAGGAAACGATGACCCGACTGGACGGGTCGTCAGGAGCGCCGAGCGAAATCGCGGGGCGTGGCCTCTGAGCTCAATGATATCGCTGCGAAACACGCATGCGAACCACCACGTGTAACCACCCCGCCAGGCTGGATCTCAGCCAGAAGTCACCCTGGAAGGGTTTCCGCGCGTAGCGATGATACGTTGGGCGATGTTGCCAGGTCAGCTATGATGACCGCGTGAAAGCGTTTACTCTCCACGGCCATCCATTGTCGTCTCATTCGTGGAGGGCGCTGTTGTTGCTATCGCTCGCTGCGGGGTGTTCGGACTCGGCCGAGTCCGACGAAGACGACGCCAGCGAAAGCGACACGGGCGGTAGTGGGAACACCGACGACGTTGGTGCGGGAAGATCCGACGCGGGACCGCTCGATAACATCGACACGCCAGAAGACGAAATATTAATCGACGACAACCAACCCGCACGCTGCGGCGACGGTACCATCGACGAAGGCGAAGCTTGCGACGACGGGAACGAAGAGAATGGCGACGGCTGCCCTTCGGATTGCGGAGAGATAGAGGACGGATTCGTGTGCCGCGTTGCCGGCGGCGACTGCGAACGCACACGCGTTTGTGGTGATGGTCGACAGACGAGCGACGAAGAGTGCGACGACGGCAATACGGACTCTGACGATGGTTGCAACGACAATTGCCGACTCGAAAAGGACTACGCGTGCCCCTCACCTGGCGAAGCTTGCGTCTCGGTCGTGGAGTGTGGTGACGGGTTACTGCACGGAGCCGAGACTTGCGACGATGGTAACAACACGGACAACGACGGCTGCGACGCATCGTGTGAAGTCGAGGTGGGGTGGACCTGCCCGAGTGCCGGCTCGGCCTGCCGAGCCACCTGTGGCGACAGCATCCTGTTGGGCCGTGAAACATGTGACGACGGCAACGCAGACGACGGCGATGGCTGTTCGTCGAACTGCCAAACGGAAAGCGGCTGGGTGTGCGAAGCGCTCGGCGAAGCGTGTCGGGAGACGGTGTGCGGCGATGGCGTCGCAGAAGGCAGCGAACCCTGCGACGATGGTGACAACATCGTGGTCGGCGATGGCTGCAGCCCAGGCTGCGTGCTCGAACCCAACTGCGAGGAGGGGGCGTGCACGTCGGTTTGCGGTGATGGCCTGATGCTCGCTGGCGACGCAGAGGAGTGCGACGACGGCAACGACGTCGGTGATGATGGCTGCAGTGCTGACTGCACACTCGAAGACGGATGGGTCTGCGAGAACGATAGCGACGACCCGCCAGAGTCACTCGACTTGCCGATCGTCTACCGCGACTTCATCCACAGACCATCGTCCGCACGCCACCCCGACTTCGAAACCTACTCGGGAAATGCCGAAACCCTCGGCCTCGTCGAGGACCAGCTGGGACCCGACGGCAAGCCCGTTTACACGGGCTTGTGCGAAGATGGCAGCGACTTCACCGATGCTGAGTGTCCCTACGAAGAGCAGACGACGTCGCAAGCTGACTTCGACGAATGGTATCGGGACGCGGACAGTAACATTGCGAATCTCGACTCGCTTACCTTCGACCTGCAACCCGATGGGACCTACGTCTTCGACAGTGGCAACGGCTTGTTCCCTCTCGATGACCTGGGCTGGGTCGCAGAAGGTTCGGAGACGACGTCCGATGACCACAATTTCGGGTTCACGTCGGAGCTCCGCCATTGGTTCGAGTTCTCGGGTGACGAGTTCTTGGAGTTTTCAGGTGACGACGACGTCTGGGTGTTCATCGGCGGCAGACTGGCTGTCGACATCGGCGGCCTGCACGCGAGGACGGAGGGCAGCATCACGCTCGACGAAGAAACCGCCACGCAACTCGGGCTGGAAGTTGGGCGCGTCTACGAGATCGCGTTGTTCCACGCCGAACGACATACGGGAGAGTCCAACTTCCGTCTGACCCTCAAGGGCTTCAGCGCCAGCGCTACCCAATGCCAAGCGGTCTGCGGCGATGGGATCGTCACGGCCGATGAAGCGTGCGACGACGGCGAAGACAACGGCGCGGGTTATGGGTTCTGCACCGAGGAGTGTGAGCTGGGACCGCGCTGTGGTGATGGTCAACTCGACGAAGACAGCCCGGAAGAATGCGACAACGGCACCAACTTCGACACCTACGCCTCGGGAGAAGACGCGTGCGCCCCGGGCTGCGTTCGGCCCCCGTACTGCGGCGATGGTCTACTGGACACGGGCTTCGGCGAGGACTGCGACGATGGTGACGACAACGACGGCGCGTACGGAGGCTGCAACGAAGACTGCAGCCTGGCACCGTACTGCGGTGATGGCGTCTTAAACGGCGACGAAGAGTGCGACGACGGCAACCGCAAGAACGACGACACCTGCGACACCGAATGCCGCGACATTCGCTTCGGACCTGCGCAGTAATAGGCTCAGTAACCCAAGACAGTGGGCAGGCAGTCGACGCGACCGCCGCTGACCCACGCGTGGGCAGCAATGGTCGCGCTGGTGTGCAGCTCGTCGTGTGAGACTAACACACTCTGCGGCGGGTCACTCGGCTTCGGTGCACGCACCTCCGTGAGCGATGGGCGCGGACGGCAAATGGCAGGCGTTGTCGACCGTGCGACCATCACACTCGCACACGACCACATCACTGGGCCCCTGGGGGCAAGGGGGCCGTATGTCGCGCACGCACGTACCGACATCGCCGCAGGAGTCTGCCGCGCAGGTCAGTACGTCATCACCGAAGCACAACGCTCCCTCACATTGCCAATCGGGGTCGCAACCCATCGTCGGATCACAGGGGCTACCGATACAGGTCGCATCGTCACACGCCGCGACCAGCCGGCAGATGCCCTCGTCGTCGAGCTCTGCAACTCCGAAGCGGCCCGGAGGCGGCTCGATCACGCAGACGTTATCCGGGCAAGCTGTGGGGCGACATTCTTCGGGGGAGCTGTTGATGTCGAAGACCCCTGGCTCGATTATCTCCACGAGGCACTCGTCGCTTTCGAAGACCTGGCGGCTGACCGCCTCGGGCAGGACGCAGCAGTCGCGGGAGTCCATCACCAACACGCAGTCGCTGTCCGTAGGGGTTGTGTCGTCGTCGGCGTCATCGTCTGGGGGATTCGTGTCGTCGTCGGTGTCATCGTCTGGGGGACTCGTGTCGTCGTCGGTGTCATCATCTGGGGGATTCGTGTCGTCGTCGGTGTCATCATCGACGGTTACGTCGCAGACAGGAACGCACACACCAATGTTGCATTCGTAGTCGTTACCCAGCGCACGGCAGTCCCCGTTGCTGCTGCAAGTGAGCGCGCAGAATTCGTCGCCCGCGGCGCTAGTGCAGTCGGGCGCCCCAACCGCGACGCCTTCGACCTCAGAGCAGGTCGTGCCGTCCTTGTCGCTACAGGTGTCGTCGGTAGAGCACGGCGTCAGACAAACTCCCTTGATGCAGGCGTCCTCGTCGTCGCAGTCTGCAGTCTCGTCGCAGCTCTTGATCCAGTTGGTGTTGCCTCCCGTCTGTCCGCCATCGCTGCGGCTACCGCATGCCACGACTGACGAGGCGCCAAGCCAGAGCAAGACCGCAGCGGCCAGCCTGCAAGCGAACGAGCCCGAAACCAAACGCCGCCTATCGCCAGGCCCGCCAACGCCACTCATTCCGTCATCTGCCGTAATTGAAGCTAGTGTGCTCGTCACGCTGTTTCATTCCTTCGTCGTTTCGCCGCCTGGGTCGCGGCGGTCGATGTTCTGACCAAAATAGAACACCACATCGAAGCGGCTGCGTTCATCGACACCGTGCGCATCGTTATGCTCGGCCACTTCATTCCACAATCGGTTGAGACGCTGACGCGTTTCATCCAACAGCGACAGCACCTGGTGTTGGTACGGGTGCTGCTCGGTCAACTGAAAACGCAGCGTCGTCCCACCCACATGATCCGCGCGGGGATCTCCTGCACCCATCAAGGCAAGCTTGCTGGCGATGGCGGCAGCAACCGCTTGAAAGTGGTCGAACACGGCACTCTCCCAGCCCCGCTCTGCGTCGACGGGGATCAGAAAGCCTTTGGTGCGTAGGCGTCCGTCAGGTTCTCGCTTCACGCGGCCATCGTCGAAGAGGTGTTGCAACGCCGCGTCGATCTGCTCGACGGGGAGACGGAAGTGTGCGGCGAGCGCGTCGCTGGAGGCCAACGGGCCACGGTAGACTTCACCCCACAACATGTCCGCTAAGGCGAGTTCGTCCGTTTCTCTCGTCAGGCGCTGACGCTCCGCGTCCGAGGTCCGTCCGTAAACGGTGGTCGCCCCGCGGCCAGTCGCATGAATCAACCCACTGCCGACCAGATCACTCACAACGCCGATGGTTTGCCGGTCACCGTCGGAGCGAAAGCGCTGCAACAACGCACGCCGCGTGACGGTTCCATGTTGCTCGATGTACCCGAGCACTGCCTCGAACAACGTCTTCCCTTGCCGCGAGTGGCTCTCGGCGAGTCGCTGCGTCTTGACTTGGTAGCCGCGCAGAGCCATTCCGAACATGTCCGCGACGACCTTGCGGCCCACGCCCTGGGCTTCAATCTCGCGGGCGAGCGACAAGAAGACTTGGTCGGCGATGTGCGCTAACGGCGCCCGCACACCAGCTGCCGTCGATAGCTGGGCGATCAGCACCGTAGTCTGACGCATGACGTTGTCGATGAGCAGCTTGATGTTCAAAAGGAGCCTCCTTCGAGAAGCTATCTCGGCGGCAGAACGGGGCAAGGTGATCGGCTTTGCACCCCGTGTTGTCCTGAGCGAACAGGTGCTTTTCCGCTGCGTTGCGTGGAAGTACAGGGAGCCAGCCGGACGTTCGCTTCGAGCTCTGAGGGTGTTGGGTCGCAGCGAGTCCGGCTATGCTCGCGTCGCATCTGATGATGGAAACCTCGATCGACAACGCGCACCAACTGCGCGTGCAGGCGGCGCTGAGACGGTTGAACGTCGATCATTTGGTGTTGATCGTGTTCGATGCGGCGTTGCCACAAGTTGATGGGTTCGATGTGGGGACGGGCAGCCCCTACTCGGAGCGCGCACGTGAGTTTTTCGCGTTCGCGAAACGACTCGGGTTTACGGGGATCCAGTTTGGTCCGCAAGGTGCCGTGAGTCGGCAGTTTGCCTCGCCGTACGATGGCACGGTGTTCTCTCGCAACCCGCTGTCCATCGCGTTGGATACGCTGGCGTGTTCGCCCGAACTCGAGCAGGTCGACGCATCGCTGGCGGGAGGGCTGCTACCCATTGGGAGCCGCGAGCGCGTGATGGCAGCGGATGCTTCACGAACCGCGGCGCGCGTCGACCACCCGAGAGCGTACGATCGCCACGGCGCGCTCTTGCGAGAGGTAGTGGGTCGGCTGAGCCGCGCGGCGCGACTACCCGAGTTTTCGCCTTTGTGGCAGCGCTTCGAGACCTGGCGCCGAACGAACAGCGATTGGCTATTGGCAGACGCGCTGTACGATCTTCTGTGTAGCGAACACGGCATCGACGACTATTGCAGGTTTCCAGATACGCCCCAGGGACGACTCGATCGTCAGCTTTGGCAGGTGGAGAGCCCGGCTGGAACGTGGACGAGACAGCCCCAGTTTGCTCCGCGCTTGCTCGATGCACCGCTGCAGATTGCGAGCAGGTTGCGTTTGGCACAGCTCTCGGGTCGCTTCGCTCATCAGCTGGAGCATTATGCTTGGGCGCAGTTTCTCGCCGCCGAGCAACACCTGGCGTTGCGACGTTGGGCCCGCGATCAGCAGCTCGAGTTGTTCGGCGACCTTCACGTGGGGTACTCGCGTCGGGATGTTTGGCACTACGAGTCTGTATTTCTCAAAGGTTACTGCGTGGGCGCGCCCCCCAGCCGCACGAACCCCGACGGCCAACCCTGGGGCTATCCAACGCTCGATCCCGATCGCTTCTTCACGGCGGAAGGGCACTACGGCCCTGCGCTGAAGCTGCTCGATCGGCGCGCCGAGAAGTTGTTCTCCGACTACGATAGGGTACGGGTCGACCATCCTCATGGACTGATCTGCCCCTGGGTCTACCGCTCGGACACGGACAATTCACTGAGAGCCGTTCAAAGCGGCGCGCGTCTGTTCTCTTCTCCCGACTTGCCCGATCATCCCGAGCTCGCGCGTCATGCGTTGGTTGGTGCGAACTCGCTCGACAAGTCGCAGGCACGCCACGCTGACGGCTGGATACGCGCGCTCGACGCTTCGCAAGTCCGTCGCTTCTCGACCGAATTCGAAGTGCTCGCGCGACACGCGCGCTCGCGCGGCGGGACGGATCGCTTGATCTGCGAGGTGTTGAGCACCCAGCCCCGCGAGCTCGGCGCCGTGATGCGCTCCTACGATCTAGGTCGCTTCCGCGTGACGCAGAAGGCAGACGTCGAGAATCCCGAGGATGTTTACCTGAGCCGCAACGCCAACCCAGAAGACTGGGTGCTGATGGGCAACCACGACACGCTGCCTATCTGGGCGGTCGTCGAGCGCTGGCGCAACGAAGGCAGAAGCGAGCGTCAAGCGCAGTACCTCGCGTCCCGTCTCGCGAAGGATGAGCAAGCAGAGCGGAAGCTCATGCAGGCGCTCCGCGGCGATCCGTGCGCGTTAGTTCATGCCCAGTGCGCGGATCTATTCGCCTCGGAGTCGCGCAACGTGTTCATTTCGTTCAGCGACTTGTTCGGACTCCAGCAGCCGTACAACGTACCTGGTACGATCAGTGACGAAAACTGGACGCAGCGACTGCCCGCAGACTTCGAGCAAGTGTACGCCGCACGCGTCGCTGAGGGACGCGCGCTGGATCTCGAGCGAGCGTTGTTCATGGCGCTAGAACGCCTCGATCGAAGCGACGCGGCATAGTAGTTCGTGGAGCTCTACGCCTGACGGGGACGGAGGAACAGCGCACCCAGCGGCGGGAGCGTCAGGTTGAGTGACATGGGCATATCGTGCGCGGGGACGGGCGTCGCCTCCACACCTCCCGCATTGCCCTGACCGCTGCCGCCGAAGACGTTCGAGTCCGTGTTCAAGATCTCTTCCCAGTACCCGGCGTGTTTGACGCCCACGCGGTAGTTGCGACGCACCACTGGCGTCGCGTTGAGCACCACGAGCACGGGACGATCGTCGATTGCCGTGCGTGAATAACACAGCACGCTGTGCTCCGAATCATTGGCGTCCACCCAATGCAAGCCGTCGGGATGGCTGTCCCCTTGGTGCAAGGCTGGGATCTCACGATAAAGACGGTTGAGCTCACCGACCAGCAGCTGCAGCTGGCTATGCTTGCCCTCACGTTCGATCAAGTTCCAATCTAGGCTCGCCTCGTGATTCCACTCGCGCTCCTGGCCGAACTCGCCGCCCATGAACAGCAGCTTCTTGCCCGGCTGGCTCCACATTTGGGCGTACAACAAGCGCAGGTTGGCGAAGCGCTGCCACTCATCGCCGGGCATCTTGCCGAGGAGTGAACCTTTTCCGTGCACCACTTCGTCGTGCGACAAAGAGAGCACGAAGTTTTCCGAGAACGCGTACATCCCTCTGAAGGTGAGCTGGTGGTGGTGATAGCTGCGGTGCACGGGGTCGAGGGCAAAGTACTTCAAGGTGTCGTGCATCCAGCCCATGTCCCACTTGAAGCCGAAGCCCAGCCCGCCCGTGTAGACTGGCCTGGAGACGCCGGGCCAAGCCGTCGACTCTTCGGCGATCGTCAGAATGTCGGGATGCTGCGCGTAGAGCTCCGAGTTGCACAGGCGCAGAAACTCCACCGCTTCGAGGTTCTCATTGCCCCCGTACTTGTTCGGGATCCATTCCCCCGCTTTGCGCCCGTAGTCGAGGTAGAGCATCGAAGCGACGGCGTCCACGCGCAGGCCATCGATGTGATAGGTGTCGATCCAACGGTTCGCGCTGGACAGCAGGAAGCTGCTCACCTCACGCCTGCCGTAATTGTAGACGGCACTTCCCCAGTCTGGGTGGATCCCCTGTCGCGGGTCGGCGTGCTCGTACAAGTGCGTGCCGTCGAAGTACATGAGCGAATGACCGTCGGTCGGGAAGTGCGCGGGCACCCAATCGACAATCACGCCGATGCCGCGCCCGTGAAGGTAGTCCACCAGGTACATGAAGTCTTGCGGCGTGCCGTAACGCGCGGTCGGCGCGAAACATCCCGTCACTTGATATCCCCACGACCCATAGAATGGATGCTCCATCACGGGCATCAACTCGACGTGGGTGAACCCGGTCTTCTGCACATGATCTGCGAGGCGCGGCGCGATCTCTCGATAGCTGAAGTGGCGGTTGCCCTCCTCGGGTACACGCATCCAGCTGCCCAGGTGCACCTCGTAGATGGAGATCGGAGCGCCTAGGGCTTGACGCTCTGCACGTCGGGCCAACCACTCGGCGTCGTTCCACTCGTACGCCATGTCCCAAACGATCGACGCAGTCTTCGGGGGCACCTCGTGAAACGCGCCGTAGGGGTCCGTCTTGTCCACGACGTAGTCCCCGACGTTGGACTCTATGCGGTACTTGTAGGGCTCTCCGCTACCGATGCCCGGCACGAAGCCCTCCCAGATGCCAGCTTGCCCTTGTGCCGCAAGCCAAGTCGGATCGGACCAATCGTTCCATCGACCCAGCACCCCGACGCGCTTGGCGTTGGGGGCCCACACCGCGAAACGCGTTCCGGCCACGCCGTCTTGTTCATCCAAGTGTGCGCCGAGCTTCTCATAGGCGCGGCTGTGTGTGCCCTGACTGAACAGGTGAAAGTCCAGCTCTCCGAGTCGCGGATCAACTGTCATCTTTTTCCCCGTCCAGAATCGCTTCGAGCCCGGCTATGGGTATGGGTAACCAAGTGGGTCGATTGTTCATTTCGTAGCCGATCTCGTAGATCGCTTTTTCGATGCCGTAGAACGACAGTAACATGTCTGTATCCTCGTTTCGTTTGGGTATGAAGGACGCGCCTTTGACCGCCTCGAGGTAACTGCCGACGTACTGGGCGGTCACGTGCGCCTCCCAGACTCGGGCCCACGGACGTAGACGTTCGATGTCCCATTCTCGGTATTGGTCGCCGTGCATGACGGACTCCGTCGCGTAACTGAACGATCGCACCATGCCCATCACGTCGCGCAGTGGGCAGCGCTTGTACGAACGTTCGTTGATGGGCCGCGCGGGCTCACCCTCGAAGTCGATGATCACGAAGTCGTCACCCGTGTAGAGCACTTGCCCCAGGTGAAGGTCGCCGTGGCAACGGATGCGAACTGCTTCCAGCTTGGTACTCTTGACGCGTTTGAGTAGCGATTCGATTTCGCGCTCACGCTGCACCAGCTTGCCCACGCTGGCACGCACTTCGGTTGGAAGTCGGGATTGCTTCTTCCGCAGTGCTTCGAACGTGCGCACCATCAGACCCCGAGTCCACTGATAGATGGACTGCTGGTGCATCGTCGAGAACGACTCGGGCGCAAAAGACTTGGGCTCACGACGGCTGGCTAGCGCCTTGTGCACCCGGGCCGTGGTCTGCCCGAGGTGTTGTGCCTCGTGCAGGTAGGGACCGATCAGATCGTACATACTCTCGTCGACTTGCACGGGAGTCCCTACGCGATACGGCCGCGCTCGGAGCAAAGGGGCTTCATTCGTCTCGGAAGTGAGCACCCGGTCGAAGAACGCGCGAACGCGATCGATCGTGAGATCCCACGCCGTACCCTGATTCGGCACGAACTCTTGCACCAACCCCAGCAGCGCTTCGTCGCTACCGCGCTGATAGTTCAGTCCGCCCAAAATGCGCGGCACGGGCGCGTCTTTGACCGTGTTGGTCAGGAACTGACCGATCTCCAGCTCCGAGTTCATACCCGACTCGAGTTGACGATAGATCTTGAGCATGAACTTGTCGCCGAACATCACCGTCGAGTTGGTCTGCTCGAAGTCGGACGTCTTGGCAGCGGGGATGTCGGCGTTGGCCAGTTTCTTCAACGCGGGTTGTACGAAGGGTACAGTTTTACCCTGACCACGCGCCGCCTGCTTTTCGCGGATCATCGAAAGCAACAAAGGAGCGCCCTTGCCACTCGAGATGGAGTCGACGAGCGCAAACACCGAGTCGCCGACTTCGAGGTATGCGATGACGGCTTGCGGAGCGCGATGTTCGATGTCCGTCATCTCGTCGCCCGAAACGGCGGCAAGCGGCAGTACGTAGGTTTGCGGATCGCCTTCGGCGTATTCGAAGGTCAACAGCGCGAGCGCCTGACGTTTGTCGGCTTTGGTCAGCAACGTATCAGCCAGGAACGCGCCAGTTCGCCGCCGCGCTTTGCCGCGGTACCAGCGACGCTCCTGCGCCCAGGCAGCCAACGCACGTTCGAGCTTGCGCTTCGCGGCGCCAGTGAACACCTCCTGCCACGAGCTCTTGATGGCGATGCGCGGCAGCGAGCCCTCTTCGAGCTGCGGCACCTCTGGCGGCTCCAAGACGAACCACATGAAGCCGAAGGGAGACAGCGACAGTCGGTAGGATTCACGACCAATCGCGGGAAAGCGTACGCCTCCCGACATCTCGACGGGCGTGTACCCTTCGAAGCGCTCGAGTTCGAGCTCCAACCATTGGTGGAACCGCGACAGGTTGGCGACGACCAGCACCTTCTCTTCTTCCAACAAGCGTAGAAAAGCGAGAATCTTGCCGTTCTCTGGAGCGAGCAGTTCCAGCTCGCCGTAGCCCATCGCCGGGTGATGTTGGCGAAGCGCAATGGTGCGTTTCATCCACCACAACAGCGACGCGGGGTTGTTCTTCTGATCTTGAACGTTGATCGCCTCGTAGCGGTATTCAGGATCACTGATCACGGGTAGGTACAGCTTTTGCGGATTGGCGTGCGAAAAGCCCGCGTTACGGTCGGGCGACCATTGCATGGGTGTTCGAACGCCATCACGGTCACCGAGGTAGATGTTGTCGCCCATGCCGATCTCGTCGCCGTAGTAGATGACGGGTGTTCCAGGCAGCGAAAACAACAAGCCGTTGAGTAACTCGACCTTCTGACGCATTTGCAGCAGCGGAGCTAACCTGCGACGTATCCCCAAGTTGAGGCGCGCCACCGGATCCCGCGCGTACGTCTTGTACATGTAGTCTCGGTCTTCATCCGTGACCATCTCCAGCGTCAGTTCGTCGTGGTTGCGCAAGAACGTGGCCCACTGACAGCCGTCTGGGATCTGCGGCGTCTGGCGCAGGATGTCGACGATCGGGAAACGGTCTTCCAACTGAACCGCCATGAACATGCGGGGCATCAGCGGAAAGTGAAAGTTCATGTGGCACTCGTCCCCGTCGCCGAAGTACTCCGCCGCGTCTTCGGGCCATTGGTTGGCCTCCGCGAGCAGCATGCGGTCTTCATACTTGTCGTCCAGATGCTTGCGCAGCTTCTTCAAGAACTGGTGAGTCTCGGGCAGGTTCTCGCAATTCGTGCCATCTCGCTCATAGAGATACGGAATTGCATCGAGGCGTAAACCATCGACCCCCATGTCGAACCAAAAGTCCATGGCCTTGAACACCGCTTTGTGCACGGCGGGGTTGTCGAAGTTGAGGTCGGGCTGGTGGGAGTAGAAACGGTGCCAATAAAACGCTCCCGCGACGGGATCCCACGTCCAGTTGGAGCTCTCGAAGTCTCTGAAGATGATGCGAGCATCGCCGTACAGCGACTCATCGTCGCTCCAGACGTAAAAATTTCGCGCGTCGCTTCCTGGCGGGCTGCGACGCGCACGGTCGAACCAAGGGTGATCTTTGGATGTGTGGTTGATCACCAGTTCGGTGATCACACGGATGCCGCGTTCATGAGCCTCCTTGAGCAGCCGCTTGAAGTCGCTGAGCGTGCCGTACATCGGGTGCACGGACGTGTAGTCGGAGATGTCGTAACCGCCATCGCGCAAGGGTGAGGGGTAAAACGGCAACAGCCAAATCGCAGTCACACCGAGTTCGCGCAGATAGTCCAACTTGGTGATGACGCCCGCAATGTCTCCTATGCCATCACCGTTCGAGTCGGCGTACGCGCGGATGGGGATTTCATAGATGATCGCATTCTTGTACCACTCGGGATCACGGCCGATGGGACGTGAGGGTTTGTTGCGGTTCGATCCTTTGGCTGGCGGCATGCATATCCTCGAAGAAAAGCGTTACAGGAAGTACTCGAAGCTGTGCTCGGTGCGCACGTGGCGGCGCACCCGAAAAACGTGGGCAGGCATCGCTGGGTCGAGTTCGACGTAGACGCGTCGTCCCTGCCATTGGTGGCGCGCGTCGCCGATCAGATCGTGCACCTGAAACGAGTACTGTTCAGTCAAGCCTAGAGCTTCCAGGTCGAGCGTCACCCAGCCCGAGTGACGATGATAGGGCTCCAGGTTGACGACGACCACGAGCGTGTTTTCGCTCTCTCCATGGGTCTTGCTGTAGACGAGCAGGTTGGCGTTGTCACAGTCGTGGAAGGTGAGCGTGTCGTTCGATTGCAGCGCAGGGTTGTCACGACGAATGCGATTGAGCCG
Organism: uncultured bacterium; assembly: GCA_965651905.1. Classification (GTDB taxonomy): domain Bacteria; phylum Myxococcota_A; class Polyangia; order Polyangiales; family Polyangiaceae; genus SZUA-265. Next base: position 28,378 of record CBFGUG010000058.1, on the reverse strand, counting down.
CTCGATGACGGGCCGCAGACTATCTTGACGCTCCAGATCCCAGGTGCGCAGCTGAAACTTCTCGTTGTCGAGGTATTCACCAGAGCCGGGTCTCGCAGTGTGTTCCATGAGCTCGAACGCGGGACCGTAGATCCCCCAACTGGACGACAACGTTCCTGCGAGGATCATGCGCGCAACGAACATCGGACGGCCCCCATACTGAAGGTGTTCGGGCAGGATGTCGGGCGTGTTGGGCCAGAAGCTCGGGCGGAAGTACTCTGCGACTTCAGTGCGCGTCAGCTCCTCCAAGTACGCTCTGAGTTCGTGCGCTGTCGTACGCCAGGTGAAATACGTGTAGGACTGCGAGAACCCCACCTTGGCAAGCGCGTACATCAACTTGGGCCGGGTGAACGCCTCCGAAAGAAACACCACGTCCGGGTGCTCGTCCTTGATCTTGCGAATGCAATACTCCCAAAACCGCAATGGCTTGGTGTGCGGGTTGTCGACGCGAAAGACTCGAACACCCCGCTCTATCCATACTTCGAACACCGACACCAACTCGTCCCAGAGTGGCTTCCAGGCCGGTCCCGACAGATCGAACGGATAGACGTCTTGATACTTCTTGGGCGGGTTTTCGGCGTATTGAATGGTTCCATCCGCACGATGTTTGAACCACTCCGGGTGCGAGCGGACGTACGGGTGATCGGGCGAGGCCTGAAAAGCGATGTCCAATGCCACCGCGATGCCCATGTCGCTGGCCTTCTGCACGAATCGCCGAAACTCGTCGACGCTACCCAACTCGGGATGAATCTCCTTGTGCCCGCCCGCTTCGGAACCGATCGCCCACGGGCTGCCCGGATCGTTCGGCCCCGCCTCCAGCGTGTTGTTCGGGCCTTTGCGGAACGTCGTGCCTATCGGGTGAATGGGCGGGAGATAGAGAACGTCGAAGCCCATCGAAGACACATACGGCAGTATATTTTCGAGGTCCGCAAAGGTTCCATGCGTTCCTGCCTCACCCAACGACCTGGGAAACAACTCATACCAAGCCGTGAAACGCGCCAGCAATGGTTCGACCAAAAGCGGCAGCTCTCCACTTCGAGTGCTGAAGCTTCGATCGGGATGCGCTGCAACCAGAGCGCGCAATTCGTCACTAGTCGCGATCGCGAACTGCTGCGCGGCATCCACGGACTCCAAGTCTCTGCACAAGTCTTGAAGACGTTCGGCGTCAGCCTCTGCTCCGCTTTCCCCGGCCCGCGTGCGAGCGCCTTCGATCAATCCGATACCCGACGCGAGTTCGACCGTGACGTCTTGCCCGGCTTCGTGCTTGCGGATGACGCCCGTTCGCCATGTTTCGAAGTCGTCGACCCAGCCCTCGACTTCGTATGCCCAGCGACCCTGCTGGGATACGGTGAACGTCGCGGCGAACCGATCATTTCCAAGCGACTGTAGCGGGTACTCTGACCAATCGGTCTGGTCGGCCGCGCAAACACGTAACACCCCGTGCACCACGTCGTGACCGTCGGAAACCAAATCGCAACTGACCGTCACCTCGTCGCCAATCACGCGCTTCGCGGCGTATCGACCACCATCGACTGCGGGCTTCACGTCGAGTATCAGAACCCGATCTCGGCCCTCCTCGATCAGTCTTTCGACTCTCGATTGTTCATTCATTCCCATCCATCTCTCCTCGGTTCCCCTCCGAAGGATGATGACTGTAACACAACGACGCGCTCGACAGGACACCGCGGCGAAGCAGTCTCGCGTCAGTGGACTCTTCGAAGCCCGTGCCTTGACGTCGAGTCTCCGTGCACCATGCTTGCGCGTTCCCGACGGCTGGCGCTGCAGGGTTCACCCGATTGGTCCCTGAACACTAGAGCGGCTGTCCGCTAGACTCGCCGCACTTAAGTCCAGTGTGGCATCTTGCTACGACCGCTGGGTCGACTCGTTGCAGGCGTCAACCGCCACAATCTCGACACAGGTGAGCCAGAACCCCACGATTACGCGCTCAAAATCGTCTGAATACCTGCATTAGATAAACATGAAATCGAAGCTGTCGTGATAGCAATGAAGGCAACCCAATGTCGCAAGACGCAACTCGTGATCCAGTCGCCACGTATCGTCTCCAGTTACGACCTGAGTTCGACTTCCGCGCAGCTAGTGAACTAGCGGAATACTTCGCATCCCTGGGGGTCAGTCATCTGTACGCGTCGCCGTACCTACAAGCCGCGGCTGGCAGCTCTCACGGCTACGACGTCGTTGATCCGGGCCAGGTCAACTCAGAGCTCGGTGGTGATTCGGGTCGAGACACGCTGTGTGCAGCGCTGTCCAAAGCGAACCTGAAGCAACTTCTGGACATCGTGCCCAATCACATGGCCATCCGCGGCGGTCACAACGCGTGGTGGTGGGACGTGCTGGAGAACGGTCCGTCGAGTCGCTACTCGAGTTTCTTCGACGTGGAGTGGCGTGCGGCTCAGACCGAGCGCGTGTTGTTACCGATTCTGGGCGATCAGTACGGCGTAGAGGTCGAGGCGGGCACGATTCAACTGGAACGAGATGGCAGTAACTTTGCGGTCGTCTATCACGAACATCGTAACCCCCTCGCGCCGCGCTCGATTGGGCATTTGTTGCAGGAGGTCGCGAGTCGCCTGGCTTCCAGCGAATTGGCCTTCGTCGCGGATGCCTTGGCCGAGCTGCCTGCGCCCAACGTGGTCGACTGGCGCAGCCGCGCACGACGCCATCGTGACAAAGCCGTTCTGCAAGACATGCTGCAACGGTTGTGTGACGACCCGAGCATCGCCGCTGCGATCGACGAACACTTGCTTCAGGTAAACGGCTCACCTGACGCCCTGCACGAGGTATTGGAGCGGCAGATCTACAGATTATCCTTTTGGCGGATCGGCAGTCACGAACTCGACTACCGAAGATTCTTCGACATCGATTCGCTAGTCGGGCTGCGTGTGGAAGAACGAGAGGTGTTCGAAGCCACCCACGATCGAGTCTTGAAGTGGCTTGCAGATCGTAGCGTCGACGGCTTGCGCCTCGACCACATCGACGGGCTCTACGATCCGAAACAGTACTTGCAGCGCCTGGCGAGACACGCGCCACAAGCTTGGCTGCTGGTCGAAAAAATTTTGGAGGAGCACGAAGAACTACCCGACTGGCCCGTAGCAGGAACCACTGGCTACGAATTCCTGAATCAAGCGCAATGGCTGCTCGTGGATCCGGACGGAGAACAGCCGCTCACGCAACAATATTGTCGACTGTTGGATCTGGAAGAGCCTGAAGACTTCGACGAGCTCGTGGCCGAATGTAAACGCTTGGTGCTGCAAGAAGCGCTGGCGAGTGACGTCCGTCGACTCAGCGCCAGGCTCGCTGATATCTGTCAGCGCCACAGGCGCCATCGAGACTACTCTCGGTTCGATCTGGAGAGCGCGATCGTCGAACTATGTGTCGCCTTTCCCGTGTACCGAAGCTACGTCACCCCCTCAGGCATCGCGAGCAGCCAAGACGGCAAGGTGCAGCGAGAGGCGTGCGAGCGAGCGCGCAACGCGAACCCGCAACTCGACGAACGACTGTTTGCGTTCCTGGAGAGCCTGCTGCTACTCGAGTCTTCGGGAGAGGAGGAGCTCGAGTTCGTGCTGCGTCTGCAGCAGCTCACTGGTCCAGCCATGGCCAAGGGTGTGGAAGACACCGCCTTCTATCGTTTCAATCGCCTGGTCGCTCTCAACGAAGTCGGCGGGAACCCAGCGCGCTTCTCGCTCGACACTGAGGGCTTTCATCACTTGATGCAGGCACGTCAGGAACGTACGCCCCACGCCCTGAACACCACGTCGACCCACGACACCAAGCGCAGCGAAGACGTGCGGGCGCGGCTCTTGGTGTTGTCGGAAGTTCCACAGCTCTGGGAGCTAACGCTCGAGCGCTGGCGTTCTCATCTCGCGGGCGCGAAGCAGGCGGACGTTCTGCCAGGGGGCAGCCTGGCCCCCGACGCTCGCACCGAATACGCGCTTTGGCAGAATCTGGTTGGGGCGTGGCCCATCGAACGAGAACGCATGTCCGCGTACATGCAAAAGGCAGTACGCGAAGCGAAGCTGCACTCGTCGTGGCATTCGCCCAACGAAGCGTACGAGCAGGCGATCGACGACTACCTGGAGCAGCTGTACGCGCACGACCAGCTAATCGCCGAGCTCCAAGAGTTCGTCGAGTCGATCTCCGAGGCCGCGCATGCCAACTCACTATGCCAGGTGGTGCTGAAGTTGATGTGTCCAGGCGTGCCGGACATCTACCAGGGTACCGAGTTGTGGGACTCGAGCCTGGTCGATCCCGACAATCGTCGCCCGGTCGACTTCGCGCGCCGACGAGAGCTGCTCGAGAGTGTGCGGCAGCTCAGCGCCAAGACGTTGTGGGAGGCACGCGGCAACGGCGCCATCAAGTTGTTCGTGATCACGCGTGGTCTGGGGGTGCGGAGGCGTCGCGCGGCAAGCTTCAGCCAAACTGGGACCTACACGCCACTAACCGCGACAGGGAGGCAACGAGAGCGTATGGTCGCGTTCATGCGCGGACGAGACACCATCGCCGTCATCACACGCTGGTGGATGAAACACGGCGATGACTTCGCGAACACGAGCCTCACGTTACCCGACGGCAAGTGGCGCAATGTTCTATGCGACAGTGACGAACTCGATGGGAATGTTCCCATCAGTTCACTACTCGGGCCCTTGCCTGTGGCGATACTGGAGCGCTGTGACCCGTGATGCGGCGCTCCGCGGTGATGCGCTCGAGCAAGATGAGCGCGGCTGTGATACGAGCAATGGTCGTGAAGACTGACGTGCGGGGTTGATTCGGATGGGTGAATATTCGGTCTGGGCCCCACGTGCTCAGAAGGTCGAGTTGGTTCTGCTACCACAGCATGAGCGCGTGCCGATGTCACCCGCGCAGCATGGGCACTTCGTCGTGGACCACCCGGCGATCACTCCCGACCAAGACTATGCGCTGTCCCTGGACGGCGGACCACTGAGGCCGGATCCGCGCTCGCAACTGCAACCAGAAGGAGTTCATGGCCCATCACGTTGGGTGGACTTCGATGCCTTCGAGTGGACGGACGCGGGGTTCGAACAAGCCCCGCTGAAGTCGGCAGTCTTGTACGAGCTGCACGTTGGCACGTTCACACAGGCGGGCACCTTCGAAGCGATCATCGAACGCTTGCCTGACCTGTCGGCGCTGGGGGTAACGCACATCGAGCTCATGCCCGTCGCGCATTTTCCGGGTGAGCGAGGCTGGGGCTACGATGGAGTCAGTTTATTCGCTCCGCACACGAGCTACGGAGGGCCGCAAGGATTGATGAAGCTGGTAAACGCCTGCCACGCAGCGGGCGTCGCCGTGTTACTCGACGTCGTGTACAATCACCTGGGGCCGAGCGGGAACTACTTGGGCCAGTTTGGCCCCTACTTCACCTCGAAGTACCACACGCCGTGGGGTGAGGCGCTCAACTTCGATGATGCAGGGAGTGAACCCGTTCGCCGCTTCATTTGCGACAACGCGCTGCACTGGCTCGACCACTACCACATCGATGGCCTGCGACTCGACGCCATCCATGCCATCTTCGATCAATCCGCGACCCACATCCTGCAGCAGATCCACGACGAAGTATCTGCCTTGTCCGAGCGCGTCGGGCGTCCGCTGGTCGTGATCGCCGAGAGCGGTCTGAACGACGCGCGCATCGTGCGTGACGCTGCGCGCGGTGGATACGGTCTCGAGAGCCAGTGGAGCGACGACGTGCACCACGCGCTGCGCACGGTGCTGACAGGTGAACGTTCTGGCTACTACAGCGACTTCGGCAAGGTCGCGCAGCTTGCCGATGTGTTGCGGCACGGCTTCCTGTTTCGCGGCCAGTACTCCAGCTATCGCGACAAGTGTTTCGGAGGGACCACGGAGGGCTTGCGCGGGCGACGATTCGTGGTGTTCTCTCAGAACCATGACCAGGTTGGCAATCGCGCCGTCGGCGATCGGCTTTCGGCGTCGCTCTCCTCAGGTGAGCTGAAGATCGCAGCGGCGCTCACGTTGCTCTCACCATTCGTGCCCATGCTGTTCATGGGTGAAGAGTGGGGCACGGCTCGACCCTTCCAGTACTTCACCCACCATTCCGAAGAACAACTCGCCGAGGCGGTGCGCAAAGGTAGACGGCGAGAGTTTGCTGCGTTCGGCTGGGACCCCAAGGCCATTCCCGATCCTCAAGCCGAGAGCACCTTCCGCAACTCCAAACTCGACTGGCGTGAACGGGAGCAGCCGAAGCATGCCGAAATGCTTCAGTGGCACATCGCGCTACTGGAGCTGCGGCGCAATCACCCCGAGCTGCAAGACGACAGTTTGGACGGCAGCGTCATCGATTTCGACGAAGAAGCGAGATGGTTGGTGCTGCGTCGCGGCGCGCTGTCAGTCGTGTGTTCGTTCGCGGAAGATATGACACAGGTCCCGTTCGATACTGCTTCATCGCACGAAGTACTATTGCGCTCGGACGAGAGTGTAACCCTGAAAGACTCACACGTAGAGCTGACCAGTGCTGGGGTTGCGATCCTCGTTGATGGCCATCGCAGCTGACGGCCCTGGCCGTTCGCACCGCGTGATGCGCTGATCGATGACGGCACTGCCGTCGCGACCCAAAAACAAACACGAACCTTGGCGACAGCGTGTTGTTCAAGCCGCACTACGGAACCAGCTCACCCGCGGCGTTCGCTCAGGCCCGTCGCGCAGGCGCGGGAGTTCTCCCCGCATTCCTTCCCACGACTTGCAAAGACACGTCACAGACTGCGCACGTTCGCATGGCACGCGCCTCACGACGCGTCGCGTGAAGAGCGTAAATGATCGGCGATCACGTGCGGCGGCACGTTCCGCGCGACCTTCCGCGTGCGCGCCAAGACGATCGACTATTGCGACAGACCTTCACTCAAGCTAGAAGCGACGACGGGTCATGCGTCTAGTGTGGTCACTTGAACGTGTGACTGCTGCGCACAGTTCACTTGCGCAAACATGTTCCCATGTCTGCACGACACCTAGCTCGCGATGGAGTCATCGCCGATCAGCAAACGGCGAGGTTCGACGTACTGTCCGCTGCCTACGCACAGGGTTCGGCACATGAGCGTACTCGGCAGCAGCGCAAGCGCAGCGAAACGAGCAAGAGTCGCGCAGCAAAGGGGCCAGCGCTCAACGCAGCGCTACGTCAGCTCGAGGTCCGAGGCTCGTTGGTTCGCTTTCCCGATGGACAACGAGTTGCCTTGAGCAAAACGCCAGACGGTATCGTTCATCTGGGGAGCGTAGCGTGCCGCGGTCCGAACGGTGTTCGAGTCGCGGACTGGGAGGCAATGGGCCTGACCCTTGCTCAGGCCCGCGCGGCTGAGTTCGTGTCCCACTGGTTCGGTGCGCCGCTGGACGCGGTGGCGTCGGGCGAGCATGGCATGCTTTGGGGCTTGTGGCCCCTTCACAGCGACTGCCTGACGCGCGCGCTCTGGAGCTTCAAGCAGGCTGACTCGAACGCGTTCAACACGCTGCTCTGCGCGTATGGCATCGATGTGAATCGGAACGACGAACTCGCGCCCGTTCGCCTGAGCGTCGACGGCGACAAGCTCATCACACAAGGTAGCTCGGCGCTGTCAGCCTTAGCGCACCCACGTCGCCTTGCCGTGCTCGTGCGGGCCAGCCGTCACCCTGGGTTGATTCGAGCGCAGCTCTCCACGACGGTGCGCCAGGTCGTGCGTCCAACACTGGACACACGATTAGTAAACGGTGTCTCAATTGGCCGTCAGTTCACCACGCCCACGTTGCTTGCCGCGTTGATGCACGCCGCGTCGGTGCTCGACCCTGCTCGCTTCGCGGAGCTCGTGGAAGGCCTGGGGGACCCGTCAGGCTCGAGCTCGAACGACGGCGCGAGCGGCGCCGCAAACACGACCGATATCGCCGAGTCGGACGACCACATCCTGCTCTTGGTCGTGCGCTACCTGCGCCTGTTCGGTGAACGGGAAGCGGCCAACGACGTGCTGCGCGCAGGAACCTCCCATGAGCTGACGGGCCCGTGGGAGCCCGCGGGCTCGAACGAGGCAGCCGAGCCCAGGGTGTCTGAAGCAGCCGAGAACGCATGAACTGACGGACCAATTGCAGTTGTGGAGGGGATGAATGAACCAGCGTACGAACCAGCCTCGCTTGTCAGTGGTCAGCAACGATCCGATCGCAGCGCTCAGCGCTGCCGCGACGCAGCAAGCCGAAACACAGACGAGTGAACCGCAACATCGTCAGGTGGTCATCGACGGCATGACGTTCTGGCTCGTCCCAGTGCAAAGCACCGTAGGTGAACAACTACCCCCCAGCCCTGCCTTACCGAGTTGGCCGATCATGGGGCTCGATCAGGAACGTAGCCGACCGCACTTGTCGTTGCTCACGGCGCGTGAGATTCAGATCGCTGCCTTGGTCGCGCAAGGGTTCGTCAACAAGCAGATTGCGGCGGAACTTTCGATCAGCGAGTGGACCGTGTCGACCCATCTACGGCGCGTGTTCGCGAAGCTCAAGGTCGACACGCGCGCGGCGATGGTCGCCAAGTGTTTCGGCCCTCGGTAGCTCCGCAACACACTGCAGAGTCCACGCGGCGCTCGACGCGCGCCGCATCGGGGCCGCTGAGCAATCGTTTGCGTCTCTTAGAAACGGCGGCGAGATCGCATACGGGGGCTGACTCTTGCGCGGGGTACGGCACATTGAGCACACTCGTCGTGGGGGTCGTGGCTGCAACTGAGCGCGTCGGTCGACGCCCCACAGCTGCACACGCGACGCCAGACGCGGCGACGCTCGGCCGCGTCTGGCGCTGGAATCCTCGCGATGCGTTCACGCAAGCCCAGGCGCATCGCGACGTTAGCGTCAGCCGAGAACGTGGGTTTGATCAACGACGCGGGGCCGATGAGCAGAGGTGTTACCCCCGGACCGTGCCCTGCAACATAACTGTCCGAATGGACGATGACGCCGATGGTGACGCTGTTGGGGCGCACGCTGGGTCCGAAACGATTGTCGACGGGGCAGATCGCTACCAGGTCACCGTAACGCAAGCTGTTCAAACGATGCCGTCGATTGATCTCGGGGTGACTCAGTTGGATGTCAGTGTCGCCGAGCACGCCACTCGACTTGCCCACGCCGCTGCCCAGTAACCCCGCAGGCACCACGTGGGACACGGGAACGTGCAGGTGCCGCCCGTGAACGCGCAGCCCCATACGAGCGAGCAAGCGCGGTGACGTGTTCAAGACGGACACCTTGTCGAACCCCGCGAGTTTCAGTCCTTGCCCTTGCGCGGTGATCTCGATGCGATCGCCGATGCGCAGTCGTTTGAGCACCGACGGGTCGAAGTCGACGATCACGTGGTCGATTCCGCCGTGTTTCCCCACCACGGTTCCCTTGGAGCCCTGAGCTGGGCCCGTGGTGACGACCGCGCGATTGCCGATACACGAGAGCATCATCAACGCGCGATTGGGCCCACCCTTCGGCCCCACGACTTCGCGATCGTTGTTGTGCAGCGCAGCGCCGGGCTCGACGTGATCACCCGCCAGGCCCACCGCCGGGTCGCCGACGCGCTGGTTGAGCGAGATACCGCCCGTGCCCGGCACGATGTGCAGGATGCCGTCCCGCCCGATGCGGTAGGGTGAAGAGCGCACGATCGGGTTTGCCACCTGGCCTTGCACCTTGTTGATGACGACGCGCCGAACGTTGGTCCGCACACGCCCCAGCAAGTCATCGGTTTGCAGCATCTCATCCAAGCTCATAGTCGCCACCAAAACGTGCGAGCCCCCTGCCAAGGATCCTCGTCGGGATCAAACGCAGCGGGCACCAAAATTTGAACCAACGCCAAGTCGATACCCAACCAGGGAGCAGCGTCGAGCCCCGCGTCCATCAGTTGGCCGCGCACGACCTGCACCGAGGGACGGTCCACTGCGTCGACTTCTTCGACGTCCAGCCCCCATGCCGTCAAGTGATCGCAAAATGCGAACGCCCCAGTTCCCGCCTCGCCAGCGCACAACGCGTAACCGCCGAATCGCGCGAGCGTGGCGGCGAGTGCCGCCACGTCGACGAAGCTCGCGCGCACCATCTCAGGACCGCGAAAGCGTGACTCCGCACCATCTACTCGCTCTTCGAGCGCACTCGAAAGCAACTGATGACGACGCTGTAGTCCGTCGACGTTGCGCGTGGGGTTCGCTTCATCAGTCGTCTCCAGGCACGACACTTGACCGCGTTCGGATGCCCAATTGTGTTTCCAACCTCTTAAGCCTGTCGCGACTGACTGGCCACGCTCGGCTCGACTGATCACTGGACGCGGATAGGTACTCGGCACCCACGCGCTCGGATCTTCGAGCCAAGCACGTGGACTGTCGAGGGCTGCAAACACTTCATTCGGCATCCACACGGACGCGACGCGCCGCACCCACGTGCTCAGCAGGCTGCCCCAGGGGTGGAGCACCAACACCGGGTCGAGCACGATGTTGGCGGGCGCAGCGACGGTCGGCGCCGACGTGGACGCCGACCATACTGAAACTGGAGCCGCTGCCCTGACCGCGCCCAACATCATTTGCACCCATCTCACGATGAACTGCTGTGTGGGCTCAGGCTGCACGCGGCGCGCCTGCGCCGCCGATCAAGCCTTTGAGCGCTGGGTTCACTCCTCGGAAACCTCTTCCTTCGGGCGCCATTCGGTAAGCAGCAATCCAGCTCTCAGCCATTGAGCCGAGAGGCTGGACCATTGCCTGGAAAGTCTGAAAGTCGGTTGCCCGAAATGGATTGTCCGCCACGAAGTTGAGCAGCGCGCGCCCAGTCTCGGCCATCTTGGTGCGTTGAGAAATCTCTTTGGCGCCGCCGAGATAACGCTGCGAGACGATCTCGACCACGTCCCACTTGTTGTTGGCGTCGAACGCTTTCTTGATGTCCGCAGTTTCCAGCGCGTCGAGGATCGTCTTGAGGTATTCGCTCGTCTCGAGCGTGAGCGCCACGATGTTGCCGTAGGTGGCGCGATCGAGCCGCCAGCGCAAATCGGTGCCCAAGCGTTCGATCGTCGCTTGGCTGCCGAACGGTCGCTGTCCGATCAACTGCGAGCCGCGGATCACTTCACCGATCAACAGATCGCGAAAGTACTGTGCGAGCGCCGAGTTGAACGCCACGAACTGGCGGTGGAAGTCACGGTAGACGACCGCGCCAGGTGACAGCGCTTGCTTGCCGTAGTTGAACACGCGACGATACGCGTGCAGGCGGTGTTTGAGCTTGTAACGCAGCGGCTCGTGCTTCTCGAGCAGGTACAGCGCTCGTGCACCAGGCCCGCGTTGAATCCGCATGCGCCCTTCGTGGAATAGTCTCAGCAACATGCCCGCCACGCTGAACACCTTCATGCGTTCGTGCTGGTAGATGTAATAGAGCTCGGCGGCGGCGTGCAGCTGCGTCGGGATCACGGCATCGTCGAAATCGGGTTCTATCGACGTGACGCCCAACATGTCGAACGTGGTTGGAGACCCCGACGACAAGCCGAACAAGTCGGGCAAACCCGAGTTGCCTGCACTGCCCGCCGCAGCTTTCGCCAACTGCATCGCGCGTTGCTGAATCAGTGGCTGAAAGCGTGCCCGATCTTCTGGCGCGATCTCTTCCAACAGTTCGCGGCTGAACTGAGAGAACAGGCGCTTGACTACTTCGACTTCGCTGAGACTCATGACCCTAGACCTTTCTGAGCGACTTGCAGATCATCCAGCGCCGCTTCCATACCAGCGACGAAATTCCTGCGTTGAGATGGCGGGAGTGCAGATGCGGTGCGCAGTGCTTCGGCGAGACGCATGACGACTTCGCTGGGCCGCACGGAACCCGTCCACACCTTCACTTCCTCTGGAAATTCTTCGTCAGCCATGCGCTTTTCACACGCACCACAGAAGCGTTCGATGTCGGCGCCCTGGCGCAAACGCAGTGACGCGTTCGAGACGATCATCAGCGAGTGTTCGTGAAACCAATGTACGTCGTCTTCCGAGGTGACTCGAACTTCTTGCGAGCCGCCCGTCGAGACGTCTTCGTAGGCGACGCGCGCGTCATCTCGAGAGTCGGCTGCCGACAGCGGCTTGACTGGGACTTTGACGGCACCTGGTTTACCTGTCCCTGATTTACTGCGTCGATTCCAGCTCGGATCGCGCACGCTCGGATCGGGGAACGTCGGCACGCGCCGCAAGTCGCGAGGTACGGTATGGTCAGTTGCGTAAGCCTCCTCCACGAACTGGTCGAACGCGGGAACGAGCACCCCTGGCCTCGGCCTGATCTTTCCCGCCAGATCGACTAGCGCGCGACTGACCGCAACCTCCTCCTCGCGGAGATCGCGATCGACATCGTCCCACACGGGTCCACGACGGCGTTTCGAGACTCTGCCGTTGTCTTTGCCCGCGCCCTTTCCGGGGGAACGTGCGGGCTCTTCGTACGCCAAGTTCGCGTCGCGGTGATCCACGCGCTCGTAGCTATGTTCCTTCTCGTAGTCGTCGAAGTCGTCCTCGCAGTCGTCATCCTCGCCGAGCAGTTCGTCTTCGAACGCCTCCACCGCGTCGTACAAGGCGGGCGCGAGCTCTCCAAAACCGTCACGTGAACGGTCGATTCGTCGTTGTCTGTTGGGCATCGTATCCTCCTTCTTGGTCAAGCGAGCATGTCCACCGTGCGGTGAACGTTCAGGAGAATGCCGTCGCGCCTTGCTACCCACGAAAGCCGCCCTCCTTGGTACCAGTTGTTCGAGATCATCGACTCCGTGGTAAACGCGAAGTTCGATCGCTGAATGATCAAGTTGCGAAACGAAGTGCGCCGCGCCAGACGCGTCGTGCCCAAGCGACGGGCACTGAGCGTGACCGGCAGCGCCAACTCGATGTAGAGCGCACCTGCACGTGTGTTGACGAACGCCGACAAGAACAGTCCGAGCGCCTCACCGAAGGCTCGCAAAGGCTGTCGTGCGTTCGGCGGCATGCCAGCGATCACCGCACCGACGGCGCCGTACAACTGGCCCAAGCGGACGATGGTCTGGCTGTTGAGCAACGAACCTTGGCGCAAGCCTTCTCCATTCGGGCTTGCCATACCGCTGGTGTACACACCGACCAACTCGGTGATCGCCACGTCGAGTGAACGCGGGCGCACGTAACCGCGCAACGACGCGGGCACGCCTGTCACCAGCGCGGTGTAGTCGCGGAAGTTCTGGCCTTGTTCGTTGTCGTGACAACACGCGTCTTGTCCAGCAAGTTCGTCGAGTGAGTCGACGAGAGCGCGGCCCCGCGCCTGCAAGTCCGCCGCGGGGGCGTTGACGATCCAACCCTGACGCCCGAGGTTGCGCTTGCCGAGCGCCTCACCGATGGCCACGCGCACGACATCGGCCGCCGTGTCTGCAGTGGTCGCCGCACGCCGATAGTCGAAGAACGACTGCGAGGACCGCAACCCGAGTTGCCGCAGCTCGTGAGCTCGCTCGTTCAGTCGCAGGATCCCGAGCAGCGCGGCGTCACGTTGCGCTGGGTCGAGCGAGAGTCGCGCGGCGGCTACGGCAGCGGACAATTCACGCGGTAGCTCCATCTCGTAGCCGCGCAGCTCCGCGTCGATGTCACGATTGTTGGCTGCTTTGACCAACACGCCCAGATCTTCTCGCAGCTGCGCCAGCGTTTCCTCGTAGAGATCGTCGTTTTGAGAAAGCCCGAGTTCGACGGGAGCCGACGTGAGCGCCCCCGACAGTGGCGAAAACCCTCGCGCCTCGGCGTCACTCGAGGCAGCGGTCTTCGGGTACATCACGCGCAGGGCCCGAGTGACCTCTTGCACGTTGCTGGGATCGCCAACCTTGAGCTTGCGGCGGATCAGATCGTCGAGTTGCCTCAGGCCGCTGCTGGTCGCCGTATCGCGAGTGGTTGTGGTGAGGGGAACGACATTCATGGTGTGACCTCGGTGTGGCTGGAGACGTGGACTGAATGAAAAGATGTCAAAAGTTCATGCGGCAGCCGCGAGCGGCACTTGCCGTCGATTTCTCGTGCGCGTGGCGGTCTTCGCGAGGTGCTCGAGCACCAGGTTCGAGATCCGCTCGGCTGGCGCGAAACGTTCGTCGAACGCATAACGACTGGCGCTGATCAAAAAGCGCGGAGGCAACGCCGCGGGCACTTGCCCTTCGCCGAGTGCACGAGCGACGCGGAGGATCTCGCGCTGGTCTGCTTCAGTGAACGGTACGACGTCGCTGAGCGTGCGCTGTCCGAGCCCGCGGCGCGTCTGGTAGGCGATTTCGTCGACGACGTGCGGAATGATGCGCGGGGCGGTGTCGAGGAGACGCTTGGGGATACGCGCCGTGTAAACGCGCGGGTCATACAGTTCCTTCCACACGCCCGTAGAGCGCTGCGCCTCTTTGTCGAAGCCCATACGGCGCATCATCTCCGCCATGATGAACGTCCGAACGTACGGCGTCGGGTGCACGGACAGCGGACGAAACGTCAGCACGCGTGAGCTGGTGTACGAAAGAAAGTCCATCATCGCGCGGGCGGACGCCGGGCCCCCCAGCAAGAGCGCGATCAGATCGGCGAATATTTCCTTGTGCCAGCGGGACCAGATGCGCGCCGTCCACGGATCTTTGGACGCCGAGAGCACGCGGCGCTGCAAGGCTGCTCGCGTCTCTTGCCAGATGGTCATGTCCGCTTGCAGGTTGTGGCCGATCTCGTGCAGCAACACGCCCATCCCCCACGGCGAGTGCACCCGCTCATACGGAACCCGCACCAGCGGAAACGGATTCGTCTCGCCGAGCAAGCGTGAGAGCATCACGCCCCGCCGAAACGTGGCGGGTGAAAAGCCATGCTCGAGATACGTCACAGGCTTGAGCAGTGGGCCGTGGAGCACGCCGGGCGCCGAGCGACGCACGATCGCAAAACAATCCGCCGCCACCACGTCACACGCCGCCAGCGCGGGAGCAAACCCCGTACCGCGCTGGGCGAACACTTCGAAGAATAGGCCGTACGTGCGCCTCGCGCGGTCGACTTCACGTTCGACCAGCGCGCAGCGGTGTAGCAAGCGCTCCCGGCTCGGCGCCCCGGAACGTTCCATGGCGCGGAGCTCGTCCAGATGCTTGCGCAGAGTACTATCGATACTCTCGAGCCGCGCGTTGACCGCTTCGAAGTGCGCGGTCGACGGGCAGTACTTGATGTCCTGATCGCGAAGGCCCAATGAACTCTTGGTCAGCCGAGACAGCCGACGCGCACGTGCGACCAAGCCACGTATCTTGGCGTCGATGAATGCTTCGGTGTGACGTCGTGAGTCCATGGGGTTCATCTTCGCGACTCGATCAGATGGCGCGCGGACGACCAGCACGAGCGGGGCGTGAAACGCTGGGTCCGCGGCGAACGACTCGCCGAGCTCGCGGCGCGGGTCGTTTCGCACCGCCGCTCGAGGCAGCTTTGCGCCTCACGCGCTGCACGGCTTTGACGGCGACGCGACGCGCTTTGGGAACGGGCTTGGACAGTCGACGCACGACCGCACGACGTGCAGCTACCTTTTTGGCGGTCGCACGGATCAAACGCGGCGCCTTGCGCGCAGCGGCGGGACGCGCACGTACGGTCTTGGCCACGCGCCGAACGATCTTGGGCACGCTACGTAACGCTTTCGGACCATGTCGGCGCAACGTTCGCTTGGCGGCTTGACGCACGGCCTTGACGGTCGCGCGGGCGGTGCGCACCACGGTACGTCGACTCACACGGCCGCGCAGAGCACTGCGCATCGATCGCACGACGTATCGCCCCGCGAGCCCCGCCAAGAACGGCACCAACGCGTCAGCAAACTCGTCATCCGACTCTGCAGCGAGTTCCGCCAACGCGTCCATCGCGTCGAGCTTCGATGGTTTGCTCGAGGTCGACAGCGCGCGGATCATCTCGAGCGCGATCGGCGTCACGCGCAGAGCAATCCTGCGCAGATAGGGACGCGCGCGGCGACGCAAGCGACGCATCTCTCGCGCGAGGCGACTGGCGAACTCGTCTTCGTCAGCGGCGTCCATCGCGAGCGCAAACGCCGTGTCGATGGCGTCCATCTCGTCCGCGTCGTCGAAGTCGTCGGCCCAGTCCGCTTCGTCCCACGATGCTTCGGCATGGTCGGCGTAGTCGTCGAGGTCGTCTACCTCGTCCATATCGTCGACGTCGGCGTCGTCGTCCCAAGCGTCCCCGTCGTCCCAACTGTCTGCATCGTCGAGACCGTCGAAGTCGTCGTCGAGGTCGTCGGCTGCGGCGTACGCGAACTCGTCGTCCGCTTCGTCGTCGAGGTCGTCGTGGGCGTCACCGTCGAACTCGTCGTCAAACTCGTCGTCGAAGTCGTCGTCCAGTTCGCTCATCTCGTCCTCCATCTCGTCGGCAGCCATGTCCGTCGGCGCGTCCATGTCGTCGCCTACCAAGTCGTCTTCCATGCCTTCCGCTCGGGAAGCTCCCAGTTCGTCCAATGGGTCAGTCATCTGTGTTACTCCTTCATCCGGGTCGTCGATTCCGTTTGCGTCACGACGGCGATGGTGTCTCCACGTAACCCTTGAACAGCGAGCTCACGGGAACCTGACGCAAGATCTTTCGTCGCATCTGGGTTCGACGCTTCGCCACGACGGGTGAACGCTTCGCCAATTGCGGACGACGTGCGGCGACGTTGGCCACCTTGCGTGCAGCCGTGGCAGCGGCCCGCGGTGTGGCACGTGCTGCAGCTTTGGGCGTGCTCGCACTGCGGGCGACTCTGCCGGCAGCCGAACGTGCAATGGTCCGCAGCAGGCGCAAGCGACGCCCCACGGGGCCACCGAGACGACGAGCCACGTTGAGCATCACGCGGTGTGCCTGACGCACGGGTGCAGCCGCGCCACGTACGCGGCTGCTCGCCGTACCGCGTCGCTGTTGCGCTGCGCCGATTCCGCGTCGCGCGATGACACGTGCCGCAAGCCCCGCACCGAGCGGCAGCGCGACGGCAGGATCCACTTCGCCCGCGTCGGTCATGTCCGCCAAAGCGTCCAATGCCGCGTCGTCATCGAGGCCGTCGGCGCGCAGTAAACCTGCCACCATACTGCCTGCGCCGCCGGGGATCAGCCCCGTTACTGCGCCTTGCAGGGCACCCTTGAGACCCTTGCCGGACATCAGTCCACGCACGCCGCCGATGCCTGCAGAAACCAAACGCCCCCACGGTCCTGCCATGCCAGCCACCTTCTGGATCATGGGCAACGCGCGCTTGAGCAGCGGCGCTGCCATACGCCCGAAGCGCTTCAGCGCGGGCCCGACGGTCTTGGCGACTCGCTTGACGCCGCGCGCGATCCCGCGCCCCACGCGGCGGACACCTCGCGTGACGCCACGCGCTGCACGCTTCAAGAAACCGCCGATGCGACGGAAGAATGCGTCAGCCTCGTCCGCGTCGAGTGAATCCATCACCGCGGGGTTGAGCATGCTGGCCAACGCCGCGGCGGTGGGTCCGCTCACGATGCGCGGCGCGCTGGGCAAGTACAGCCGCGAAGCCGCGTCGTAATCGTAGTCGTCGGCGTCGTCCCACTCGTCGAGCCCGTCGAAACCCAGGGCGTCCATCTCGTCGAAGTCGTCCATGCCCAGGGCGTCCCACTCGTCGAGTTCGTCCATGTCGTCGAGTTCATCCCACTCGTCGAGTTCATCCAGCTCGTCGAGATCGTCGAATCCGTCTTCTTCGAAGTCGTCCATGTCGTCGAAGTCGTCTTCGTCGTAACCGTCGAGGTTCAAGTCCGCGAGCTCGAGTGCCGCGTAGCTGTCTGCTTCGTCCAGAATGTCTGCGTCTGTCATGATGGCTCCTTGTGCACCGTGCGTTGCGGTTCGAGAGCAACATGCCTGGCGCATGAGGTTCGCTCCAGTCGCAGGAGTTGGGTACGCGAGAACGAGTACCTCAAACGTGTGACGCGAGGCGCGAACGCACTGCCCCAAACGTGCGACTACTCCCACGCACTGCGGCCGCTACGATTGCCTCAAACGCGAACACCGCGGCATTCGTACGCCCTACGTTCGCTCCCAGGACTCGAGACGAGGAAGGCAAGAACAATGGACTTGGCATTTGACGAACTGGATGTGGACGAACTCGACGACATGGACGACTTCGAAGAAGACGGACTCGACGAATTGGATGAACTGGACGAACTCGACGACATGGATGAAGTCGACGAGTGGGACGACTTCGACGGCCTCGATGAAGTCGACGAACTCGACGAGTGGGATGATCTCGACGAGCTAGACGACGACCCATTCATCGGCAGCATCGCCAACTGGTGGCGCAAGCAACCCGCCAGCCGTAGGAAGGTCGCGACCCAAGCTGCGCGTGTCGCGCTGAGTGGTGCGGGCGGGTTACTGGGTGGCTCGATTGGAACCCGATACGGCGGCAAGTGGGGCGGCGTCCTCGGCGGTACTCTCGGGCACGGCCTCGGACGCGTGCTTGGCGCCTACCTGCCCAACAACGACAAGGCTGCCATGGATTACCTCGCCGAAATGGCCGTACAAGCTGACGACGACGCCGATGCCGAAGCGTTCATCGGGGCGCTCATCCCCATGGCCGCTCGACTGCTCCCGAGCGCAGCGCGCGTGGCCTCACGAGTTGCTCCGCGTTTGATCTCGGGACTGTCGCGGGTTACCCGCACCTTGCGTCAGAATCCACAGACCCGTCAATTGATCCGCGCCTTGCCGAACGTCGCGCGCAACGTGACTCGCGACGTCGCGCGCCACGCCACGCGGCGGGGCCTTCCCTCACCGCAGGTCGTTGGTCGTTATCTCGCCAACCGCACTCGCCAAGCGCTGTCACATCCGAGCGCCGCACGACCGAAGCCGCGCGTCATCGCGCAGGTTCGGCGTCAGGGTCCGATTCGTCGCCCCGGCATGGGCGCGATGCCGCCACGCGGACGCGCAAGCATGCACCCAGCGCGCGGTCGTGGTCGTTGGCGCAGCCGCATGATCCGTACGCCCCGCGGCTACTGCAATTGTTACAACCGCATCTGACACACGACGTGCGCACGTGCTCAAACGACGTGCGCACCGCGTGATGCGATAAACGATGACGGGCCTCGCCGTCTCGACCCAAAAACAAACACGAACTCTTCGATTCTGGCCGTCTTGCAAGCCGCACTACGGAACCAGCTCACCTGCGGCGTTCGCTCAGGCCCGGCGCGCATTACCACCGTGCGGGCAGCTCACTGCGTCGATACGTAGATCACGTAACCAATCCCGACCACAATCGCACCAACCGGGATTGGTCCGTACTTCACCCCGACCCATCGTGAATATCCCCAACGCCATTGACTCATGGTTACGTCCTCCGCTTCAGCGGCTAAACCTAGCGCGCCGCGTAGCAGCGGGCAATTCGCCCAACACACTGAACCGAACTGAACAAGAACGGACCAAGCTGGGCTCAGCGCCTACACTTCAACCAGACGTAGTCAACTCGGTCACTGCGTGCACCACCGCATTGGGCTGAAAGTACGGCAGCAGGTGACCAGCGGCGGAGACTTCACGGAAGCTCGACCTCCCCCCAGCCGCGAGGATACGGCGATGGATCGTTTTTGCGTGGGCAATGGGTACCACCGCATCCAACTCGCCGTGCACGAACGAGACTGGACAAGTGATGCGCTCAGCCGCTGCCAGCACCTGCCCACTCGGGTCGTGTCGGGCCAGCTGCACCATGTTTCGTAGGATTTGCGGCGCAGCGCAGAACATAGCCAGCGTTTGCTCGAAGAGTTCACTTGGAACCCGCTCGGGTGAGCACGCGTCACCCAGCGAACGACGAATGACGGCGCGCGAAGCAAACCCGTCCCCGGACACGCGGAGCACGCCCGCCAAGGCATTCATGATTTGCTGCATGCCTGGGGCCGCGAGCAGTCGGTACGCAGTGTGCGTGGGTGAGCCGAGACTGCTCACGAGAACCAGCGCTGCGACGCGTTGTGGATGAACGGCCGCGGCCATGAGCGCGACGGCAGCACCGTGACTATGCCCAACGAGGATCGGCGAGTCCCACTCGAGCACGTCCAAAACGGCGATCACGTCAGCCGCCAACGAACCCAATGTAAGTCGCTCGTCACCGCCTCGAGGTGTGGGGCTCGCCCCAAACCCGGGCAGGTCAATCGCGGCGACGTCTGCCTGCTTGCACAGCTGAGGAACGACCGTCGACCAGTCCGCCATCGATCCGGGATTGCCGTGGACCAACAGACACTGATGCCGCGCGGGCCGACTCTCGACGACCCGCGCGGCGACGGTTGCGCCCGTTGACAACTCGAGACGGAGTGTTCGCTCGGACATGGTGGGAACTCGGTGCTCAGGCGCCAGTGAGACGGACTGGGCAGCGCCACCCTACCCCTTTTCTGTGCTCGTTTGCTGCGCTCACTGCGCCACTTTCAGCTGAGCGGACGAACATGACGAGACAGGTGCGTCGTCACGTGTCGCACTCGACTGACGTCTGGTGGAACAGTTCACACGACGCAAGCTGGGATTGAAGTTCGCCAAGCGTCGTGGCTTGATGCGGGCTGCGGCCTAGGTGTCGTGCTCCGCGCGCGGGGACGGCCTCTCACCGACGTGACGCGCGTCAGAAAACTCCGAGTCCAATGCAACGATCACACCTCGTCAATTTCGTCCTGACCACCCTCATTACCGCAAGCGCGTGCGGCGGCCGCTCAGCAGGCGACGACGAGGCCCGCGACAGCATCAACTCTGCAGGGGACGCCAGTGCAGACGATGACGACGACGATTCGACCAGCAGCGATGATCGGAACGACGACGCGGACGATGATGCTGCGGACGACATGGGTAGTGATGATGAGCCCTCCGACGACGATGACATCGCAGCAGACGACGACGATGGTGAAGACACGGACGACGACCTCGCAGCGGACGATGACGATGACGATGGCGATGACGATGGCCCCGTCGTCACCGACGACGCCGACGACGCCGTGGATCCGAATGCGGATGATGTTCCGGACGACGCTATCGACGACGCCGTCGTCGTGGACGACGTGATGGGACCGTTCGACGACGATCTCGCGGTCGATGATGACGATCTCGCGGACGACGACACGTCTACGGACGACGACCCCCAAGTGGATCCCGACGCGCCGCTGTGGTTGTTCGCCCAGAGCCCCGAACGGGGCATCGTCAACGTAAACAACCCCGAGCAAACCATCGGCGACATCGGGACACTGTACGAGCCCACAGCTGCCAGTTACCCGTGGTCCGCCGATGGTCGCTGGCTAGCTGACGTGAGAGAAGGCGGACTCGTGCTGTACGATCTCACGCAGGGCGGCGCTACCACGACCATCGAGAACGATGACTTTCAGCAAGTGTTACGCTGGGTCGACAATAATCGCTTGCTCGTGAGACAGGCTCTGGAAGACGGCCAGGGGGTGGCGCTAGTCGACGTGAGCGGCGACAGCGTGTTGGTGTTCGACGGTTCGGGCGGTAGTGTGGCGACCCACTCAGTTTCTCCCGACGGACGCATCTTTGCGTTTGGCACCAGCGGGAACGGCGAGTTCCCGTTGTTCAGCGTCGATCTCGATGCGCTGTCTGAACCCGTGCTGGTAGAAACGTACCCGATGTCGCCGCCGATCTACCCCCTTTGGTCGCCCGACAGCAATTGGCTCGCGTTTGGTGTCTCAGGCGAAGAAAGCATGGTGATGTTGTGGCACCCAGGCAGCGACCCCATACGCGCCACTGCTGAAGGTACCGGGTTTGCGCCACTGTTCACCTTCGCGCCAGACAGTTCCGTGTTCTTGAGCTTTGGTTCGACGGGGCCGGCTGCCGTGCTCGCGGCTAACACGCTGACGAGCACCCAAGCCAGTGCCCCAGTGCCGCTCAGTGAAGCGGAAGGTCAATCGCCCGCAGATTGGTCACCCAGCGGGCAGTTCATCGTCTACTCCGACAACGACAGCGCCTCACTGCGCGAGTACGACTTCGCGGGGGGCTTTGGCCCCGCCATCGACGTCCCCGGCTTTCGTTACAGTTGCCCGATGTACTGGCTGGGCCCGACGCAGTTCGTGTATCACTCGTGCTCCGAGTCGGGTGATGGGTCGTATTACATCGCAGACGTGGTAGGCGAGAGCTTGGAAGTCGTGATGCTTCCCGACGCCACGCTGCCGCTGCTCACGGGAACCGACAACTGTCTGATCAACTACGGCCCGGACGGCATCTCCGTCGGCACCATCGACGGCGAGTTTACGCCAATCACTCCGTTACAGACTCCAGTCTCGCACCTGGTGACGGTGCCTGACGGAATCGGCTTCGCGTGGGTGAGTCTCGACAGTCTGCTGCTCTGGCAACCTCTCGACGGCTGCGTGCCCGACGGCGCCCCGCGTGCCGTCGGGCGCCGAGGTGGCGTGGTTCAAGCCATCGACTTCGTGCCGCAGTGAGTGAACGCGACCTCGCCGTCGTAATCAGAACACTGACGTCGGCGACGCGCTTCGCGTTAGTTGCACTTCACTTCGACACGACGATTGAGCGCACGTCCTGACTCGTCGTCGTTCTTGGCGATGGGTTCAGCTTCACCTTTGCCTGCCGCACTGATGCGTGCGCCCGGCAACCCGCGCGCCACCAAGTCGGCGACCACGGCACCAGCGCGTCGCTTCGACAAGTCGAGATTGTATTGGTCTGAGCCTTCGCTCGAGGTGTGACCTTCGATCACGATTCTCGATTGCGGCGCGGCGCTCAGCCCCGCGTACAGACGCGTCAGAACTTCGCTCGACTCCGAGCGCAACTTCGCGGAGTCGTAGTCGAAGCTGATCGCGTGGATGACCGCGCCGCAGCCGAGCTTGGGCGGTTCGGCCTTCGTGCACTTGGTCTTGGTGCCGGGCGGTGCGGTCGGTCCCGCATACAGCTTGAACGGCGCGCCGTTAGTCGAACGCACACCACGAATTTCTCCGTCTTTGGTGAGGCTCAGCACGAAGCTGCTGGGCACCGTCGTTCCGCGATCGATACCCGTCGCCAGCAGCACGTTGCCAGAGACGGTTCCGCTGAGTTCGCCGAGGTCGTCGTAACAACCGTTGACCACGGGCCCGTCTTGGGTCAGCTGTATCAACACGCCTCGGTCTTTCCACACGCCGTTGAACCGCGTGTCGAGAGGTACAGCCTCCTGCGTTCCGCGGCCGATGATCTCGCTGAACTCGAGCCAGCTCTGCTCCTTCTCCATCAAGATCCCGCCGCTCAATCGCAGCTTGACCCAGCGCACGGGCGAGTGTTCGACGACGCTGAGCTCGGTAACCTGGCCCGGCTTGGGATGGGTGGAGAGTGTGCCTGAGGCGAGTGGTGAGTATCCGTCGGTCGCGCTGGAACTCGACCCGAAGACTTCCACGGTCTTGGTGAAGGTTTGACTCGGGGACGGCACCTCACCCACGTTGGGAACGGACAGTGACGTGAACCGCGTATTCGCGGGGAGCTCGTAGACGATTTCCGTCTGTGCGTCTGCGGTTGCTGGTCCAAGTAGAGAGAATGCCTTGGGGTTACCATCTATGATCTGAAGCGCCTCTGATAGAGTGACGGGCTTCTTCGATCCCTTGGACTGGACGCTGAGCGGAACGGCTCCTCGTGCGAAACTCAAGTAGTCGATGCCGGCTGCGTCGGCAGGAGCGCCCGAACCTGCTGTGGCACCAGGAGAACTGGTGCTCGAAGGTGTGGCCCCGCTCGCAGGATTCTGCGCGGACGTGCCGTTCGCAGTCGCCGATGCCCTGCCGAGTTCGCTGGTTTTCGCCGATCCGTTGGCTACGGGCTGCTTCACGGGTTGTGCGCTTTGCGCTGTCGAGGAAGGCGCAGGCTCACGCGTGCATCCGACCGCGAGCACGCACGACAGCGAGAACCCAACTGCGGCAAATTGACCAGCCCGCCTCCGAGCTACGTGTTTCGAACGCATTGCACGAGAGTAAGGTGAACGTCAGCAACCGCGCAACGCAAGAATGACTGTGCGTCATCGGAACGACTCCGCCGAGCGGTGTTCCGATGGTGGGCGGCGGGTTGACGTGACAAGCCAAGACGACTACTGAGCGTCTTCATGAAAACCTGGCGCGTTTCGTGGGTGGCTCGGCTATCACTGTTGTGTTTGCCGATCTTGGGGGCATGTGGTGACGATTCCGCAAATGGTGGGGACGGCGATATCGAAACCGAAGCGGGCATCAGCGAGACAGACGGCGGAGGCGGGGCTAGCAGCCCGAGTGAAGACGCGGGATTCGCGAGCGAAGGTCCCGCGTTTTCGGTCGCTGCGCCCAACTCGGGAGACGTGCTGGCGGCGCGTGCACTGGTCCGAATAGACACCCGCAACTCGTCGCTGGCGGAAGTCGAGGTCGCCGTGGACGGTGATCTTATCACCTCCCGCGGTGGAGCTACGGATAGTGGACTGAGCTTCACTCTCGACGTCGATGACCTGCCAGACGGCGAGGTCACGCTGGAATTCCGAGGTCTCGACGCGGACGGCGAGTTGCTTGGCAGCGTCGACGTCGATGTCACGGTGATCGCAGATCCTCCCATGGAGGATATGATCGGACCGTCGGGTGGTGCACTCGCCACGGAATCCGGCGTAGTCGTGATTGTGCCGCCGGGTGCGGTCGAAGAGCCCTCGGGTTTCCGCGTCGCGGATCGTGCGTTGGAAGATCTCCCCAGCGCAGCGTTCAGCGGCGGCTACGAGGTATTGGGTGCGATCGACTTTTTGCCGATGGAAGGTGACCCCGACCCCGAGTTTCGACTCGAGCGCCCCGCTCAGATCTTGTTTCCCTACGAGAGCGACGAGGATCCCGCCGCATGTGCGGCGATTGGTGCGGGCGGCTCTCCCGTGATCGGTAACCTGGGGCCCAGCGGGGGAGACGAGTCTGGTTTGCAGCTCGTGGGCGGCGCCACCGTCGCCAGCGGATTCGCTGGCACGCGGACGACCTTCGGACCATCCGTGACAGGCGTATCTAACCTGACGTCACCCGGCGAGACGCTGCGCCCGTTGGACCTACTGCAGCTGCAAGGAAGTCGCTTCCCGACGCGGCCCGGACGTTTGCAGGCTCGCTTCGATGGCGGCCCGACCCAAGACGTGAGCGTCGCGGCGTCAGGCAGCTCGGCGACCGTCGTGATCCCGCCTGATGTGGGCGGCGGCACGGTCGAGCTGCAGTTGATCAGCCGCTTCAACATCCCGCGCGTAACACTGGAGCTGGAGATCGATGAAGCTGACGACGAGCTGCCATCTGCCAGCGTGTCCGACGCGCGCATCGAATTGTTGTTCGACGGCATGATCGCCCAACTCGACGAGTTCGAGTCGGCTGACTTCAGCGACGCTGACAACCCTCGCGGAGAGGCAGTTGCAGATCTGCGGCAACGTTTCGGCGAAGCCCTGGGTATGCCGATGCAAGAATGGCGCGAGATTCTCACGAGCGCGCGAGACGAGTTCCTGGCGATGTCGAGCGACGATCGGAGGCAAGTAGGGAGTGTGCTCAAAACCCTCGAAGACAATCTCGTCGCTCTGGAGATGGCTGACATTGACACGTTGAACTCGTCGTCGCCGTCAGACGAGATCCCGGGTTTCAGGCAGAGTCGTTACGCACTCACCCAAGCTGAGGCGTGTTTGACGCTGCAGATCATGCGCATGTTCTTGCAGTACTTCGACTTCGTCACGGGCGGCTTCATTCCACTTCCGCCGATCCTGCCTCAAGACATCATCAAGGCCACGCTGCTCAAGCTGGCGATGTTCATGGTCGAGGCTACGTCGGACAGCGTCGGCTGCGACGATCCCGACGAAGATCAAGACGAAGACCAAGGCATCTGGCACTACGAGTGCGACCTATTGCTGTCGGACACCATGCTCGATGATGACGACGACGATCAATTCAGCGGCACGGTGACGGGCGACGTTTACGGCTATGGCCCCCGATCACCCGCAGGATTGGGGCTCGGCGTCGGTGGGCAGCTGCCTGACGACATCTTCCAAAGCACGATGTGGCCCTTGGCAGGCGCAGTCGTCCGCCTGCTCGACGCGTCTACGTCAGACCCAGCCTCGGGCTTCGTCACGTCACAAACGAACCCCAACGGGTCGTTTCAGTTCACGGACGTGATGACGAACGTCCAACTCGACGTCTCGGTCACGCTACCAGACGGCTCAGTCTTCACGTTCACGGTCGACGGCCCCGCCGCGGACGAAGCCACGTATGTACCAATCTTCGTCCCGATGCCGGGCGAAGATGGCGATAGTCAGACGGTCGCGGACGACTTCCCCTTCGCGTTCGCGGGTGGCGATGACATCGGGTTCGAAGTGGGACCGACCAATGGTGGTCTCAACAGCCAAGGCCCGGTCGTGGGCGACTTCGACGCTGACGGCCTACCTGACGTATTTTTCTTGTCCGAGCCAGGTCCGGGCGAAGACGTGATCCGCTATCTTGCGACCAACGCGGGTGGTGGACGCTTCCGAGCAGAAACCTTTGGCCCATTCAGCGGCAACGACGTGTTCGGGGTGTCGCAGTTCGGCAGCGCCCTGGATTTGGACTTGGATGGCGACCTCGACGTGTTCGGCGGCGGAGCCAGCGACCGCCTGGCCGCGCTCTGGCAAGACGACGGTTCGTTCGACCCCGCCGTCGTCACGACGCTCCCGTCGGGTGGCGTCGAGTGCACGGCGATCACCGCCATAGCGTTCGGCGACTTCGTGGCGGGTGACGGCCCGGATGCGGTCGTTTACTCATTGCCGGCAGCCATCGAAGAAACCGAGCCCGTCGTCGGTGCTCGCTGCGTGTTTGCCAACGCGGGAGACGGCAGCTTCGAGCAGATCTCCGCTGAACCGATCACGGCCCCTGGCATGGCTGGAGGCATTTCGGGCACGGCGGTCGACATCGACGGCGACGGCAACCTCGACGCGTACTTCGACCTTCTGGGAATCATCGCGTTCGGTGACGGAAACGGCGGGTTCGAAGAGGTGCGTGTACCCGACGCATGTTGGCAACCCAACTCGGGCGTTGCAGGAGCGTGGCACAACCCGCCCGCAGTGCTCGACTTCGATCGCGATGGAATGTGGGACCTCGTTACGACGCCCACCACGGCGTTCGTGATGGGCGGTGACGCCGACGACGTGCAAGCAGAGCTCGCTCGCTTGAACGAAGAGCTGCAAGCTGCGGCTGCAGCGGGTGACACTGACGAGCTCGAGCGGCTGGCAGCTGAGATCGAAGCGCTCGACGTCGATCAGCTGGGTGGCTTGCAGTCCGTGTCGGCCTGCATCCTGCGCAACGACGGCAATCGCAGCTTCGACGTCGTTGCAGCCCCCGAACTCGACGGCCCCAACTTCGCCGATTGTCGCAGCACCGCCTGCACGTCGTTCGCGGCAGCTGACGTAGATGCCGACGGGTTTGTGGACTTGGTGATGCATCACCAAGGCGATGGCATGAGCGTCGCCTTCGGAGAGGACGGCGGATTCTCGGCGACTGGTCTCGCTCAGATGCCCGACGTGACGGGCTTCGCCGCGGCAGACTTCAACGCCGACGACCGCATCGACATCGCGGTCGCAACCCGAGACTCACACGACCGCATCGGCTTCAACAACGCCGACTCGGGCGGCGTGATCTGGGTCGTGCTACGCGACGCCGACGGCAATCCAGCAGCTCCAGGCACTACCATCGAAGTCGATCTCAGCGGCAGTGGTGACTTTGCAACAGGTAACGTCGTGCTTACCCTCGCGAGTTCACTGCCCAGCCTGATCGGCATCGGCGACAGCGACAACGTCAGCGTGCGTGCTCGCTTCGTCAATCAAGCGGCCTCGAGTGCAGTCGTCGTCGATGATGTCCCGAGCGGCGACACCATCGTCATCACCGAGCCAGATTGACCGAGCGGCGCGCCGCCTGACCTGCGTCTCAGTCGAGTGTCATGCTCTCGAACGCGCGCGACGTCGCAGCGCAGCCAAACCGAGCAGCAGCGCCCAACTGAGACGCGAGTCGCGCGCTCCCGCTGGCGCGATCACGGCGCAGTCGCAGCCCGAATCGGATCCAGAGCTGGCCGCGACGTCCGAGTCGTCAGAGCCTGCGTCGCTGTCGCCGCTTGCGCCAGGATCGGCGTCGTCCGACGCGTCGTCCTCAGTGGCCGACCCGTCGTCGGGATCCGTTGTGCTGTCGTCAACTGACGTGTCGTCAGATTCCGTGGGTCCATCGTCCGCTGTGGGCCCGTCGGCAGTTTCCGTGGAATCGTCGGACGCGTCGTCGCTGACCGGGTCATCTGGTGCTGGGTCATCTGGTGCTGGGTCGTCTGGCGAGTCGTCGCTTCCGTTCGTCGCGGTGTCGTCAGCGTCGGGGTTCGACGCAGCGTCATCTACGGCCGCCATATCGTCACTCGTGCTTGATTCGTCGCTGCGGGGTTCGTCACTGCTTGATTCGTCACTGCGGGGTTCGTCGCCACTCGATGGCGGCTCGATCACGACA
>CBFGUG010000057.1:0-49932 GCA_965651905.1 uncultured bacterium | reverse complement strand
GTTGTTTTACCTCTTTGGCCTCTTGTGCGTGGGGGGGTGGTGGTTGGGTGCTTGGCCCCCCCTGGGGTGGCGGTTTGTGGCGGGGGGGGTCCCCCCCCCCACCGCCAGGTCTCGATCGCCCGACCCGCCTGCCGCGGACTCCGCGAGTTCGACCAAGGTCGGAAGCTCGAGCGGCGCGAGAGCGACCAGGCGCTGCAGCGCCGCCCGACGTTCAGCTGCGTCGTCATGGCAGCGCGCCCGCGTTCGCTCGAGCCTCGCCCGAGGCTGCGTCCAGCTGGCGTCCGCGAGCCCTGTCGGTAGGTCGACATGACTCAGCTGCAATGGGGGAAGGTGCCGTTCGACGGTGTCGAGCGCCGCGCTGGCGCGATCGCGTGCGCCCCACTCGCACAGCCGCGCCGCGTGCGAGAGCCCGACGCGCGCTTTGACGCTGTCGTCATCCCGCGCTTCCAACAGCGCGAGTTCGCAGCAACGCGCGCTCAAGTCGATGGCGGCTCGCCGCCATTGCGCCGACTCGGGCAAGTTCGAAAACAGGCGTTCCGCCGCCAACCTGGACAAGCCGAACTCCTCCCAGATCTCCGCTAGGCTCACGTCATCCGTGAGCTCTGGTGCCGGGGGAGCGGCCGCGCTGGCCGCCGTGTTCAGCAGTGACAGCCAGTACAGCGCCGCGGTGGCGTTCGAATCGCCCAGCTGCTGAGCCCGCTCGAGCATCAATTGGGCCCATGGCTTGTGATGCGGCGCATGGCTGCGTACCGCGGCCGCAGCCGCGCGCGTCTGTCGTTTGGCGGGCGGCAGCTTCGCCGCCTTCGTGATCGCCGACAACAGCGCGTCGTCGGCGTCGCCCAAGCGTTGCCCCTGCCATTCGATGCTGCCTTCGTTGACCTCCAAGGCGTTGGCGTCGATCTCCTCGAGCGTGACGTCACCTGCCGCCGAGATGGCAAGCAGTGCCGCCCGCACGTCCGTCAATAGCAGCAGACGCGACGTCGAGTACTCGCCCAGCACGGGAGAAGCACTCTGTAGCGACGCGTCCGTCGGACACAGCCCCAGCCAGTGTTCGCCAGCGCCGAGCACACTTGCAACCGCGGCACGTTGTGTCGGGCTGGGGTTCGACACCCAAGGGCCTTCGTAGCCTTCGCCGCGGGCGATGCCCAAGCGCGCGGTGGCGATGAGTTGGAGCGCCTCGTCCACGCGAGTTCGACTCAGGTGAAAGCAACGTTCGGCGATGTGCAGCCGCGGGCGCACCAAGCGATCTTGAAGTTGGAAGTACGTGTGCGGTCCGAGCACGCGTTCGATGGCTTTGCCCTTGGGGTTTTCGACCAGGCTCACGCGCGCGTGGACCTGGCGTAACTCGGCTGGGCACTCACCGCTGAGGGGCACTCGGCGGGTGGGCGTGACACCGGGCTCGCTTACTCGGGGCTCCTCCACCCCGCACACATACCACGTCGCCGCCGCTGGCCCGTTGTCCGGGGATCCGTTGGCCGACGATTGGGCGAGCGCTCCCGGGCGGCGGCTGTGCTACAGGGACGCGGTTATGTCCCAGACCGCTGACCAGGTTAGAAGCGCTTTTCTGCAGTACTTTGGCGATCGCGATCACGAGATCGTACCGAGCGGTCCGGCCATCGCGCCCAACGATCCGACGTTGATGTTCGCCAATGCGGGCATGGTCCAGTTCAAAGACGTGTTCACGGGCCAAGAGACGCGCCCCTACACGCGCGCCACGACGGCGCAAAAATGCATCCGCATCAGCGGCAAACACAACGACCTGGAGAACGTCGGGCCCTCGCCGCGGCACCACACGTTCTTCGAGATGCTGGGCAATTTCAGCTTCGGCGACTACTTCAAGGAAGAGGCGATCGCTTACGCCTGGGGCTTCATCAAACAGCTCGGCTTCCCCGAAGAGCGGCTGGCCATCACCTACTTCGAGGGTGAAAAGGGCGTGCCCGCGGACACTCAAGCGCGTGACATCTGGAAGAAGGTCAGCGGTCTGCCCGAAGGGCGCATCATCGGCATGCCCGCCAGTGAGAACTTCTGGTCGATGGGGGACACGGGGCCGTGCGGCCCGTGCAGTGAGATCCACTACTACCACGGCCCGGACATCGACGTCGCGAAGCTCGTCGAAGAACAAACGCCCGAAGGTTACGGCTGGGTGGAGCTTTGGAACCTGGTGTTCATGCAGTTCAACCGCGACGCCAGCGGCGCGCTCAATCCACTACCCGCGCCGAGCATCGACACGGGCATGGGGCTCGAACGAACCGTTGGCGCTTTACAAGGCAAGACCAGCACCTACGAAACCGATCAACTGCGCGCGTTGGTCGACAAGGCCGCGTCCATTTCGGGCAAGCCGTACGGCGCGTCGATGAGCGACGACGACGTCAGCATGCGCGTGATCGCCGATCACTCGCGATTGACCGCCGTGCTGCTCGCGGAAGGGGTGATGCCCGACACCAACGGCCGTGAGTACGTGCTGCGTCGGGTGATGCGTCGAGCGATCCGTCACGGTCATCGTTTGGGCATTCAGCAGCCGTTCTTGCACGACGTGGCGCTCGAAGTTTGTCGTTTGATGGGCCACCAGTACCCCGAGCTGAGTGAGCGCTCCGAGCACATCGCCAGCGTGTGCGAACAAGAAGAAGTGCGTTTCCGCAAGACCATCGAACGTGGTCTGTCGCTGCTCGACGAGCGCTTCGAGCACTTGCAGGCAGAGGGTGACAAGCGCCTGTCGGGAGCCGACGCCTTCAAACTGTACGACACTTACGGCTTCCCGCTCGATCTGACGGAAGTCATCTGCAAGGAGCGCGGTTACACGGTCGACGTTCCCGGCTACGACGCCGCGCTGGAAGAAGCGCGCAAGCGTTCGGAGTTCAAGGGCGTCGAAAAAGCCGTCGAGGGCGTCTACCGTCAGGCGCTCGAACGTGTTGCGGGCGGCGAGGTGACGTTCACTGGCTACGAGCAAGACTCCGATCGACAGGCGTTGCTTGCGATCATCAGTGACGGACAGCTCGTCGATCGCGTCGAAGGGCCGAACGCGGACGTCGAGCTGGTGTTCGCGAGCACGCCGTTTTACGCCGAGTCGGGTGGTCAAGTGGGGGATACTGGTAAGATCACGAGTCCCGCAGGCGCCGAGCTGGTGGTGGAAGACACGCAGCGTCCCGTGCCCGGATTGGTCGTTCACCGCGGCAAGTTGCAGAGCGGAAGCCTGCAGCTGGGGCAAGAGTTTGCGCTCCAAATCGACGTGGAGCGCAGAGATGCGATCCGTCGCAATCACTCCGCGACGCACATCTTGCACTGGGCGTTGCGCCAGGTGCTCGGCAGCCATGCCCAGCAAAAGGGTTCACTGGTGGGGCCCGAGCGCTTCCGCTTCGACTTCACCCACGGCGCTCCACTGAGCGCCGAGCAAATTGCGAAGATCGAAGATCTAGCGAACGGCGCCACGTTGCAGAACGCACCCGTGAGCACGGAGGTCTTGTCGATGGACGCCGCTAAAGAACGCGGCGCCATGATGTTGTTCGGAGAGAAGTACGGCGAAAAGGTGCGCGTGCTCTCGATGGGGGATTCCGTCGAGTTGTGCGGCGGAACCCATGCGCGAGCCACGGGCGACATCGGTTTGATCAAGGTGGTTTCCGAGCAGGGCATCGCGGCGGGCGTGCGTCGCGTGACCGCTACCACGGGGCAGGGGTCGCTGCAGTACGTGCGCGAAGTCGAGCAAACGCTGAGCCGTGCAAGCGCTCTGACCAAGGCGGGTAACGATCTGCCCGCACGGCTCGAAAAGATGATCGCCAACGAGAAGGCGCTCGAAAAACAGATCGCCGATCTGCAGCGCAAGCTGGCGAGCGGCGGCGCCACGGGCGTCGACGCCCAGCTCAGCAAGGCGCGCAGTTACGACGGCTTCAAAGCGCTGGCCGTCCGCACCGAGGTGACCGATCGCTCGGCGCTCCGCGAACTCGCGGAACAGCTGCGAGACAAGTTGGGTCAGAGCATCGTGCTGGTCGCCAGCGAGGCGGACGACAAGGTGCAGTTGGTACTCACTGTCTCGAAAGCATTGACCAATCAGTTCAAGGCCGGTCAGCTGATCCGCCCGATCGCGGAGCGCGTCGGTGGTAGTGGAGGTGGGCGACCCGACATGGCCCAAGCGGGTGGTACCAACGTCGCGGAGCTCGACGGCGCGCTCGACGTACTCTACCAGCAGCTCGGCGCTTGAAAGACGCGACGCAGAAACATTTCTTCCATAAACTCTCTTCGGCTCGACGAACCCGCGCTCGCACCCTCAACGCGCACCCGGACTCAGTTGTGCCCAACTAGTAACGGAACTCACCCCAATGACCTCTGAAGTGATGATTCTGATGGGCACCGCAGCGACGCTCGGAGTGATCCACACCGCGGTCGGCGTGGACCACACGTTGCCGTTCGTGATGTTGGGGCGGGCGCGTCGTTGGTCGCTCACGCGCACGCTCGCGCTGACGGCGGGTTGCGGACTCGCGCACGTGCTTTCGTCAGTCGTGATCGGGATCGTCGGGTTTTGGCTGTTGGGTTACACCCTCGAGAACATCGAGGCCATCGAGGCCACGCGCGGGCAGTGGGCGACCTGGTTGCTCATTTCCTTTGGCGTCGTTTATGCGGCGATTGGCCTTTGGCGCTTGCGCAATCACGACGGGCATCGCCACGTGCACGTGCACAGCGATGGCACGGTCCACACCCACGCCCACTCCCACGAAAAGCAAGACTCGAACGTCGTTCACCACCACGCCCATGGGGCGGTGCGTCGCAGCACTGTGGTGCCGACGCTGTTCATCGTGTTCGTGCTCGGTCCGTGTGAGGCGCTGATCCCACTGATGGCGGCGCCCGCAGCGTCTCAGGAATTGTGGGCGCCCGCGTCCATTGCGATGGTGTTCGGTGTCGCCACGCTGGGCACGATGCTTGCGCTGGTAGCAGTAGGTTACCTAGGTCTGAGCTTTCGGGCCGCAGAGCGCCTTCAGCCGCACATGCACTGGATCGCTGGCGTCGCGATCGCGATGAGCGGCCTGGGCGTCGAGCTCTTGGGGATCTGAGAACAGCTGCGTGTCAGCTGCGGATCTGCTTGACCGCGGCGGCGACGTCTTTGCCGTCCGCGTTGGCTCCTGTCGACTTCAGATGTTTCATGGCCACGCCCGTGGCCTGGCCGTCGTTGCCCGCGGCGCGGATCGCTTCCGCTACGTCCGAAAGTGCAGCGACGATGTCCTCGACACTCATCCCCTTGGGCACCAGTTCGTCGAGCAACGCCAGTTCTTGCTCTAGTTGAGCACGCTGTGCGTCGTCGCTCGTGTGCTTGAGCGTTTCCTGACAGCCTTTCATCATCTTCTTCAAGGCGGCGAGCACGCGTTCGTCGCTGGCTTCGTCGCCAGTTGCCGTCACTTCGCCGAGCACGGTGCGGATGAGTTCCTTTTCCACCGTGCGCTTCTCTTTCATGGCGGAGAACATCCGCTTCTTGAGGTCGTCTACCAGCATGTCATTCCTCTTCTACTTCGCTGCTGGCCCGACGTAGCGGAAGCCGCATCAAAAAGCACGCGCCGCGTTGAGAACTGGATTCTGGCGGCAGCGATTCGGGAGCTGGAGTATCGGAGGGATCGCGGGGACGCCCCTCGAACACGGTCGGATCCAAACTGCTGCCCACGGCGGTTCCCATGAGCGGGTTGAGCGTCGAGATCGGAGGCCGACTGATGGCGGCGTCGCTGCGCGGAGCGGGGTCACTCGGGCGCGTCGCGCGGCCCGTCGATGCGTCGATACATTCCAGGGTGCCGCCTTGATTGATGATCAACGCTCGCGCCGTCGGTAGACCGAGCCCGATGCCGAGCGGCTTGCTCGTGACCAACGGCTCGAACAACAAGCTGCGATGTTCTTCGGCGACACCTTCGCCCGTATCTTCCACCCGCACCTCGGCGTGGCTACCGACAACCCGCGCCCGCAACATCAGCTTGCCGCGTGTGGGCATGGCTTCGCAGGCATTGCGAATCAGGTTGCGTAACGCGTCGCTGACTTGCCGCTCGTCGACGTGCACGATGATGTCTGGAATGTCGAGCTCCACCTCGATGTGCGCGCCGATCGGCTCGGCGTCGAGGGCGCTGCGTATGGGATTGAGCAGTTCTGTGTCTTCGGGCTTGGGCGGGCGAATCCGGGCGTAGTCGAGCAGATCGCCGATGATGCGATTCGCTTCCCAGATCTCGTCGCCAGCGATCTGCAACGCTTCGCTGACGGTTTGGTTCGCGTCACTCGGCATCTGACGGCGAACGATGGCCAATGCGTTGGCGATGGCGGCCAGCGGGTTACGGATTTGGTGTGCCAAACCCGCAGCGAGCTGACCGAGTACCATCAGGCGTTCCTTGCGCAGCAGCTGATCTTGAATGTCTCGCAACGCGCGCGTGCGTTCTTGCGCGTAGCGCTCCAGTTCTTGTTGGAGCTGTTGCGCACTCGCCGCGGAAGCCCCCGCCTGTGCGACCACGCAGACCACGTGAGTGATGGCGCCGCTCGCGTCTGCGATGGGTAGCTTGGTGATGGCGCGTTCCTGGATGGTGCCGTCAGCCAGCGCAAAGCGCTCTTGCGCCGTTACTGGGCGCTGTTCGTCGAGCACTTCGCGATCCGTCGATTCGTGCGCCGTGGCGAGATCGCTCGCGAACACGTCGGCCTCGGTCATGCCGATCAGATCTTGGCGCTGACGACCGACCCAAGCGCAGAAGGTGGAGTTCAGCAACACGAACTCCAAATTGACGTTCTTCGCGTACAGCGGCTCGCTCAGATGCTCGGCAATCAAGCCCAGCGTCGCCACGGTCAGCTCCGTCTCGTGCGCCTTTGCGGGCGCGCTGCTTTCCACCTCCGGTGTCACCCTCGGCGAGAGTAGTGCGGGGGACTGCAACTCACAACCCGAATTGCCATCGGCGCGACAAGCAGGCTGGGTTGTTGCTATGTTTCGGAGCTGCTGCCCGCGAGGGTTTCCTCATGAAGTTCGTTCACGCCGCCGACCTGCACATCGACAGTCCCCTGTGTGGCCTGGAGCGATATCCAGGGGCGCCCGTCGAAGAGATCCGTTCCGCGACCCGACGTGCCCTGGTCAATTTGGTGGAGCTGTGTGAGCAAGAGCAGGTGCAACTGCTACTGCTGGCGGGCGACTTGTTCGACGGCGAGTGGCGGGACTATTCTACGGGGCTGTTCTTCGTCGAACAGTTGAGCCGCTTGCAGCGCGCGTCCGTGAGAGTGGTGACCATCCGCGGCAACCACGACGCCGCCAGCCAGGTTGCGAAGCACCTGCGTCAGCCGCCCAACGTGAAAGAGCTGGCTCACGATGCGCCCGAAACACACTTGATCGCCGAGGTGGGGGTAGCCGTGCACGGCCAGAGCTACGGGCGTCGCGAGGAGTTCGAAGATCTCAGCGCAAACTATCCCGACCCCGTACCCGGCATGCTGAACATCGGCATGTTGCACACCGCGGTCGGTGGTCGCGTTGGTCACGAGTCGTACGCGCCTTGTCGGTTGGATGCGCTGATCGCGAAAGGTTACGACTACTGGGCGCTCGGTCACGTTCACCAGCGTGAAGTGCTGCACGAGCGGCCGTGGGTGATCTTTCCCGGCAATTTGCAGGGCAGGCACGTCAAGGAAACAGGCCCCAAGGGAGCTACGCTCGTCGAGGTCGAAGACGGGGCAATCAAGTCCGTGCAGCACCGCTGTCTCGACGTGGTGCGCTGGGCACGCCACGTGCTCGAGGTCGATCCCGAGTGGGACGCCGACGCGATCGTCGAGACGTTGACCGATCAGTTGCGCGCGAGTCTCGAGCCATTGGGTGACAGAGTGTTCGCAGTGCGCGTCGTCGTGCAGGGGCGCTCGCGCGCCCATTCGGCGCTCATGCAGGAGCCAGAGCGATGGGCGGCGGAGATCAAGGCTCGAGCGTCGGAACTGGGGCAGATCTGGATCGAGAGTGTGGCGTTCGAAACTCAGCCGTCAGTTTCGCTGGAAGCGGTCGCAGAACGCGGCGATGCCGTCGGGCAAGTGGCGCGCAGCATCGCAGAGCTGCGCAAGGATCCTGAGGCGCTGCGCCCGTGGCTGTCGGAGTTCGAGGACCTGCGCAGCAAGCTGCCAGTCGAATTGCTCAGTGGTGCTGGGGCGCTACGCCTCGACGATCCGCGGGTCCTGGCCGACGTCTTGCCCGATGTGGAGCGCTTGCTGCTGCACCGCCTGATGGCGCTGGGGGAGACTGATGGCAGTTGAGTGGAGCTGCGCCGTCTCGGTGAGTGATGGGCTTGGGTGAATGCGGCTGTTGCGTTTCGACATCTTGGCGTACGGTCACTTCACCGACCACCACCTGGACTTCTCCGAGAAGCAGCCAGGCCTGCACCTGATCTACGGGGACAATCAGGCGGGCAAGAGCACCACGCTCAGGGCGATTCGTGGGCTATTCTTCGGTATCGAGCAGCAGAGCCGCGACACCTTTCTCCACGAGGGCAAGAAGTTGCGTTTGGGGGCGGAGCTCGAAGCGGACGGCGAAGCGATGTACGTCGTGCGCCGCAAGGGACGCAAGGATACGTTGCTCGACGCAGCTGGAGCGCCCCTGGACGAAACGCGCCTGCGGCAATGGCTCGGGGGCGCCGACCAAGGGCTGTTCGATCAGTTGTTCGGGCTGGATCACGAGTCGCTACGACAGGGCGCCCACGCCCTGCTCGATGGCGAAGGCGGTGCGGCCGACACGCTGTTCAGTGCGGGCGCGGGTACTGGGTCGGTGCGCGGTCTGCTGCGAGAGTTGCGAGCGGAGGCCGACGAGTTGTTCACCAGCAAGAGTCGCACGAAGTTGATCAACGTGCAGATCAAAGACGTACGCGACGCACGCCAGGCCGTCACGGCGGCGTCGACCAGCGCGAGCGCGTACACCCGGCGCCAGGATGAGCTGCAGGCACTGAGCGTTCAACTGGAAGAACTGTCGAAGCGTCGTGCAAGTTCGAGTTCGAGAAAATCCGTGCTGGAGCGTCAGCTACGGGTACTGCCGCTCCTTGCACGCCGTAAACAACATCGCCACACTTTGGCGGAGCTGGGGCACGTGCCCGATCTGCCCAAGGACAGCGAAGCGCGCCGCATCGACGCTGAAGCCAAGCTGGCGGAAGCGACCCAGCGAAAGGCCCACGAGCAGGTGGAAATCGAACGCGTGGGGCAGCGGTTGGAGTCATTGCAACTGCACGTGGGACTACAGGCCCTGGATCCCCAAACCGTCGATGACATCAGCGCGGAGCTCGGGGGGCACCGCAAGGCGATGCGGGATCTTCCCAAGCGAGAGGGCGAGCTGAAGACGTTGCAGAGTGACGCTGGGGCGTTGCTTCGCGATCTGGGAAGCGGTGTTGCTTTGCAGGACGCCGCGCACCTGCGTCTGACGACGGCGGAACAGCAGCGGCTGGAACGTCTCAGTTTCGAGAAAGCACAGTTCGAGAGCAAGCTGCAGGACGCTGCGAGTAAGGTCGTGCGAATCCAGCGTGCCCTCGCTCGACGCAAAGACGAGGCGTCGGGCATCCCGAAGGGGGTTGACGTTTCGGGGCTGCGGCTCGCCGTTTCGCGGATCCAGAAGCAACTCGCCGTCGAACAGCGATTGGAAGAGTGCCGCCAGCGCGCGCTCGTGGCGCACAGGAGGTTCACACGTGCACTCGCCGCATTGAGCGGCTTCGGCGGCAATTCCGCGCAGCTCGCTAGTCTGCCGTTCCCTACGACAGAAACCGTGCGCGAGTTCGAACGGCGCTGGGCGCTCATCGAACAACAGCAGCGCGACGCTCGGACGCAGCTCGAGCAGGCGCGCGCCGCGATCGCGGAACTCGAACGGCAAGTGACGGAGCTCAGCGCGGTGACGGAGGTGCCGTCGCGCAGCCGATTGATCGAGCTCAGACGACACCGCGACGACGCGCTGGCGGCGCTCGCCGAATCCGAGCCAAAGCAGCTGGCGGAACACGTCGAACGACTGCGCGACCGCGTCGGGCTGAGTGACGAATACGCCGATCGCCTGGCTGACGCTGCCGGGCGAGTGGCGACGTTGTCGGGGCTACAGGCGCGCAAGCAGGAAAGCACCGAAACGGCATCCCGCGCGGAAGGTCGACTCGGCGAGCTGGAAACGGAGTCGCGCGATCTGAAGGAGCAGTGGCGGCAGGTGTGGGCGGCCGCACTAGTCACCCCGAGCACTCCACGAGAAATGCTCGAATGGATGGGAGAGCTGCGGGACTGCATCAAGCTGTCCGACCAACACGAAGACTTGGTGGCGGAGGTGCGCAGCTTGGAGGGACAACTGGTCAGCGCGCTCACGGACCTCTCGAAGCAGCTGGAGCAGGTTGGACAGCCACCTCGACAGCTGTGGGAGCCGACCCTCACCTCGCTCGTTCAGCGGGCGGAGAGTGTGCTCGAGGAGGCGGAAGCCGCGGCTCAGCAGCGTCAGGATCTCGAACGTCGAGCGAGCTTGGAGCGTGACCAACTCGACGAAGCCGAACACGAGCAGCGTCAACTCGTGGAGCGGGAGAAGGTGTGGCGCACGGAGTGGCACAAGGCGCTCAAGACGATCGACCTGCCGCGTGATTCGGGGCCGGAGGCGGTGCGCCTCAAGCTGGCCAAGATCGGTGAGCTCATGCACAAGCTACGAGAGATCGAAAAACTCGAGGGGCGCATTCATGGCATGCAACGCGACTCGAGCCAGCTGGAGGACCGAGTCAGGGGAACTCTCACCCGCGTGTTGCCCGAGCACGCCGAGCTGGATCTCGTCCCCGCGTGTGAGCTCTTGATCAGTGAGTATCGCAGGGCGCGCGCCGATCACGACGAAGCCGTTCGTTTGCGTCAAGAGCTAGAACGGCGCTCGGCGTTGGTACGAGAGGTCGCCAT
Source organism: uncultured bacterium (assembly GCA_965651905.1). Classification (GTDB taxonomy): domain Bacteria; phylum Myxococcota_A; class Polyangia; order Polyangiales; family Polyangiaceae; genus SZUA-265. The sequence goes on along the minus strand of CBFGUG010000057.1, from coordinate 39,078 downwards.
CAGTGAACGTGCGGCTCGTGAGCAGTTGGCGGAGCTCATGGCGTCAGCTGGGGCGAAGGACTTGGCGGAGCTCCGCAGTCTGGAAGAGTTGGCGGAACGCGCGCGCGACTTGCGACAGCACGTGGCCGAGCTCGATGATCAAATCGTGGGCTTGGGTGACGGGGCCGCGCTCGACGAGTTGCTGCAACAAGTGGAGGGGCTCGACGCGGAGAGCGCCAGACGGGAGGTCGACCAACTCGAAGACGAGCTGAGCTCCCTCGAAGGTCGCCTCGACCAGCTGAGGGCACAACATTCACAGGCCGAGCAGGAACTCGCTCGACTCGATGCGGGCGCGGCTGCGTCAGCGGAGGAACTCGCGGAGCGCACGGCCAAACTGGCGACGTCCGTGTCGGCGTACTTGCGCTTGCGCTTGTCCTACGCGCTCCTGGCCAGCGAAGTGGAGCGTTATCGCGAGGCAAATCAGGGGCCGCTACTCGAGCGGGTGAATGAACTGTTCCCGCGACTCACACGCGACGCGTTCACTGGCGTCAAGGTGGACTTCGACGACAAGGACGCGCAGGTGCTTTCCTGCCTGCAGGCAGACGGCGCGGAGGTGCCGATCGAGGGCCTGAGTGATGGAACCCTCGATCAGCTGTACCTAGCGCTGCGGTTGGCGAGTTTGGAACGTTACCTCGCTGGTCGGCCAGCACTACCCCTCGTGCTCGACGACATCCTGATTCACTTCGACGACGACCGCGCCAAGGCTGCGCTCGAAGTGCTCGGCGAATTTGCGCGCGGCTGCCAGGTGCTGTTCTTCACCCACCATCGCCGCATGCTCGAATTGGCGCAGGCGGCGGTGCCACCCGAGGTCCTCGCGACACATCAGCTGTCGCCGGCCACCGCGAACGTGGCATGAAGGCGCCCATGAATCTGCCCGAGAGCGTGAGCATTCAGCTCGGCTTGGACGAACCCGACGACGCCTCACATCTGCGGGGGCGCATTGCCAGTCAGTTGGGCGTGGACCCAACGGAGGTTCCCGTGTTCACCGTGCGCAAGCGTTCGCTCGACTGTCGGCGGGGGCGCGTGCGGTTCGTGCTGCTCTGCACCCTGGGGCACGACGACGACCTCCCGCTTGGGCGCGAGAGTTGGGGTTTACCACACCCCATCGAAGTCGCGCGGCCCGCACGCGTCCTGATCGTGGGGGACGGCCCTTGCGGCATGTTCTGCGCGTACGAACTCGCCCGGAAGGGTATCGCCAGCATCGTGCTCGACCGCGGCAAGCCTGTGCAACCCCGGCGTCGAGATCTCAAAGGCCTGACGCGCAAGCACACCGTGAACCCGGACAGTAACTACTGCTTCGGTGAAGGCGGCGCGGGCACGTATAGCGACGGCAAGTTGTACACGCGGGCGCACAAACGTGGGGACGTGCGAGACGTGCTCGAAATTCTCGCCGCGCATGGCGCGCCTGAGTCGATTTTGATCGAAGCGCGGCCCCACATCGGTAGCAACCTGTTGCCACAGGTCGTGACCGCGATGCGCGAGAAGCTCGAGGCGGTCGGAGTCGAGTTTCGATTCGATGCGCGAATGACGCAGATCCTGCGACGGGAAGAGCGCGTCGTGGGTGTGGAATTGGCGAGCGGTGAGCGCCTGGAGGCGGATGCCGTCGTGCTCGCGACGGGCCATTCAGCGCGCGACGTGTTCACGCTCCTGCACGAAGCAGGGCATCCGCTGGAACCCAAGTCGTTTGCCATCGGCGTTCGCATCGAACACCCCCAGCAGCAGATCAACACGATTCAGTACGGCGGACACGCGGGGCACCCGAAACTCCCGAGTGCTGCCTATCGTTTGGTCGACACCGTCGAAGGCCGTTCGGTGTTCTCGTTTTGCATGTGCCCGGGAGGCTTCATCGTGCCCGCGTCGACGGAGCCGGGCGAAGTGGTGGTCAACGGCATGAGCCCGTCGAAGCGAAACTCGAAGTACGCCAATAGCGGCATCGTGGTTTCCGTCGACCCGTCGCAGCTGTCGGTGGCGGGTTATGGGGGAGCGCTCGGAGGCGTCGAGCTGCAACGCAGGATCGAACAGGCTGCGTTCGAGGCGGGGGGGCAGTCGCTGAGTGCGCCTGCCGCGCGCCTCGTCGATGCACTCGCCGGGCGCGCGTCGTCGACCCTGCCGCCAAGTAGTTACGTGCCAGGGCTCACCGCAGCGAACCTGACGGAGGTGCTCGACGGCGCGGGGCTGCCGCTGTTCGAACGCATGGCGGAAGGCTTGAAGACGTTTGGCAAGACGCTGCCCGGATTCATTTCTCGCGAGGCCGTGCTGGTGGGCGTCGAGTCCCGCACGAGTAGTCCCGTGAGGGTACCGCGCGACCCGCGAACGCTGGAGTCGGCGTCGTGGCACGGGCTGTACCCGGCGGGTGAGGGGGCGGGGTACGCGGGTGGCATCATGAGCGCGGCGCTGGACGGCATGCGGGTCGCGCGCGCAATTCGTGTGGCGAGTTGATCGCCGAACCGCGATCTCCATGATCGCCGAGTTGCCGATGATGCGGTACACCAGCGTTCACTCGACACCGAACCTGTTCTGCTTTCACGCAACTTTGTCAGGCACGCGCGGCGGAATGAACGCGCGTGCGCTCTTGGTGTGTCTGGAACGCTCACCCCGCGGAGTTCTGCTCACATTTGCCTGCTCGCGCTCAGGTCGGGGACTATATTCCCTCGACGACGAGACCACTCTGGTCTCACAACGAAGCGCCGCGCCGCGGGACCAAGCTGCGATGAAGCCCGGTACTCAGCGCAAAATCGAGCGAACGTGGAGCGGCGGACAAGCCGGCAATCGGCATACCCAAGGACTGAACGACGATGAGAAACTGGACTCCGCTTTCGGTGAGCATGGCGGCCCTGTTGGCATTTGGTTACGGCTGCGGCGAAGACGACAACGACGACGGTGAGACAATGGCGGCGCCGACCGTGACGGTCACGGTGCCCGGACCCCCAGGTCCGGCAGGACCCGCAGGTCCGGCAGGACCCGCAGGCCCAGCGGGCCCGGCAGGACCCGCAGGCCCGCCAGGTGGCGGCGACGACGGCGCGAGCACGGACGACGCACCCGGTACCGATGACTCGCCAGCGACGGACGACACGACCGCCGACGACAGTATGGTGGACGACGCGGTAGGCGCAGACGACGGCGCGCCTGGCGACGATATCACGGTTCTGTTCGGCTTCGACACTGACGGCGAGGTGCCGGGCACGGCAGGTGGTGGCAACACGGAAGGGCTCGTCGGCGCTGCCTCCGCGGCAGGTGGCATCCTCACGCTGACGGTCGAGTTCACGGCTTCAGGACAACAGTTCGGTTGGAATATCCCCTTGGACATGCCGATGGATATGACTGGTCAGCAGCTCGTGATCTCCGCGCGATTGGTCAGCGGTTTCACGGTCGAAGGTCAGTACGGCGGTCTCCAGCCCTACGCATTCAGCAACGATTGGGGTAACTCCATCAACCAGTGGGTGAACGCTCCTGCTGCGAGTACAGAGTTCTCCGAGTTTACGATGGACTTGACGGCCGTCGAGGACGGCTACGATCCTGCCGTCACCAACGCCGTCGGGTTTACGCTCAACACGGGAGATCTGCAGGATGGTGTGATGGAACCCGCCGCGACCACGACAGTGTTCGAAGTGGACTACATCGGCGTGCGTGACTTGATGACCGATGTCACGGACGACTCGGGACTCGGAGACGCAGGCGCCGACGATGCCGCGGACGACAGTGCCGACGATGCTGGTGCGGAGGTGGACGCGGGAGACGACAGTTCCACCGACGACGCGATGGGCGGAAGCGACGCGGGAATCGACGCGGGCGCCGAGTCCGTGGACGCCAGCGCTGGTTGACACCCCGTTCAGACCACGACATCGGGCGGTCTCACTCAGGTGAGCACCGCCCGACGTCGTTCGTGCCTCGGCGTTCGCACCTACTCGGGGGACGGCTCGTGCTCGTCTCCCTTTGGCGACGGTAGCGTCACTCGGACCAAATCAGGTGCCAAGTCGTCGCGTGGTACCAGGTCGAAGTCGTCGAGCAGCGGCACTTCAGCGAACGCGTACACGGAGTAACCTTCTTCGATTAGCGAGCGCACGAAGTCGGACGCTGGAAAGACGTAGACGTAGACGTCGAGACGGCGCTTCAGGACGAGCTGGAAGTACCAGCGAAACACCGTGTAGTAGCGCCACTCAGGTGGGCTGGTGAAGGTTACCAGTACGGCAGAGGTCGGCAGGTGTTCACTGAGGCGTTCGCCATAGTCGAAAGCAGCTCTCGCATCCGACAGATCTCTGTCGGGGTACGCGCCCCACACTTTCACGCCGAGTCCGAGAAACACCATCACCTGCACGGCCGCCAGCAGTCGTGGTTCGAACGCGGCGCGTAGCCAACTGCACGCCTGGTCGAGGCCCAACGCTGCAGAGCTGGCGAGCATGGCCGCAGCCGGCAGAAAGAACACGTCCAGGTCGAACACCAAGTATTCGAAGAAGTACGCGATGTTTCCCAGTGCGCCGAAGCCCCAGGCCAATGACAGTGCCCGCCCACGAAGCTGACCGAGGCGCCAAAGACCGATTGCGGCAAGAATCAACCCACTCGCCGTCAGGTGCTCACTCAGCAGACGCAATACGTGCCACAGCCGCCAACCGAAGGTCTGCGAAGTGCCGAACCACGTCTTGTAGACGCCACCGCTGATCACCCACCACCAGGAGCCCAACTCGCTCGGGTTCCCGAAGTTCATGGTCGGGCCTTGTTGGGCACGCCACGGCAAGTACAGGAAGATGCACGCGCCAAGTAGCGCACAGCCGCCTGCTGCCAGCAGACGTCGCCAGCCGAGCCTCAGCACGAGTCGTGGGTCGAGCCGCGGCAGGACGCGCAGCTCTGGGTGACCCAACAGGGTCAGAGCCACGAAGGTGACGCCCACCGTGGCGATGGAGAGGTGAACCCCCAGGCCCAGTCCCGCTACGACGCCCGCCCCGCACGCGGCCTTGGCGTCGCTGCGTCGCAAGCCACGTAGGCCGAGCCACAACGCGAGCAGCAGGAAGGTCACGGCGGGCGTGTAAACCTCGGCGATGGTGCTGTGCCGCCAAAACGTCGTGCCGAGGCCGAGTAGGGCCGCGCCGAACGTCGCCGAAACGCGTGTGGCTCCGAGCTCGCGGCTCACCGCGTAGGACAGCCCGAGCGCGGCGCAACTGAAACACGCGCTCATGATGTTGAGCGCCAGGGCAGGCGCGAGCGGCAACTGCGTGAAGAGCCAGCCGATCAGAGTGTAGAGCGGATAACCCGGGGGGTGTGGGATACCCAACGTGGCGGCTGCGGCAACGAGTTCGGCACTGTCGTTCCAATACACCGTGGGGCACAACGTGCTCGCGTACAGTCCCGCAAACGCCAACACGAGCAGCATTGGAGGCAACCAGCGCCTGGGGTCACGTCCCCCGGCGTCGTGCGGCAACGTATCCACGGTGGCCTCGGTCATCGATTCGCTGCCCCCTAGCACAGCCTGGTCGAACTTGGCCCGGGCCGGCGCTCAGTCGGGCGCGCGCGATGCGGGGCCGGACTCGGCGCAGAGCAGGGCGCCGCACCGCAGGCTGCCGAACAGGCGGGAGTCTCCGCCCCGAGCTGGAAACATTCGGGGGACGCGAAATGCTGCGGAAAGCCGGAGAACTCCTCGCGGGGCGAAAGTGCGTTCGCAGTTTTGGCGTCGAACCCGACCCGGGTGCCAGCGGGGGTTCTTTCTCCACCAAAACCCCTTACAACAGAGCGAGCGGGCGCGTTACCGTCCGCGCCCTTCGTTGTGACGGCCGCGTCGAGTGTCCGAGAACCGCCTCGCCGCAGCCATTTCACCAACGTTCACAACGACCGATACAAATAGTGGTTTCCAGGAGGTAAAAGGCGCCGTGAGCCAACATCCCGAATCCGCGGATCACGATCCGATAGAAACGCGCGAATGGCTGGAGTCGATCGAGTCGGTCGTCGCTCAGCATGGACCGGCGCGAGCCGCCTACTTGGTCAGGCGTGTCGTCGAGCAAGCGCAGCGTTTCGGCGTCGTGCCCGACCTGTCGCTCAACTCGGACTACGTCAACACGATTCCCGTCGATCAGGAGCCCGATTACCCGGGTGACGCGGTGATCGAGCGTCGCATTCGTCGCATCGTGCGTTGGAACGCGATGGCGATGGTGCAGCGCGCGAACCTGAACTCAGCAGGTATCGGTGGCCACCTGTCGACCTATGCATCGAGCGCGAGCTTGTACGAAGTCGGCTTCAACCACTTCTTCCAAGGCCCGGGCAACGACGGCCATGGCGACATGATCTACTACCAGGGGCACGCAGCCCCCGGCATCTACTCGCGCGCGTTCCTCGAAGGGCGTTTGGAAGCCGACCAGCTCGATCACTTCCGTCGCGAAGCCGGGCCTCAACCTGGGCTCTCGTCGTATCCGCACCCGCGCCTCATGCCCGACTTCTGGCAGTTCCCGACGGTCAGCATGGGCATCGGGCCGATCAGCGCGATCTACCAAGCGCGTTTCATGCGCTACATGCACAACCGGGGCCTCAGCGACACGTCGCAAAACCGCGTTTGGGCGTTTCTGGGTGACGGTGAGTGTGACGAACCCGAAAGCCTCGGCTCGCTCAGCATCGCGGCCCGTGAAGAGCTCGACAACCTGGTGTTCGTCATCAACTGCAACCTGCAGCGGCTCGACGGCCCCGTGCGCGGCAACGGCAAGATCATCCAAGAGCTCGAGTCGGTTTTTCGTGGCGCGGGCTGGCACGTCATCAAGGTCATCTGGGGACCCGAGTGGGACGAACTGCTCGAGCAAGACACCGACGGCGTGTTGCGGCGCCGCATGAACGAACTGGTCGACGGCGCGTTCCAGAAGTACACGACCAGCGACGGCGCGTACATTCGCCAGCACTTCTTCGGGTCTGACCCGCGTTTGGCGGAGATGGTCAAGCACCTGAGCGACGAGCAGCTGACGAAGCTGCGTCGCGGCGGTCACAGCTACCGCAAGATATTTGCGGCGTATGAACAGGCCGTGAACACCAAGGGCAAGCCCGTTTGCATTCTGGCCCACACGGTCAAGGGCTGGACGCTCGGGCCCAACTTCGAGGGCAGCAACGTCAGCCATCAAAAGAAGAAGATGGACTTCGCGGATCTCAAGAAGTTCCGCGACCTGCTGCAGCTGCCCGTGCCCGACGACAAGTTGGAAGAAGCACCGTTCTATCGTCCCGACCGCGATAGCGAAGAGATTCAGTATCTCGTCGAACGGCGCCGTCGGCTCGGCGGGTTCACGCCCGTACGTCGCGCCAAACCCAGCGTGCAGCTCGAGTTGCCGAAGACGGATCTCTACTCCGAGTTCTTCAAGGGCATGGCCAAGGGTGAGGCGTCCACCACGATGGTGTTCTCGCGTCTGCTCTCACGGTTGATCCGCGACAAGAACATCGGGCGCCGCGTCGTGCCCATCGTGCCCGACGAGGCGCGTACCTTCGGCATGGACGCGCTGTTCAGCCAGGTGGGCATCTACTCGGCCAAGGGCCAGCTGTACGAGCCCGTCGACAAGGGGCGCGTGCTCTACTACCGCGAAGCCAAGAACGGCCAGGTGCTCGAAGAAGGCATCACCGAGGCAGGCTCGATGGCGTCGTTCACCGCGGCCGCGACCAGCTACTCGACGCTCGGCGAGCCGATGATCCCGTTTTACATCTTTTATTCGATGTTCGGGTTCCAGCGCACGGGCGATCAAATGTGGGCGTGTTGTGACGCCATGGGCCGCGGCTTCGTGCTCGGCGCCACCGCGGGGCGCACGACGCTCAACGGCGAAGGCCTGCAACACGAGGACGGGCACAGTCAGCTGCTCGCTGCCACGTACCCTTCAGTGGTTTCCTACGACGTCACCTACGCCTTCGAGCTCGCGACGATCATCGAAGACGGCATGCGCCGCATGTACCAGGAAGAAGAGAACGTCTACTACTACATCACCCTGCAAAACGAAGACTACCCGATGCCGCCCATGCCCGAAGGGGCCCAGCCGGGCATCTTGCAGGGCATGTATCTGTACCAAAAGGCGGAAAAGCCCAAGAAGAAGCACGTGCAGCTCTTCGGCAGCGGCTCGATCATGTTGCAGGTGCTGGCCGCCGCGAAGATCCTCGACGAACAGTTCGGCGTCACCTCCGACATCTGGGGCGTCACGAGTTATCAGCAGCTGCGGCGCGAGGCCGTCGAGTGTGAACGGCACAACCGCTTGCACCCCGAGGCGGAGCCCAAGGTGCCGTTCGTCACCCGACAGCTCGAGGGCACCGAGGGGCCGATCATCGCCGCCAGCGACTACATGACGCTCGTTCAAGACCAGATCGCGCGCTGGGTGCCGCGGCGTTACATCGCGCTCGGCACCGACGGCTTCGGCATGAGTGACACACGCGAAGCATTGCGTCGCCACTTCGAGGTGGACGCCGAGTGCATCGTCATCGGCGCGCTGGACGCGCTCCGCCAAGAGGGCGCGATCACTTCCAAGGCGCTGGCGGCGGCCATCGAGAAGCTGGGCGTCGATCCCGACAAGGCCAACCCCGCGCACACCTGAGCGTCGTTTCTGCGGTTCGTACGGCGTTCGGCCACGTGAGGTGGGCGAACGCCGTTGTTACGTCGGGGCCCGCGGTTCGTGCACGACCTGCGGCGGGCGAGGCTCAGTCCGTCGTGTCTGCGGGACCTGAAGGCCCGCTCGGCGCCGCCCCTGCCGTCGGCGCGCCTTCTTCCACCAAGCGTTTGAGCCGCCGCAAGGCTTGTTCCAAGTGCGCGCTGAGCCCTTGCTCTACGGAGTCCCGCAGGTAACCGCCGATGATGCGCGGCAGGGTTCCCGTATCCTTCCACGTCACTTCCGTCGTGTTTTCGCTGACGACGTAGGTGATCGAGCCACTGGCGTTGGGGGCGTCGGAGTTGACGGTGGACTCGAACCACACGCCCGCGTCGGGCTCTGCGCGGGTGATGCGGGTTTGCCCTTGGCCAGCGCGCTGTCCCGAGTAGCTGCGCGTCGCGCCGACGCCGCGCTCGGGGCCCGAGTACTGAAACTGCAGGGTCGGATCTGGGTTGGTCCACGACGCCCACTGCTCCCACTGCCGAAGATCCTCGACGTGCGGATGGATCTCGGCGGGCGGCGCGGTGATCACCACCGAGCGCTCGACCTGCCACTGTCGCGAGAGCACGGCACCAGCCACGAAGAACAACGCCACGACGCCGAGCACGGCGACCGCCACCAGCTGAAACACGCGCTTCATGGGCGCGGTGTGGTCGAAAGCGGCGCGAGCGTCAAGCCCGCGCGCCGACCCCGCGCGAGCTGCGTCGGCCTGTCGCAGCTCGCTCGCCCGACATTACACGAAAACCCCCGCGCGTCCGCTCAGTCGTCCGCCAACTTCAGACGCTGCGCCAGTTTGCGTTGCGCGGCAGGCATCGGCAGCTCTGCCAGCTCGTGGGCGTTCACCCAGCGCAGCGCCGCGTCGGTCTCACGCGTTCGCCCGCGCGCGCGTCCGCAAAACAGCCGCAACGTGATGCGGTAACGCGTCACGCTGTGTACGATCGAGTCCGCTTCCGCGACGCCTTCGGCACGCACTCCCGCGAACTCGTGCAGCGCTCGCGAAGCGGCGGCCGCCGCGTCCTCGCCCGCTTCCACCTTCGTCATCGGGAACACCCACATGCCCGACCAGCGCGGCGCGGACTGCGGCAGTTGCGCGATCAACACGCGCCCCTTGCGCAGCGCAGCCAGCGCGACGTGGGTCTCGAGCGTCGTTTTCGGGCGCGGGGGCAACTCGGGGTAACGCGTCACTTCACCCGCTGCGTGCGCGCGGCAAACGGCCGCGACAGGACAACGGTCGCACAGTGGACGCTTCGGCGTGCAACACAGCGCCCCCAGTTCCATCAGCGCCTGGTTGAAGTCGCCTGCACGCCCCGCAGGGATGAGCGCGCGCGCCAACTCCCAAAGCTGGTCTTTCAGCGGATTACGCTGGGGCGCGCCCCCCAGCGCAAACAAGCGCGTCAGCACACGGACCACGTTGCCGTCGACTGCAGGTTCGTCGTGCCCGTAGGCGATACTCGCGATCGCGCCTGCGGTGTACGGCCCGATGCCCGGCAGCTGTCGCAGCTCGTCCGCCGTTTGCGGCAGCCGCCCGCCATCCTCACACACCAGCTTGGCGCCAGCGTGCAGCGCCCGCGCGCGCGAATAGTACCCGAGCCCCGCCCACGCGCCGAGCACCTCTTGTTCTGGCGCTTTGGCCAGGGCAGCTAACGTCGGGAAACGACGCATCCACCGCTCATAGTAGGGGCCCGCCGTCGCCACTTGCGTCTGTTGCAACATCACTTCACTGACCCAAATCGCGTAGGGATCGTCGCGCTTGCGCCAGGGCAGCTCGCGGCGATGCTCGGCGTACCACGAAAGCAGCGCTAGCCCGACGCGCTTACGCACGGCGTCGTCGCCTGGGACGGCGGCCCGGGCCCGGGCGGCGCGTTTGGTCCGCCGTGGCGTCGAGTTTCGGTTTGGTGTCATCGGCTCGAGCGGGCTATTGTGAGCGTTGGTCACGGCGATGTCTGCAATCATGTCCATCCCGCTGTCGTCGATCCGTACGGACGGGTGGTTCGATCGCGTCGCGCAAAAAATCGGGAGCTTTCAAGTACTATGTGACGTGCTCGGCGAACGCTTCTTCGCGTTTTCGTTGATCACGGGAGCTCAGGTCACGTCCCTCACCGTCGATCGGCGCACGCCGTCGCAATCCATCGTCGAGTTCGCGTTGCCCGGGCAGCTCGCCAAGAGCGCCGAAGCCACCCAGAAACTGACGCTGGCGAGTTACCGCGAGTATCTGGTCGCCCAACTCCTCGACGAGGACGACTGGACCGACAAGCCGCCGACCAGGCCCGACGATCTGGACGCAACGCAATACTACCTCGGCGCTCGTCTGCTGCTGCTCGCACCACTGTTCGGCTACGGCTTGCTCGCACTGAACATCGCGGGCTCGGACGCCACGTTGCGTTTCGTGCACGGGCAAGAAGAACGCGAGCTGCCCCTCAGCGAGTTCCGCGACGTGATCCACCGCTGGGTGCATGAAGAGCTGGAGCGTGCACGTGAAGAGTTCGACAATGGCGCTACCCAACTCGACTTGAGGGCGCTACGCGAAGCCCGCGTTGCAGCAGAGCAAGGGGACAGTCGCAAGGTCGTCGGTTTACTCGGCGGCTGGCTGATGCCGCTCTCGTTTCTGTTGCGGACGCCAGAAGGTCGGTTGTTGCCACCCGAACGCCGTGCAGATCTAGCAGACGCGTTGGGATTGCTCGGTCATGCACTGATAGAAGAAGGGGAGGCCGAAGCGGGGCCGCAGTGTCTCAGGTTATCCGTACAGTATGCGCTCGGCAGCGACGCGGCGGGCAATGCTTACGCACGCCTGGGCGACGCACTCTCGTCGGCGGAAGCGTACGGTCAAGCGATCGCGCCCCTGCGTCGCGCGGCCAAACTCGGTGCCGATCCTGAGCGCGTGTGGCCCGCGTTGTCCAACGCCTTCTTCGAAGAGGGGCGTTACTTGGCCGCTTGGGGCGCGCTCTCCTGCGGCGCCAGTGCGGGCGTCGACGAAGCACGGCTGGAGCCGCTGCGGCAGCAGATTCTGCAGCGGGTGCCCTTGCTCGCTCAATGGCAACAGTTGGTGCACGCGCCGTCCGAGCACGCAAGCTGAGCGGCTACGTCGAGACGCGTTCGTCGCGGCGGGCCTGCTCCAAGCGCCGGGCCTCTTCGTCAGTGACGTGAAACGGGGCGAGCCAGGTGACGACGAAGCTAGGAATCGTGGCGATCATCACGAACCAGAAGTACGGGACGTAACTCGTCTCGCCGAGCCAGTTCTTGATGTAGCCGCTCACCATGCCCGTGCTCATCATGCAAAATCCCATGAGCGCCGTGCCGAAGGCGTAGTGGGCGGTCTGGTACCTGCCTGGGGCGAGTTGCTGCATCATGTAAATCATGTGCCCAACCGCGCCGAAGCCGAAGCCGAACTTCTCAGCGGTCACGACCGTTCCGATGAACACCAGGCTGTCTGGTTGGGTCGAACCGAGATAGATGTACGTCAAGTTGGGGACGTTCATCATGCAGCAGAGAAAGAACAAGATCTTCGTGCTCAGGCCCTTTTTGGCGACGAAGAACCCGCCCAGTAACCCGCCGACCAACATCCCGACCATGCCATAGGTCCCGTTGATGTCGCCGAGCAGCTGGTTCGAAAGGCCCAAACCGCCGCTCTCGCGGTCGTTCATCATGAACAGTGGGCCCATCTTGTCGAGCAAACCCTGACCAAAGCGATACAGGAACGCGAACGACAGCATCAGCCAGATGCCACGCTTCTGAAATAGGGTGCGAAACGTATCCGCTAGCGTGTGCATGGCTTGTCCCGCATCGCGCGGCGCGTCCTCGGCGCGCGCCCCCGTCGGCAGGAACTTGGCGTGATAGATCGCTAGCAGTACCAACGTGCCCGCGATGATCAGACAGATGAGCTGCCACGCCGACGCCCACTCCATCCCCTGATCGTGGAAGGTGCCCGAGAAGCGCACGAGCACGCCCGACGCGAAGATGGGTCCGATGCTCCAGCACAGCGACTGAAAGCCGGTGAACTTGGCTTGCTGCTGTCGATCCAGCGCGGTGACGTACACTCCATCCGCGGCGACGTCCTGGGTCGCGCCGAAGGTGCCCGCGATGAAGAACAACGTCAGCGTGATCGGCACGAACGCGGGGAGATCGAGCGCGGCAGCGGCGAGGGCGAAGGCCAACCCGATGCCGAGTTGCATGCTGACGACGAAGAACTTTTTCGTCTTGAACATCTCGAGCAGCGGCGCCCACAAGAACTTGATGACGTACGGAAACCCCAGAGCGCTGGCCCAGAACGCGGCCTGCTCCTCGGTCATCCCCAGGTTCTTGTACATGACCGTCGTGACCAACGTCACGGTCATGTAGATCGTGCCCATCCCGAAGTAACTCGTCGGCACCCACAGGATCGGGTGCTTGCCGCCGCTTGCTGCGGACTTGGGGGTTGGCGGGGACTCGACTTGGGGAGCGCTGGCCGTCATGGCGCGGGAGACTACAGCGTTCCCTGGGCGAATTGCGCTGCGCCGTGTTGGTCGCTACGCTTCCGCGGAGTTCGTGCCGCTCCGCCGAACTATTCCAGAATCGCTCCTAGCGATGGCTGAACCGACGACGCAAATGCGATCACCCGCCACGCGTGGAGACGGCCATTACCAACGGTTGTCAGGGCGCCGTGATTTCGCCCGCGAAGGTGTCACCAGGGAAGTCGAATTCGACGCTGACGCACTCTACGGGGGGTTCGCCTGCACACATCCCGTCGACCACCGTGCCCGGCATGGCGCACATCTGCGCAAAGTAACGCCCCGCAGGTGCGTAGCGCGTCTGAGTACACGCCATGTTGTCGCCGCAAGTACTTTGTTCGACGAAGCTGCCATCCCAAGCGAACGCTTCGTCGTCCAGTTGATAGCCCTCGGGTTCGAGGCAAGAGAAGCCCGGGCACGGCTGCTCCTGACAGGTGTCGCAGGGCGTGGGCGGGCAGCCCGCGTAACTTCCAACACCCACCAAGACGGGGCCGTCCTCGGCGGTGCGGATCACGATGTGCCGTCGCCCGAAGCCACACTCCGTCGTGTCGCAGAACGCCCCCTCGATGTTCAACTCCAAGCGAACCGAGCCAGGCGACTCCGTCAGCGGCACGAACCCAAACGACGAAAGCTCTTCACCCGCCGTTGGATCTGCGCTCATGTCGTCGCTCGACGTTTGGGAGGCGTTGTCGTCTGGGTCCGCGAGCTCGTCGCCCGAATCATCGGCAGCGTCATCGTCCGATGTTTGTACATCGCCGTTCGAGTCACTCGACGCGTTGCTGTCGCCATCGGCGTCGGCGGGGTTACCATCTTCCGAGCCATCGCCGCGAGTGTCGCCCTCGGAGTCACGCCCCTCACCGTTGTTCGTGTCACTGTCGTTCGTATCACTGTCGCTTGGATCATCCGCAGCGGACGTGGACGCATTGCTCGTCATGTTCGACGCGTCGTCGTCCGTCGTTTCGCTCGAGGTCGCGCTACCGTCGTCGTTCGAATTCGTCGAGTCGTCAGCGGCGGAGCTGTCGTCGTCGCGTTGCGTGCGGTCGCCGTCAGCCGCGTTCTGGGCGTCATCTTCCGACATCGCGACTTCGTCCCCGTCGTTCGAGGTCGTGTCTCCCGAACACCCCAAGGCGAGTACCATCGCCACACCCGCCCACGACAATTTCGAGTAACGCATCAAAGACAACCTAGCCTGCGTTGCCTCTCACTGCACCCCGTGGCGCTCGCCGGGCGAACATTTGCGTATTCTCTGAGTATACGTCGGGGAGCTGCGCCTGCTTGGGTGAGGTAATCCGGGAGGCGCCGATCGACGGAACAGCGCCCTTGCCGTCTCGCAGCTCTCAATTGAAGGCTGTGAGTGTCGTTTTGGCGTCATCCATGATGCCGCTGAGCTACTTTTCGCCGACGGAGACCAGCTTTGAGATCTGCTCGGCTCGTCTGCGGATGGGTTCGACCTCGACGAGACACTCGCCGAGAAAAGCCGCGCGTACGTCCAAGCGGCCATGCTGGCTGGCTCTGCGGTACAGGATACCAGCGTACTAGGTTCGCGAACGGCAGCACTCCGTCTTCTCAGTTGTCCCATGCTCCCTGGGGGCTTCTGCGGCGCTTTCTCGCTCGCGGATTGTGGTCGCTTGGCCGCGCGGCTTGCCGCAACGAAGAATTTCTCGCTGAGTCTGATCCATTGGGTGTCGTGAATCCATCTGGGGTGGATGCCTGGGGCTGCTGGCTATTCTTCCATCGCGCGTTGGCGCCCAGTCACGGGGTTGTCGACCGAGTCACCGCCAGGTGCTGGACCCGAAGCTTTCGGGGCCCGAGCGCAGGTTCCCGATTCCCCTGGTGCGCAGGTGGCGGACACGCCAAGGTCGCCCGTCAGTTCGATGACCGGATCGTTCACGCGCGCGTTTCGCAAACACTCGGCGTTGGTTTGGCGGGTGCTCAGACGTTCGGGGCTCGCTCCCGCGGATGCTGAGGACGCGACACAGGACGTGTTTTGGATTTTGTATCGACGTCGAGCCGACGTCGCCGAGCGAGCGGTGCGGTCATTCTTGGTTTCGACGGCCTTGCGGGTCGCCTCCGATCGCAAGAAGAGCGGCTGGGCTCGCAGCGTGTCCGGCAACTTGGACACCGAGTCGATGCTGTCCACACTTCCCGGACCGGATGCCGACCTGGAGCGGCGTCGCGCGATCGTACTACTCGACCAAGCCCTTTCGCGATTGAACGACGAGCAACGCGCAGTGTTCGTGCTTTCGGAGATCGAAGGCTTGTCGCGCTTGGAGGTGGCTGAGGCGCTCGACTGCGCGCCAGGAACGGTCGCTTCTCGCTTGGCTCGCGCGCGAGTACTGTTCGAGGAAGCGGCGCTGGAAATCCGCGCCCGCGTGGAGGCTCGCTGATGGATCCGAAAGATGAACGATTCATCGAGCACCTGCTGCAGGCCGGGCGCACTGAGCAGCCGAGCGCAACGTTGGCGGAGCTCGGTGACCAGTTTGCCGAACTGGGGGGGGCGAAGGCCGGGCGGAGGCCCCCGCGTCCGCGCAACTGGCTGCTCACCGCGTGTGCGGGGCTGAGTGTGGCCAGCGCCGCGGCGTGGGCACTGACGTTGAACGATACATCGCCGATCGACCGTGAGCCCGTGCCGCACAGCGCTGGCGAGCCGCACCCAGCGCCGCAAATTTTCGAGAAGCAGCGCGCACTGCTCGCGCCTGCACTCGTGTCGGGTGACCCCTGCACGAAGCAGCGGCGGGCAGCAGGCAGGTGGCCCGTGATTGACGACTTCGAAGACGACGACGACTTCGTCTTGCCCCTCGAAGGACGTCGCGGGCACTGGCGTTGGGTTAGGGACACGGACGCGGAAGATACGGCGCAAGTATTGTTCTCGACTACGAGACCGCAGGCCAGCGCCGAAAATCGACGTTCCTTGCACGTCAAGGGCGGGACTCACGATGGCTGGGGCGCTTCGGTGGAGCTGCGGCTGGACCCCGGATGTTATGATGCGTCGGTCTATGGTGGTATCGGGTTATCGATCGCTGGGCCCGCAGAAATCGAGCTCAACGTTCGCAGCACCGACGACGTGCTGCCGCAGTGGGGCGGGACGTGCGAGGCGAATTGTTATCGGTCCAAACACGTCGAGCTGCAGGTTGGCGCATCGTTTCAGCGTGTAGAGGTGCACTGGGGCGAGTTGGCTGATGACGATGGTGAGCGCGGTTTCGACCCGAGCAGACTCTACGGCATCAGTCTACGTGTGTACGCTGAGGACACGCCGTACGAGTTCTGGGTAGACGACGTCGAATTCTTGCCGCGTTGATTTACGAGGTGATCAATTCGCGTGGCGAGCTCCATCAGGGAGCATGTTTCGAAACCTCTCGCTCGATGCCGCTCTCGTATTGCTGTTTGCTGTTGGTTGTTCGACGTCACCCCAAACAGACGCACGTGCGGGAGGCGGGAGTCCGCCCGATGAACTGGCTGGCACGTCAGGCGAGCCGCCCGATACCTCGGCGAGCCCGCCCGTTTGGAACTCTCAGCCCAACGGTCGCTTGCCGACGTCGAGTCTCGCTGATCGTGTGAGACGTTCGGACGTTGCTCTGATGCCCGGATGGGAGTTCGTCGATGTCGATACTGCGGCGCCGCTCCGCCCGACGCTCGTCGCCTGGGGGGAAGACGCCGTGTGGGGCGCGGATACTCGAGCCCATAATGCCGTCAAGTACGAGGCCATGGGTGTCCGCTTACTGGCGGCCAACGTATGGATGCTGACGGCTACGAAGGAGAAGTTGGTCGACTCGCCCGATCTGGTGAACGCGAGTTGCGTCGACATAGAGGGTGAACGCATCGTGCCGCCGTGGCTCGAGGGAGACTTGAACGGGGTTCCCGATTACTGGGGCTGCACCAATCAACCCGCATTTCGCGAACAGCTGGTGCAGCGCACGCGGGACGGCATCGCCGCGGGAGCAAACTTGCTCCACCTCGACGATCACTTGGGCACCGCGGCCGCGGCCGAGCACTCGGGTGGCTGCTTCTGCGACGCGTGCATGGCTGGGTTTCGAAGTTGGCTGAAGGCCGAGTTCGACGCCGGAGAGCTGGCCGCGCGCGAGATCTCGGCGATCGACGAGTTCGACTACAAGGCGTATCTCGCCGCCCGCGGCATCGATGACCGACGCAGCTACGACGCGCGCGTTTCGTCGCTGCCCCTGCGCCAAGAGTTTCTCGGATTCCAGCGTGCTGCGGCGGCGGCGTTCATCGAAGAATTGCGAACGCAGGCGGAACGAAGTCGTGGCGGGCCAGTGCCCCTCGGGATCAATGCTTGGAATCTCGAAGCGTCACAGCTCGCGAACGCGCACCTTGCAGACTACTTCTCCAACGAGCTTTCGCACTACGGCAAAGAGGGTAGCGACCCTCCCTTCTTCTACAAGTTGGCCGACGCGCTAGGGCGGCCGATGATGGCCAGCGCCACAGGCGATGACTGGGCGAAAATAAACGCAGGCGACGAGAGCGAGCGCGTGCGCAGCTGGCTGGCGATGGCGTACGCCTTTGGGCACCACTTCATGTACTCGTTTCGACAGTGGGCGTTCGATCCCGCGTCGGGCACGAGCTGGTACGAACCCGACGTCGAAATCTATCGGCCGATAGCCGAGTTCGTCACAAACAACGCCAGGCTGCTCGACGACTACGAGCCTGTCGCGAACGTCGGTGTGCTAGTGTCGAACGACGCCCGCGCGGACGGCGACACGCGCGCGATGCGTCTTGCACTCGCTCTCCACGATCAATCGATTCAGTTTCGTTTGATCGTGGCAGGTGATGGGATACTCGATCACGAGTTGCGGTCTACCGACGCCGATGGGCTCAGCCGCGTTTGCCTGTTTCCGAGTCAGCAACTGTCAGCCGAGCAGCAAAGGGTCGTCGACCAGTGGTTGTTGGACGGCCTCGCTGCCGAATGCGAGGACCCCTCCGAAATCTCCACGCCCCGCGTGAGGTTTGCAGGTGGAGTGTCGGTGTGGGGTCTGGTGAAGCAAAAGTCGTCTGGCGAGGTGGTGGTGCATGTACTCAACCGCAACCTGAATGAGCACACGGGTGCTCCCGTGCCAGTCGAACACCTCGAGGTGACGCTTCCGTATTCGCTGGTCGGAGAGGTCACGGCCATACGCGCCCACGCGCCCGAGCACGAGCCTACGCCCTTGCAGCTGCGCACCCTGGACGACAGCGTAGTGGTCAGCTTGCCTCGCCTGGAACGCTGGTCGCTGCTCGAGATCGAATAGTGCTCCGTGCGCGTTCACCCTAGTGGCCCTGTCGCCGTCGCGGAGGGCGCCCGTTGCGCGCAAGAGGCGCAGTGTTATTCCCCTTTGCCTGGGGACGTGGAGGTGCGGGCCGTGCGCGGCTCACTCTGCGGAACCTGGCGGGGGGTGCGGGCTCTCAGTTAAGCGCGACTGGCGGCGCGCTTGCTGCCTCGGGGCCCCTGAGTCCGGGCAACTGACGGTTGGGCAGCCGCTCCGTCAGACGGGGTGAAACAGCTGGGCGGTGGCACGCTTTCTGTCGCCTAGTAGCTCAGGTTCTCGTAGGGTGCTGCCCGCAATGAATGACCGTGGGGATACACGCCGCGTGGAGCCACTGAACTCACAGGAGACGCAGGAGCCAGTGAATCCAAAGGAGCCAGTGAATCCGCAGGAGCCAGTGAATCCGCAGGCCCGACTGAATCCACAGGCCCGACAGGCGGACGCGATCTGGACGGTGCCAGCGCGGTGGTATTGGGCGCAGGTAACCCGCGTCATCGGCCCTCCGCAAGAGTCGCGGACGTTGGTGATGGTCGCGCAGGCAGAAACCATCGTGCGTGCCTTTTACGCATACCTCGTGTTTCTCTCGATACCTTGGTCGACCCGCGCCGTGTCTGCGCTGCTGGCGGGTGAACCCGTCACGCCAAAACTCGAGCTGTTCTTGACGGGACTGCTCCCCGTGGAAGCTTGGCCGTCGATCAGGTTGATCGCCTGCAGTGGGATGCTCGGGTTTGGGCTGTTTTCTGCACTTCAGCCACGTTTGCGCTGGCCTCGAGTCTTAGCCGCAGCGGCGTTCGTGCTGACCACGGCCATCCAGTTCGACCTCGCGGGTAAGGTGGACCATGGCAACCACGCCGCCATTTGGACGGCAGTTGCGTTCTGCCTTCTTCCTGCAGGCATGCCTCGAACGCGGGAGGCGTCGCGAGACTACTTGGGGTCGTTCTTCGGCGCGCAAGTGCTGATCGGCATGTTGTATTCGTGCGCGGGCGTCTGCAAGTTGCTCGGGGCTGCACACGATTGGTCGGAGGGCGCAACGTGGTTCAACCCAGACGCGTTGCCGCTGATCTTGGCCAAGAACTGGGAGCGATCTCACGACACACTGCTTGCTGGCTACTTGGTGGCGAATCCAGGGTTGTGTGCAGTGCTTCAAGTCGTGTCTGTCGTGCTGGAGTTGAGCGTGCTGGCCGCGGTGTTCGAGCGACGTTTGCATCGACCGCTAGCCCTGTGTCTAGTCGTGTTGCACGTGTCCATCCTGCACTCGATGGGCATCCACTTTCATCAGTCGTGCATCATGCTGCTGCTGATGTTCGGTGCGTCGCCATTTGCGTCGGAGTGGCGCGAAGCTGTGACATGGCTTCGTTCGCTGCTCCCGATCAAAGGCCGGCACAGCGCGCCAGAACCCGCCGACGGATCACGGCAGCCACCAGCGAGCACGACGGCCGCCCCGCGGCAGGAGGTCGAACTGCCGCATTCGGGTTTGACGCGGTATTGGCTGCCCGCGCTCGTCGTCAGCTACCTGGTTGTGGCGTTCAGTCGCTACACGCCGAGTGAGGGCAAGTTCGAAACCGACGTATACCCTGTGAGCGCCATGATGATGTTCTGGCGTATCGACAGTCGTCCCTTCCGCTATGGGCAACTGGAGAAAATCCGCAGGCGGATCGATAAGCATGGCCCTTTCCCGCCGCCGAAGCCGAAGTCGATGCGCGACAGCAAGAAGCCCAAGAACGCGAAGCGCAAGGGGGCGCCCAAGTCGAAGAAAGAGCCCAAGGCTAAGTAGAAACAGCGCTCGTCTCAGCGCCGAGACTCACGAGAGCTCAGCCAGGGTTCTCGCTCACAACCAGTGCACGTCGGCTCCGACGATTTCGAACGATGGGTGACGCATGTACGAATCTCCGGAGCTCGCGTGAGTCAGGATCTCGCGGAAGGTGAGCATGTCGTCCGCCCAGTCGATGATCGCGAGCTGTTCGAAGTCCTCCGACCAACGCCTGAGCACGATCAAGTCTCGAGTGGTCTCTGCCAAGCGCCAAGAAGTGCCGGGAACTTGTACACGTCCCGCTTCCGACAATTCTTCATCCTGCAACTGCACCGCCACTAGCTCTGCACTGGCCCCTTCGGCGCAGCGATCTTCGGGTAGGGTGAGCACGACGCCGCGATCTTCAACCCAGCCGTGATCGACGTGGCCCTCGGGCAGCGACAAAGTTTGCAGCAAGTACGCTGCGCCGTCGCGTAGCTGCATCAAGTTGACGTTCGCCCCCACACGACCGCCAGCTTCCGGGAGTTTCCCCGCGGGTTCGATGCTGATCACGATGTTGTCACTGACGAGCATTGGAAAGCCGGCGATCGGGATGCCCGTCGTCGATGCTAGCTCGGCCATCTGCGTCGCGCGGCGAAGCCGCAGCCGCACGTCAGCGTCGATGTCCGCCCACTCTGGAATGACTTCGACGATCGCGACGCCGTCGTTCACCTCGAGGGCAGCACCCGTGAATGTGCCGTGTGGTTCGGTGTGGCCCAATAGCTGCCCATCCAAGAAACGGCCTCGCTCGAGGTCGAACGGGTAGAGCCAACGCTCACTGCGATGGCCTCTGGCCACGTCCCTCATCGTAACTTCGTCTTCTGCACACTCGTCGTCGTCGTCTGGGCAGGCGCGTGTTTCGGTGATTTCGTAGGGGATACCCAGAGCGTCGCACTCCCGCTCGCCTTGGCAGCGGACGCCTACGTGTTCGACGACGCCGACCTGATCGCCATGAGCCATCAGTTCGAGCCATTCGCTGGTGAGGCTTGCGCCCGCGTAGTCGGCGGCGCTAGCGGGCATCGGCACCTGCGCTTTCAACTGGGGGGCGCTGCCGAGCTGAACGTGCGCTAGACCCGCCGTGCCGTAGGTCGTGCAAGGAACGGAGTCCTCGCTCAACGACGCTCCACCAGGATAACACTCGTTCGTGTACCCCAGTGAGTACGCCAGAACACCGCTGTCCACCGCCGCCAGCGACGTGGCTCGGTACTCGGACGTGAGCGTCTGTTCGTCGCCGCTCGCGCCTTTGCAGATTAACTCGGGGTGCTGCTCGAAGTCAGCCGCTAGGGTGACGTTCCACTCCGCACTCGTCGCTGCTTCCAGCGCTGAGGTTGTGAACGCCGCCACCGAGCTGGTCTCTTGTTCTGGGTCAACGCGCTCCAAAATCCGCTGCTCGGGGAGCACGAAATGAAGGCCGGAAGCGTCGGTCAGAGCGAACAGTTCGGAGCCCACGTCCTGCAACGCCAGGAATTCATGGCGACCATCCCGAAGCCATGGGTCGCCGTGCAGTTCGATGGGTGCGCCCCACACGGGCGGCATTTGCGTCAGGTCCAATGCGACCAATGCGTACTTTCCGGGAATGCTGCCAATTCCGGAGCCCGGAACGATGTGAGGCACCAGCACACGCTGCTGGGCATTCACCCAGTGCATCCCGAAGACCGCACGGTCCAGCTCTGGCCGTCCAGCAAACTCATGCTCCACGGTCATCCCGTTGCCAACGTCGAGGGAGAACAGCAGGCTGCGTTCCACCCCTACGCCCAGCCAGTGTTCACCAACCGGGGCTATCGTGAGCAGGTCTTCGGGGAGCTCTGCGATGACGACGGGTCCGCCGTCTGCCTGCCAGTCGAGCGCAGCCCCTGGCCCGCCCTCGCTGCCCAGAACCAGCGCGAAGCGACCCGCGATCGGAACCCAGTCTTCCGAACGCCGAGGCGACTCTTCTGCGCCCACAGGCACGACACGTTCCGTATCAACTCCGTCACTGCCCATCACGCGCAGCACGACCTCTGTCACCCTGTGTTGAAAGAATGCCACTCGGTCGTCGCTGGTTGCCATCGGCGCCCAGTAGTTCACTCGCTCGCCCGGGCTTACGGGCGGATGTTCGACGAGCCCGCCTTCGGGTTCGATGATGACGGAGTGCAGTCGGGCCTGCGCTTGACTGAAGGCCGCTCTGAATTCGTCGTGAATCAATACGAATCCGCGCTCAGTCTCGATGAAACCTGACGCGACAACACTCACTTGGTCGGTGAGCTGCCAACCATCATCGCTGGGCGACAATTCACTCACCGTCAGTGTCTCTGGCGCGTAACCGCCGTAACCATAGCCGCTGGAGGGATGGCAAGTCGGTGGCGCGTACTCCCCACTGAGCACGATCAGCCTGTCATCAATCGAGCGCGCTTGTAGGAACTGTCCAGGAAGTGCCAAGCTCCCGAGTAGCTCAGGCCTGAGTGGGTCCGTCAGATCGAAGCGAAACGCGCGGAGCTCGGCAGCAACTTCTAGATCAGCGACTGCCGGATCCACCACGCTCGCGAGTACGCTCAAGCTGTCGTCAGTGACTGAGACCCAACGCGAGGCTGCCTCAGGCAATGGGTCATTCATGCCGCGCAGGTGGTCGGTCTCGCTCGCGTCGAAGGCGCGCAGCGTTCCGCTGTTAATCACGTACAGTGCTTCGTCCGCGCGCGCCGTTAGCTTGTCCCCTTGGATGACGTGGTCCGGAACGTCGGGACTGGGCCCGCCTCCTCCTGGGGGATCCTGGGGCGGAGCATAAGGAACGGGAGTCACCCGATCGGGTGCGATGGGGGAACCCGTTTGTCCGCCCTCGCGTAACGTGTCGTCTGTGCTCTGTTGGGACTGGCAAGCCCCAACGAACCCCAACGCTCCAATCGCGAGCCAGCGGGATGCGTTGCGGAAAGTCGTGACTGCTGAGCTGGCGCGTCTGCCCATGTGCACACTCTGCCGCTCCTGTGAGGCGTTCGCTAGCACGAAACGCCACTACCTGTGCCGTCTTTCGCTCCCTGGTGGTTGTAATCTGCAATACAATGGCGTCGCTCAACGTCGTTGTCCCGCCGTCGAGCGCTTCTGTGGGGCCGCGCGAGCTTTCTCATCGTTGCTCGTTTGGGCTCGTTCGAGAGGGATGAGCTGCAAGTTCATGAGTACCACGCGGTCAGAGCCTGGCACCTCATCGACAATTGCACGAACGCGTTCGTAGTAGTCCAGGTGCAACTGGCGAATACGCGTGAGCGCTTCTTCCGTGACCGCAAACAAGTTGAAGGAGAAGAGCGCGTCCTTGGAAGACGACGCGTCACCAATCCGCTCCGTACCCACCCTAGACCAATGTGCCTTGAGCTGCAGGTTCCTAACGGGGTCGGGTCGCGTATCGACCGCCATCACCCGGCAATTGCGATAGTGACTGCCAGTCCACGCGATCTGGCCCGCTTGGTCGAGCACCTCGAGCGTGCTGGCAACTTCAGACTCTGGCATTCCGATGGCCGCAGCCAGTACTCTGCCATCATGGGATGCGGCCCGCGTGTAAACGTCGAGCTCCAGCGCACGCAATAGCGCGTGGCTCCAGGGAAGATCGTACGCGAGCCGCTGCTGAAGCAGAAGATCCCGATGTGCCGATCGCGTCGCCGACAGTTCACCAGGATCCGCAATCAGCGCCACGAACGGCAACAGCTGCTGCGTGCCTATTTCGACCAAGCGCAAGAATTCCGTCAAACGCGGCTCGGTCTCTCCCCGGAGCCAGCGCGCTGCGGTCGTTCTATCGACGCCGAGTTGTCTCCCGAGTTCACCCACTGGTGTGCTGCGCGCCAGTTGTCCGACGAGGCGGTGCACGGCACGAGGTGTCCCCAGCCGCGCAGGATTGCTGCCTGAAGCATTCAACTCCAGTACCGCCAACATTCTTCTGCCGAAACCGCTGCGACGAAGCGCTGCGGCGCGTAGGAACACACTGGCCTCGGGCGCACGCCGACCGGTCTCCCACGTGTACGCCACATTGCTCGTAAACCCCAGGGTGCGGCTGAAGGTGCGCTGGGGTTGGTCTCCCCTCAGAGCCCGCATCAGTTCCTGACTGAGTGTCTCGAAGTTGATCGACGACATGTGCAGGAGCGTAGCGGACGATGCTGGCTACTAGCTAGCAAAGCCATGCGAACGCTGCAGGACGCAAACGTCACTCTCCGAGCTTTCGGTACAGCGTGCGGCGGGTGATGCCGAGAAGTCTTGCCGCGGCGGCCTTGTTGCCTCCTTCAGCGTCCACGACTTTTCGAACGTACGCGCGCTCGACGTCTTCTAGCGATAGGCGGCTTGCCAGTGCCGTGTCCAAGTCCTGGTTTTGGTTGTCAGTTGGCAACCCCAAGTCTTCTGGCAAGATGACGTCGTGTTCGGCCAACGCAACCGCACGCTCCACGACGTTCGCAAGCTCCCGCACGTTGCCTGGCCAGGAGTGCTGCACGAGCATCTGCAGAGTTCGAGCCGAGATGCCGACGAGGTCTCGATTGTGCCGACGACTGGAGACGGTCAGAAACTGATCGACCAGCGGAGGTATGTCTTCTCTGCGCTCTCGCAGAGCGGGCACGTCGAGCCTCACGACGTTGACTCGGTAGTAGAGGTCGGCACGAAACGCGCCTTGTTCGACCAGGGTTTCCAGACGGCGATTCGTGGCGGCAATGACGCGCGCTTCGACTCGCTGTTCATCCGTGCCGCCTAGCGGGCGAACCGTCGAGGTTTCCAGAGCGTGCAGCAGCTTCGCCTGAACGTCCAAGCTGAGTTCGCCGAGTTCGTCGAGAAAGAGCGTGCCGCGACCTGCCGCTTGGAAGACGCCGCTGCGATCTCTATCGGCTCCTGTGAACGCTCCACGCCGCACACCGAATAGCTCGCTTTCAGCTAGGGACGGTGGGATCGCCGCGCAATTCAGGGAGATGAACGGTTCATCTCGTCGTGCGCTGTGGTCGTGGATGAACCTTGCAATCACACCTTTGCCACTGCCAGTTTCTCCACAGATCAAGACCATCGCGTCGGTGTTTGCTGCGCGTGCGGCGACGTCGAGTGCACGTCGCATGGGAGAGCTTTCCGCCACGATCTGACGTGGACGCTCGGATTCGCCCGCGGCCCGCATGCGCACGAGTTCGTGCTTGCGGGTGCGCTCGGACAGAGCTCGTTCGATCACCTCGACCAATGCTTCGATCTTGAATGGCTTGGTGAGGAAGTCGCACGCACCTGCTCGGACGGCCGCGACCGCCATCTCGACACTGCCGTATGCAGTGATCAAGAGGACGAGCTGTGCAGGATTCGACGTTAGGATCGCATTCATCAAATCCACGCCGCGCAGCTCAGGCATTTCGACATCGCTGACCACCAAATCGAAACACGACTCCGAGACGAGCTTCAGGGCCGATGATGACGACGTTGTCGTCACGACCTGAAAGCCTCGCTCGCTCAGGCTCTCTGCGAGGTATTCGACGACGGCCGCATCGTCGTCGACCAATAGAATGCGTGCGGGGATCGCGTGGTTCACGTCAGGTTCCCTTAGGCGCGCTGTCGCGTGCCGTCAACGGAAGGTGTACGACAAAGCGAGAGCCACTACGGTCGCCGGGAGTGACGTCGACGACTCCGTCGTGATCTCTCACGATCGACCTCACCACCGCCAAGCCCAGGCCTGTGCCTTCACGAGTCGTGTCGTGAGTCCAAGCGGTAAAAAAGGGCTCGAAGACTCGTTCGCGCAGCTCAGCGGGTATTCCGATACCCTCGTCTTCCACGCCGATAGCCACCGACGGAACGGGCTGTGAAGTATGTGAAGTAGTGGAGCGCGCGAAGGACGAGCACGAAACGCCGACTCGAATGTGCATACCCTTTGTACTGGCGCGCAGCGCGTTCTGCAGCAGGTTCAGGAGAACTTGTTGGATCTGCGCTGGATCACCCTGCAAGAGGGGAACCTCGGAGATCTCCGTCGTCAGGTGTACACCAGCATGACGAACCTGTGTCGATAGCAACTCGACGACCTGTTTGACGGACTCTCGGACGTCGAAGCGTGCGACCGTCGGTGCCTTGCGTCGCGCCACGTTCAGAAGTCGCTCGATGATCCCGTGGACCCGTTCAGTTTGCTGGAGCATGATCGTCACGCTACGAAGCACGGGCGGTGACAGGTCCGTGCGACTGGTGAGTTCGCGTGCGCGACCGTTGAGTACTTGCAGCGGCGAACCGATTTCATGGGCCAACGTCGCGGCGAGTTCGCCGACGACGGCTAGTCGGTTCGCTCGTTGCATCTCGGTCTCGAGTCGGGCGCGGGTTTCAGCTTCACGAGCCAGTTCTCGCCGCGTTTGGTCTAGGGTCTCAGTGAGACTATCAAACTCTCGAGCGAGCTCCGCGAACTCATTTCTCCCCGTAAGATCGATACGCGCCGAAAGGTCGCCCGACTGAACGCGGCGAACGCCTGCGATGACGCGAGCCAGGGGACGGTCCACGGACAGCCGAGTGACCGCAGTGATGACGCCGGCGAGGGCGACGATTACCATAGCGATCGAAAGCAGCGTTGCGTGGCGTTCGCGCTGAAGGTCCGTAGATAACACTGTTGCTGGTTGTAGGATTACCAGTTGACCTAGCGCCGCGTCGCGGTCGCGTAGTGGCGCCAAACCCGCGAGTCCGCCTCGCTCGAGCTCGAGCACGCGCAGCGGGTTGGACGCGTTGCTGGATTGCGCAAGGCTTCGGGCGAGCTGAGCGTTCGAGGCGCTGCCCTTCGAACTGCCCATGAGGGCGCCGTCAGGTTGAAACACGAAGACGTCGAACGAAGGGTCTTTGAGCTCGAGTTGCTCGAGCAGCGCTTCAACGTCGGTTTGCTGAGCGTCGCGAATTGCGTTCTCCACGTTTTCACGAATGGCCGTCGTCAGAAGCACGAGTTCGCGCTGAGCGGCGCTTGCTAGGTCCGCTTCTTCCGCCTTGAGCTGCAGCCATCCGTGCACGCCGAGTACTGCGACGACGGAGCCAGTTAGCCACAAAGCGAGAGACACAGCCAGGCGCACAGCGCGGCCAGTGTGTTCGAGGCGTGGGGAAAGCGCAATCTCGCCTTCGAACTTCAAGCGTTCCTGAAGGACGTCCGCTCGTCGCGGCACATCTCTCACACAGCACTGGTCGCGAGGAGGCGCGCGAAGAACCGAGACGGGTCGAGTGTATACTTTGTATACGCCTGCTCCCCTTGGATACATGCGGGGGAGTGCGAGTACGGACCTCGTGCCCACGATGGATGCAGACTATTCGGTGGATCCGGTTGAGTCGTCGCGGTTGGCCCACGCTTTGCTTTAGCGCGCGCCATGACTCGCACATTGACTCCTGTCTTCCCTAACATCACACGATCCTCGTCGCCCTTGGTCGGCCTGGCAATTGGCCTCTTCCTTTGGAGTACTTCGACTGGGTGCGCCAGCGAGGCGAGGTCCCAACCCGAGGTCGATCAACGTGAGGTGTTTCCCATCGCTACGGCACGTACCGAGGACTCCGTCGTGGAACGCAAGTACGTCGCAGAGGTGCGTGCGGTTCGCTATGCGGAGGTGCGTACGCGGGTCGACGGGATCATCGACCAGACGCTTGTCGACGAAGGACAAGCCGTCAAGACTGGAGCGTCCCTCTTCACGATCAACGCGAGCGACTTGAAGCAGTCGGTCGCTGCCGCGAAGGCTGCGGTGGTAGGAGCCGAGGCCGAGCTGCGGGCGTCCGAGCTGGAGTTCGAAAGCACTCGGCTCTTACATGATAAGGACGTCGTGTCGAAGGCCGAGCTGGAGCTCAGTCGAGCGCGAGTCGAAGCACTGCAGGCGAAGGTTAGCGAGTGGCGAGCGACTCTCGGGCGGGCCGAAGTGGAGCTTGGCTACGCACGGATTCGGGCGCCCTTCGATGGGGTGGTAAATCGTTTGATTCACAAGGCGGGGAGTGCCGTGACCGAGTCGACGCTCTTGACCACCATTGCTGACACGAGTGAGGTGCACGCCTACTTTCGCCTGACTGAGCGCGAGTATCTCGAGTTCGTGGCTCGTGAAGGAGCTGAGCGGCCTAGGGAGGTCTGGCTGGAACTGGTCGACGGTAGCATGCATCCCGAGCCGGGAATTCTCGATGCGGTAGAAAACGAAGTCGACCAAGACACGGGGAGCATCGCTTTGCGAGCACGCTTCAAGAACCCTGCAGGCGTCATCAAACACGGCAGCGGTGGAAAGGTGGTTTTGCGTCAGCAACTGCCCAACGCCTTGCTCGTCCCACAGAAGGCAACGTTCGAGACGCAGGGGGACGTCTTCGTATTCACCGTCGATCAAGACAATGTGGCGCGCGCTCGCAAGATCGAGCCGAAGTTGCGTTTGGGGGAGGACTTCGTGATTGATGCCGGACTGACCGCTGATGAGCGCTTCGTTCTGGAGGGCGCACAGAAGCTCCGCGATGGTGTCAAGATAGAGACGGCGTTGCCGTCTCCTGTTTCCGAAGGGTAACGAGACACGTGCTGGAGCTCTTCGTACGCCGGCCCGTGTTGGCTGGCGTCATGTCTATCATCATCACGCTGCTGGGGCTCATCGCTCTCACCAAGATGCCCATGGCGTTGTTCCCGAGCGTCGCGCCGCCTGAGGTGAACGTCACGGTGGAGTACACGGGCGCCAACGCCGAGACGGTCACGAAAGCGGCGATCGTGCCACTCGAGCGCGCCATCAACGGCGTTCCTGGCATGAAGTACATGAGTAGCGACGCGGGCAACGACGGCGTCGGCGTCGTTCAGGTCTTGTTCGAAACGGGGACGGATCCCGACGTTGCCGCCGTCAACGTGCAAAATCGTGTCAACGAGGTCATGGGTCAGCTACCTCCCGAGGTGCTGGCCAACGGCGTGAAGATCGCCAAAGAGGTCAACGCGATGCTCATGTACCTGAGCATTCACAGCTCCAACCCCGACCACGACGAGAAGTTCCTCTACAACTTCGCCGACCTGAATGTGTTGGCTGAGCTCAAGCGTGTAGAGGGCGTGGGCTACGCCGACATTCTTGGGGCCAAGGAGTACGCCATGCGGATCTGGCTCGACCCCGCCCAGATGGTTCGCCACGACATTTCCACCGAAGACGTGCTTCGTGCATTGGATGAGAATAATCTCGAAGCGGCACCAGGAAAGATTGGCGAGAACAGCGACCGGGCCAGCTCGCCCCTGCAGTACACGGTTCGTTACGCGGGAAAGTTCAACACCGAAGAGGCGTATCGCAACATCCCACTTCGGGCCAACGTCGACGGCAGCATCTTACGCATCCGCGATGTTGCGAACGTCGAATTCGGGACCACGTACTTCGACGTCGAGGCCAAGTTCGACGGGCGTCCCGCCGCCTCGATAATGCTCAAGCAACTCCCAGGGTCGAATGCGAGCGAAGTCATCGCCGCGTTGAAGGCGAGACTGGAGCTCATCGAGCGCCAAAGCTTTCTGCCGGGTATGAGCTACGACGTCAGCTTCGATGTGAGCCGTTTCCTCGACGCGTCCATTCGTGAGGTCGTGCGCACGCTCGTCGAAGCGTTCATTCTCGTCGGGCTCGTCGTCTTCCTCTTCCTGCAGAACTGGCGTTCCACTCTGATCCCCATTCTTGCCGTGCCCGTTTCCTTGGTGGGGACTTTCTTCGTCACGCAGCTGTTCGACTTCTCGCTGAACATGATCACGCTGTTTGCCATCGTGCTGGCCATTGGGATCGTCGTCGACAATGCCATCGTCGTCGTCGAGGCGGTCTATCACAAGCTGGAGCACACGGACCTCGACCCACTGGCTGCAACCTTCGGTTCGATGAAGGAGATCGGACCTGCGATCGTCGGAATGACGCTGGTAATGGGTTCGGTGTTCGTGCCCCTGGGGTTCATCGATGGTCCCGCGGGCGTATTCTACCGTGAGTCAGGTCTCACGCTTGCCGTGGCCATCGGCTTGTCTGGCTTGGTGGCGTTGACGTTGACGCCTGCGTTGTGCGCTGCGTTTTTGCGTCGCCCCAAACCGAACTCGCGCTCTCGCCTGGCAGCCGCGTTTGGTGTGTTCAATCGGGCATACACGCGGTTCGAGCAGGGCGTGATGTGGCTACTGCGCCATGCCACCCGATCGCCACTCGCCTCCCTTGGGTTGCTGGGAGTGTTTACCGCGGGTCTAGCGATCATGATCCAACGGGTACCTACTGGCTTCATCCCGTCAGAAGATCAGGGCATGTTCTATGTCAGCGTCACCTCGCCGCCAGGCGCAACGCTGGAGCGGACGAAAGACGTGGTCAATACCATCGCGGAAGTAGGACGGAACGTCGACGGAGTCGAGAGCATCGCGACGCTTGCGGGAAGCAACGTCTTGTCAGATGGAACTGGCGCTTCCTACGGCACGTGTATCGTCAACCTCGAGCCTTGGGACGCGCGCACTCGCAGTGTTGATGAAGTGATCGAAGAGTTCAAGCAACTGACCAGTCACATCCAAGCCGCCGACATCGAGTTTTTTCCCCCGCCGTCAGTACCTGGATACGGCAACGCGAGCGGGTTCGAACTGCGTCTCCTCGACAAGACGGGTCGGGGGGACCTCGACGAGATGGAGAGTGTCGTCAAGAAGTTCGTGGCGGACCTCAGGGCGCGACCAGAAGTAGCGAGCGCATTCTCGATCTTCAGCGCTAACTACCCGCAGTACACCGTCGACTTGGACATCGACAAGGCGGCTCAGAAGGGCGTGACATTGGCAGATGCTCTGCAAACGCTCCAGACCCTGCTGGGCAGTGAATACGCTACGAACTTCGTTCGCTTCAACCGCATGTACAAGGTCATGGTGCAAGCGGCGCCAGAACACCGTTCAATACCAGATCAACTGCTGCAAGTTCGTGTTCGCAACGGGCAGGGGGAACTCGTCCCGCTGTCGGCGTTCGCGACGCTGCAGAAGAGTTACGGGGTCGACCAAATCACTCGTTACAACATGTACCCGTCGGCAGAGCTGAACGGGGAGGGACACCCGGGCATCAGCAGCGGCACAGTGCTGGCTGCCGTGCGGGAGGTAGCTGACGAGAAACTTCCGACCGGGTTCGCGATCGATTGGGCTGGAATTTCACTGGATGAAGTAAACTCAGGAAATCAGGGGCTGATCGTCGGGCTCATCGCGTTGTTGTTCGTCTACCTGGTGCTTGCAGGGCAGTACGAGAGCTTCCTGCTTCCAGCTGGCGTGATCTTGTCGCTCCCGCCTGGGTTCTTCGGCGCCATCGTGTTTTTGCATTGGGCCGGGCTCGAGAACAACATTTTCACGCACATCGCGCTCGTCGTGTTGATCGGGCTGCTCGGGAAGAACGCGACACTGATCATCGAGTTTGCCGAGCAGCGATGTCGCGTCGGGGACGCCCCCTTGCAGGCCGTGTTACACGCCGCGCGACTGCGGCTGCGACCAATTCTCATGACGTCGATGGCGTTTACGGCTGGCCTGATTCCGCTGGCGATCGCGACGGGGGCGGGGGCGACTGCCAACCGAACGATCGGGACAGCGACGATCGGAGGGATGTTCATGGGGACGATTTGGGGCGTGTTGCTGGTGCCCGGCCTGTACTTGGTGCTCAAGCGTCTGCAGAGCGGCCGGGTGAGTGCACCAGAGCGTGTACCCACTGACATGATTTCGGAGGTGGTAGGCTGATGCAGCGCTGGCATCGTGTTTTCGCGATCGGCCTTCTTGCTGTCTTGGAAGGCGTTGGTTGCGCGCCCACGGCAAGATCACTGCCGAAGACCAAGGAGCTTCCTGCGGCCTATGAAGGTGCCGCTGCTGGCGCGAGCACGGCGCCGCTAGCGTGGAGCGACTACTTCGACGACCCTCGGCTAAAGGAGCTCATCTCCCAAGCACTAGAGCACAACCTCGACTTGCGCATCGCGCTTCAGCGCGTAGAGGTTGCTCGAGCTTGGGTTCGGCAAGCCACGGGAGCCAAGCTTCCTCAGGTGGGGGTGGTAGCTGGTGCTGGTGTACGACGCTTTGGGCTCTACACGATGGACGGGGCTGGCAACGCCTCGACGGAGATCACGCCGGGGCAGTTGGTTCCAGAGAACCTGACCGACTTTCAGGTTGGACTCGAGGCGAGCTGGGAGGTCGACGTGTGGGGCAAACTGGAGAGTCGAAGGGGAGCCGCCGTAGCGCGCTACCTTGCGACGCTCGAGGGCGCGAGACTCGCCGTTACGACCGTGGTCGCCGAGACCGCACGCGCGTACTTCGACTTGGTTGCTGTTGACCGCTCGCTCGAGATTCTGAAGCGCACTCGCGAGCGACAGGAACGTGCTCTAGAAATCGTGCGGGTGCAAAAGCAGGCTGGACGAGTTACCGAACTCGCCGTTCAACAGTTCGCGAGTCAGCTCGCGAACACTCGCGCACTGCATACAGATTTCGAACAGCGCGCCACGGTTCTGGAAGGTCAGCTCAGCGTGCTGGTGGGCCGCACTCCTGAACGCGTTCGACGCGAGAAGGAGACGCTGAACGCCTCCAGAGTCGAAGTCCCCACTGGAGTTCCGTCCGACCTGCTTCGATACCGCCCGGACATCATCCAAGCCGAGCTCGAGCTTCGAGCGACGAAGTTCGACGTTGAAGCGGCGCGTGCCGCGTTCTACCCGTCCATCAACATCACCGCTGGGGTGGGCCTCCAAGCGTTCAATCCCAAGTACTTGGTGTCAGTACCGGAGTCTGCGACCTATGGGGTCTCGGCGGGAATCTTCGCGCCGCTGATCAATCGCAGCGCGTTGGAGGCAGAATTCGATGCGGCCACGGCCTACCAGCTGCAGGCACTCTACGAGTACCAGAAGGCGATACTCAACGCGTTTGCGGAAGTCTCCACTAGTCTGTCGAGCGTCGAGCGCTTGAAGCGAATCACCGAACAGCGGGAGGCACAACGCGAGGCGCTCTCCAAGTCGGTGGACGCTGCGGCCCTGCTGTTTCATGCGGGCAAAGCGTCTTACCTCGAAGTCCTCGCTGCCGAAGAGCAAACGCTGGCGGCGGACTTGGAGCTGGTCGATGCGCTTCGGACTCGACGTACTGCATCGCTGTTGCTTTACAAGGCGCTGGGAGGAGGGTGGCAGTAGGCCGTAGAAGGTACTACTCACGATCAGTTCGCGTGAGGTCCGCCACGACCACGTATTGGTCTGCGATTTCCAAAGGAGAGACGCTTGCCGTGAACCCAGCGGGTTCGAGTTCCCGAATGACGTCCTCGGGGGCGACGCGCATCGCAGCTGGCGGACCGCGACGGGCGTCGACGTTGAAGTCGACCACCACGAGCTTGCCGCCCGGACGCAGTGCAGCGGCGAAGTCGCGCGCGTAGGCAACTCGGTCGGTCAGGTGGTGCCACACGTGAACGATGAGAATTCGGTCGACGCTTTGGGGAGCGAGAGCCGTCCGATCGCTGTTGACTTGCACCGCTTTCAAGTTCGTCAGGTGTTCGCGCTGTGCTCGGTCGGTCAGGAAGCGCACCATGTCTGGCTCGATGTCGGTGGCGATGACCTGGCCTTCGGGCACAGCGCGAGCCAAACGTACCGCAAAGTACCCCGTGCCCGCACCGACGTCAGCGACACTCATCGTCGGTTCGAGCGCGAGGGCTCGGATCACGTCGTCGGGCCGCTGCCATTCGTCGCGCGAGGGATCGTCGAACACGCGCGCCCACGCGTCCGCGCTGTCGAACCGATGATGATCGCGTGGCGTCGATCCGCGATGCCCGTGGGCGTGGGAGTGCGGATGTTCGGCCGCTGGCGCTGTATTCCTCTCACCAGCACCACAACCCGCTACGAGCACGGCGAACGTGGTAGACACCGCCAGGTTTCGCACGGTGGTTGTCATGTCAGCACTGCGGCCGGGCCCGGTCGTCATCACGACGCTCCACTCGTCGCGGCATCCATCGCCAGATCCACGTTGATCATCGATGCGGCGCGAACGGCAGCAGCCGCCGCGAACGTGGCACCTTGTCCAGCCGTGGTCAGGTCGCCCGCGGCGTAAATACCTGGTACTGACGTCTCACAGCGCATCGGTTCCGCCGCGACGAATCCGTGGTCGTCGAGATCGAGACCCAGCGCTCTTACCAGGGGAACCTGTCGCTGTGGGGGATGAGTGAATAACACGTCGCAGGGGATCAGCTGACCGCCCGCGAGCTCTACTGCCGTGAGCTGCTGCTCGCCGACGAGCCGCGCTAGCGGTGCTGTTACTAGGCGTATGCCAGACGCTTCGAGTTTCGCGCGGGACTCGTCCGGGACGTCGACGGCGCCGCCCGTGAACACGACGAGACTCTTCGTCCAGCCAGATGCCATGAGTGCAAAGGGGAGAAGTTTTTGCTCGTCACCTGCTCGCACCAGGTAACCCCAGGTCCGGTCTCGGACCTCCCAGCCGTGACAGTACGGGCATTGGAAGATGGAGCGCCCCCAAAGCTCATCGAAGCCTTCAATCGGAAGTCGCTCGTCAATCATCCCCGTGCACAACAGGACGCGACGGGCGGAGATTGACCCCGAGCTGAGGCCAACGCGGAAGTCACCGCGATCGCCCGAGATGGTCTCGACAGGCACGTCGCGGATTTCGACGCTCGAGTATTGGGTGAGTTGTTCACGCCCGATGCGTCTGAACTCGTCTGGGGGCGTTCCGTCACGCGTGACGAAGTTGTGGATGTGCGTGGCTGCGGCGTTTCGTCGGGGCCCAGAGTCGCACAGCAGGACTCGTTTGCGCGCGCGGCCGAGGGTGAGTGCGGCGGCAAGCCCGCCAGGACCGCCGCCGACGATGACGACGTCGTACTGTGATTCTGATTGCGTGTTGGTTTGCATGGTGGTTCTCGTGGCTGATGGAGGGCGGGTCTCGTTCATGCGTGACGTCTGTGTTTGCCCCGCGCGTGACCGCGTGCAGCGAGGCGGCGATGAACGTCCGCGCTCAACATCGCGAGCGTCACTTCGCCGAGGCGCGCGAGCAGCAGCTGTTCTGCCGCTTCGAATGACTCGTCGAGGGCAGCATTGACCGCCGCTTCGACGAGACAGTCGGGGGCTTGTCGTCGATTGCCGATCGCAAGTAGCGATGGAGAGCCCAGTGCGGTGTAAATTTCGCGCAAAGTGACCTTTGAAAGATCACACGCGATGGACCATCCGCCACCGTGGCCCTTTTCTGAGCGGACGTATCCCTGGTCCCGCAGGCCAGCCATCACGCGACGGATCACGACGGGGTTGGTGTCCATCGCCTTGGCCATTTGTTCCGACGTGGACGGCCCGTCGTGTTCTGCCAAATGCAGAAGCACGTGAAGCACGCCAGACAACCGACTGTCTTGTCTCACGCAACAAGTATTGTTACGTGAGTTGCGAAACGTCAAGTGGGACGGCGATGTTGAACGGAGGTTTCGAGTTTCGCGGCCAGTCG
Organism: uncultured bacterium; assembly: GCA_965651905.1. GTDB lineage: Bacteria > Myxococcota_A > Polyangia > Polyangiales > Polyangiaceae > SZUA-265. Next base: position 3,589 of record CBFGUG010000057.1, on the reverse strand, counting down.
TGCCGTCGGCGCCTCCCTACTACCCAGTCGAAACTGGAGGCCGCGAGGAGGTGCAGGCCGCGCTCCAGTAGATCGACGTTGGGACGCTGCGCGCTTTGCACTGCGCCTCACCCGTGGGCGCAGCAGGTCCCGCCGTGCGCCCGATGTTGTCGCATCAGGACGATGTTGTAGGTCGCCCCGGCGATCAGCAGCGCGAATCCTAGGTACTCGACCGCGACGTGGGTGAAGTGACCGGCGAACGCGAGCGCACCTCCGAGCAAGCAGAGCTGAAGGGGACGGCGGCTTTCGTGATGACGGGCGGCGGCGGAAAGAATGCCCACATCGACGGCGAGCGCAACGACCAAGACCGATAGGTGCGTTTGCTCGCTGATGTGAAACCCAAAGCGCGCTCCTGCGAACACTCCTCCGATAACACTCAGGCAGGCGGGACACGCCAAACACTTGATGACGGGGAGCGCCAGCGAAAGCGCTTGAAGCACGCGACCAGGGCCTCGTTGGTGACCTGGCGCATGCACCTCGGGTAGCGTCATGTGATCAGTCGTCGCCATTAGCCTGCGTCTCCCGGGGCGATCCCCGCGTCCGTCGCATCATCATGATCGTGATCCTGGTCCTCATGGTCGTGATCATCATCCGCTTCAGCACTGGCGTCCGCGTGGTCAGGATCCTCGTCAGCGTGTGAACCGCCGTCTTCGTGGTCCTCGTCTTCGTGAGCTTCGTCTTCGTGAGCTTCGTCTTCGTGAGCTTCGTCTTCGTGGTCCTCGTCTTCGTGAGCTTCGTCTTCGTGAGAGTGATCGTGCCCCTCGCCGTCGACGAGGCATTCACCTTCGCCTTGGTAGTGCCCTTGGGTCTTCAACTGTCCGAGGACGTAAGTATGTAGGTTGTCGACGGGCTTGATTGGTGCGCCGCCAAGCGAGAAACGGTCATCCAGGAGTTCACTTGCGGGGATTTCGCGGAGTTCGTCGACTGTCACCTCGCCGTCGAGATCCAGGTCAGCATTCGCCCACCACTGCGCGTAGCGTCGAACACCGCCTTCGCTGCCTTCGGGGAAGCCGTTGAAGAAGAGGTGATCGCCGTGAATGGTGATCGATGTCGCTTGCGTTCCCCCGGTAGGCACGGAGACTCCCGATACGCCATCTCTCGCACACAACGTGAACGCCGTCTCTACGGTAATCCCGATCGAGAACTTGACCGTTTCGGCTGCGTAACACAGCGTGCCGTCGTCGGTCTCGCCGATGGGCTCTGCGTTCGTCGGCACCGAGGCATGGTCGAGCGGCGGGCAAGACTCACCATCGTCTTTCGTCAGCGTGCCCTGCACCAGGTACGTCCAGTCGCTTTCGACCATCTGCTCGAAGTCCTCCTCGTCCACTGCGGAGTGACGCTCAGCGCCGTGTGCGGCCCCACCGAGCTCGTAGCTGAACTCCCAGCGGCCCGGACGAAGGTCGTCGAAGCGCCATAGCTCGACGCCGTTGGAGGGGATGTTCATCAGATCCACTACGTGCAACTGAGGTTCGATTTCCTCGATGTCGGGGTCACTGCCGAAGCGCAGCGCCACGTACCCCACGGTGACCAAGTACTTGTCGAACTCCACCTTCCACCCGTCGCGAATCGTGGCGCCTTCGTCCCCTGGCTCGAGGCCAGACCGAATGACGTCCTCTGGATCTACGGACACGGTGAGAGAGCCCGTTTCGGACGCGGAGTCTTCCGTGCATGACACGAGTATCAGCGCTCCGAAGAGGCAAACCGTCTTGGCTGGTTGATTCAAGAGAGAGTACATGGTTCTCCAAGTCCTAGGGATGGTGCGGGGGCTGAAGTACCCGGTAGCCTGACTGGCGGCGCGAAGGGTACGCGTCACGCGCGATGGCGCGGATACCCGATCCGTAGCGGGAACTCAGATACTAATGCAAGTCGGTTGCATGTGAATTTGTGTTGCGGGTATCGGTCGACCTTCGCCGGAGACGTCGGGAGTCGCGGGCCCGACTTCGATTTCCATTCTGATTCTCAGTGCTTAACCGAGACATGTAACAGGACGGCAATGACCAACTCAGAGCTGGCGCTGACCCATTGCTTGAACGGTTTACGTTTTCGCACCCGCATGGGATCGCAACACGACGGACACGTGCCTAGGAATTGCAGCTCGGCGTCGATGACGGCGCGGCGCCATCCTGGATCGCTTGGGAGCGGTGACTGCCGTGGCTGTTAGGCACCGAACCGTTCCCCAATCACGACAAGCGAAGTGCGGATGCTGGTGCGGTTCGTCGTCCTCGGGCAACGATTCGTAACGAGCGACGCCGCACTTGGCGGGCGGCGCGGGGGAACGCCCTCAGCTAGTTCACCCGCCAGGCCGCGACGCGCTCGAGGAGTAGCGGATCCATGCCCTAGTTGATGCAAGTGGATTGTTAGTGCAATCAAGTTGCGATTGGGTTAAGCCTCCAAAGCTTTCGAGACATCGAACGAGAGCGCTTGGACGCCATGCAACTCACCAATACAGAACCCTCGTCTGAACACCGCCTTCCCGTAACCGTCCTGTCCGGCTTCCTAGGAGCAGGCAAGACGACACTGCTGAATCAGGTCTTGCGCAACCGAGACGGTATGCGCGTAGCCGTGATCGTCAACGACATGAGCGAGGTGAACATCGACGCCGAGCTCGTCAGGAAGGGGGGCGCGGAGCTTCTCGAGACCGAGGAGCGACTCGTCGAACTGTCGAACGGTTGCATCTGCTGCACGTTGCGGGACGACCTGCTTACCGAAGTGTCTCGCTTGGCCAAGGAGGGTCGGTTCGAGTACCTCTTGATCGAGTCGACGGGCATTTCCGAACCGATTCCCGTCGCTCAAACGTTTACTTTCGAGGACGAAAACGGCGTGAGCCTGAGTCGGTTGGCGCGTTTGGACACGATGGTCACGGTGGTCGATGCCGCCAGCTTCCTTCGGGAATACGCTGCGGCCGACGACCTGCGGGAACGCGGGCAGGCACTCGGTGATGGAGACGAACGCACGGTGACGGACTTGCTGATCGAGCAGGTCGAGTTCGCGGACGTGATCGTTCTCAACAAGATCGATCTGGTCGACGAGGCCAAGCTTGCCGAACTCACGGAGATTCTATCCGCGTTGAATCCGGGCGCGCGCATCATTCGAGCCGAGCATGGGGCCGTTTCGCCGAAAGACATCCTGAATACTGGGGCGTTCGACTTCGACCGCGCCTCGACCTCGGCAGGCTGGCAGCGGGAGCTGGCGGGTGAACATACCCCTGAAACCGAAGAATACGGGATCACGAGTTTTACCTATCGTGGGCGTCGTCCGTTCGACGCCATGAAGCTGCAATCGCTTCTGGACGACGAACAGACGTGGAGAGGCGTGCTTCGTTCCAAGGGGTTTTTCTGGGTCGCCGCGGATCATCGCGTGGCGTACGAGTGGGCGCAGGCAGGCGGCGTCATTCGCATCGAGCCGATGGGGATGTGGTGGGCCGCCATCCCGCGGGAACATTGGGGACACCCGGAAGGTCAGCGCCCAGACGAAAGCTCCGAATGGGACTCTCGATTCGGCGATCGCACGCAGACGTTGGTTTTCATCGGGCAGAAGCTCGACAAGGAGC
>CBFGUG010000056.1:0-50335 GCA_965651905.1 uncultured bacterium | reverse complement strand
ACTCGCACAACCGCCAGACACCAGTTGCGTTTCATGCTTGGGACTGGCGCCGATCAGCCGCCACCCACAGGAGGCATGAGGTCGGAGCGTTGGGCGGCAGCAGGGTTCAGACTGGTTTCGTGCTTACGATCCAGAACGCGTCACAAGACGGTAGGAATGTGGACCCTGACAGCGAACCAGAACGGGGAAATCCAGTCTGGTTCGGGACCCAGTGGTACTTGAAGGATGATGCCGTACTCGGCGACCCAGGCGCTCAAGAGGAAGCCAACAGACGCAGTCGGTACGACGGGCTCGGAGTCAACAGCGACGGAGACGGCTCCCTCGAACGCGTACCCCGGTAACATGTCGCCGCTTACCCCGCCGGTTCTCGCTCTCACGAGCGCCTCGACGCCGGCAACACCGTGAAGTCGATCAGTGGTGAGTGCGACTTCCGGTCCGACGGCGAGCCATGTGGCAGAGTAGAACTCTCTGTTGATCCGCCCCCAGTGATACCCGCTGCCCCACCTGTGGTGTTTGGCAGCGTAGTCGTAACGGAGGACGACGGACTGATATGGCGAACAGCCCAGATTGGCAGGCACTTCCGATTCACCTGTGGCACCGGCAAGGCATGTGGTTGCGGTGGTGAGGAGCGCTGCTGCCCAACATGCCGCGGCAGCCAGTTTGTCGATCGCCGCCCACGTCGTCATTGCGGTAGGAGTCTCGGAACGCGCAAAACGGCTCACACGACGCTGTTTCTCGCCCGACTCTTCCAACTCCTCGACCCGTTCGGGCGCCTTTGTCGGGGCGAACAGGAAGTCCGCAGTCCCGTCGGGTCACCCAACGCGACTGAAAAGTTGCTGTGCGAGCCCCCTGGGCCACTCGATGGGGGCGGGGAGCAAGTTTTCGGTCCGTCTAGGCGACCCGACGGACTCGAAAACTTGCCGCGCAGTTCCGTTGAATCTCCCATGAGTGTTGCACAGGAGGTGCGCATGACCGTGCCTCGTCGTAGGGCGACTGCAAACTTACGGCGCGCAGGCTTCGTGGTGCGTTGCGGTTGACGTTTGGGTTGCGGGGCACACGTAGCGCGCCTAAAGTCGCACGGCTGCGGGGGACATGGGGTAGCTCCGCATTCTCAGTGGAGGAAAAGACATGGCAGATCCGTTCATCGATCAAGAAGAAACTCAGATTTACGGTCCCTACGCTTCACGGATGATCCGTAAGCTCGTCGTGGGGCTGATTCCAGAGTTGGATGCGGGGCTCAACTATTCGGCAAATCGTATCGACGCTGCGACTGAGGCGGTCGCCGAGACACTCACCGCAGCACAAGAGCTGGACGCCACCCGTCGCCAGGCAGTGCGAAACAAGAGGCCCATGTTACGCCAGGCGCGCAACTTGCTCACGCGCTTCAGTCGCCATCTTCAAGCTCACGCGGAGGGCAGCGTCGACCGCAAGGTGTTCTTCAAGGCGGACGGCACTGCAAGCGGCGTGGGGCAGAGCGCAGCAGCCGTATTGCAAGCGCTCACGCACATCTCGCTGAAGCTGAAAGAAAGAACAGAGATAAACGATCGGGAACGCTGGCAGTCCGAGTTCGAGCGAGTGATGTCGGAGCTAGCCCCAGTCGTCGACAACGCGGCCGACGCGCGAACTGATCGCCGCTTGGTAACACCCGAGTCCGAGGCAGCGCGTGCAGCATGGCACCAAGCCTACCTCGCCGCGCGTTCGATGGTCGAAGGCGTCCTGCGCGAGAGCGGCAGACTCGGCCTCCTCTCCACAGTCTTTCACGACCTCGCCGTCCCAGCCGGCACCAAGTTAACCCAAGCAATCCCCGACCCGCCGCCGCAACCCGACGAGTCCCACGACGACGACGACGAGAGCTGAGGGCGCGGGCGACAGGCGAACAGCGCCTCCCACGCGTGCGACATCGGCTCGCCATTGAGGACGAGGTGCACGTGTTTGGGGGCGTCGGTCTGGGAACTGGGCGATCACAAGTGATCATCAGGTTGCCGATAGCGTCTCCTGGTCGCGCACAACTGGTGGGACTGAGTCGCGCGCTCAGTGCTGGCCTGGCGCGACGTCCAGCCATGCAGCGTACGTGGTACGTAGAACCGCGCACCGATTCCTCTGGATCCGGACACTGTCCCTTCGACTATTCGCACTTCCAGATGTACTGGGCATCATCACCCATGGTGGCGTCGCAGCTCTTGCTGACCTCAAGCCCACCAATCTTGAGCTTGACGAACCCGGTGAGCTTCTTTGGCGACTCCTTCACGAAGTTGACGTCTTCTACCTCGACGCCAGGCTTCTTCTCGAACTCTGCCCGCACTGTGCGCTTCAGGTACTCAATGTCTTCTGCAGCAAACTCAGCCTGGCACGCAAATGCGGCAGCAGTGAAAACGAATGTCCAAACGGGCACCGCAGAGTGACCGGTAGAGTGACCGGGGTGGAAAACGCGCGATAGTAGCTGTATCAGGCATTTCATCGAGGTTATGGCTTTCTGTGGTGTGCCTTAGGTTAGTGACAGGTCCGTAGGGAGACATCAAAGGCTAGTCGGCCAGCGAACGACAGCCTCAAAGAGCCCTCGCACGGAGAATAGCGGCCATGATGGCCCTAGCCTCAGCAGGATCGCGGGTGCGGTAGATCCCCTGCTGAGCTCCCCCGATCGTTGCGACGACGGTGTGGTTGAACGGCGGTATGTGCTTCGCGGCGAAAAGAAGGATCAGTCCGCCCGCAATCAGCAGCCACGCTTGGGTGGTCCAACCTTCCATCGAGTCCCCATCTGCGCGCGTCGCCTGAAGCGCCCCAACGAGAATGCCGAAACAGGACATCATAGTTCCCCCAAACGCCATCGCCAGTAGCCCCAACACCATTCCTAATCCCGTCCACGCGCCTGACTTGGCAATCGATACCGACTGGACGGATTCAACAGCGAACACGGTAGTGCCTGCTTGAATCGTCGTTGGAGTAATCACAATGTTGTCGCCCTCGTGTATTATGTCATCCAACTGGCTTACCCTTCGTTTCTTCTCGCCCAACACAGCATCTCACACCCCGTTGCGCGCGTCATCCCTGCGCAGTCCGCGTAATCAGACCGTCAGACCATTGCGCTACCCCAAAAACGAGAGACGCTCCTCGTAGAGGTCACCAGATTAGTGCCGACGCCGACTTCCTCGTCGTTCATCGAGAAGAGCAAGGATAGCACGGGATCGTTTGGCAGCTCGCGTCCTGCCATCAGGCTGTTGAAGCGGCGAGTCACGAACCGCGCAAGAAGGTCAGCGATCTGAATCCCCGCCGCCGCCTTGGAGTCGCTGAATGTGAAGGAGAGTTTGCTAGTGCCGAAGTTCCAATCGGCAATACCGGACTGCGGGATAGCCGAGAGCAGCTCGGCCAAGTCATTCTCTTGCAGGCGCGCGGCGTATTCAGCCAGCGCAGGGCCAACCTGCAGTTGTTCGTCATGAATGACCTTAGCCTCCTGCCCATCAGGGACGAAGCGGTTGATCCGACCGTAAAGGTGGGTGAACGCTGGCACGTGAGGAAGCATAGCCACCCGCTTCCCTCTTCCGATGTAGTCCGGTGGTGGCAAGAAGCGCTCATAGCCTTCGGGGGCCGATCCCTGCGCTTCGTGGATCTCCTCGTCAAGGATTTGGGACATCGTCAACAGCACCTGCTCGAGTTCCGGCATGACGCCGCTCACCTCCAGGAGTGCTTGACGAAATGCCGAGACGAAACCTCGGAAGGTCTCCTTGGATGGCGCTCTGGCAAACTCGCAATAGGGTGCAATCACAGGCGTGCCGAGATGTTCCGTGATGACGTCAGCCATTGCGTTTTGGACAAACACCACATCTGGATTGCCAAGAGGAAGCCTTGAGATCCCGAGAACGTGGTTGACGATGTTCGCCGCGACGAAGAATGACTTGTCCATCAACTCCACGAACACGGGGGTTCGGCTATTGTGCAGCGCTTGAACTAACTCACGAAGCAAGTGCGGGTACCGGTCCATGGCGCGACCTTTAAGCTCTGTACCGCCCAGCCCCACACCTCTTCGTACGTGATCTAGAATCGAATCGAGGGACTGGGAACCGGCCACTTCGGCCACGGCGACGAGCGCGAACGAGGGTTGGGTTCCCAAGAGGCTTGTCGTTAGTGCAGCGTCTCCGGTGTTTCCACTCTCGTCGATGTAGACCAAGAAGGCAGAATCTTGTGATTCACTGTGCATTGTGAAGCGTCTCCCAGTCGCACGACAGTGCGCGTCCGCCCAACGATCTGATGTTCTGCTGCAGGCAATCACCACAACACAGCGGAACGGAAACTTACCACAAAAAGCGGGCGGAGATCAGTTACCACCCACGAGTGACACAACAGCAACCGCAGGCCCTCTGACTACTGCAAGGCCGTGTTCGCGGCTCATCGTCGCTTGCGAAGAAGTAGAGCGCCGCGCCAGTAGGATATCGTTGTCGAGGCGACGACAACACACGAGCACTCACAACGGCTGGATTTCGAACAGAGCCCTCACCCGCTCTTTCTCCGTTTCAGTGACCTCCCGAAGCACCTTCTGTCCTAACGCGATCAGAAGTTCCTTCATCTTCTCATAGGCCGTGTCCTCGTAGATGTCATCACCGTCCCGCAAACGGTTCATCAAGGTAAGGGTCCAGCGTATATACCAGGTTGGGATTACGAGATCCGATACGTCCTCCCATCCGACGGACAAACCCTGCAGTGTGTACTTCTTCTCAATAGAAAGATTGCAGGGATTCTTGCAGGCCCAGTAGATGTCGACTACGCGCCGATAATCAGCTTCGCCCTGTGGTCTCTGCGAGACAATACTGACAAGCGCCGCATAGTCCTCCAGTCCCTTCGGTTCAAAGAGATCTCGAGAACAACGAGCACATGTAAGAGGTACGTATTTTCCCGCGATCGGATGGATGGGCTTCAAGCGGGCGTACGCCTGGGGAAGGTATCTCAACAACAACGGAGCGAAGCCACGAGTAACAAGATGGTTCTCGATGATACGAGAGTCCAGCACCCGGTAGTCCTTTAGATTACCTGCAGACTTGAGGCTATGCAAGCGCTGGGCCAGCCCGGATGATGGAACAGTCGAGTAGAGGCCCATGAAACCATCACATCGATGCGAGACGACTCGCTCCACTAGGTTCGGCTCGTCGGATTCAGAAACTGATTTCCCGCTATGGGCGTTGTGCTTACAGCTGACCAGCCACCGAAAGGGGTATCGACCCAGTTTGCCCGTGAGGTGCTCGACAACAATCAGGTCTTTTCCTCCGTCAGCGCCCCGATTGGGCGGAGCTTCCACGGCGAACCCGAGCATGACCAGCAGATCGCGGGAGAACGATTCCCAATCATCGCCTCCCCCAGCCACTTCCTTGAAATCGACGAACATCACGAAGCAGGATACCAGCGAAGGCAGGCCCTGACCAGCGCGTGCCAGTGGCCGAGACGTGGCGCATGGAAGTGCGATCGGCCCAATTAATACGCGCAGATTCAGCGCAGGGCATTAACCCCCACCGCCTAGCGCTCCCGCAATACAACGCGGTGCCACAACACCGCCAGCTCGAGCTCGATCGCATCGAAGGGCTCGACGCGGATCCGTGCTTCGTCTCGCCAGGTGCCGAGCAGCGTCCATAGGCCGTTGTCGTTGCGGAGTGCCTCGAGCGTGCGTTGCAGCGGATCGACGAGCCAGGCCCAGCGCACGTGCTCTCGGGCATAGATCGCCATCTTGTCGGTGCGGTCGTACTTGGCGGTGCGTGGGCTCAACACTTCACACACCCAGTCGGGCGCTAGCGCGAAGAACGGCTCGTCGTCGACCAGCTCGGGCATTCGCTCGACACGCCAGCCTCCGAGATCGGGCACCAAGATATCTGCTCCGAGGTGGACCTCCGGTTCGTGCAAGTTGACCCAGCCGCCAGGTCCGCCCCGGCCGCGCTTGAACGGGGGTCCCAACTCTTCGCTCAGCGCCGTTGCCGCGGCAGCGTGCGGCTTGCCTGGCCGCGATCGCAACTGCAGCTCTCCGCCAATCACCTCTGCGACCATGTGTGGAGGCGCGTTCAATACGTCTTCGTATGTGGCGCGCCCCTTCTCCCGCGCTGTCATGCGCAGACAGTCTACCCCAGAACCGTCCCGGGATCACCTCGTGTGGGCTGCACGGGAACGCGCCTCAAACGCATGAAAACAGTAACGCGCCTGCCGGCGGCTTGGGGCGCCCCACCCTCACGCCTTCAACTTATAGCCCGTTTTGAAGATCCAGCGGACGAGGAGGAGGCAGACGACGAGGAAGCCGATGATGGCGGTGATGCTCGTGGTGACGTTGACGTCGGAGACGCCGTAGAAGCTCCAGCGGAAGCCGCTGATGAGGTACACGACGGGGTTGAACAGCGCGATCTTTTGCCAAGTCGGCGACAGCATGTCGATCGAGTAGAACGCGCCGCCCAAGAACGTCAGCGGGGTGACGACCATCAGTGGGATGGTTTGCAGCTTTTGGAAGTCGTCCGCCCATAACCCGATGATGAAGCCGAAGAGGCTGAAGGTGACGGCCGTCAAAAGCAGAAAACACACCATCCACAGCGGGTGTTCGATCTCGTAGGGCACGAACACGCGTGCCGTGGCCAAGATTAACGTGCCGATTATCACCGACTTGGTGGCGGCTGCGCCCACGTAGCCGAGCACCACTTCTACGGCGGACACGGGCGCCGACAGCACCTCGTAGATGGTGCCCGCCCATTTCGGCATGTAGATGCCGAACGATGCGTTGGAGATACTCTCGCTGAGCAGCGACAGCATGATCAGGCCGGGGATGATGAACGCGCCGTAACTCACGCCGTCAATTTCGCCGACACGGCCGCCGATGGCCGTGCCGAACACCACGAAATATAGCGACGTGGAGAGCACGGGCGAGATCAGGCTCTGCATCAACGTGCGGAAAGTGCGCGCCATCTCGAAGCGGTAGATGGCTCGAACGCCGTGCCAATTCATGACGCCACCTGCTTGGCGCTGCCGCCTTGTTTGTCAGCGGGCTGCTTGTCTTTATTACCGTGTACCAGGCCGACGAAGATCTCTTCGAGCGAGCTCTCGTGGGACTTCAGATCTTTGACCGCGACGCCGAGCGACTGAAGGCGCTGCAACAATTCCGCGATGCCCGTCTCTTCCTGTTGCGTATCGAAGGTGTAGGTGATGCTGGAGCGATCGTTCGACAGCTCGACGTTCAGTTTCGCCAGTGACTCGGGCAGCTGCGCGAGCGGTTCGCTCAGGGTGACCGTCAGTTGTTTCTTGCCGAGCCGCTGCATCAGCACGTGTTTGTCTTCCACCACGATCAACTTGCCGTCGCTGATGACCCCGATTCGGTCCGCCATTTCTTCGGCCTCTTCGATGTAGTGCGTGGTCAAGATGATGGTCACGCCGCGTTCACGCAAGCCGCGCACCATCTTCCACATGTCGTGACGCAGCTCCACGTCGACACCCGCCGTCGGTTCGTCGAGAAATAGAATGCGCGGCTCGTGGGATAACGCCTTGGCGATCAGCACCCGGCGCTTCATTCCGCCCGAGAGCGCCATGATCTTGCTATCGCGTTTGTCCCACAGCGACAACTCACGCAGTACTTCTTCGATATACTTCGGGTTCGGTGGCTTGCCGAACAGTCCTCGGCTGAAATTTACGGTTGCCCATACGGACTCGAACGCGTCCGTGTGCAGCTCTTGCGGCACCAACCCGATGTTCTCCCGCGCCTTGCGGTAATCTGCGACAATGTCGTAACCCGCCGCAGTGACGCTGCCGCGACTGGCGTTGACGATGCCGCAAATGATGCTGATGAGCGTCGTTTTGCCCGCGCCGTTCGGCCCGAGCAACGCGAAAATCTCGTTCTCACGGATCTCGAGATCGATGGCGTCCAAAGCGTGAAAGCCCGACGCGTAGGTTTTACTGAGGTTCTTTACGACGATGATGGGAGATGCCACGTTCACTCACCTCGATTGGCGCCTGACACTTTGCGCCGCCACGAGTGACCACTGGAGTCGTTGGTCGCCTCGCGTTTTCGCTTCATACATGACGTAGGCCAGGCTTGCTCGTGCTTGCACGGGTTTTTCTTGGAGCCGCCACTGCAGCGAGCGCGCCGTGCCTTCACGCTCGTCTGGTCGAGGCCAACTGCCCGACGAGTGCGTCAGCATCGCCGCGCATGGGCCGCACCCCCGCGCTTCAGGTCCTCCGAAGCTGCCGTTCGGAACACGGGGTGCAAGTGGACCGTTGCTCGACACTTCGTCAGCTGAGAGGCCCATCGCCCCAAAAACAAACTCGTGGCTCAACGCGTCAGCCCGCTTCCTCGTTGTGCCGAAATCAAACGCACCGCTCGGGGGAGGCCGTTTGCAGGAAGCCAGTGGGCCGGGCGGGTGCTGGTTTTGGCGAATGCATGTCACAGGGGGCGCGGCTGCGTCGTCTGGCTTTCGAGACCGCGCTGGCGAGCTTGCAAGTGCGGGTTTCGACGAAAGGAACGACGACATGATGAAGTGGTTTGCGGAACGTCGCATCGACGCCTTCGAGCGTACGTTCGAATACGACATGAGTTACGCCAGGCAGATCTTGGACGCGAGTCCTAAGGCTTTGATGACCTTCGTCAAGGCGACGGAGCTCGCCAGATGTCGGCTCGATTTGCCGCTCGAGGTGTGGCACGTCGCGCGGCTGTCGGCCATCCACGTCGGGGACTGCGGGCCGTGCACCCAGTTGACGGTTCAGCTGGCGGAAGCCGACGGCATCAGCGCCCAAGTGATCCGCGCAGCGCTGACGCAAGACTACGCGGCGCTCTCGCCAGACTCTAGCTTGGCGGCACGTTTCACCCGCGCCACGTTGCTGCGTCACGAGGAAGCCGACGAACTACGTGAGCAAGTGTTGGAAACACTGGGGCCCAGCGGCTTGGTCGCGCTGAGCTTGACGTTGGCGGGCACCAGCCTCTATCCCATCGTCAAGTACGCCCTGGGTTACGGTCACGCCTGCTCGACGTTGAAGGTCGGCGGACAATCGGTGCGACCGCAGCCCATCGAGTCTCCCGAAACACGGTCCGCAGAAACGCTAGCGACCGCGATCACAGCGTGAACTATGTCGGACAAGAATGCAGCGTTCGAGAGCCACGCCGCGCGACTGCGGGGGCTGGCTTATCGCCTGACGGGATCGCTCTCGGACGCCGACGACTTGCTGCAAGAAGCGCGCATTCGCTGGCTGGCGGTCGACCAACCCGTGACTGACGCAGGCGCGTACCTGAAGAAAATGGTCACGCGCCTGGGGCTCGATTGGCTCAAGTCTGCGCGAGTGCGCCGCGAAACTTACGTCGGGCCGTGGCTACCCGAACCCGTGTTCGACGCGGCGACCCTCGACGCCGACGCGGCGGGTGAACTCGCCGCAGACATCAGCATGGCGCTGATGATGACGCTCGAACGACTCTCCCCGCTGGAACGCGCCGCCTTCCTACTGCACGACGTGTTCGACTTCGACTACGACGAAGTCGCCGACACCCTCGGGCGGCAAGAAGCGGCCGTGCGCAAGCTCGCGGAACGCGCGCGACAGCGCGTGCGACAAGAGCGACCGCGCTTTCACCCAACCGACGAAGAGACGCAGCGTGTGCTCGGCGCGTTCTTCGTGGCCGCGCAACGCGGTGACGTCGACGCTTTGCGCCAAGTGCTCGCCGACGACGTGGTCTTCTACAGCGACGGCGGCGGCAAAGTCAGCGCCGCACTGTTACCCATCCGCGGCCCCGACAAAGTCGCCCGCTTCATCATCGGCATCCAACGCAAGTTCTACAGCGACCAGATGCAATCGTTCCTCCCCGCGCAGGTTAACGGCATGCCGGGTTTCGTGCGTCGCGAGGGTGAAACCGTGCAGCAGGTGGGCGCGTTTCAAGTCGTGGACGGCCGGGTGCGGGCGATATTTAGTGTGTTGAATCCGGAGAAGTTGCGGCACTTGAGCTGATGGCGTCGGCGATGGCCTGGGGGTTTTTGCTCGATGTAGGAGCACCCGCTGCCCCTCAGGCTTGTCGTGACGATGCGGCCTTTCGCTACTCAGTCGTTCCCCACCTCGCAACCACGGCGGACTGATCAGATCCGGTCATGTCTTCATCTATGACGCGCCCCTCGGTTGTGCCATCAGACATGACGTAGATGAAGAAGTGCAGAGACCCGTCCCCGATCGGACGCTTCGAGTCTTGTGGTGGATTCGACTCGTACGACCCTTCGACCTCCGCCAGTTTTACGAGAACACTGACGTACCCCTCGTCAAGCGAACGAGCGCGTACGATACCTGTGGCGTTTTCGTCAAACGTGCCATCGCTCGTCTGGAGCGTGATGTTTGCCGTGAACCAGATTTCTGGCTCGCTAAGCGGGACTACAACAGCAATCTCCTCTCCGAAGTTGTACGAGGGCCCACCGCCCAGTGCTTCGAACGAGGGTTTGACATTCACTACCAACTCGGAATCATGTGTCCCGGCATCCGAAGAGACATTCTGGTATCGCAGAACTGCCGAGTGTTCACCTGCAAGCGCATCCGCTGCGTCCTGTGGACTGAATCCCGTGATCGATACCTCATCGATCTCTAGAGATTCGAACGGAAGTATCCCGATGTTTTTCGAGGTAGCGGTCCCGACATCGGTCCCGGCGGCCGTGGCGTCACTTGGCACACCCTGTGCTGTGCTGTCAGCCGTGACAGTCGTTGACTCCTCACTTGGTGCAGCGGTCTGACCAGTGCCATCATCGCTCACCGCAGCGGTATCGTCGTCGGACGTCGCGGGTTCCGTGCTTTCGCCATTCCCCGCGCACGCCAGAACGCAGGAGAGCAAGCCGAAGCCCCAATAGTAGTGCAGTGTCTTTCTCATTCTTGATTCTTCCGACGAAACGCTGACACCCAACCATACAGTGACGCTCGGCCGCGCGCCAACGCTCGGCCCGAATGATTCAAGGTCGCTGCTGACGTCAACCTTCGAGGCGCCGAGCCAAAGAGGGAAGTTCGAACGCGATCTTAGGCGTTTCGAGATGAGGCCTGCGATCGGTTGTCCCTCCAGAGAAACACCGTGGAACACTGTTAACGACGACAGCAGCAGCGGTCGCCGCCGCTCCCACCGCCCTCTCACTGACTCAACGATTCACGCCGCACACGGTAGCTGTGTCGCTGTCCGCTGCGCTCGACTTCGATGACGACGTCGGAGCCGGATTTGCCGTTGGTGAGGGTGCGGGTTTGGGTCATGGTGCGGGCGCGGGTGCCGTCGACGGAGAGGATGATGTCGCCGGCGAGGAGGCCTGCGCGTTCGGCTTCGCCGTGGGGGCTGACGGAGACGACGACCACTCGTACGCCGCCGCTGACGTCGCGCTCGCCGAGGGTGAACGCTACGCCGCCGCTCTCCAGGCTGATTTCGGGTGCGGAGTCTGGCGGCTGCAAAGTGATTTCGATGTCGGTCAGGTGATCGCCGCCGTCGATTTCGAGGCGCGTGCTGCCGCGGCCTTTGACGGAAGAAACGGCTCCGATTTCGACCTTGCCGGGGGCGATGCCGCGCAAGGTGAATGCGCCTTTCTCGTCTGAGTGCACCATGTTTTCGGGCAGGGCGCCGCGGGCGAGCACGGCGGCTACTTGCCCCAGGCCGACTCGTGCTCGGGCTACGGGTTCGCCGTCCGCGTCGAGCACGCGACCCTCGACGGTGGCGCCTTCGGGCAAGTCGATGTCTTCGAACTCGAAGGCGCGATCGGCGCGGCCCGTGTCTTCGACCACGAAGCGGCGTTCGACGCTGGCATGCTGTTCGTGCTCGACGCGCAGTCGCACTGGGCCGAGGGGCACTCGCGAAAACGTGTAGCGCCCGCGGCCGTCAGTGAGCGTCGACTGCTTGCCGCCCACGACTGACGATAACTCCACGCGCGCGCCCGCCGCTTCGCGCAGACCGCGCACGGCCGTCACTTTGCCCTCCACATCGACGCCGCGACTGAGCGTGAACGTGCGCTCGACGGGAGCTTTGCGCAGCTCCTCGGAGATTGGGACGAAACCTGGCGCCTGCACACTCACGCGGACGTGTAGCCCCGCGATGTCGTCGAAGCGGACGTCACCTGCTTCAGCGGTAAACTGCGTCAGGCGCATCGGTACTTCCGTGACCAGGCTGGTGAGCGTTACTTGCGCGAGTTCGATGGGCCTGCCGTCGGGGTCGTGGACATGCCAGTGCGCGCTGTCGCGGGCGTCGGGTAGCTCGAACTCGATTTCACGCTCTTCGCCGCCACGTAGCTTGACCTCGCCGCGCCACACGTAACGTGTCGGATCCTCGGGCCGCGCCAAAGAGATCACGACCTCACTGGGCACCGCCGCCAAGCGAAACATGCCGTCACGTTCGCTGAGCAAACTGCGCTCGAAACTGCCGCGCAGCGCGGCGATCGAAATGCGGGCGTCTGCCACGGGAAAGCCGCGCGTGTCCACGACCCGTCCGACCAGGCGTGCGCCTTCGAGCAGGGTGACCGTCACCTCTTGCTCGCCGCCCGCACCGAGCTCGACGACCTCACTGAGTGCCTCGACGTAACCTGGGTGACGCACCAGCGCGCGCACGCGACCAGGCGGCACGGGATGCGCGTTGAACCGTCCCTCGACGTCGCTGATCCACGGCGAATAATCTTCGGGCAGTTGCGTCCAGCCTGTGTTGGCGTGCGCCTCGTTCACGTACGGAACGTGGCCCAACGTGATGCCGAGCTCACCCGCGGGCACCAGCGGAATGGGCTTCATCGCGAAGTCGAAGTGCGCGTCGCGGTAGGCTGCGATGAGCGGCGTTTCCGCGATGGGAAGCCCATCTTGGTCGAAGCCGATGACCTCGACGCGAGCGCCCGCGATGGCGTGCCCGTGCACATCCACCACTTTTCCGCGCAGTCGTCCGCCTGCGCGCAAGATGACGTGCAGGACTTGCTGAGGATCGTCGGGGATCGGCAGCGCCGCGCGCCCGACGTAACCTTTTGCACGCACCGAAACGAAGGCAGGTCCGGGCGACAGGGGTCCCACCCACGCCTGACCTTGGGCGTTGGTCTTGGCGGTCAGCGGGAAGGGGGACAGGCCAAACTCGGCCACCACTACCGAGGCCCCTTCGATGGGACGCGAGTTGGGCTTTTCACCAGTGGCCAACACCTGCAGACTGCGCCCGACGCCCAACACCAGTTCGACCGGCTGGCGCTGACCCCGTTCGAGCTGTACGGCAGAGACCACTGGAGAGACGGCAGTGCCGCGTCGAGCGCGCAGATCGTAGATGCCCGAGAGCAGGCCATCGAGACGCGCTTCACCCTGTTCGTTGGTGCGCACGCGCCGCGCGGGCCACAGGCTGGAACCCACGACGTACACGTCCGCGTCCGCGGCGGGCTGGAGCTTGCTGTCGCGAACGACGATGTCGAGGCCGCCGAGCTTTCTGAGCACGACCGTCAAGTCGTCGGTGACCTCGACGCGATCTGCGGCTTCATAGCCGCGGGCGAACACGCGCACGCGGTAGGGTCCCGAGCCCAAACGTTCGAACAGCGCCGCGCCGCTTTCTATCGTCAGCGCGCCGAAGGGTAGCGCATCGTCGTCCGACACGAGAACCGTCGCTTGTGGAATCGGCTGTCGTTCGTCGTCGAGCACCGTGACTTCCAGCCGCGATGCAGGTTCCAAGTCGAGCGTGAGCTCGTGAGTGTCTCGGAGCAACAAGGTGCGCGAGACGCGAGACGCACCAGGTGCCTCTGCCAACACCCAGACGCGCCCGGGTTGCAGGCCTTCGATCGTGAGCTGGCCAACCTCGTTCGTCCTTCCGCGATGCACCTCGACGTAGAGTTCGTCGGGGCGCTCTGAAAATACGACAACCTTCGCGTCGCTGACGGGGGTTGCCAGTGCGGCAGGTGGGGGCTTGGGCTTCGGACGAGCAGCTGATCCCGCGTCTGTTCCCGCGTCGTGGGTGGGTGCAGGCGCGGGCAACAGGTTGACGCTCACGTTCAACACCACTGTTCCGCGTTGGTCGTCGACCACGACGATCGAATCCGCTGTGTGCTGCGGCGGACTGAGTAACCGCCAAAGCGCGAACACCAACAGCGCCAAACTCGACGCAAACAGCAGGATCAGTGCGACCTCTTTGCGTCCGAGACGACGTGCGGGCGGCTTGGACGGGTTCGATGGCACGCGCACAGCAGAGTACATAGCTCTGCGGCCGGGTGAAAGCACGAAGGGGATTGTCCCACGGCGCGCGGGAGCCCTACTGCCCGATCTGCTCTAAGCTGCTCAGTGCACATGCGCTCGTCGTTTTCTCGCCCGCAAATCGCGACATGGCTGCTCGCCTGCGGTTTGCTCTCTTCCTGCGCACAGGAAGAGAAGCGCGCGCCCTTGGCGTCCGACGGTTACGACGACGAGAGCGTCGAGCAGACGGAAGATCCGAACAGTGACCTGATCATCGACAACGGATCGACGTCGCTCTTTTGCTCGGAGACGTCCGTGGAACTACCAATCGTGCGGCACAACTTTTACTTCATCGTCGACGCGTCGGGCAGCATGTCCGAGATCATGCCGGGCTCAGGCGGACAGTCGCGGCACTGGGCCGCGCGCCACGCCATCGCCACCATGTTGCAGGACGTCGGGCATCGGGTGAATTTTGGCGCTGCGGTGTTCCCCGCGCCCGAGGGTGAAGACGGTTGCGCCGCGGGCGCCGAGGTATTTTCCGTACGCGCAGGTGACGAAGACGAACAGGGCGGCCTCAGTCGTACGCAACTCGACGCGCTACTGTTCACATTGGGCAAACACTCGCCCGACGGGTCCACACCCGTGAGCCCGACGTTGAGCGCGCTGCGCTCGTCTCTGCTCGAGCTAGGGCCGAAGACTCACGTATTCCTGCTCACTGACGGCGCCCCCAATTGTGATCTGGTCAGCGGGTGCAGCGCCGAACATTGCATCGCGAACATCGAAGGCTATTCACTCGGCAATGGGGTCAACTGCGACGAGTCGCTCAACTGTTGCTCCGTGGATCTGTTTCCGCACCTCTGCTTGGACGACGAGAACACCCTGGATGAGCTGGAGAAGCTGCGGGAGGCCGGCGTCGACACTTACGTGGTAGGGATCCCGGGCAGCGAAGTCTACGCGGGGATCCTCGACGAGATGGCCAACGCTGCGGGCACGCCGCAAGGAGATGCGGGCACGGACTATTATCGCGTCGACGACGTCGAGGAACTGGCAGCCACGTTGACGGAGCTCGGTGAAGAGTTGGCGCTCGACTGCGAGATAGAGCTGGGCGCAGAACCCGATCGCCCAACTGCCGTCAACGTGTTGGCAGAAGATGAGGTACTCGAGCTCGACGAAGACTGGGAGTGGACCTCCGACACCAGCGTCACGCTGATAGGCGACGCCTGCGACCAATGGCGGCGCGGCCGCTGGGAACAGATCCGCGTGGTTGAAGGCTGCGAAGTGCGCGTCCGCTGAGAGCTCAGCTAGAAAATCCGCGTGGTTGTCGCGAAGTGGGGTGGTAGCGCCCAGCGCGGGCTACCTGTACACTGCTCGGCGTGAGTTCCCCCGACCTGGCGCAGTTGCGCGAGACCATCGACCGAATCGACAATCAGATTCTGGACCTCTTGCACCAGCGGCTCGAAGCGGTGTTGCAGGTCGGAGACATCAAACGCGTCCAAGGCGTGCAGGTCTACGACCCGAACCGTGAGCGCGAAGTGTTGGACAGGCTCGTCAGCTCACGTAAGCAGCCGCTGCGCGCGGAAACCGTGCGGCGCGTGTTCGAACGCATCATCGACGAATCGCGCAGTCACGAGCAGCATCACGTCTCGGCTGGAACCTGAGCTGGGGTCGCGCGCACAGATTCGTAGTTGAGCGATCGTTCGGCTGAGCTCAGTGGAGCGTGTGCCAGTCGCCGTCGTGTTCGACTTTCGGTAGGGGCGAGTCGAGCCGCGGACGACCCGACGCCCTGGATGACTTTTGACTGAGGCTGCTTGCCAGCTCTTCGGCGCTCGGTTTTGGGGAAGGCCACTCGGGATCTGAGTCCGTGGCTTGGTTACTGGCTACTGTCTGCGCCATTACCCCGAGCAGGCGTGCTTCTTCCAGCGCTTCTTCACGAGCCCAACGTTTCATCGTGACGCGCTGACGCTGACGTTTGCGTCGCCACGCTAGGGTCGCGAGCACTACTGCGAGGGTCCACACCATGGTGCCAGAAAACAACGCAGGCCAGAAACTGAACCGCGACTCCAAGCTCTCGATCCACTCGCGCTCCAAGTTGTACTGCTCCATGCCATACGCGTCGTAGAGCGCGCGATCGAATACCTGACCGCGACGCAGCCGTTCGATGAGCTGCACGAAACGCTCCTGATCCTGACCGCGCAGCAGGTAGCGAACCACGTCCGCGGACTGCGCGTACGCTAGCGGCACACCGACGATATCGTGAGGAAAGCGCCGTTCGAGTTCCGAAAGCGGAATGATGTTGCCCGCCAGGCTGGCGGTCGCGAGCGCGCGCGTGCGTGCGAAACTGTTTTCTCCAGACAGGTGAACGGCGAGGCCTTCGTTGAACCAACGGGGCACATGGTGGCCAGCGATCGCATCGTGAAGCGCCACGTGTGCGAGTTCATGACGAAAGGTCGTGCGCAGATCGTGTGCGTCTGCTGGGTTTACTGGCTCGTCCGTGAGCAACACCAGGCCCAAGCGCGAGTAAGCGACACCTGCCGCGTACTTGGGGTACGGCGCGTTTCTCGGCGCAAGCTTCGTCATTTCTTCGGGATCGTGCGC
The DNA here is from genome assembly GCA_965651905.1 of uncultured bacterium. Classification (GTDB taxonomy): domain Bacteria; phylum Myxococcota_A; class Polyangia; order Polyangiales; family Polyangiaceae; genus SZUA-265. The sequence goes on along the minus strand of CBFGUG010000056.1, from coordinate 33,628 downwards.
CAAGCGCACGTGAACGTCGCTGAGCACAGTTTGGCCGAGTCGCTGTCGCGCCGCCTCACGGAACTCACTCGCTTCCTGGGTGAGGGGCTCGACCCACTTCTCGAGACCGGGTGGGTAGGCCAGGTGTAACCAGCCCAAATCCGTCGAGCGATACTGCTCGGGCAGTTCGGGAAGGTCGACGTACTTTGCCGTGACCGCCGGGGCGTCCGCGGGGGCATGATCGGTGGTCGCCGCCGCATTGCTCGTCAGCGTCGCTCCTAACGACAAGCAAACGATCATGTAGAGGGTGAGCAGCTTGCGCCTGACGAAGATCACCCAACTGCTGCTCGTGCTCATGTTTGGCCTGGCGTCGCAACCCAACCTCGCGCGGACAAACCAGCGCGCCGAAGTGAGTCAGAAACTTAGGCTGAGTCGGCTTTGTCGGGCCGTCAACGCCCCACCCCAAAAGCCGGCCCGCGCGCCCACGACGTGGGCGGTGGGGACTTGTCACAAAAGCGTTGGCGATTCGGGAGGATTCCGCGACGCGTCAGCTCTGGGCTCAGTGAAGTAACCCGACGACACCAGCAACCAGCGGCGCGACTTCGTGCAGTCGTGGTGTCGCACCAACCGCGACACCAACGACGGAACCTGCTGCGAGCACGCCGACGGGCCCCCACCAGATCTGTTCCAAAGCGGGCTGGATGGCGCGCCGCGCAAACAAGACACCAGCCAACAGCACTACTCCGCCCGCGGCTTCGAGCCACACGCGACCCGGAACCGCGGAGGCGCCCAACGCCGCTAGCGCCGTCAGGGCAACAGCCAAGACGACGAGGCCCACTCGCGCGCTGGGTCGCAACCGCACCGTGACCATCACCGCGCCGATTGTAACCGCTGCGGTCAAGCAAACCCACGTCACCGCGCCCAGGGGGCGATGGTTCGTGCTCGTGTGCAAGAGCGCGCCGAGCGCCGCGCTCACGAGCGCCGCCACGGCGACTGCGCTCCAAGTCACACCTAGGGCCATACTTTCACCGCTGTGTGATGCACGACGCCATCCAACGAAGGCGACAGCCGCGAGGTACAGTGTCACGCCCGCGGCGCAGCCGAGCAGCAAAAAGTCGACGACGCTCAACCCCTTCGCTAACCCGAAACCAGCCCAGATCAGTCCTCCGAACAACGAGGGCAACGCGCACTGCGCGAGGGCGTTCTCCACTGGTGCGTCGCCAGTTGTTCGCTCCTTCGAAGCCGTTACTTCGACTGTGTTTGCTTCGGGCGACATGGGTCTGGATGCTCCAAGGCAGCGTCGGCTGCCGCTCGATTCATGACTGGGACACGCGCATCTCGCAGCGGTGCGAGACGCTTGCCCAAGTCAGGCGGACTGAGCCGACCTAGCGCGGCGATGCTCGCGCGGCCAACAATTGCGTCCCGCTCGCTGACCGTGAGTGAGCTCAGCTTCTGCGCTTGCTTCGTCAGCGTATCGGTCATGCTGGTGTCACACAACTGCGCGAGCGCGGCGACCGCCGCCGCTTGCACGTGGGGATCTTCGTCCTCGAAACCGTCGCGCACGGCGTCCAAGTGCGCCTGCGCGCCCATCAGTCCGAGCGACAGTAGCGCTGGACGTCGAACTTCCGCGGAGTCGTCATCGCTGGCGTCGACCAGGACGGCAAATGCACGCTCACTCGGCGGAAGTTCACGTAACGCGCGGACCGCCGCAGCGCGCACCATCGGCCAGCGGTCGTTTGCCACTCGCTCCATCACAGGGCCCGCAGCGCGCGCTACCCGCTGTTCACCCAATGTCTCCACCGCGGCGCGGCGCACACGCACATGTCTGTCTGAGGCCGCAGCGAGCAAGGCCTCGACGAGCTCAGGGGTGGCCGCAGGCGCGACTCTCGCAGCGGTTGCGCGCAACGTCGCGCGTGCGTCACTACGAATGCTCTGGGCTAACAGCTTCGCGGCGTTGGGATCCGAAGGCGCCAACGCCGCCAACGGCCCGAGTAGAAGATAACGAGTGCGGAACGTCGGCTTGCCCGCCAGCAGCTTGGTGACGAGCGCGCCCGCCGCAGGCTGAAACTGTGGCAAGCGTATGCTCGCAGCCCGCAATAGGTCGATCGCGACCTTCTCGTCGAGATCGGTGTTCGCAAACTGGGCGGCAAGTGCCGCGGCGCCCGCGTCCTCTTTCGACGCGACCTGGATCATCTCGCGCAGTCGACGTCGCTTGCTCGCAGGTGATTTTGACAGAGCAGCTGCGGCACGCTCGACAGTGTGGGCGGGTGAAATGCTCAGCATGAGTGCCCCGACCAGCTCCAGTGGCTCCCCGCGTGCAGCGCGCAACCCGTCATCGAGCGCGGGTAGCGCGGCCTTTCCGCAGTGCAGCAGACTCTGGTAGGCGTGCTTCTTGGCTTCGACCGTGGTCGCAAGGGCACGTACGAACGTCACGGCGGTGTTCTCGCATGGCAGCGAATCGAGCACGGTAAGTGCCCGCATTCGCGCAGCGTCGGACAGCGACTTGAACTCGTGCGAGACGGCCTGGGCAGCGGCGGGCCCGAACGCGAGCAGCAGCTGTTCGGCAGGCTCAGCCTCGGCGTCGTCCTTTCCCAACGCGTGAACGGCAGCGCGCAGATCTTTTTCGCTGACGGAAGTGAACGCGCCAAATTCCGCCAAGGTCACGTCGATGTCACGTGAAGGCTTGGGAGCGGTCGCCTTCGCCGCGGACTCAGGCTCGCTGACTTCAACCTCCGCGGTATCGAGAACCAACGCGACGCAACTGCTCGTCACGGGCTCGGGCAATTGAACGCTGAACACCGAGTCTTCAGCGGTCCACGCGTCAGCGGGGAACGTCACGTGATACAGCGCTTGGTCGAGGGCGATCCACGCCGTGCGCGGGGCGACGCCCCCTTTGGGTGGAGCCTGCGTAGGCCGCACGCGAAAGTTGAAGCCGACCAACGGCACGTCGCGAGGTGCCCGAAACACGACGAACTCGCCGCTGCCGTCGCCACCTCGCTTTTCGGACCAGTAACTCGCGGGATCCCCGTCAGTCAATGCAGCGGGCGAACCGATGGCGCTGGATGCGACCTGGGCTTTGAGCAGCGGTTGCCACTGCGTCTCGGCGTTGGCGGAAGCGACCAGCCGCGGCGCTGTGTCTCGCTCGGTTTGTTCGAGTCGTTGAAACTTGATGCGGCGCAGCCGCATGCTCGGCGCGTGCAGCAGTTTGGGATCGAGCAGCGTCTCTCGACCACACAGCTGCACCTGTTCGTCGAGCTGACCCACGACGACGTTTTTTTCTGCGGCCGCGCGTCGCGAGGTGCCAGCTTCCACGTCGAGCAAACGAACGGTCTGACCCGTGCGCTCGCCAAACTCCCCAGAACTCCAGCCCACTTCACCAGCGAACGCGACGATCGGTGCGCCTTCCTTCACAGGCGCCGCGACGACGGCGTGCCAGCTGCGCCCCTCCACGGTGACTTCGGCGTGGAGCGCGCGTCGGCCCTGCCCAAGCTCTATCGTGTTCACCTGATCCGAGCTCAGCTGACTTGCGACCTCCGCTGGAACGTCGAGGGGCGTGCGTTCGCTCCAGCTGCAGCGACCACGACATACGCTCGCGAACAATTCGCCGCCACTGCGAGCGATCGCGACCACGGGTTGCCCGCCGCGCGCCACGGTCTTACCCAGCACTTCCACGGGTGCTGGCGCTTGGGCTGCGTCCGTGCTGGGGGGTGGGGGCGCTGCTTGCACGGAAGCGGAGCCGCCGAGAGCCAACGTGACGAGCCAACCCGCCAACAGCGAGCCGCGCGCGGCTGGTCGTCGTAGCAGCGCTCGCCGCCCCGCGTGGCGCATCACAGAAACAGCTCCTGATCTGCGGCGGCGATACCCAGTTTGTCGAAGACCATACGCATCTGTGAGTGCGGCAAGGAAACACGCGTGGGCATGCCGCCCGCCAAACCGAACAACTTGACGAAGTTTTGCCCGCTCTCGAAACCCGCTGCCACGGACACATTGTGCACGTCAATCACGACGCTGACGGGGGCACGTTCTTGGCCGATCAGCAGCAGCAGAGTTTTCTCGATGCGCTCGAAACCTGAACGGGTGTCGACAATCGCCACGCCTGGCGCCACCACGCGGTAACTCTGCGCAGCGCGACGTGTCTCGGCTTCGATGGCCGCAAGTTCGCGGCACGCCGCGTCGATCGGCTCCCACAGTCCCTTGTCGCCGAGCCCCTCGTAGAGGTGCCGCACGATGACGCCGTAGAGCCCAACGTCGCGCGGGCGGGCGCGTAAGGCCCGGTCGAAACGCTCACCTATCGGACCGGGCTTGCCGATGCGGGTGTCGATCGCGCGCGCGTCGTCGTCGCAACCCGGGTAGGGTTCGACGCCCTTGCGCATCCACTTGGCGGCGCTGGCCAACCCATCGAAATCCGTATGGCAGACGATGGTTTCCACGGGACCTACGCGCTCCACGAGCTCGGGCGTGACCATTTCCGGGCAGGCGCCGTGTTCGGCCTTCGTGCACAGCACGAAGCGGTCATCGTCAGCGTAACGGTCGTGTAGTTCGTGGTCGTGGTGATCGACCCACGCGCGCAGCCTTCGTCCGAGCCCGTCGATCAGCGGCAGCGTGACCTTCTCGAAGCTGGGGCCCTGTCCCCCCGCGGCAAACGCGATGTCGAGCACGACCACGCGTCCCTCGAGCTGGGAAACCTTCGGCAAGCGGCGTGGCGTGCCGAACGCAATCTTCTGAGGGAGCATCAGTGAGCCTGGAAATCACACAACGTCGAGCGGGGGTGATAGCCGCGCGTGCGAAACCGGGCCAGCACAAAGCGCTTGGCGGTCGAACTAGCGACCCGCGCCGCTGCCGAGTACAACCGGGTTGTTAGTTCCGCTTGAAAGCTCGCGTGGCAGCCCCTAAAGCTCGGCCGATGGCAACGATCGCAGACAGCGACTTTCAGAAAGTCCTGAGTCACCCGCTGGAAAAGACCGATTTTCCGTCTCTCGGCGAGAAGTACGAAGGCAAAGTCCGCGACAATTACACGAGCGGCGACCGGCGCACGATCGTGGTGACCGACCGCATCAGTGCCTTCGACCGCGTGCTCGGCACCTTGCCGCTCAAGGGACAGGTGCTCAATCACATTGCGGCGTGGTGGTTCGACAAGACCAAACACATCGCCGACAATCACATGCTCTCGGTTCCCGATCCGAGCGCGATGGTGGTCACCGAGTGCGAGCCGCTGCCCGTGGAGATGATCGTTCGCTCGTACCTGACGGGGTCCACGTCGACCAGCATCTGGGTCCACTACCAAAACGGTGCGCGCACTTACTGCGGACACTCGCTTCCCGACGGCATGGTGTTCAATCAGCGCCTGCCCGAAGTGCTGCTGACCCCCAGCACCAAGGCCGCGCAGGGTGATCACGATATATCCGCTTCGCGCGAAGAGATCCTCGACATCACCAACATGCCCGCCGCGGACTTCGACCAGGCGGCTAAGTTGGCGCTCGAATTGTTCGCCTTCGGCCAGAAGCTGTGCGCGGACCGCGGGTTGATCCTGGTGGACACCAAGTACGAGTTCGGCAAAACCAACGATGGACGCGTCGTCGTGATCGACGAGATCCACACGCCCGACTCGTCGCGGTTCTGGTTCGCTGACAGCTACGCGGAGCGCTTCCGCGCGGGCGAAGCACCGCAAAGCTTCGACAAAGAGTACGTGCGGCGTTGGCTCAAAGAGCGTGACTTCACGGGCGACGGCCCGATTCCAGCGATCCCCGACGAAGTGAAGATCGAGGCCAGCAAACGTTACATCAGTGCCATCGAGACGATCACGGGCGAGAGCTTCGTGCCCGACTTGTCGGATCCCACGGCCCGCCTGCGAAAGAACTTGGGGGTCGATTCATGAGTGACGAGTTCGACCGCGGTTACATCGCCATGCTGTATCTGATGAACAAGCGTGGCGAAGTGCTTCGCGACTGCGCTCCCGCGGAACGAAGTGCCGTCAGCGACCAACTGGTAGACGGCTTGTGTGATCCAGATCGCCACGTCCGCGCCAAATGGCTCGCGCGATCGCTCCACGAGATCATGCAGTCGCTGGAGCAGCGCGAACTGAACTGAAATGTTGCGGCGCGCCCGAATCATCCCAGCGACCGAGTTGGCTGCGCTCGAGGTCAAGCCCGTCGTCGCGGCATATCGGCAAAAGCAAGCGACGATCCTACGCGCCGAAGTGCTCGAGGCCAAAGCCCGCGCGAGCGAGATCGTCGCAGAAGCGGAAAGCCACGCCAGCGAACTACGCACAGCGGCGGAAGCTGACGCCGCTGAAACGCGCACGCGTGCGGAGCGCGAGGGTTACGAATCAGGGCTGGCCAAAGCCATCGCGGCGAGTGTGGAGCTCAGCCGCGCTGAAGCGACGCAAGACGAAAGACAGCTCGACGCCAACGTCGCGTTGGCGCGTCTGCTCGCTGAACGCCTGCTAGGCAAGTCGCTGCAAGTCGACGCACAGTTGATTGTGGACATGGCGTCTGAAGTGATGCGTGAAGTGCGCGGGCTGCGCTCCGTCAAGATCTTCGCCCACCGCGATGATGTCGAGGAGCTGCGCGCCGCGCTGGACGCGGGCAGTCTCGGGCCCCAAGTCTTGGCGGTGAGTGCACGAAGCGATCTCAGCCGCGGGGATCTCGTGTTGGAGGCGGAATCTGGGCGACTGGAAGCCAGACTGGGTGATCGACTCGAACGTCTAGCCCGCCGCTTACGCGAGGGGCTCGCGTGAGCGACACGGCCGACAGCGTCAGCTCGAATCAAACTCCCGGCGACTGGCGCATCAACCTGCTGCTGTTCGGCGTCACGTTGGTCAGCGTGTTTGCGGTCGGCCGAGAGATGTCGATTGGCGCCGAGTTAGTCCCCGAAGGCGAGGCGTCGTTGCTCGCTGGCTGGCCGTTTGCCGTGCCGTTTCTCCTGATCCTCTTGTTTCACGAGTTTGGGCACTGGTTGGCCGCGCGCGCGCATCGCGTTCCTGCGTCATTGCCGTACTTTTTGCCCATGCCGTTCGTGCTCTTCGGCACGTTCGGCGCGGTGATCACGATGCCCGAACGCATTCGTTCGCGAAACGCGTTGCTCGACATCGGTGCGTCGGGCCCGCTCGCAGGCATGTTGGTGGCGATCCCTGCGATGATTGTTGGCTTGCAGCTATCCGACGTGCGCCCGATCACTGCCAGCCTTCACCCGGGCGAACAAGTTCTGCAGGAGGGGCAGAGTCTGCTCTACTGGGCGATCAAGCGCGTCGTGCTGGGGCCGATGCCAGACGGTCACGACGTATGGTTGCATCCAACTGCGTTTGCCGCGTGGGGTGGACTGTTCGTCACGATGATCAACCTGGTGCCGTGGGGACAGCTCGACGGCGGACACATCGCGTTTGCGCTGCTCGGCAAGCGTCACCACCGCATCGCCACCTGGGTGCGCGCGTCGCTGCTCGTGTTCTTCGCATACAACGTGTGGCTATTCGCCAGCCCCGTGCTCGCGGGCACGACCTCCGAAGGCCTGTTCTGGATCTTCAACAACAGCTTTTTCTGGCTGGCCTGGTTCATCATCACTGGGATCATGGGCAGGTTGACGGGCAAAGAACACCCGCCCTTCGAAGCCGGAAGGCTCAGCGGCGGGCGGCAGCTGGTGGCTGTGGGCAGTCTGCTGCTGTTCATCGCGCTGTTCATGCCGACGCCAATTTCGATCCGTTAGGCTTTCCCCCTTGGGTCGTCCCAGGACCGAACAACGGTCGGACCGTCCCCGAGAAGCGACACGCTGCGCGACGGGTTTCGTCGCACGCACAGGGCTGGGTTGGGACGGGACTCAGCGAATGCCTGCGGGCGGGAACAGTGCGTTAGGCAGGCTTGGGGTCCGTCGTTGCTGCGCGGAGCGTCAGGGGTGGCGAGGCCGAGTCGTTGCGCGTCGCGCGCGTGCCTCACCGACGTCGCCGCGTTCGCCGCGCGAGCGTAGGCGACCACCCCCAAATCGTCAGGGGTCGCGGGCGAACTTCGCGGCGAGCGCTTCGCAGACTTCGGGCGGCGCGTAACGAGAGACGTCGCCGCCATGGCTGGCGATTTCGCGCACGAGGGATGCGGAAATGAAGCCGTGTCGCGTTCGCGTCGGCAAGAATACGGTATCGAGCTCGGGTGCCAGGTCTGCGTTGGCGTGAGCGATTTGCAGCTCGTACTCGAAGTCGGTTTGCGCACGCAGGCCGCGTACGATCACGCGGGCATTCACTTTTCGCGCGTACTCGACGAGCAGGCCGTCGAACTGCGCCACCTCGACGTTTGCCATCGGCGCGCACACCCGCCGCAGTAGTTCCAGTCGCTCCGCATTGTCGAACAAGGGTTTCCTACCCGAATGCCGTCCCAACGCGACGATCAGCCGCGGGAACAGCCGCGAGGCCCGCTCCACCAAGTCCAAGTGGCCAAACGTCGGCGGGTCGAAGCTGCCAGGGTAGATCGCGAGATGAACCATCTTTTCAACCAGGCTGAGCAGGGCTCGGCGGCTGGGCGGGTGCGGGTACTTCAGGCGCAGGTGGCGTGACCGGGGCGGGTCGCGACGCGGTCGGCATGCCCTCGATCCACATCGAACGACCGCCGTTGCCGAGGGTGATGCGGAACTCACTGAGCACGCCTGCCCCGAGCAGTCCGTCCAGCTCGACGTCCAGCGCTTTCTCCAAGTCTTCGAACGGCACGCCACCGAGTGCCGTCACGTCACCGATGTCGTAAGACCCCAGCCGAAGCTGAGGCAACGCCGCCTGGGTGACGCCGGTCATGGTGGCAACGGGTTTACGCTGAGTCGCCGGCACATTGGTCTTTTCCCAGGCGGGTTCGTCGAGCACGAGGGGGTAGGGGCGCCCCGTATCCACGAACAGGGAAAAGCGTGGGGCTTCCGTTTGCAGCCCGATCTGTCCAGTAACGACCATGCCGCCACCGCGAATGTATGCCAAATCGAGCTTGGTGGCGCCTGGAGGCGGCGGTGGCTCGTAGTTTCTGACGACGAACTGGCGTCCCATGTAGTCGAAGGTGACGTTCAGGTGCCGCAGCAAGTTGGTGCCGAGCAGGACTTTGATCGGTGCATTGAGTTCGCGGGAGAGGCCCGAAAGGTCCTGGGTTAGCGCGGGCACGTCCTTGACTTCGACGCGCTTCTGAAAGCGCAGGCTGACCCAGCTGGGCTCGCGACTCTCGGGCGCGTCCACGACGACTTCGGCACTGCCCGTCGCGATCAACGCGAGCACGGGTTGACCGTTCAATTCCACGGGCACGACCATCGACGTGCTGCTGACGCGCGGCATTTCAATCACCGCCAGGCGCTCGCCCGAGATTGAGAACGGTTTTCTGCCGCGGCCAGTGCGCGCCAACTTCACGACACCCGAAGCCCAGGGATCACGAACTTCAGGATCCGTCAGCAGCTCGTCGAGTGCGTCGGCCGCCGCCGCCATGTCGCCCGAGTACCAGAGCGCGCGGCCGCGCAGAGCGCGTGCGTCTGCCGTCTGAATCCCCTGCACGCGTGCCAGCGCGGCGGCGTATTCGAGTTGCGACAGCTCGATGCGCCCTGCTAGCACCTTCGCCTCGGGGCGATCGGGCGTCATCTTGAGGGCCTGGTCGATGGAGTGACGAGCGTCCTCGGTGTCCAGGCGCATGTACGACGTCCGGGCACGCTCGAACCATACCTCGGCTTGCGCTGGCCATTTCGGCTCGGGCACTTCATTTGCCGCACACGCCGCCACGAGCGCACACAAGGCGCAGACGAGACCAAGCGCGCCGATTGACCTGCGCTCACGCCACGTGGGGCTGACACTTGCCGTGGCGAGGCGAGACTGCGCCGTTGCCGGGCGGACGTGGCGTTTGGACATGAATCTGAAATGGGCACCCATGGGGCGCGGGATAGCGGATTCCTGGGGGCCCGTCGAGCTGCGCGACGGACCCCGCCGCCAGCCGCCGCCAGCGGTTCAGCTGAGCCAGAAATCGCAACGCTGCCAGAAATCGCGAGGGGGCTGTTTCATGCAGGCAAAGGTGGTTGGGTGCGACGGCAGGGTGAACTACCATGGCCGGATGCGTCGTGCGCTCGTCTTCCCACTCGCTTTGACCTGCTTCGCACTTCTGGGGTGTGCTGGATCTACCAGCCAAGCACGGTCGAACGACGCGGCAAGTGCACCGAACCCTGCGTCGAGCGATCCGGGTGAGGCGGCGCATGACCCCTCCGCTTCCCGTTCAACACCCGAAGCGGAGGCAACCACTGGCGCGGACGCGGACGACACCAGTGTCGACACGACGACGGGTCGAGCAGCAGGCGCGACGGAGCGGTCACAGTCGCGCGACGCTGACACGGACCAGCAGCCTGCGCCCGGCGCCAAACGTGAGACACGCACCAAAGACGTGATCACGAAGACCGTGCTAGAGCACCGTCAGCAGGTTCGTGACTGTTACGAAATCGCGCGCCAAGATGAACCCACGCTGCAGGGGACACTGACGGTCCACTTCGAGATTGACCCGAAAGGTCGAGTGACTGCGGCCACGCTGAACGAGGAACGCAGCACGCTGAAGGATCCGAGCCTCGTGAGTTGCGCGTTGTCTGCTTTCAAGACGATTCGCTTTCCACCTTCGTCGCGCGGCTACGAGTCCGAGGGTAACTACCCCTTCGATTTCCGCCCCTGAACGCCATAGCGCCGAACCACCATGAGCAGTGTGCTGATCCAAGCCGCCCCGAGCGATCCGAGCGCGTACCGCGAACTGCTCAGCCATACGCGTGGGCTGGCTGCCGCGCAGAGGCAGCGACGGGACCAGTGGTTCGCCCAACTCCAACTGCAGAACAAAGAGCAAATCCTTTTTGAATTCGAGGTGTTGCTGAAGGGCACCGCGTGTTTCTCCAATCCTCGCAATCACCCGGGGCCACCGCGCAAGTCGCCCGTCGTCGCGCACGATTTCAGGTCCAGTGCGATCTACTTTCGAGACGCGGCCCAACGCTGTGTCGAGCTGTGTCGTCTGCTGTTGGGGGCTGCAGATCAACGCTTCGTTTTTCACCGCTACCTCGAGACCGTACTGCCCGAGGACAACGTCCGGGCCCAGCTGGCGCGCGAAGGCAGCGACCAGGCCGGACCCGAGCAGAGTTTGATCGCTTTGCGTCACGCATTGTCGAACGCCGTGGAAGTCGTCGAAGGTTTGTTACGCCTGCCCCAAGTGCCTTTCCGCCTCTTTTACGCGGTAATCGGCATGGTGCAGCGCGAGGTTGGTAGAAACACCTACTTCAACCCGCTCACGGCGCTCGAGTTTCGACCCGAGTTCGACAAGATTCAGTCTCCCGAGATTCTGCGTCTGATTGGCAACCTGCCGCCGGGTGAGGCGCATCGTCTGGTGGCGTTGACCTTTCTCGCGCTGTTCCGAATGTTGCGCTACCAGCGATTGCTCGCCGAAATCACGAGCATCAAAGGGCACGGCACCAAGACCGCGGGAAGAGTTTATTTCATCCTGAGCGTGCTGCGTTCCGACGCACGGGCGCTTTCGGACTACTTGCAGCGCTCGTCGGGGCGACTGCTCTCGAATAGCTTCAAGCGCAGCATCTGGAGCATCAGAGCTGCCAGCTTGACCGCCAACGCAGCTGCGTTGCGCAGCCACGCGCAGCGACTCATCGCTATCAAGAGCGCTCTCGAGTGTGTGGCTGGTACGCTTCGCTTGGAGTTGCGCAGGACCTTCTACCACGACCTCCCCGCACCTGACGCAAACCTCAGCGACCGCGAGTTGCGAGGAGTCGCCGCGACGGCGCTGGCGAACTTGCGCCCCGCACTGCGCAACTCGATTCTGTTCCTGGGCAAAGCGCTGGGGACAGAGCTACAGGAACGCGGCGTATTCGACGACCAAAGCGCCCGCGGTGAAACCAGCGAGCGCTTGCGTCGCGATGTTTGGATGTTCGCTCAAATCCTGAGGGCGTTTTACACCAAGGCCGAGCACACGCCTGACGACGACCAGTGGGGGCCCGTTAACCAGTTCCAGTACGTCCGTGAGTTTCTGGCGTACTTCCGTTCGATGGGGTACCCGCTGCTGCGTGCGGGCGATTACCCGCGTTTCGACGCGTTCATGTCCGCCATGGGCCAACTCGGGGACTCCGACCTAGCCAACCCCGAGACGCTGACTACTGCGGTACAAGAGTGTGTGGCGTTCCACGGCTACCTGGAGGACTTGTTCCACCAGATTTCGCGCCGCGAGGAACTGGCGTCTACGCCCTTCGACCGTCGTAAAGCCGCAGTCGCACTACGTTTGTACCTCGGCGACGGCACCAGGTGAGCCCGCGCTCGTACTGGTAACCCCCCTGTTTGGTATTCGCTAGCGCGCCTCGACGCGCCGCTGACCTCCCCAGTTTGGCAGGTCAGCAGCCACACGCCGAGACTTCCAAGCGCCAGACACCATCCCGTCGGACGCGAACCTCCCTCACTATCGTGGTTCGCAACCGCCTCGAGTATCGGGCGCTTGGAGGGCGAACGACCTAATCAGGCCTTCTTCTTGCTGCGCTTCTTTGAAGCCTTCTTCTTCGAGGCTTTCTTCTTGGAAGCCTTCTTCTTGGCTACCTTCTTCTTCGAAGCCTTTTTGGAAGCCTTCTTCTTGGAAGCCTTCTTCTTAGCTACCTTCTTTTTCGAAGCCTTCTTGGAAGCCTTCTTCTTTGCGGTTTTCTTAGCTGTCTTCTTTGCGGCCATGTTGTCTTGCCTCCTGCGATCCGTGGGCGCACAACGCATGACGTACACCCAAGGTATGTTGCACGACGTATATTGCCACCTATTGCGATGTGTCAACGAAAAAAGTGCGATAGCGTTTGCAGATCGAGCCTGTTTCCCATCAACTGACCCCGCAATAATTGCATACGGAGCCCATGTATAGTGAAAGGTCAACAGCCTCACGGCCGGAATACTGCAACTTTGTATATCTCGCCGGGCCGGCCCGTAACACTTGAGAAAGACGGAAGTTTTGCCAGCGCTTGACGAGTTGCGACGTAGCGGCTAATTGGGCGACCCCGGCCAGAGTGACGAGGGTGAAAACAATGCAGAAGACTACACTGGAGATCGGCCTGTTGTTCAAAAAGCTCGTGCTCGTGAGCTGCGCTGCGACGCTACTCGCGTGCGGCTACAGCCAAGAAGAGTGGGACCAAAAGGTCCGCGAGGTGGACAACCTGCGCCAGCAGTTGCGGGCTCAGCAGCAACAGAGTCAAAAGTGCGACGCGGACTACCAGGCAGCGCTCGGAGAGATTCAAGATCTCAAGAAGCAACTGCTCGAGAGTGGCGTCAACGTCGACAATCTCACGCAGAGCCTCGAAGAACAGACGCGTGCGCTCAAGGAGTACGAGCAGCGCGCAAAGCAGCTCGAAGCGATCCGCCAACGTTTCGAGTTACTGCGCGAAAAGCTCAAGAAGCTCACCCAACTCGGCTTGACCGTCGAAGTGCGCGACAACCGCATGTTGATCGCTCTGCCCGGCGATGTGCTGTTTGCTTCGGGGAAAGACGAGCTCAAGGAAGACGGCGTCAACATTCTCTCGCAGGTAGCCGAGGTCATCCGCACGGATGACGACTTGGCTCAGCGCGAGTTCCAGGTTGCGGGCCACACCGACAACGTTCCGCTGCGCCGCGGCCCACTCAAGGACAACTGGGGTCTTTCCGCGATGCGTGCACGCTCGGTTCTCACCTACCTGGTGACGCCTCTCGAAGAAGAGGGTGGCGGGTTGAATCCGACCAATTGGAGTGCCGCGGGTTACGCATCGACGGATCCGTTGGCGAGCAACGACACCGAGGAAGGACGCGCCAAGAACCGCCGCGTCGAACTCGTCGTCGTTCCCGACGTGAAGGAAATGCTGAACTTGGGCAGTTTGGCCCGCTGAGCTCAACCCGCGTCGATACCGATTAGCTGACGCGATCATGACGCGCGCACCGAACGGCGTTCCCCTGGGAGCGCCGTTCGTGCGTTTGTCGCGGCCAGACGACGAGGGCCCCACAGCGGCGCCGCTTGCCCCGTGATCTCGGTCGTCTACGGTCTCTCGACGGCGACCGTGGCGGGCCAGACTACTTGACAGAGGCCTATGGTTTGACTACGTTTCGCGCCTGGCGGCGCTTATGCGCGATTCACGCGTGCGGAAGCCCATAGCCATTACCACACCCACAAACAGGGCGACGTAACGACGAATCAGGACAACGCCAGGTACTAGCCAAGGAATACGCGTACGTGGAGCGCTCGTCCGAGATCGCGCCACCCCATACCGAGCTCTCGCTCGTTGGGTTACCATCAAGTCATCGGCGCTGGGATAGTACCCAAGTGCGCACTTGTACTGCTGGCGGCCTAGAAACAGGGAGCTCGGCGCTGCCCGAGTTTGGTGGACTCGGGTGCAAACGGGAATAAGCGTCGCGTCGAAGCGGTTAGTCGTATCCGGCGACACACCACACACGGTGTATCCCGGACCTCGGTCGCCCTTCTGGTCAAGGAGAAATCATGCAGGCAAGCGCGGAAGTTGAATTCAAGGTTGGAGACAAAGCGGTTTACCCTGCTCAAGGCGTGGCTGAGGTGATCAGCATCGACGAGAAGGACATCGCTGGGTCTCGACAGCGCTTTTACGTGCTTCGAATTCTCGACACCGATCGCAAGATCATGGTCCCAGTATCCAACGCCAACGCCGTTGGGCTCAGGCAAGTCATCAGCGAGCAAGAGATCCGCGAGATTTTCGACATTCTCAACGAGCGCACGATCGGCTTCGACACCCAAACCTGGAACCGCCGTTATCGCGGCTTCATGGACAAGATCAAGACGGGTTCCATCTACGACGTCGCAGAAGTTCTGCGGGATCTGTATCGGCTCAAGGCTAACAAGCAATTGTCGTTCGGCGAGCGCCGCATGCTCGACACGGCTCGCTCGCTGATCGTCAAAGAGATCGCGATCGCCCGTGAGCAAACCGAAGACCAGGTGAAGGACGAGATCGAAGCGATCTTCTTCCCCAACTGACGTTGTCGATTCGCTGCAGTGCGAAAGCACCGCAGCTCGACGACGGACGGGTTCGACGACGACCCGCATCGCCGCCGAGGCCCCGAGCAGCTTGCTACTCGGGGCCTTTGCCATTTGCAGACCCCCGCTGACGTCAGGGTGCGGTGTCTCTGAGCTCGATCGGCGGAAGCGCGGGAAACTCGATCGCCACGCGCCAGGCCCCGTCCTCCTTGACGCAGGGCACTTCCGCAAGTTGCCCTGGCTGGGGGCCAAAAACCGTCACCCTACTCCACGCACCACGCGATTCGGTACTGAAGCGCTCGGGTTCGAAGCGCAACGAGAAACGGGAAGGCACCAACATCTCAGCCGCGGTCACCGTACGGCCGGAAGCGGCGCTGGCGCGTCGAGCGCGTTCTTCCAGCGACTCGCGACCGCGAGCCCAAACCAGGTCCAACGCAGCGCTGGCGTGTTCTGGATCGCCATGCACGCTTTTCATGCGCTCGATGAACGCGCGGACGACGAGTTCAGGCTCGGAGTCAATCGCGCGTCGTTCACACGCCGCCGACAAGGGCGTGAACAGGAGCGCCATCAGCATCAGCCTTCGACGCATCCCGCCGGGCAAACGCCTAGCCGTGCGCATCGTCTCAGCTGCTTCTAGCGGTCGCTCGCCCGACAAAACGGGGGCATATTCGACGCCAAGGCCCGCTTGCGCAAGCACCAAACTTGGCCCCCGCGGATCACGCCCAGCTAGCGTTACGAACCAATGAGTAGCGAAGTTCGTCTGGCGTTCGAACGCAGTCCTCAGCCTGGGGCGCAACCCCCCAAACTGCGCTCACTCGCGCGCGGGGACAGCGGCCTGCGCTGGGTCCGTGGGGACAACGCCCAAGCGTTGCGGGCCCTGCTGCCCGAGTTGCGTTCGCAAGTGACCCTCGCCTACCTCGACCCGCCGTTCCTAACAGGCCGAGTTCACTCCAGGATCAAGCGTGAGCGAACGACTGACGACAAGCGGATCTTGCGCACCGAACACGCGGCGTTCGACGATCGCTGGGATAGCTTGTCCGACTACCTCGATGCGCTTCATCAACGGCTGTCGCTGATCCGAGAAAGCCTGGCAGACCACGGCTGCGCCGTGATCCACATCGACAGCAAGACGAGCCACTACGTCAAAGTGCTGTGCGACGAGGTTTTCGGCGAAGAGGCGTTTGCTAGCGAGATCATCTGGCGCTACCGCCGCTGGCCCGCCAAAACACCGAACTTCCAACGCGTGCACGACGTTCTGCTGCGCTACGTGAAGAACCCGGAGGTTCGACCTCGCTTCAATCAGTTGTACGAGCCACTAGCGCCTTCGACCCTGGCCACTTGGGGGAACAAGAAGCAGCGCGCCGTGGTCGGCGCAGACGGACGCCGCGTGCGCTCGAATACGACCGCGGAAGCCACGCCTGGCGCGCCGCTGGGGGACGTGTGGGAGATTGGCATCGTTGCCCCTGTGGCCAGAGAGCGGACGGGCTATCCAACCCAGAAGCCGCAAGCGTTGCTCGAGCGGCTGATCCTTTCGCTGACGGACCCCGGCGACCTCGTGCTGGACCCTTACGCGGGGAGCGGGACGACGCTTGCCGTCGCGGCGTTGAATGGTCGCCGCGCGCTCGGCATCGACCAAAGCGATGAGGCGTGGCAGGTCGCGCAGCCACGACTGGCAGCGCTCGGGCGCGTCACTTGCCACTGCGTGCGCGAGAGCGTTGCGCAAGCCAGCTGATGCCCGCGAAAGCCAGCTCGTGAAACTTCTTGCTCGCTCGAAACGCGGTGCGAAACGCACGCACGCGCGTTACCACCCACGAGCGCGTTGCGTTCCAGCGGAACAGCCGCTAGAGGCGTGATATGGCGCACGTGCGCAAAACACTGCCGACGCTGTTGGCTGTGTTGAGCTTGGCAGCCACGCCAGGCGACGCAGCCGTGCTGGTCGTCGGTACCACCTCGTACTCGCCGAGTGACGTAGAGCGTTGGCTGTCAATCACGCCCGTTTCCGAGCGTGAAACCATGACGACCCGTGATCCAGCACAGCTGCGGTCGATGCTCGAGGGTCACTTCGTCCCTCACGCACTGCTCATGGAGCACGCCGCCAGCACCCTCGCAGCCGACGCGGAGTTCGAACGCATTCGTGACGGCGCACTGGCCGAACACCTCGGCCGGGAGCTGCAAGCCGCGGCCATCATCCGCGAGGACCAGATCGCGAAGTTCTACGCCGAAAACATCGATCGCTACGTGAGTCCCGAGGCCATTCACCTTTGGCGTATACTCGTACCCGATGAAGCCACGGCCAACGCCATCATCAATCAGATTCAAGGCAAGCGACTGGGCGTTTACGAGTGGGGCAACCTCGCGCGAAAACACTCCAAGGATGCAGCAACCAACCAACGCGATGGCGACCTCGGCTTCGTCAGAGCGGACGGCACCACCGACGTGCCACAGGTTCGCGTCGCGCCAGCTCTTCACGCCGCAGCCAGTCGCGTTCGAGACGGAGAACTCGTGGCGCAACCCGTCCGCGAACGCGATCAGTTCGCGGTAGTATGGCGGCGCGGCACGCGACCCGAAAAGTCGCTGAGCTTGGACTCTCAGCGAGAGAACATCCGAACGGTACTGAAGCGCAACGCCACTCAACGCGCTCGCCACGAGTTACTGCAAACGCTCAGAGCGCAACACATGAGCGTCCACGCCCCCGAAGCGATCGAAAGCCAGGACTACCCACTTACCGAGACGACACCGCAACGCGACCGTTCACTCCATCCGCGCGCTCCCGACCGTCCTCCCCATCCGCAGCAGACGGATCGCGGGCAGCGCTGACGATCGTACAGAAGTCCCTGGTGAGGCACTCAGCCCGATACCGTCGGCAGTTCCCAGCCCAGTTGTTTGAGGATCCCTCGGAACAAGCGCTCCTCGCTGCGAGCCAACTCCAAGAACTTCAAGAAGGCCTTGTCCCGCTTGTCAGTTGCGTGGCCCGCCGCGCGCTCACAGTTCTCCAGGAACAACAGCAAGTGGGGGTGTGCCTGGGTGACTTCTTCTGGGACCAACATTTCGCGCCCCGCCCGCAAGCGAGCGACACTGAGCTGGTGTATGAGTCGAGCCAGCTCTCTGTCGTACAACTTGCGCCGCATGTAGCTGAGTTCGGCGTTCGCCTGGAACACGAGCAAACTCGCGCGGTCGAGATAACTCCCGGCCCACGCGCCATTCGCGAACGCGCCGATGAACGAAACGCACGCCAACTGCAGGGCACGGCGACGATTCAACATTCTCAAGGTTGCTCCTCCTGCTCAGTTTCGACTCGTGTGAGTTCCGTCAGCGCCGACTCGGCCGCGTCGCGTTCGGCGTCACGTTTGGATCGACCCGTTCCATGGGCCAGGACCTCGCTGCCCACCATAACACTCACGCGAAAGAAGCGTTCATGCGGCGGACCCCAGGTGTCTTCGAGTTCGTACACGGGCGCGGGTTTCGCGATGGCCTGGACGCGCTCCTGAAGTGCGGTCTTGGGATCGTCGGTGGGTATCGCCGCCTCCGCGGCCAACACGTGATCGACGATGCGACCACACACGTCTCGCGCCGCTTCCAGGCCGACATCGAGATAGACCGCAGCGATTAGCGCCTCGAGCACGTCCGCCACCACGTTCGTGCTGTTTCGTAAGCCCGTGGCCTCCGCACCTCTTCCTAGATGTAACGCTTCGGGGATGCCCCGCGTGCGCGCGAACTCCGCAAGCGACCGCGCGTTGACGATGCGTGCGCGACGACGCGTGAGTTCTCCCTCCTGAGCGTTTGGAAAGCGACGCCACAATGCTTCGCTCACACACATCTCCAGCACCGCGTCACCCAGAAATTCGAGCCGCTGATAGTCGACGCCATCGCGGCTTTCATTGGCAAAACTAGGGTGCGTCAACGCCTCGGCAAAATGTGCTGAATCACTCGGGATCCCAAAGATCGTGGCGACGTCGGGCGGGTCGGAGCTTTGACTCACGCAGGGGTTATACCCGCGCCAGCAGCGGACGCCACAGCAAGCCGTTTTCCGCTTTGCGCTAGCCCGGCAATCGGGCCACCCTTCGCCGATGAGCTCGCTCCGCGCATGCCCATTCTGCCGGGAGCTATACGACGAGATCGAAACGGAGCGCTGCCAGGTGTGTGGGGTATTGGTACGACCGCTGCACGAACTGCCCCCTTCATTCGAGAAGCGTCAGCGCGCCGTCGATGTATGGAGTCAGACGCACCCAGGCGACCGTCCCCTGCCGTGGCGGGATATGAGCAGCGGGCGAGGGTTGGTCTTGGCAGCCTGCGTCCTCGGCTTGGGGAGTTTCGTCTCGCCGTGGATCAGTCTGTCCCAACCCGATGAGCTGCTGCTCAGCGGGCTGGATCTAGCGTCCAAGCGCGGGTACTGGTTCAGCGCGGGCGCGCTTGGATGGTTCATCAACATCCCGCTCTTGTTATCCCGCCGAACCATCAACCAGCTGCGAGGCATCCGTGTGGGGGCCGCGTTGTTCGCAAGCCTGACGGCGTGTCAAGGCGCGCTGCTTTTCGCGCTAGCGCCAACCTCCGAGCTGGTCGTTATCGACTATCACTGGGCGTGGGGCTTCTACGCGAGCATCATCGTCAGCCTCGCAGGTACGGCCGCCGCGTTTCGCCTCGGCAGCGACACGCGCTCGAGTGAGGAGCCACCGCAGCCCGACGAACCCACGCGGGTAGACGGCCACTTCCTTCATTGATGTTGCTTCGACGTAGTTGCAGCGACCGTGTTGCGTGCGCCCACTTGCACGGGAAACTGAGCTCCTCGGGAAAACTCAGCTCCTCGGGAAAACCGAGCTCCTCGGGAAAAAGCGGGTTCCCTCAGAATGACACGCCGAGGTCGACCGCAAGCTGCCATTGACGCGGAACTGATTCACAGTTCTCGCCGTCGCCATCACAGTCGGACAAGTAGTCAGCATCGCGATCGTTGCTCTGCGCGTCCGCTGGAGACACGAGGTCGGTGTTGAATAACACGCCCGCCGTCAACATTTCATAGCGGTAGTTGAGACCAAACAAGATGCGCTGTCGTTCGAGGTTCGCTTTCTCGAACACGACATTGTTGTTGAGGTCGAGCGAGCTACCGCCCGAACACACCGCTTGCCCGTCGAGATCGTCGCTGTCCGAGGCACCCGGTCGCGGTATGTCGATGCCGCTGAAGCCGCAGTAGCCGAGCGGATCAGTGCCCGGTGTCAGGTCGATCAGACCCGACCGCCCGAAGATCCACAAGAACTGATACCCGACGATGGGCGTGAGCGACGACGAGCTGGCAATGGTGAACGGCTTCGAAAGCCTGGCGTCCAGCGCGACGGTAGTGAGCTGAAACTGATCCGTACCGCTGATGGTGCGGATGCCCCCGCCGACGGCAATGTCGGGAATCGCACCCGCAACTCCTTCACGAAACCCCTCGAGCAAACTCACGCGGATGTCACCGCCGCCATTGATGATGTTGCTGTTGGGCACGAACCCCACGTTCGCCAAGGCTTCGATGCCTAGGCCGAAGTTCTTACGAATGTTCAGCGCGTACAGGGAAATGACTCCAGGCGGGTCGCCGAACAACATCGCCGCCCCCGTAGAGTCGTCGCGACCACCCTGGGTTCCACGCTTCCAGTAATCTTCGTCGTCGTCGATACCAGTGTACGTGGCTTGTAGCGAAAAGTTGAACCCACCGAACCCCGTGGTGCGTGCTGAGTAAACGGAAGAAGGTGCCAGGGCGTAGCCCCATTGGTTGACCAGACGCTTGAACGCCCGATGATCTGGCGCACAAAGCCCGTCTCGACGAGGCAACCCCATGTCCGCATAGGTGTCGGCAATACGCTCCCGGGTGGCGTCATCGTCGACGATTTGCCCCGTGTCGGTGGCGCATTGAGGAAGCACCACGAGCCGCGAGAGTGCTGGGTCGAGCGAATCCGCCAGCGCCGAAGGTGCCAAGCCCAAACACAGGCCCAAAGCACCAAAAGCAGCTATATGCGCCTGTTTTCCCAAGCCAAACTCCGGATTGCGAGGCTACTTGGCTAGAGGGACGCGCGTCAAGCAGCAGGGGCGCGCGACAAACGGGCTTCGCAGTTGCGGAGCAGTGCGCGGCGCGGGCAAGATGATGGCACCTTGAACGAACAGCCACGAGACCCGGTTCGTCTACGCGCACCCGGCGCCGTTACCCCGTTTCGAGTCGTGCTGGTGAACCCGGAGATCCCGCCCAACACTGGCAACATCGCGCGCTTGTGCGCAGCCACGCGAAGTGAGCTTCACCTCGTTGGGCAGCTCGGATTCAGCATCGACGAACACGCCGTACGACGGGCCGGGGTTGATACTTGGCACATGATCCAGGTGCGTCATCACCCCGATCTGGCCGCGGCCGAGAACGCAATCCCAGGAGCAGGGCCGACGACGAGTTGGCTGCTCAGCGGCAAGGCCGAGCGCAGTATCTACGACGTCGAGTTCCACGCTGGAGACACCCTGGTTTTCGGTCGAGAAAGCACTGGCCTGCCCGAAGATTTGATGGCGGCTCGGCACGCCCGAGTCGTCGGCATCCCGACCGTGGGCATGGTGCGTTCGCTCAATTTGGCCAACTCGGTAGCGATCGTGCTGTTCGAAGCACTACGGCAGGTGGGAGCATTGGCGAGCGCCAGCAAACGCTGACAGACTGTTCACCTTCAAGGGCGATCCCAAACCTCTAGAGCGGAGTAGTACAGCCTGCGGACGGAAACCAAATGAGACGAATGCTCACGTCCCCAGCGAGCGCGTGGAGCCTCACTTCTTGAACAGCCGCCCGAGAATGCTCTTCTCTTGCTCACCGCTTTCGCTGTTCTTGTGCATCTTGAACAGGCGGAGTTCACGTTTCGCTTCGACGTTGTTCTCGTCCTCTTTGGAGATGGCCTTGAAGTCCCGAAGTGACTCGTTGACCATGCCCGCCATCTTGAACGTGCGGGCACGGTACAAGCGTATCCTCAGGTTGTCCGGCTGAGACTTGAGTGCACGGGTCAAGCGCTCCAGCATTGGCGTGTAGTCGCCACGCTTATTGCTGTTCACTCCCCGCGCGAGCAGCCAAGCATGCATACTTTCGTACTCTGGCTGGCCGGGGTCTTCGACGCACACCTTGGCGGCCAGCTCGAGGGCTTTGTCCCACTCGTTGCGCTTGACAGCCATTTCTACCTTCTGGAAGTTGTTTGCTGCGTTGAGCGCCGCTTGAACCTGTTCGCGCTCACGCTCGTCGTCGCTCCCACCAGCCAACAACGCGTCGTACTCCTTGCGCAGCGTAGGATTGGTGAGCGTTTGGTGGGCTTCCGTCATTCGTGCGAAGACGTGGGTCACCTTGTCTTTGAGGTCTGCCAGATCGGGCTCCAGTCGATCGGGATGCCAAAGCTTGGCTTGGCGAAAGAACTCCGCTTGGATGGTCGCCGTTGGGGTATCCTTCGGCAGACCTAGTGCGTCGTAAAAGTCGAGTGACCCAATCGCCTCCGCCCGTTCGAGAATCTCCCGACGGCGCCCTCCCGCGGCTTGCCCTGATACGGGTGCACCAGACCCCCTGGATTTGTGGATTATTTGGTCGAGCAGGTGATGTCCACTCATGGAGGCGGGCCCGAACTGTTCTACGCCGAGCGGAACCTTCCCTTCACCCGTATCGACGTGGCGCGTGAGGATCAGCGCGAGCGCCACCAACTGTGCGTCCGCTGGGCGCACGATGCCGCAATCCGTGAAGTCCGCCAACTGCATTGGTTTGACCCGCAGCACGTTGACCAACGAGCGCTGTTGAGGCGAGAAGCCGAAGCGCGCCACCTGCGACGCGGGATGCAGCTTCAGGGGAATGCCCTCGTACTTCGCCAGCGTTCTGCTCATCGTCGAAGGATCGATATCAGTCGCCGCAATCGTCGCCCACACCACCGCAAGTGGATCGATGTGTCTCGGGCCACCCTTCCATGCCGCCAAGAAGTCACGACCGGGATACACACCGTAGACCGTGTTGGAAGGCAGTCTCGCCGCCCAGCGCATCTGGCGCAGCAGTTGTTCACGCAACGCCTCTTGCAGTTGAGTGCGCGTCATTTTCCCCGACTCGACCAACATCTCGCCGAGAGGTCCCGTACGTTTCAACCGCAGGATCTCGTCGAGGGCCTCACGACGCACGAGCCCCAACTCGACGCAGACTTCGCCGATCGGATGAACGATCTTGAAGAGCTTCACCTTCGACACGCCGCCGTTGACCAAGGTCATGGCGGTCTTTCGTCCCTCACTTCGCTCCAAGACGAAGGAGCCACTGAATCTGCTTTGCAACGCAACGATCAGCAGTTCGTAGACGGCTACCGCTCGTAGCGTGCCTCCTCGGGCGGTTTCGGTTTCGGCGGACAACCTAGCGATTATAGGGCATTGCGTGACGCTTCGCCCCCCGGCAATTGCGGGTGCGCGGCTTGCCCACAGCGGCGCCCCCAGACCCTGACCCGAATTCCAGACACCTGCAGCGCAACGCGCGACCCACGTCGACCCACGGCAGCTGGTGATTCATCAGGCCGATCCGCGTTCTGGGCGCAGACCTTCCGCGCGGGGAGTGCGATCAAAGCTACAGGTGTGGGAGTTTTTCCAGCACGCGTCCCGCATGGTGCCACCCACACCCGAACCAGCGTCCCCACTCTCGCTGGCGTTGTACGTCCACACCAATCGACTAGGGTTGCGCCATGACCCGCGGACAAATCCTCGTCGTGGACGACGAGCCAGCGATCCTCAGCACGTTGAAGAAGGCGCTTTCGCTGGAGGGTTACGAAGTCGACGTTGCCGGGGGTGCGGGTCTCGCTGAAAAGAAGATCAAGCAAGGTGGTCACGATCTAGTCTTGATGGACGTCGCACTGCCCGATGGTGATGGTGTCGAGTTACTCGAGTCGCTGCGCGCGGGGGGTATATCGACCCCCGTGGTGATGATGAGCGGCCACGCGACGATCGACGTGGCCGTTCGCGCGACGCAGCTCGGGGCGCTCGACTTCCTGGAGAAGCCGCTCTCCACCGATCGACTGCTGCTGGTGATCGAAAACACTTTGCGCTTGGCGCGCGCAGAAGCCGAAGCAGAAGAACTACGCGCGGAGGCGGGTTACTTCGATGAAATCATCGGCACGAGCGAGCAGATGCGAGCGCTCGGCGAGACCCTGCAGCGAGCCGCGCGAACCAACGCCACCGTGCTGGTGACAGGCGAACGCGGCACGGGCAAAGAGCTCGTCGCGCGCGCGATTCATCGGCTCTCACCGCGCAACAAGGGCCCGCTCGAGAAGCTCAACTGCGCGGCGGTTCCCGCCGATCTGATCGAAAGTGAGCTCTTTGGGCACGAAGCGGGCGCGTTCACGGGAGCCACGAAGTTGCGACGCGGTAAATTCGAGCGCGCCTCGCGCGGTACGTTGTTCCTCGACGAAATCGGCGACATGCCGAGCAGCATGCAGGCCAAGTTGCTGCGTGTGCTCCAGGAAAACGAGGTCGAACGCGTCGGCGGCAGTTCCACGCTGCAAGTCGACGTGCGAGTAGTGGCCGCCACCAACAAGAACTTGGTCGAAGCCTGCGAAAGCGGCGAGTTCCGTGCCGATCTGTACGACCGCCTGAACGTCGTGCCCTTGGTGCTCCCGCCGCTGCGCTCGCGACGCGACGACATCGCGCTGCTCTCGAACCATTTCGTCGAGCTCGCGCGCAAGCAACATGGGCGCCCCGCCATTCAGCTGTCACCCGAAGCGACGTCCGCACTGCAAGCCCATTCGTATCCGGGTAACGTGCGCGAGTTGCGGAACTTGATCGAACGCCTCGTGATCTTGTCGCCCGACGATTTGATCGGTGAACGCGACGTGACCGCGGCGCTCGGCATGAGCGGCACACCGAAGACGGCGGGGCTCTATCGCCCGGGGGTGCCGCTGCGGGTGCTGGCGGAAGAAGCCGAGCGAGTCATCGTCTCTGAAGCCCTTGCAGCCCACGCGGGACAGATGGCGGCGACCGCACGTGCCCTCGGACTCGAGCGAAGTCACTTGTACAAGAAGGCCAAAGCCCTGGGCCTGCGTGGTGACCGAGACGAGGGCTGAGCAGCGTACGCACGGGCAAGCCGCTCCCCGGTTACCGCGCCTCAGGGCGCTTGACCCGCAGCCTTCGGCTCGAGCTCCCGCGCCCGTTTCTCGTGTTCTTCAGCTGCTTGGGTGCGGCCACGCGTCTCGAGGTAGCGTGCGTATGCTGAATGGGCCGCGGCCTTGGACTCACCCCCACTCGGACACGCCACGGCAGACTCGAACGCTTCCGTGGCGCCTGCATGATCACCTGTGGCAATTAGCGCTTCCGCGTGCGCCACGTGCGCTTCGGGATCTTCCATCGCAGCGTACACGCCAGACTGCGCCGCCACTACCGCCTCGGGAGCTCGACCTGCCGCGAGCAACCCACCGCTCAAACGGCGATAGATGCTCCCATCGTGCTCCTCGATCGCAGCAAGCTTGCGCAGTAGGGCCAAACGCTTGACGGCGTCGCCGCGCGCCAGATCCAACAAACCGTGCAGCGCTTCGGCTTGTGACGGCTCTAGCTCATGAGCGCGCTGCAGCGCGGCTCTCACCTTGCCTTCGTCGTCGGTCTGCGCGGCCGCGCGAGCTTGAATGATCCTGACCTCGTAGCCATCGTGACCGAGCGCCAGCAACTTCTCCGCGTGGCGTAGCGCGTCTTTGGGCTTTTTCTGCGTAAGCGCGACGCGCGCGCTCATCCATAGCGCTTGCGCATGGTTCGGGTGGTCTTCCAGGACCTCCGCGAGGAGCAGCCCCGCCTGATCTGCGTCGCCACTTCGCACCATCACGAGCGCCAGCTGAGCTTGTGCGTCGGGATCTTCGGGGTTGGCCTTCGCCTTCTCCAGCACCGCCTCGGGGTTGCCAATACGTTGTGAGGGAACGAACTGTTGCTTGTATCCAGCGAGGCGTTCGTCCAAAAACGCTCTGAACTCTGCGTCGAGTTGCGTCGAGGACTTTCCCAACACACCCATCAACACTTCCTCTGTTCGTTTGCCTTCGCCCCACGCGACCAGCATTTTCCGCAGCGCACCACGCCCATGTCGTTCAGCCAGCATGTGAACGATCTGGGTCGAAGCATAGTAGGCAACCGCAACGTCCGAGATGTCTTCAGCGTGGGTGAAGGCTTCGTTCATCTGCCCGAGTTTGGGCAGGCGCCCGTCGCGCAGCGCCGAGTACAAACCTTGATCTTGTTCGCGTCTCCATTCAGGACGTTCGACGAGAGTTTCGTACTCGGCAAGCCCCTCCGTGAACCAGCGCGGCACACGACTGCGAGACAGTTGAATGTGAAAGACGTGCGCGAGTTCATGCCACAGGGTCATCGCCACGTTGAACTGTTCGTGGCGCGGACTCATCGACGCGAGTGTTTTTCCAAAGCACACACCTTGAATCGCCGTACGCGGCAAACCGCTGGTCCTGATCGCAAAGTTCGGTCGCTCCGCGTAGAGTTCGACGCCAATCGGCGTCGAAGGCGTGAAGTCGTAGTATCCACGGAACTTGTCCCAGGCTTCAGTCATCAGCGCGGGCACGTGGCGCTCGAGCACGGGTCGTTCGATCTTGGGGTAGCGAAATTGGAAAGGATCCGCGGAGACGTCGACGTAGTGTTGCGGGATCGTTTTCTCGTAGAGTTCGAGCGTGTTGTAGACGCGCACGTTGTACGGGTCTTTGGCAAACGCGCGTCGCAGTGCGCTGAGGCCCCCCTGATCGTCGCCGTTTCGGATCAAATTGATGCCGAGTTGCGCATGCGCCTTGGCGTCATCATCGTCGATGGCGATCGCTTCGCGCATCATCTCGACGATTTCCGTGTAGCGATGCTCCCAATCGGCGTACTTGCCGACGATCTGAAAGAAGCTCGAGTAGTGCGGATTGAAACCGAACACCCGCGCTTTGACTTCGGCGAACGCTTGGTCGTCGTCCGCCAAAAAGTGCGCGGTGGCCAGAATGCTGAGCAGCTCCAGGTCCCGGGGGTTGATCTTCAAGCCGGCGTTCGCGTGAGCGACGGCACTTTCGAGCCCCATGTCGCGCAGTGCCACCCCTGCGCGCACGAAATGTGCGGGTGCGTGCTGCGGGTTTGCGTCGAGCGCCTTCGTAGTCAAGCGCTCTGCCGCGTCGAAATCGAGCGCCTGTTCCAGGTGCACCTGCGCCATCCACACCAGCGCATCGGGGTGATTCGGTGATCGCTTCAGGATCTCGGCGGTGACTTCTTCGGCGTGCCCCAGATCGTAATTGTCGATGAACAGCTCGATGCGCCATAGAAGCGTCTGGTCGTCTTCTGCGCCTGCGAGCTCGGCCTTGTTGAACGCCTCATTGGCGTCTTCGGGGCTACGCAAGAGCTGCGCGGCTCTACCGACGAGCGCCATACCAGGACCATCATCGTCTTTGATGACGTCCTCGTTGTAGTCCGCGATCACGGTCATCAGCGCCGCCTCTGCTTCGTCGCGTTTTCCGAGCTCTAGTAGCATTTCGCCCAACAACAGGCGCACAGCCGCGGGACGTGCTTGCCCCGCCGTGGGCTCGAGCAACGCGACCGCGGCGTCCAGCTGCCCTTGTTTGCGCAGCGCACGGGCCCGAAGCAGCAAGTGTTCCGCCGCGTGTGCGCTGCGTGCGAGCTCGTCGTTGGCCGCTGCGGCGCGAGCGTACTGCCCCGTCATCAGATCGAGCTTGGCTAGCCCGAGCAGCGCCATGGCGCGGGTTGCGTCCACCTCGGCGGCAAGTTCGAACTGCTTGCGCGCTTCGGCGAACTGGGTCGCTCGAAGCGCCTTTTCGCCCGCTTCCAGCGGCGGGAGCGGTTTGGGCTCGGAGGATTTGTCTGTCTTGGATTTCGAGGCTGTCGAGCCTTCAGGTGCTTCGGCTGGTGCCTTGGACCCCGAACACGCAACGCTGACGAGAACAATCAACCCCAAGGCGAGAGCACGCATGTGCCAAGCATGGGGCAAAGCGACGCCTGCATCAATTGCGCATCGTAACCAGAACCTCAGTGTCCGACCCCGCAGCAAAGCGCGTCTTTGCGCTGCCCTGCCGCACGGAAAGCTCGACGTAGCCCCACGAATTGAGCAATGCCACACACTCACCCAGCTGAACATCGGCGTAACTCGTACCCCACGGCAGCTCCTGGCCTTGGAAACTCACGCCGAGCACCGTGTCGTCGGGACCCGGCCGCACGTTGGTGATCAAGTTGCCGAAGTGATCTGCGAGTATGATGCGGCCGCGAACGGTCGCGCCTTCTCGCACGGCTTGCGGCTGATCCAGACGCACCCAATCCGTGATGTCCGTACCCAAGTCTGACAGAGCCGCTCCTGCGCTCAGTCGTGCAGCCAAGGGAGCAAATAGGTCTCGTCCATCAAACGTTCGTCCTGTTCGAGCCGCAGGCCGCGCGCTGAGCTCGACCACACGCGCGCGCGGATCCGATGCCAGCACCCACGACAGCACGCCGTTGTCGGGTGCTACGAACAACTGATCGTGGGCGGCGGCCGCAATCGCACGGCGCCTGCTACCGACACCCGGATCCACCACGACCAAGTGAACGGTACCCTGCGCGAAGTAGGGCCAGACTTGCTCGAGCCAAAACGCCGCTGCCTCAACCTGCTGAGGCTCGATGCCGTGAGTCAGGTCCACCAGCGAGGCACGTGGACACTGCCGCAAGATCACACCCTTCATCACACCGACGAACGGATCGCGATACCCGAAGTCGGTCAGCAACGTGATGGTGCCGCTGCCACCCGCATGATTGGCGTTGGGGTTGGTTGCCCCCGTCTCTGTGTCTGCGCCCACCTGCGTCACTTTCGCGGGGGTTCGGCACGCCAGCGTGTGATGCGACGCGGCCAGGGCTTGTCTTGGCGGTTGCGCCACGCGCCGCGCGCTAACAGACGCGCCAGTTCCACGAGCCAACCCGCCGCATCAGACTCGAGGTTCAATTCGACCAAGCCATCGCTCACTCGAATCGTCACGTTGCCTTCGACGCGACCCGTGGGGTCCGAGAGGTTGACCGAGTAACACGCGACTTCGTCATCCGCGCTCAGGAGGCTGAGCGCCACGCGCCCGCCACTGCTCGGAAGTTCCGACGCCAGACTGCTCATCGTTATTTGGCCGCGCGCAAAATTCGGTCGAGCTTCACGTCGGCGCGCTCGAGCACATCCCGTTGAATGCGCGACAGCGACGCGATGCCTTCCAGCGCGAGGTCCAACATCGCGTCGATGTCGGAGCGTGGTACCGCACGGCCTTCTGCGGTGCCCTGTACTTCCACCACGCCGCCCGACGCCGTGGCAACCACGTTCATGTCCACGCGCGCGGTGCTGTCCTCGGCGTAACACAGGTCGAGTGCGAACTCGCCGTCGACATGACCCACGCTCACCGATGCGATCTGATCACACAACACGGGACCCTTGAGCAAACCGCGGCCGTACAGACGGTGCGCCGCGAGCGCGAGCGCGATCCAACCCGCGGTCACGGACGCAGTGCGCGTTCCGCCGTCCGCTTCGAGCACATCACAGTCGATGTAGATGGTGCGCTCACCGAGTTTGCTCATGTCGACCGCCGCGCGCAGCGCGCGACCCACGAGGCGTTCAATCTCTTTGGTTCGACCCGAAACCTGGCCGTTGCGCCCATCGCGACGTTCGCGCCGTACGGGGTTCGAACGTGGATGCATCTGGTACTCAGCGGTCAGCCAACCTTTGCCCGACCCCTCCAAGAAACGCGGCACCCCTTCGTCGACGCTGGCCGTCACGAGTACGACGGTACCTCCGCATTTGTAGAGCACGGAGCCCTCCGCCATCTTCTGGAACCCTGTGTGAATCTCGACGGGACGATGTTGCCCGAGCGGACGCCCTTCACGCTTTGCTGACATGGCGCACTTCTAACACGCTCACTTCGAAGCGGCGATAGTTCACTGCACGCGTCCAACGCTCACAGGCCGTAAACCTCCAAGGCCGCGCGGGTGGCTGAGTCGATTTCCGCATTCTGCCGTTCGGGTGTGCTCTGTCCCGTGTGTACGGCGCGTTGAAAGGCGCGCCAAGCCCAGTGCACCACGAACGGATGCTCAGCGTAGAGATCCGTCTGACACGCGGGATCCACCTCGATGTCGCACAACTTCGGCAGCTCACCAAGTGCGCCCGAGAGCCGCCACTGCCCCAAAGTAAAAGCATACTCGTGCCCTTGCATCGCCACCTGACCACTGCTCGAGAGCAGGCCAGGCTCGCGCATGGCGGCGCTGTGCAAACTGACGACAGCCTCGTTGCCCGGCCAGGGGAGATTCAGCGCCTCGTGTAACGTCCGAGCCACGGACTGCGGATCGACCCGGGCATCCACTTGACGGCCCTGAGCACCGCCGGGAAACCGCGCGATCAGCGGAACCAACAGGCGAGAGTCGTCCAACCTGCCCACTGGCTTGAACGGGATCGTCGGATTGTCGCCCATCGCGACATCACCGAGAAAGATGAACAGCGTGTGATCCCACTGACCAGCCTCCTGAAGCGACTTGATCAGCACCCCGATGGACTCGTCCATCTTCGTCAGTGCGGTACGTTGCAAAGCCTCCAGCCGCGTCCAGTCTTCGGTTCGCAAGCGTCTGCGGCTGCTCGAACGACGCGAACGGATCTCACGTAGCGCCACAGCACCTTTGCGAGCATCGATCATGCCGCTGTAATCTTCTGGCGGCAGAACCTTGGCCTGGTCGATGCTCACGTCCCACGGCGGGTGCCCACCAGTGACGTGCATGATCAGCAGCCGTTTGCCCTCTTGCTCGCGCTTCAGCGTTTCTTCGAGCCAGGTTCGCCCCACGCGCAGCGGCTCCGTACCTGGCTTGTCCTCGATGAGCGAGTATTGCTGAAATTCGTTCCATCCCTTGTCGAAGCCGAAAGCTCCGTACGAGTAGGGAACGTTCGTGAGAAACGCAGACGCGCCAGGCACGCGCCGCATCCGCTCACTGACTATCTGCACGCCGCGGGGTAACGACGCTGCAGAGTCCATCAAACCGTGGTGCATGGGCTTCAACCCTGACAGCAACGTCGCCATCACGGTGCTGACGACCGTCGAGCTCGCGCGATAGGCGTCGAACACGTAACCCTGCTCTGCAACGTCGTACAGGTTCGGCAAGAGCGAGCGTTCAGCCCAAGGCGGCACCAGTCGTTGGCTCAGCCCTCCCGCCACCACGACCACGATGTTCTGCGCGTCGGGGATCGTGCTCTGCGCGGGACGCCGCATCTCGAGGCGCGGCTCAGCGAAGACGACACGCCCACCACTACTGGCCTCGACGGCATCGAACTCGAGCGCGATCAATTGTTGATCGAACGCGTCCAAGCTCAGCTCGAGTGGGATCCAGCGAGCTTCTTCCTCTTCACTCTGAACCCGACGCTCCGCCAGGATGATTTTACGACCCTCGTGGGTGTGCGCGACGATCTGTGCCACGCCTTCGCCATTTCCCCAGTAACCGACGTCGAGCTTGAGACGCGCCCCTTTTACGGGAAACGCAGGACAACGTACGCTGCCGGGTGAACGCAACGCGACTCCACGTCGCGGTTGATCACCGAGCACGACATCTTGCAGCACGTTGGTCTTCGTGGGAGGGACGTAGATTCCATCGAAACTGTCGGGCAAGTGCACCCTGAGCCACTGAACCCAAGCGCGCACTTGTTCTCCCGCTTTGCGTCGTCCCCTGAATCTCAGCGTCAGCGTGTGACGCCCTGCGCTCAGCTCCTTGCCGATGGGGCCGAACCTCAGCTCGTCGAGCGCGTCGCCACTCAGCCGCTGTTCACCCAGACGCTGATCGTCGAGATCCACGACGACGCGGCTCGCCCCTTCCGCCTGAGCGCGTAGCTCGACGCGGACGTTTTCCGCGGGTCGGTCGAGCCAAAAGTCGTACTGCAGCTTGGAGGTCAACACCTTGCCGACGACCACCGCAGCGCGCTGAGACGACTCCACGTCCGTGAATGGACCGAGCACGAAACCGCGATGTGAATCCGACCAATCCGAACCGACGTCGATGGCCAGCCCGCGGTGCCGCACGTCGCACCACCCCATCTCGGCGAGTAGGTCTCTCGTCAGGAGATCGAACGGAGGGGGCGCTTGAGGTTTCTGTTCGTCACTCGGCGCGGCTTCTGAGCCTGGATCTGCAGGCTGCGCAGATTCCTCGTCCTTTTTGCACGAGCAGAGCGCAAACACAGTCAGCACGAACGCGAACCAACGGCGAAACACGACGCCGGGTTAGCACTGTCGCCGCGCCCTGCCCACCTCCGAAAAACGGAAGCTAGGCCGAGCTCAGCTCCCAGGCCGTCGACTGGGCGCCTCAGTTTTCGGCTCGGGCGCCTGCGGCACCCTCTGCAGCACGCGCTGGCTCCGTTTGCTGGGTTGGCGCATCCAGCAAGGTTCCGTCTTCCGCGTAGCGTGCCAACTCTTCCTGAACGCAGCGGATCATCGCGCGGCGCTCGTGAAATGGCAGGAAGCTCGACTTGAAGCCTGCAGAGACCAAGCTGAGGATGTCGCTGAAGCTCATGCCCATTTGGGTGTGAACGAGCCACAGCTCACGCGACACGGTGGTATCGGTGATCAGACGGTTGTCCGTGTTGATCGTCACGCGCACGCCTAGGTCGTAATACAGCTGCAGCGGGTGCGACGCGAGATCGCGCACGGCGCCCGTCTGCACGTTGCTCGACGGGCAACACTCGAGCGGAATGCGATGGTCGTTGACGTAGTGCAGTAAGTCGCCGTCTTCGATCAAGCGGCAGCCGTGGCCAATGCGATGCGCCCCACAATCGTGCAGCGCTTGAGCGATAGACTCGGGCCCGTAAGCTTCACCCGCGTGGATGGTGCAGCTGATGTTGTTGTCACGGACCAACTCGAAAGCGCGTCGATGTTGTTTGGCGGGGTGATCCTCTTCAGCTCCCGCCAAGTCGAAACCCACGACGCCGCGCCCCTTGTAGGACACCGCCAGCTCGGCCATCGCGTAGCTGCTTTCAGGCGAGATGTTGCGGATCCCACACAGAATCACGTTCGAACGGATGCCGAACGTTTCCGAGGCGCGCCTCAAGCCGTCGAGCACCGCTTCCACCACTGCCGTGAGCTTCAAGCCGCGCTGGGTGTGCAGCATCGGCGAGTAGCGGACCTCCATGTAGCGGACGTTTTCGCGATGTGCGTCCTCCGCAAGCTCGTAGGCGATGCGAGATAGCGATGAGGCCGTCTGCATCACGCTCAGCGTGATCGCAAACCCCCGCAGATACTCCTCGAGGTTCTCACACTGACGCCCCACGCCGATGGCTTCGTGCAAGCCCTCGATGGTGGTGGCTGGTAACTTGACGCCATCTGCCTCCGCCAACTCGAGCATCGTCGTGAGCCTCAGGGACCCATCCAGATGGACGTGCAAGTCGGTTTTCGGCAGGGACTCGAAAACGGAAAGAGGGACGACGTGCGGCATCTCCAAGCCTAGCGCACGCGCGCGGCCCCGACCAGTGCCTGAGCATTGGTCTCATTTCAATCTGTCAGCACGCCCGCCGATCTCGGCGCCTGAGGCCGTTTCCGCTGTGCTTCCGTTGCTCAAAGCCAGGCGGCTGTTCCGCTACGGTTCTCGCGAAAACGCCCTCAGCCACCGAGCTTGACGGGCGGTTTAGCTGCTACGCAAGGCATGGATCGACGACACGCGGCGACGATCAGACCAATGTTCAGGACCAGTGCGCCCTCGCACTGCAT
>CBFGUG010000055.1:0-50426 GCA_965651905.1 uncultured bacterium | reverse complement strand
CGATACTGCGGCTGAGGGCGATACTGCGGCTGAGGGCGATACTGCGGCTGAGGGCGATACTGCGGCTGAGGGCCGCACGAGGGTCATGCTGGTGTCATTCCGCGGCGCTTGCCGCCGTCGCCGAACGCAGACCATCCAATATGGCGTCGGTGTTCTTCTTCGCGTCCCCGAACAACATGCGAGTGTTCTCTTTGTAGAAGAGCGGGTTGTCGACCCCTGCGTAACCCGCGCTCATTCCGCGCTTCATCACGATCGTGGTGGCGGCCTTCCATACCTCGAGCACTGGCATGCCGTAGATGGGGCTCGACGCGTCGTCGAGGGCGCCAGGGTTGACGATGTCGTTGGCGCCAATCACGAGCACGACGTCGGTGCTCGGAAAATCGTGATTCAACTCTTCCATCTCCAGCACGATGTCGTACGGCACTTTGGCCTCTGCGAGCAACACGTTCATGTGCCCCGGCAATCGCCCAGCGACGGGGTGAATGCCAAATCGGACCGTGACGCCGCGGGACCTGAGCAGGCTGGTGACCTCGTGCAGCGGATGCTGAGCCTGAGCGACCGCCATGCCGTAGCCCGGCACGATGATCACGCTTTGAGCATCCAGCATCGCCGCGACGACGTCGTCGACATCGATCGGAGTGACTTCGCCTTCGACTTCGACACCAGCTGCGGCGGTGCCACCCGCCGTGCCGAAGCCGCCGAGGATCACGCTGATGAACGAACGGTTCATGGCGTGGCACATGATGTAACTCAGGATCGCGCCGCTGCTGCCGACCAGCGCACCAGTGATGATCAGCAGGTCGTTGCTCAACATGAACCCGGCTGCGGCGGCCGCCCAGCCCGAGTAGCTGTTGAGCATCGAGACCACGACGGGCATGTCCGCTCCGCCGATCGCCATCACCATGTGGATGCCGATGACGCACGAAATCCCCGTCATCACGACCAGCGGCAGCATCCCGTCTTGGTGCGGAGCGCCGACGAACTGGATCCCGAAGTAAACGCACGCAATGAGCATCAACACGTTCAGAAGGTGCCGCGCGGGCAACATCAGTGGCTTGCTACCGATGATGCCCTGCAACTTGCCGAACGCCACTACCGACCCCGTGAACGTCAATGCACCCACGAAAATGCCGACGAAGATTTCTATCTCGTGGATGACCGCGGCGGCGCCTGCATAGCTCACGCTCGTGTCCAGGTAAGTTGCGAAGCCCACCAACACTGCGGCTAAGCCGACGAAGCTGTGCAAGATGGCCACCAGTTGCGGCATGTTCGTCATTTCGACGCGCGCCGCGAGCACCGCGCCGATCAGCCCACCCACCGCGAGTGCCGCGACGAGCAATCCGTATGACTGCACTTGGTCGCCGAGCGTGGTCGCGACGATCGCGATCAACATGCCGATGATGCCGAAGAGGTTGCCGCGTCGCGCGGTTTCTTGAGTGCTCAGGCCACCCAGACTGGAGATGAACAGAACGCCAGCGGCGAGATAAGCGACGGTAACGAGATTGTCGTTCATGACCTCAACCTCACTTCTGGAACATGCGGAGCATGCGCTGGGTGACCAGGAAGCCCCCGCTGATGTTGATCGTAGCCACCAACACGGCCACCGCCGCCAGGATGGTCACCGTGGCTTGGGGCGGACCCGATATTTGGAGCATGCCGCCGACCAGGATGATGCCGCTGATGGCGTTGGTCACGCTCATCAGGGGCGTGTGTAGCGCGGGCGTCACGTTCCAAACCACCTGCCAGCCTACGAAGCAGGCCAGCACGAAGACGGTCAGATGATTGATGAACTCGCTCGGGGCAGAGTACCCAACCAAGGCCAAGAGCGCGCCCAGACCCAGCATCGCCCAACCGACGAGCGAACCCTTCTTCTTGGTTTCTTGTTTGGGGACGGTGGGGGCGCTCTGCGGTGGTGGTTTTACTGGGCTTGGGTTTACGGTCTTGGGGGGCGGCCACATCATTTCGCCCTTCTCGAGCACCAGGGCGCCTCTCACCACAGCGTCGTCGTGGTCGACGCGCCAGTTTTCCGCGCCGCCCATGTCCGTCAACAGGTGAACGATGTTGGTGCCGTAGAGCTGGCTCGCCGTGGGCGCGAGGCGACTCGGCAAGTCGACGTACCCGATGATCGTCACTTGGTCGCGTTCGACGACCTTGCCTGGAATCGTGAGTTCACAGTTGCCGCCTGCTTCTGCGGCTAGGTCGACCACGACGGACCCTGGCTTCATTTCGTCGACGATGTACTTGGGCAGCAGGTTGGGAGCAGGCTTGCCGGGGATCAGCGCGGTGGTGATGATGATGTCGACTTCTTTGGCTTGCTGTCGGAACAGGGCCATTTCCGCCTCGATGAACTCCTTGCTCATCAACTTCGCGTAGCCACCTTCGCCCGTACCATCCTCGTCGAAGTGCAGCTCCAAGAACTCGGCACCCATGCTTTCGACTTGTTCTTTGACCGCGGGCCGCGTGTCGAAGGCGCGGACGATGGCGCCGAGACCCCGAGCGGCGCCGATGGCGGCAAGTCCAGCCACGCCAGCTCCGATGACGAGCACTCGGGCGGGCGGCACTTTACCTGCGGCGGTCACCTGCCCGGTGAAGAAACGCCCGAAGAAACTAGCCGCTTCGATCACGGCGCGATAACCCGCGATGTTGGCCATCGACGAGAGCGCGTCCATCTTCTGCGCTCGCGTGATGCGAGGGATTTGATCCATCGCGAGCAGCGTGATCTTGTGTTTGGCCATCTCCTCGACCAGCTCGGGACACTTGGCGGGCCAAACGAAGCATACGAGGGTTTTCCCTTCGGAAAGCAAGTCGCACTCGTGCTTCCCCGTGTCCTTGTTCTCTTCTGGCGGCCTGACCTTGATGATCACGTCGCCCTGCGACCACACCTCTTCCGCGTCGGCGACGATGGTGGCGCCTGCGGCCTCGTAGAGGGCATCGGGGAATCGCGCTGCCAGGCCAGCACCCGCCTCTACGAGCAGCTCGAACCCCTGCTTCCTGAGGCGCTTGACGGTTTCCGGGGTTGCGGCAACTCGGCGCTCCCCAGGGTGGATCTCCCTTGGTACGGCGACTTTCATGGCTTTGACGGATCCTGAGCTAGATGTCCGCAGCGGCGCGCTGGGGGCAGCTCGTCCATACCTCAAAACGCGTGTGGGTGGGACGCTTTGACGCGGCGCACGTGACCGATGAAAAAATCGCCGTTGCGCGGACGCCGCGGGCAATAAACCTGCAGGGTCCCACAGGGCAACACGTTCTACATCTCGACGTGCGTGGCGCCTTCGGGCAAGGGCGGAAGTTCATCGAGACGCGTTTGCGGACCGACCCAGTATACTTCTGGCACGGGGTAGTACTTGCTCTGATAGTGGCGTCGTTCGACACTCCCGTCGGGGCGCGCAAATTTGACGTGACTCACGGTGTCGTAACCGTAGCCGCCCTTCTGAGTTCGTTCGAACTGACCAGGAGCTAGGTCGGCCTTCTGTACGATGCGGCGATAGAAGTCGTGGCGCTGGGTAACGGCGTACGAGTGTTCGATCGCGCCAGCCAAACTCGCACCCAATATTTCCACCCTGATCTTGAAACGCGACGGCAACGTGGCGTGAATCATGATGGGTTCAGGGAACGGGTTACGCAGGCGCAGGTCGACTTCACCATCGATCACCGTGGCGTCCAGCCCCAGTGGAGCGTACCCACTTGGACGACTGTGACTGCGGCGCTCGACGATCTCGAGGTTGCCGTAGACAGCAGCGGCGTGGAGCGTCGTCGCCACCTGGCACACGCCACCACCCACCCCAGGCTCCATCTCATCCTCCACGATCACTGGGGCGTTGACGAAACCACGCGACAGTTCGCGCTTGCCGACGACCTGGTTGAAGCTGAGTACGTCACCCGGGTGAACGATTGCCCCGTCCAGCAACTCGGCGGCGCGGCGGATGTTCAGTGCCCTCGCCCCAGCCTTCTTTCGAAAATCTGTCTCGTAGCTCGCGAGCACGCGACTCACGTCGATCGCGGGCAGGTCTTGCAACGTGACACTCGGGGCGAGCTGCCGCACGGGGAGCTCCAGAGAAGTCGTGACGGTTTGCGTGGCGGCGCGCAGCGCATCGAGCGAGCCAGTCACGTCGAGTTCGCGGCCCGGCTGCGCGGGGATGCGGCGCTTGCCCTCGACGTCGAGGCGCGCATTGCGCGCTGGTCGTTTCACGCGTTCGGCGAGTTGCTCGAGCCAGTTGCGCGCCGTGACCTCGTCGAAGTGCAGCGGAGGCGCGATGTCCGTGAGGTGCAGCGGCGGTCCAAACGCGCGACGCAAGCGACTCAGCGGCTGCGGGTTGCGTGACACGGAGTCGAGCAACTGTGTTGCACGCAGCGTGTCGAGTGAAACGCCGACCTCCGCAAACGTGACAGTGTGTTTCTCGCCGTCCGTTTCGATCGAAAGCCCGCGTTCGGACCATTCGCGCGCTCGGCGTTCCAGCCACGGAGCGAGGTCCGTATCCGGGGCAGGAACACCCCCCATCGAAACGTCACGTGGTGGGTGCAACAAGCGTTGCCCAAACGGGGAGTTTGGGAGAACCAACGCCGTGACCAGCGCTCCTAGCGCCAGCGTGAGCGCGCTGTAGGCTCTCGTGCCCATCGTGCCAGTTTATGCTCGCTGGCAACCACACGCCAATGGTAGAGCTTTCGGTCTGCCGAGCGCGCAACCCGCGGTGGATGCAGTTGCACGGTGCGGCTCAATCCGAGAGCGTCAACTCTGGCAGCTGACGTGGACCGAATACGTAGTCTTCTCCGGGGCTTCGGTAGAACAGGTGATGCTGTCGTTCCAGCTCCGTCGGATCGTCGTCGTTGTAGTCGTAGTCGTCGTAGCTTATCGCGAAGCCGTAGACAGCCCCCGCCTCGACGAAACGGCCCTGGGCGTTGCCGAGGTACACGTCGCTCAATTTCGTGGTGATGACACGACAAGCGCCCACGGTAGCGAGGTTCACGTCGACGCGCTGATCGAGAGTGTCCGGCGGCTCGCGCTGATCGAACGTGTCGGTGTCGATGCCGATGAACAAGTGGTGGTCTTGGGGCTCGCCCCAATTGGTGAGGTTCACGCCGTCGAACACGAACTCGATGTGATCGTACAGTCGCGGGTCGGGCTCTGAACCGCTGCCATCGCTGGGGATGATCCCTTCCACCCACTCGTCGTCGAAGATCACGGTGCGGAGCCAGATGCCTGACTCGTCCCAGGCCATGGAAATACTGGCCATCATGTCTTCGGGTGGCGCTTCGCCCGCGTAGATCGCCACTTGGTCTGGAACCCCTGGGTGGCTGATGCCGCAGTTGCCGCATGGCTGGA
Source organism: uncultured bacterium (assembly GCA_965651905.1). Classification (GTDB taxonomy): domain Bacteria; phylum Myxococcota_A; class Polyangia; order Polyangiales; family Polyangiaceae; genus SZUA-265. The sequence continues at coordinate 45,106 of CBFGUG010000055.1, read as the reverse complement.
GCAGCGGATAGACAGGGATGCCCAGCCAGTCGTCCTCGTTCAGAATGCTGCGCCGTTCGATGGGCAGGGGGGTTTGACTCGAGATGCTGGTTCCAAACTCCATCTCGCAGCCGTTCTCCAGCAAACCGTCACAGTCGACCCAGCCAGCCTCACATTCGACGAGGGTGCACGTGTCCGCTACGCACGCGCTCTGGGCGTTGTCGAGCACGCATGTTTCCTCGCAGGGTGGCGGCGGTGGAGTGCACTCGCCGAACCCGACGCAGCCACCGTCACACGGCACCAAGCCGGGCGCGCATCCAGCTTCCGTGGGGACTGTCGGGTTGGGGCCCGCCTCGGTCGGGGCTGGGAAAGCGTCGTCGCTCAGGTCGTCCGAGTCGTCGGGTGTATCGTCGGGGGAACCATCGGTTGGCATGGAGTCGTCCGACGGCAGGTCGTCGTCCATGGTGCCCGCCTCCGTCGAGCTTGGAACGGGGATCGTCGTGCTCGCATCTGGCGTGCCCGAACTGGTCGGGAACGGCCCGGTCCCTGCTTCTTCCTCGGGGATGGGTGAGCCGAGTTTCACGAAGCAGCCCGCGGCGAGTAGTGCTGCACCAGCAGGGTAGACCACGCGGCGCCACGCAACCGCGCAGTGTTGCGGTTTGGTACTGCGCTGGGCTGCCCTAGATTTCATCCTGTCGGTTCTGATCAACGGGCTTCGCGAGCGGCGAAAATGCCCTGTCCGCTATCGGAGAAGAGTTACCTCCCCAAAATAGCTCACTTTTCGTTGAGTGTTGGTGGAAGTTCCCGTTGGTCAGCCAGTCGGCGCCCTGGCCGGCCATCGTCACACCCGTATCCCCGAGACCTCGAATGCGCTATCGGCGCCGACGCTGTGCCCCAACCCTCCGAACTCAAGATTCGCAACATCGCCATCATCGCGCACGTGGACCACGGCAAGACGACCCTGGTCGACGCGATGCTCAAACAAACTGGCGTCTTTGGTAGCCACCAGGCGGTCGACGACCGCGTCATGGACTCCAACGACCTGGAGCGGGAGCGTGGCATTACCATCTTGGCGAAAAATGCCAGCGTTTACTTCAGAGACTACAAGATCAACATCATCGACACTCCCGGCCACGCCGACTTCGGCGGCGAGGTCGAGCGCACGCTGATGATGGCTGATGGGGCTTTGCTGCTGGTCGACGCAGCAGAGGGCCCGCTGCCCCAAACACGGTTCGTGTTGGGCAAGGCCCTGAGTCTCGGCATGCCCGTGATCGTCTGCATCAACAAGATCGATCGACAGGACGCGCGTGCTGAAGATGTGCTCAGTGAAACCTTCGACTTGTTCTGCGAGCTCGACGCGAGCGACGCTCAGGCCAACTTCCCGTCGTTGTATGCGGTAGGTAAACTCGGTATCGCTTCGCGTGATTTGGAGGTTCAGGGGAAAGATCTCGAACCGCTGTTCGAAACCATCGTGGAGACGGTGCCCGCGCCAGGTGGCGACCCCGAGGCACCGCTGCAGCTGATGGTGCACAACACCGAGTACGACGAGTACGTCGGTCGCTTGGCGATCGCGAGAGTGCGACAGGGCCGCATCAAGACGGGACAGCAAGTAGCGCTCTTGCAAGAGGACAAACAGCTGAACGCCAAAGCCGGAACGTTGTTCTCGTTCGAGGGCATGCAACGCAAGAAGACGGACGCGGCGGCCGCTGGAGACATCGTTGCCGTGGCGGGGTTGAGCGAAGTAGCCATCGGAGACACCATCGCTTCGACGGACGCGCCCCAAGCCCTGCCACGAATCACCATCGACGCTCCGACGATCAAGGTGCGTTTCATGGTCAGTACCTCGCCGATGGCTGGCAAGGTCGGAAAGTTCGTCACTTCAAGACACTTGCGCGAGCGCTTGTTCCGCGAGGCAGAACGCAACATCGCGATGCGCGTCGAAGAGACCAGCGAAACCGACGTGTTTACCGTCTTCGGGCGCGGCGAGTTGATGATCGCGATTCTCGCAGAAACGATGCGGCGTGAGGGGTACGAGTTCTGCGTCGGAATGCCAGAAGTCGTGATCAAAGAGATCGATGGCGTGGCCCACGAACCCATCGAGCGCGTGGTCGTCGACTTGCCCGAGGATCGCGTCGGCGCGATCACGACGCAGCTCGGCGAGCGCGGCGGACAAATGACGAACATGACGCAGCTGGGAAGCGATCGCGTGCGCTTGGAGTTTCGCATCGCGTCGCGCGGACTGATCGGTTTCCGTTCACTGTTCCTCACGGAGACGCGCGGCGAAGGCTTGCTCAACACGTTGTTCGACTCGTGGGAACCCGCTAAGCCCGCGACCTTGCGCCGCCGCTGTGGCTCGATGGTCGCGGACCGCGCAGGAAAGGCTACGCCCTACGCGCTCTTTCACCTGCAGCCGCGAGGGGTGCTCTTCATCGACTCCAGCACCGAGGTGTACGAGGGCATGATCGTCGGCGAACACAGTCGCGAGAACGACCTCGACGTCAACGTGACGAAGGAGAAGAAGCTGACCAACATCCGCGCCGCGGGCAAGGACGAGAACACGATCATCAGCACGCCACGCAAGCTGACGATCGAGTCGGCGATGGAGTACATCGACAGCGACGAGGTGGTCGAGATCACGCCCGTGGCCATTCGCGTGCGCAAGCAGATCCTCAGCTGCGCCCGGCGGCCCAAGCGCAGTCTGGCCACAGGCTGACGCACCCGCCTGGTGCGGGGCTTGGGCTCCGCAAACGAAGCGGCTCTCCTGCTGGCAGCGGGCCCCAATCCCGGTAGGATTGTGGCATGGGAGCGCCCTGCGTGATCAGTGTGGCCATCACGGGCTCCGTGCCGCAGAAGCAGCACAACCCTGCGGTGCCGATTACCCCAGCCGAGCAAATCGAGTCGACTCACGAAGCGTTCGAGGCGGGAGCTGCACTGGTTCACATTCACGTCCGCGGAGAAGACGGGACTCCCAGCTCCGATCCCGAGCGTTTCGCGGAAGTGCAGCGCGGTGTGCGACAGCACTGTCCAGGCATGATCGTGCAGTTTTCGACGGGCGGGCGAGGGCGAACGTTACCTGAGCGCGCTCAGATGCTGCATTTGCAACCTGATATGGCGTCACTCGCCACGGGATCGGTAAACTTCCCCACGGCCGTTTACGAGAACCCGCCAGAGTTCATCGAGGGTCTCGCGGTGCAGATGCGAGCGTTTGGCGTTCGCCCAGAGGTCGAGGTGTTCGATCTGGCGATGTTGTACAACGCAGCGCAGATGGTCGAAGCAGGTTCGCTTGATGCGCCACTTCACGTGCAGTTCGTGTTGGGGCTTCGCAACGCACTTCCTGGTAGACGCAAGACGCTCGAGTTCTTGGTGAGCGAGTTATACGAGTTGCTTCCCGGCTCGACCTGGACGGCAGCGGGTATCGGGCGCCACCAGCTCGAGGTCAATCACTGGGCGCTCGAGCTGGGTGGACACTGTCGAACGGGACTGGAGGACAACTTGCGTTTCGACTCGCAGCGTCTGGCGACCAGCAACGCAGAGTTGGTGGCGCGAGTCGCGGGGTTGGCGGAGAGTTATGGTCGGGTCGTCGCCACTCCACGTCAGGCGCGCGAGCTATTGCACCTCAGGCCGAGCGAACCCGCGTAGTCCTGTCCCACTGCACCCATGTAACGAGACCCCGATGAGTACGTCCGTGAACGATAAGCCGCGTGTCGTCGATGGCGTCGCCGCGCTTCCAACGGTGCTCGCCGAACTCGCGACTCGCCGCGTGCTCATCATTTGTGGCCCAAGCCGACGTTACGTAGATGCCGTCGAGGCTCAGCTGCGCTTCTGCGAAGTTGCCGTGTGCGACATCGCTCGAGTGCACGTCCCGCAGCGAATCGTCGACGAAGCGCGAGCCCACGTCGAGCGATTCGAGCCCGACACGCTGGTGAGCGTCGGCGGTGGCGCAGCCACGGGACTCGCCAAAGCCCTACGTCTCGATCACGACGTAACCTTCGTGGCCATCCCGACGACCTACTCTGGGTCTGAGCACACGAAGCTGTACGGCATCAGTGATGCGGGGACTAAGCGTACAGGTGTAGACGCTCGGGTGTTGCCCGACGTGATCTGCTTGGAACCCGCGTTTTCTGCGTCCATGAACTTGCGCCAAAGCGTCACCAGCTTGCTCAATGCGTTCGCTCACCCGATCAGTGCGCTCTGGGGTAGTGAACTAGACGAGTCCGCCACCCAGGCCGCGCTGTCGGCGGCGACGGAGATGTTCGCGGTGATCTCCGAGATGTTGCGGTCGCCCGATGACGCGAGAGTCCGAGCGCGCGCTTCGCTTGCGGCGGGGCACTGTGCCCGCTGTCTACAAGGCGGAAAGCTCGGTCCACATCATCGCTGGGCTCACGCCCTCGGAGGTCATTTTCTGCTCGAGCACGCCATGTTGCATAGCACGCTGCTACCGCACTCCATTCGAGCGTTGAGGATGGACCGACCCGAACTCGGACAACGACTGCATAGCGCGTTGCGAGTTGAAGATCTGGAGGGCCGTTGTTTCGACTACCTAGTGAGGGCAGGGGCAGACACTGCGCTTCTTCCCGTGTTGGCGTCGGGTTCTCACGCTGGTGATGGCCGCGTACCTGAGTGCTCGAGCGAGCTGTCCAGCTGGCGCTCTCGACTCGAAAACCTGGGCATTCCCGTTCAGCTCGCAAACAACCTGCTGTTGGGACGACGTCCATCGACGTCGATCCGACAACTGGACTTCGGCTGGGACCTTCCAGTCGCTCTCCACGGCCCCTCACCAGAGAAAGCTTCCCGCGTGGTCGTCGCCTACCATGGTCGCGGAGGTACCGCTGAACACGTCATCGAAACGGTGATCGGAATAACGGGTACGGATGAACGGTTGTGTGTGATCGCGCCCCAATCGCCGAGCAAGTGTTGGGCATCCGCGCGCGTCGCCAGCGGTGACGAGACGCTTCTCGAGTACGAGCGGAGTTTCGTACGCCATCAGGCGTTGGTGCGGCAGCTGAGCGACGCTGTCGGCGCAAACCAAGTGGCTGTGTTTGGGGTCTCCCAGGGCGCGCAGTTGGCGCTCGAGGTGCTGCTTCGGGTGGACTCGTCGTTGGCGGCTGTCGTGGCCCTTTCAGGCGAAACGCCCGTGATACCGCCGCGAGCGACCGCAGCCGACGTTCACGGTGTGACGCCCGTGTTGCTCGGCGTCGATTCCACGCACCCGTGGATCTCGGAAGACGTCCTCTCGCACTTGGAGCAACGCGGTTGCGAGGTGACGTTCATGCCGAACGCTGAGGGGGCTAGGCGTTCATCTTCCGCGTTCGTGCGCAAGTTGCTCCTCGGTGCACGCTTGGCCTCCGATGTGAAGTGAGGAAAGCGGCACCCGCCAGCATCGAAGCTCGACTACAAGCCGTGTCGGTCCAGGAGCTGAGCGAGGCTTGCAACACCGTTGACGTCGATGTCGAACGAAACGCCTTGGGACCAACCCGAGTCTTCGCGATGTCGCCAGCGACACACGGTCAGCGTGCCATCGCGCTTGAGCCTAGCTGTCCACTGCTGCTCCGTTCCATCACTTGCCAGCTGGTCCGTGAGTATCGTGCACAACCCCCGCTCCACGGCACGTAACATTTCGGCGTGAGCTTCGTTGCCCGCCGACCCCAGTGCCTTTTGTTTCGCAAAGGTTCCCGAACTCATGCTCGGCCCCTCTGGTCGAAGCGGCACTCGTTGTTCTACTTTTCTCTTACTCCTAGCCATCATCCCACCCTGATAGTCGGCCCCCGAGCGATTCATGATAAGGGTTGCCGATGGTTTTGTCTCGAGTCGAGTCGTGCGCTTCAGGACTTTCTCGCTCTTTTCCGCGACGAGAGGACGGCCTTCCACGAGCAGTTCGCGAATGGTGCCAGGCTGCCACACACTGGCTGTGCGTTTGTGATGCAACCGCGAGCCCACACAGTCAAGTCGAGGTGACGAGTGCATCGAACTCTGACGCGTTGCGCGAACGCGTGGAGGCGCACCAGACATGTGCTCACCATTCATGTCGTTTCCCCGTCGACAGTCACTCACTGGTGTGGCCACCAGCGGTACTGCCGCAGATCGGTGGGGGATGCAGGTGAATCTCGAAGTGTTCGAAATAGCGCCGCGAGCGCAACAGCGGGGAACAGTGATCTGGATGCACGGGTTGGGCGCGAGCCAGCACGACTTCGAAGACGTGGTGGCCGAGTTGGATGCTTCAGGGTTACGCTTCGTGTTCCCGGCTGCCCCGTCACGCCCTGTGACCATCAATGGGGGTATGGTGATGCCCGCATGGTACGATATCGTCAGTCTTGACGACCCTCCGAAACGGGAGTCCGAAGTCGACGTTCGCGAGTCAGCGAGACAAATTCACGCACTGATCGATCGGGAACTGGAGCGTGGCGTTTCGGCCCGTGATATCGCGTTGATCGGATTCTCTCAAGGTGGGGCGATGGCGCTGCACGTAAGCACGATGACCTCGCATCGCCTTGCAGGTGTCGCTGTGCTGAGTGGCTACATGTTGCTTCCCGACCACTTCGAGGCGGAGCATCAGCGCGCGAACCACGACATGCCCGTGCTGTTTTGCCACGGGGAGTTCGATCCCATCGTACCCATACGCCTTGCGACGAATGCGGATGAGCGTCTGCGAGCAGCAGGATATACGACCGAGTTTCATCGCTTTCCGATGCAACACACGATGTGCATGCCCGAAGTAGCTGTGCTGCGAAGCTGGTTGGCTCGGAGGTTCGAAGGGCTTGGGTTTACAGCGATTGTGTAACCGACGGTGTTGGTGACACGTCGCGAGACCAGGGGAGTTCGGCCAGACGAATGGTCGCGCCCTGGACATTCTGCGCAGGTCGGCGCACATTGCGGCCCATGGGAGCACGTTCCGTCAAGTCGACGTTGACTTCAACGAGCACGGTGGAGGGTGGCGGGTTTCCAGTACGTCGACCGTTCCCCACGGCCGACATGGAAATGCTCGATCCGTTTCTACTGCTGGACCACATGGGACCCGTCACCTGGCCACCCGGCGAGGCGATCGGTGCGCCCGAGCATCCGCATCGCGGCTTCGAAACCGTGACCTACTTGCTCGAAGGCCACATGGAGCACCGAGACTCCGCAGGGCACGTCGCGAGGCTTGGGCCCGGGGACGTGCAGTGGATGACTGCGGGTGCGGGGATCATTCATTCCGAGTTGCCAGAGGCAGGCTTCCGACGGACTGGAGGAAAAGTGAACGGCTTCCAGTTGTGGGTGAACCTGCCCAGTATCAGCAAGATGACCGAGCCACGCTACCAAGAGCTGCGCACGCGCGTGACGGAGAGCGAAGACGGTAAGACCAAGGTGAGGGTGATCGCAGGGCAAGCGCTCGGTGTCGTCGCGAGCATCGAGACGCGCACGCCGATCTTCTATCTGCACTTCAGCTTGGAGCCTGGCGCACGTCACGAGCAACCCGCGCCTGCAGAGTTCAATACCTTCGCGTACGTCGCCGAGGGGCAGTTGGAAATCGAAGCTGGGGACTCAACTCGCACTCGAGTGAAGGAAGGGGAAGCTGCCGTACTGGAGAATGACGGGGACTCGGTTACGCTCGTCAACAGTGGTGAGCAGAAGGTCGAGGTGCTGCTGATTGGTGGCGTCCCCCTCAACGAACCCGTCGCGAGGTATGGTCCGTTCGTCATGAATACGACGCAAGAACTGCGAGAGGCCTTCACCGACTACCAGTCGGGTCGGTTGGGTCGGCTGGGCGCTGGTCGTTCTGCTCGCTGAGTCGCGGTGGTCGCGGCGGATCCAAGTCGCGCGCGCGTCTCGGGTCGAATGCTGGTGAATTTCACTCGCCTCGCCACGAAACTGACGACAGCCTCCACGAAGCGAGGCCGCAAGCGTGGTTTCGCGCCAGACACAGCTGCGCCGAGGCGGGGAGCTAGTTTTCCGTGAAATCGGCGATCCCCGCGGCTAGATTGAACGCCATGCGCAGATTCGGTGTGGCGTTGCTGTTGGCGTTCTTGGCGACTAGCACCGCGTCGGCCGACTTCGACCCCCGTGGCCGTGGTCGCAAGCCGAAGGTCACGAAACCGACCAAACCCACCACGACCAGCAAACCTCGGCCTACCCCACCGAAGGGCGACTCGGGCAAGCCACCTGCGGAGTCGGGGCCTTCCGACGAAGCGCTGATCAAGCGCTATCGCGGTATCGTACTGAACCAGCCAGACGCGTCGTTCCCGATGCAGCGCCTGGCCGAGCTGTACCGTGCGCGCGACGGTAACCTCGACAAGTTGGTTGCCGAGTTCGAAGCTGAAGCGGCGAAACCCGACGCCAGTCGCAACGTTCGAATCGCGTTGGCAGGTGTTTATCGTGCTGCGGGCAAAATCACCCGAGCAATCGAAGCGTACGAAGCGATCATTCGGCAGGACCCAAAGAGCTCTGCTGCGCTGATGTCGCTCGCGCGCTTGTTTCAAGATCAGGGACAGGACGCGGACGCGCGAAGCGCCTTCGAACGGGCTTTGCCGTTACTCGACTCGGACGCGGATCGCGAGCAGGTGTTGCGCCTGCTGATGAAGCTCTGCCTGAACACCGACGATCTGGCCGCGGCGAGACGCTATCACGAACAGCTCATCAAGCGCACCAAAGGGTCGTTTTTCGTGCGAGCGGAGCTCGGTGCGGAACTGCTCGATCGTGGCAAGGCAGAAGAGGCTGAAGAAGAGTTTCGCAAGCTGGTCAAGGCTGCTCACGGCGACAACCGCGCGCTTGCACCCGCATTTCGCGATCTAGGTAAGGCACTTGCCGAACAGAACAAACACGACGAGGCGCTAGAGGTCCTCAACCGCGCGTTGCGTTTGACCTCGCCCAAGTCGGGGCTGCGTCGTGAGATGCTCGACGTCATGGTGCAGGTGTATAGATCGGGTGAACGACTGCCCGAGGTCGTGGCACTGCTCGAGAAAGAGGCAGGCAACGACTTCGCGAGACTGCGTTTGCTCGGCAGCCTGTACGAAGAGCAGGGGCGCATCGACGACGCACTCGCAACGTACCAGAAAGCGCTCCAGATCAACTCGAAGGATCTGGAAGTACGTTTGCGCATGGTCCAGCTGTTGCAGATTCAGGGGCAGCTCGACCAAGCGATCAGGGAGTACGCTGCGCTGATCAGGGCCGCACCTCACAATCCCGACTTCGTGTTTCGGATGGTAGAAGCGCTACTGCAACGAGGTGAGCGAGAGCGCGCGATGGCGGAGCTCACTTCGCTGGAGCGGCGTTCGGCGAGCGACGAACAAGTGCAGGCGACGCTGGTCGAGTTCTACGAGCGCTTGGGCGAGAAGGATCGAGCCCTGGCACTGCTTCAGAAACTGACTCAGCGTCACGGCACGGATCCGCAGCATTTGATTGAACTGGGCGGTCGTTACTACCGCGAGGGCGACCTGGAGAAAGCCAAGCGCACTTGGAAGCGCATCTTGCAGGTGGTCCCGAACCGCAGCCGCGGCTTGCAGCTGTTGGGGGAGGTTTACCTCGACCACGACATGCCGAAGGAAGCACTCGAAGCGCTCGAAGAGGCGGCCAAGCTGTCTCCGAATATCGACCGCTACAAGAAGGCATTGGCGCTGGCGCACGAGCGAGTGGGCGCAAGCGGCGGTAAGGCGCAGCGCGATCGACACTACACGGAAGCGCAGCGCCTGTGGCAGCAACTGCTCGACGGTTCGAACAACAACCCCAAGCAGAGTCTCGAGGCGCGTCGACACATCGTCACCTTGTGGGGACTCGACGGTTCGCTCGATCGCCGCGTCGCACCGCTAGAACGCAATCTCAAGACTGAGCCACCTGATCTCGATTCGGGGCGCTTGCTTAGCCAAGTTTACATGCGCCTGCGACGCATCGCGGCTGCGGAGCGTGTGTTGCGCACGGTGATCAAACACGCGCCTGGAGACGTGCAGAGCCACCTGATGCTGGAGCGCGCGTTGGTGCAGCAACACAAGCTCGAGGAAGCGGTCGAGGTGTTGGCCAAGTTGGTGGAGGCCGATCCCAATCGAGCTCGTGAGACGTATCAGCGCATGGCGAAATACTCGGCGCAGATGTATCGCGACGACGATGCGATTCGCTACGCCGCGAAGGCTGTCCAATTGAGCCCAGATGACGCTGCGGGGCATCAGAACTTGGCGGAAATGTACGCGCGTCGACAAGACGTCGAAAAGGCGATTCGGGCTTATCGTACAGCGATCAGCAAGAACGATCGCTTGTTCCCTGCTTACTTCGAACTCGCTCAGTTGTTGATCGGTCAGCAACGTACGCAGGAGGCGGACAAGCTGCTCAGGCGCGTCATGCGTTCGGCCATCGACGAAGAGCTTCTTGCGCGTGCCACTCGCCTGAGTGTGCAAATAAACTTGGGGCAAGGCACGTTGGAGTCGCTGGAGCGTGAGTTGCTGCCGGTCGCATTGGCGAATCCCCACAAGCCCATCTACCGTCGGTTGCTGGTCGAGGTGTACGGGTCGTTGACGTTTCCTCTCATCCAGCAAGCGCAGGGTGACGATCCGGAGCTGCGAGCAGAGGCCAAAGCCGAGCTGAAGAACATCGGACGTCGCGCCGTCAAACCATTGCTCGACGCCCTGAGCGACCCGCGAGGTTCGCAGCAACAGGTAGCCATCGAGTTGCTCACACATCTGCGGAACCCGAACGCCAGTCAGGCACTGTTTACCTATGCCACGGGTGAAGGTGAGCCGACGTTGCGGGTGCGCGCGATGATTGCGGCGGGGGCCACCGACCAGGCGTCGATGTTGCCCGAGTACGAAAAGCTGTTACTCTCGGACGGACAGCTGAGGGTAGATCAAGGAGATCCCGTCGCGTTGGCGGCGGCGTGGAGCGTTTGTCGACTAGACACGCCGCGCGCAGCGGCGTTGGTCGACCAGATGCTCGACAGCGGCGCTCCAGGGGCGCAGGTTCTCGCTGCGATCAGCGTCGCACAGCGTGGGCAACGAGCGTCCATACCGAAGCTGCTCGACCTTTTGGGGTCGACGGAGAGTGGCAACGGACCCCGTGCGGCTGCGGCGTTTGCTCTGGGGGTGCTCAACGCCGAGCGAGCTGCCGATCAACTGGCAATATTGGCTGCGTCGAGTGACGGACGTGTGCGTTCGGCGTCGCTAGTTGCTTTGGCTCGACTGCGTGATGCGCGTGCAGCAATGCAGTTGGCCACTGCGCTGGTTTCTCCTCACGACGATATCAGGCGCGTAGCGGCGTCGGCGGCGGCCGTGCTGGTCAGCGGCACCTACGAGAGTCTGCGCGATCCGATGGCGGTTCCCAGTGGTCGGGTCGACGAGCGAGAAATCCTCGAAAGCCTGGCGCCGCGGGCTCCCAAGGCCGATCAACGCGCCAGGGCTGTGTTGGCGCTCGAACCCGCCCTGGTTGCCGTCGTCCAGGCGGGAGCAGACCATTCCATCGAGCGGCTCGAATGGATCGCTCGGGCACTTCTTGCGCGTGGCGGACGGCCCGCGTTCGGGGAGTTGACCAACGACTTGGATGCGGCAACTCCCGAGCAGCTGAAGACAGCCGAAGCCGCGCTCGATCGAGTTGCCGCGGCAGCGGTCCCCGCGTTCGTCGCGTCGAGTGTACACCCGACGCCAGAAGTACGGGCGGTGGCACTCTCGTTCTTGTCTCAGCGTCGTGAGGCGGCCGCGAAGCAGGCTGTCGTGGCGGCCCTTTCGGACGACGATCTGCAGGTTCGGCGTTTGGTGTTGGATGCGCTATCCCGAGCACCCCAGCTGGAAGCCCTGCCACAGCTGCACGAGTTGCTCGAGGATGAAGCGGACTGGAACGTGCGCATACTCGCGCTGCAGGCGCTGAGCTCGTTTGCCAAAATGCGTGCGCAGGCACATTCGACCACGGGTTATCGGCAGATCGTGGAACGAGTCAGGGCAATGGCACTGAGCGACGATTACTCGTTCGTGCGTGAGGCAGCCGCCCGTACTTTGCTGGCGCTGGACCCCGAGCTCGCTCCCGCGACCCTGCGCAAGATGGCCGAGTCCGATCCCGAAGTTCGCGTGCGAGAAGCCGCTCTCGGGTTGCTATCCGCGGACAAATGACGCCAAATCACCTCATGGTGAGCCACGGCGCAAGCGAGCAGCACGGGGCGTTTGGTCCGTCCAGTGTTCGTCGACGTGCGCCGTTTGGCTGGCAGGGGCGCGTCGCGGGTGCGGCGCTAATATCGATCACCGCGGGGTGTAGTCGACTGGACCGCTTCGACAACGGCGATGGGAGTGCCTATTGCGGCAACATCGTTGCGGCGTCCCTAGCGCGAAACGGCTTCGTGCATCGCCCGAGGCTGCAGCTCAAACTCGACATGTCGTCGCTCGATCAGCTTCCGGGCGTGATCACCACGGATGACGCGGCAGACGGGCCCTGCCATCCGCTGCCGACATTCGATGCCGCGCAGCTTCGCTCACCGAGCAAACTGGCGGCGGATCCGCTCAGTCAATTGGAGTTTGGCGAGCAGCGTGAGCTGAACCTGCTCACTTGGGCCGACAGCACGTGCGACGGCACCTACCTCGCCGTGGTGTCGTTGTTACACGACGATCGCGTCGAAGTGCGGCTGCTGCGCGGCGAACTCGACGAAAACGACGACGAAGCGGGACCGTTCGGCTTGTTTCAGCTGCGGCGACACCCAGGTGAGTGCGGCTTCGAGTGAACGCTCGCTCGCGAAGTGACGCACCGAAAAAGCTGACCTGCTCGCGTGTTGCACGACGAGATCCGATCGCCAACGCGCTACTCGAGACCTCACCGAGCGTTCGTAGCCACCGCACAATCTGGCACAATCTGCGATCGCCGCGCCTCGGTTGCGAGGTTCTTCATGGGGCGCCTCCGTCGAACTCGTCGCTGACGCCGCTCTCCGCCGTCCCGCCCTCGTCGGTTGGAGCGAAACCACCGTCGCGCGGGGCGCCAGCTTCGTGGGGCTCACCGCCTGCCTCAATCGGAGTCCCACCTTCGACTGACGTGCCTGGACCCGCTTCCATCATCGCGTCGTCGTCGGTCGAATCGTCGCTGCTGTCGTCCACGTCGACGCTGTCGTCGGCGCCAGCATCGGGGCCTGATACGCCACCTTCGGTGGGGGCCTCGGGGCCGGCCTCGAGCACTGGAGCTCCCGCGTCAGCGTTGGCTTCCATGTCCTGGCTGTCGTCGTCCAGCAGCACGGCATCGTCGAGATCCGAGGGAATTTCCGCGGGGCCATCGTCGGCTGCAGGAAAGTCGTCGTCGACGGTAGAGTCAGCGTCGTCACCCACGCCGTCGTCGCCCGGGTCCTCGTCGTGGTCGTCGCCGAAGAAGTCGTCTGCGAACGGGTCGTCGTCCGCGACGGCGTCATCGCTCAGGCCGTCGTTGGAGTCATCCAAGTCACCGTCATCGTCATCGTCTTCGAAAAAGTCGTCGAAGATCGAGCCGTCGTCGACTCCCGCGGTGGCCGACCCATCGTCTTCCGACTCGCTGGGAAGCTCCCCACGTGGATTGAGCGCGCAAGCGTGCAACACCCAGCCGCACAGCAGCACAATCGCCCACAACCCGCCGTCCCGCATCACGGCCCGAGGTTTAGCAAGCATCGAGCCATTCGTCCGCTGCACGGTTCAGTCTCGGCCTGGCAACCGATCGCCAAGCCGCCCGTGGACGTGGCTGTCGGCGCTCGGCCATTCGTCATGCTGGGGCAGGTCGTCCGTAATTTCGTACCAAGGTGACTTCGAGCCGACGAAGATGTGGGCGCGGGGGGCTACACCCGGATCCTGCTCCAGCGCACCCAACGGCACTCCGATCACCTCGGGGCGATCGTCGTAGGTGCTGATGAGGTTCGAGCCGCACACCGAACAGAAGCACTTGGTGACATGCTCGGACGAATTGTAGCGGCTGACCAGCTCGACCCCCGAGAGCCAGCGGAACTGATCAGTCCCAACCGAGGCGCGCGAGCGAAAAGCACTACCGTGCCAGCGTCGGCACTTCCAGCAGTGACAGTTGAAGGCAGGACCGAACTCGCCCTTGATTTCGTAGCTTATCGCGCCGCACAAGCAGCGCGCCGTGACTGTGCGCATGCCGCGTAGCTTAGTTCTACTTCAAGAATTTTGCTGGAGCGACGTACCCGCTCGCGAGGGGCCCGCAAGAAAGCCGAGCTCTGCGCGCGGGCGTTGTGAAGTCTCTGGCAGTAGTGGTGAGGCAACGCAGCCGTCGGTCCTACCGTGAAGAGTGCTGGCGGGTATTTGTCGAATCGCCAGTAGGGGTTACGGAAGCATCTCTTTTCGTAGTGCTGCCAGTGTTTTTCCGAGCTTTTCGACACTCTCGAAGCGCTCTTCGGGTTGCTTCTTCAGACACTGGGCTACGGTCATGTCCAGCGCCATCGGTAGCTCCGGGTTGATGGTGCGCAGGGACGGTGGCTCATCACTGAGGTGCATTTGAAGCAGTGGCATCAGCTCGGAGTGAGTGAACGGTACCTTGCCGGTCACTACCTCGAAGATCACGACCCCCATCGCGTAGATGTCCGCTGCGTGAGTCACACTAGCGAAGCTGCTGATTTGCTCGGGTGCGATGTACTCGGGCGTGCCCGCCATGAACCCGGCGCGCGTCATGGCGGGCCCCGTCTGGTGTTTCGCAATTCCGAAGTCCATGACCTTCAACACGCCAGACTTCGTCACGAACAGGTTGTCGGGCTTGATGTCACGATGAACGATGCCCTGTGTGTGAGCTACTTGTAACCCAGCACACGCCTGTATCAGATAGTCCAAGCCATCCGTGAGGGGTATCTCGTCCTCGATCTTCTGGGATAGCGTCTCGCCTTCGAGCAGCTCCATGCTCATGAACTTGCAACCGCGGTGCGTTCCGATGTCGTAGACCGCGACGATATTCGGGTGAGCGAGTTTGCGCGACAACAGCAACTCCTGTTTGAAGCGCTTCACCAGGTCGGGTGTTGCCTCGCCCGCGAAGAAAAACTTGAGCGCGATTGCTTCATCCAGCTCTCGGTCGTAGGCTTGGTACACGGCGGCCATGCCTCCTCGACCGAGCTCCCGTTGGATCTCGTAGCGATTCGACACGACGTCGCCTGGGCTCAGTGCACCCAGTTTGCCTTCTTCTTTGGCTTCGGTGATGGCCCCAGCAGGGCCTGCCATAGTGCCGCTTCCAGACGGAGATTGCACGACCGTCGCCTCGCCAGCGTTCTGCCAGGCCGCACCCGAGGTGGGCTCTGCATCGTCTCCTAATGGTGGCAGGCTGGGGAGCGATGCCGTGCGCATGCCGTCGTCTGGAATGTCTCTGCCGACGTCGCGGAAGCGCGCGTCCTCTCTAGCAGCTTCTTCGAGGCTCGCGGAGCTCTCTTCTTGACGGGAGCGTACTGTGGTGATGAGCAAGGGCACGTCGCGGTAGCCCGGCTGGTGAGTCTCGATGCTGTTTAGGACTTCTGACGCAGCATCGCGCATCTCGTGGGCCAAGTAGAGCTTCGCCAGATGATACAGGGCGCTGGATTCACGTGGGCTTCTTGGGCCCGACTTGACGAACATCGAGAGGAAGTGATCGAGCTCGAACTCGATCAGGTCGAGCTTGATCGTCACCGCAATGGCCAACACCGCCGCCTTGCGATAGTTGGGGTCGCCTCGCTCCACTTGCATCAGCATTTGCAGTGACTTTTCGTATTCGCTGGCCTCCTTGAAAGCAGCACCTGATTCGTAGGGCATTCCAGCCTGCTCCCACAGATGCCCAGCGTCAGACGGTTTGCCCAATCGAAATGCCAAGCGTCCCGCGTTGGCGTAGTCGCGCATGTTCACGAACACGCGCAGAGCCCCCGCGAGGTTTCCTTGCCGTTCGAGTGCTTCTGCGGCGCCCTTCTTACCCTGTACCAAGCCGTGTCGAGCTTTGGCCCTGGCACGCGCGTCGATTTCTGCTTTTAGGCGTGCGGCGCCAGTGTGGTCGCCGACCTTCTCCAGCATCGAAACCGCATTCAAGTAGTCACCTACGGCCATTAGTATCTTGACGCCGCGTTGGTAGTCGCCACCCTTTGCGAAACAGATGGCAGCCTTGCTAGCCTGTTTCTTCTCAGCCTCGGTGAGTGATGGCAGCTGGTCGTCTCGGACATTCAAGTCTTCGAGCAATAGATTTGCCGCGTCCGTGAAGCGGTTGGCCGTCAGCAGCGTGCGCGCGGCCGAGTCGATGTCCCGATAACGTTTGTAAACGGCAATGGCCGCCTCCAACTGACCACGTTGGCGCAGCTTCTTCGCGATTTCATAGTCCCGTTCTCGTTGTGCGTCCACGTCGTTCTCGGTGATGACGAACTCAGTTCATCGGGGCGCCCAGCTCCAGGTCCGCGTCGAACCGTGCGATGCGCTCGCGCAACACGTCGGGTTCGGAGGCCTTTGCCAGTGCATCCTCCAGTGTGACCAGCCCTTGGGTGACGAAGTCGAACAACGCCGTGTCCAGTGCTTGCGCACCCGACCCGGAGTGCTCGTCCGATTTCAGGTAGGCGTCAATCTGGTAAACCTTGCCTTCGCGGATCAGGTTGGACACAGCGTACGTCTGTAGCAGGATCTCCACGGCAGCAACCCGTCCGTCACCCGACGCGAGCTTGCAAAGATGTTGCGCCAAAACTCCTTTGATCAGTACAGACAAGACGCTGACCACTTGTCCCTGAGCATCTTCGGGGCACGCACTGACGATACGATCGACCGCCTTGGCTGCGGAGTTCGTATGCAGGGTTCCTAACACCAGGACTCCCGTTTCCGCAGCAGAAAGCGCCAGGCTAATCGTTTCGAAGTCGCGCAACTCTCCCACCACGAGCACGTCGGGCGCTTCGCGGAGTGCAGCACGTAGCGCGGCGGTAGCATCGTTCGTGTGCTTGCCGAGTTCACGCTGAGTGATGGCGCTTTGTATCGGTTCGTGGATGTACTCGATCGGATCTTCGATGGTGATGATGTGCTTCGACGATGTGCGATTGATCTCGTGAATCATCGCGCTCAGCGTCGTCGTCTTGCCCGATCCCGTGGGGCCCGTCACCAGTACCAGGCCGTTCTTCAGTTTCGCCAAGCGACTGACCGCAGGTGGCAGCCGTAGTTCGTCGACCGTGATCGGTTTTTCGGGGATCACTCGGAACACCGCACCGATGCCTCGGGACTGTGTAAACACACTGGCGCGAAAACGTCCAACGCCCTCCAATCGATAGGCGAAGTCGATGTCTTTGTGTTCGAGGAAGTAACTGCGCTGTTCCTCGGTCATGATCTCCAGCAGGAACCTACGGGTCTCCTCCTCGCTCAGCTCTCGGAACGGTAGCTGCAGGATATCGCCCATGTAGCGAATGCTCGGAACCATGCCTGCGTGGAAGTGCAAGTCACTCGCTCGCTGGTCGACCACCACCTTGAGAAAAGAGTCTAGTCTAGCCATGGCCGTTACCCTGCAGCTCGTTCTTGCTCTTCGGGTGCCGCGCCGTGGATGAGCATCTCGAATTGCTTTTTGTCCAGCGCGCGCATGTGTGCTTCCTCGTACGTTACCTGGTCGCTCTTGACCAAGTCGACCAGGTGCTGATCCATCGATTGCATGCCCAGTTCACGCTGAGTGGTGAGAACCGCGGGAAGCTGAAACGTCTTGTCTTTGCGGATTAACGATGAAACCGCCGGGGTGTTGAGCAAGATCTCGACCGCCAACACTCGCTTGGACGGGTCCTGCTTACTCCTCAACAGATGTTGGCAGAGCACTGCACGCAGCGTTTCGCTGAGCATCGATCGAATCTGCGGGCGCTGCCCAGGGGGGAAGCTGTTGATGATGCGGTCGATGCTGGTGTCCGCGGAAACCGTGTGAACCGTTCCGAACACCAAGTGTCCTGTTTCAGCCGCCATGACAGCAAACGAAATCGTGGCGAGATCGCGCATCTCCCCCACCAGGATTACGTCGGGGTCTTGGCGCACGGTGGAGCGTAGTGCCGTGCCGAAGTCGGCAGTGTGGGTCCCCACCTCCCGCTGATTGATCAGGGACATCTTGGCTTTGTGCACCACCTCGATCGGGTCTTCGATGGATACGATGTGGCGATCAGATGAACGGTTGATATAGTCGATTAACGCGGCGAGCGTGGTCGACTTTCCTGCGCCCGTGGGGCCGCCTACCATCACCAGCCCGTTCTTGAAGTCGCCGAACGTACGCACCAAGGGGGGAAGGTTGAGTTCTTCCATGTTCGGAATACTCGAACGCACGATGCGGAACACGGCGCCCAGCCCAGTGAGCTGATTGAACACGTTTACACGAAACCGCAATTCGTGAGTCTTGATCTCATAGGAGCAGTCGACTTCTGCAAGCGTCGTAATCTGATCGAGTTGGGCTTTGGTGAGAATCTGGCGAAGCATCGTTTCTACGTCTGCTTTCGCCAAGGGGGCTTCCGTCAGAGGAACGAGCTTGCCCAGATGTTTCAACATGGGCATGCGGTCGCTAGCGATGATCAAGTCATCTGCGCCCATCTCACTCATATCGACCAGCATGCGGTCGAGGGGACCTAGCAACATGCCCGTTGCCGTGCGCGTCTTCGTCACCTGCCACTTGGCTCGCGCCGTGCTCAGGGCGTCACGAACGGCCGGGTCGACGTCCGTATCACAAACCGACAGGGCGTCCGCGTGCCGCGCTTCCCCATATTCGGCAAGGTAACGAATGGCCGCTAGTCGCACAGACGAGGTGTCTAGGCCCTTCATCGAACTACGGATGGCCTCCGCCACCAAGTCGGCACCGTCTTCAGCTTGCAGTTTGTGTAGGGCCTGGATGCACGGCAAGGCGAGGTCGACGCTGCTCTTGAACAGCTTCACGATGTACGGAGCAGCACGCTTGTCGCCCATTTCTCCAATGGTGAGGATCGCGTCTTCTTTGATCCACCAGTCCTTGTCCTCTTGCGCGATGCGAACCAACGCGCCTAACGCGCGTGGATCTTGCAGGCGTCGCAGAGAGTTGACCGCGAAACGTCGCACGATGTCCGATTCGTCAGTCAGGTAGGAAACCAAGTGCTCCGTGAGGCGCTTCCCCGATAGTTGAATCAGCGCGTCCATCACGCGCTCGCGTACCCACCAGTCCTCGTCACGCAGAAACTTGAGCAGGCTGGGCACGAGGTTGGCCGTATTTCCCACCTTCCTCGCGATCTCGACGGCAAGGCGCCGAGTCTGCACTTCACGGCTTCGCAACAACCAGGTGACCGTTCGTGCCAGCTCAACCTTGCCGTCCTTGCTGATCGCGACCAGGGCATCCGCCGCCCGATTTTGGATCGGCGCGGCCTTGTCGGAGATGCATTCCACGAGGACTGGCAGCACGTCGTCGTTGGCGATACTCTCCAAACTCTCCACGACCATCATCCGCAGCTGCATCGGGGCGCGGCGCCGAATCCGGGCCAGCAAATTGATCGCGCGTTGCGATGAGAACTCACGCAACGCTTCGATGAAGGCCTGTCGGGTCACGGGTTTGCCCGAGTCGGCAAACCTCCCCGCCTTTTCGAGAAAGTCGTCCTCTGTGGTAACCTTTGCCAGACCTCGGATGGCTTCAGCCACGACTCGGTCGTGGGGATCCGACAAGCCTTGAGTGAGCAGCTCCCTGGCCTCGTCCAGGCTCTTCTTCATCGTGGCGCGGTCACCCGCCATGCGATAGGCTTCGCCGCGCTCTCGTGGATCTCCAGCGTCTGCGACGATCTCGAGCAACCTGAGGCCGCGGTGTTTGGCGCGGGGAACCATCGCGCTGATGGCTTCGCGTCGGCCGTGGAAGTCCTGCTTGCCGATGATTGCAGTCAGGACTTCCAGGGCACGAGGTCCCCCTACCTGTTCGAGGACTCGCCCTGCCGCTGCCCTGACGTCGGGGTGTTCATGTCCCACGACTCGACACAGCGCGTCGTGGTCGTCCACGGAGTTGACCTTTGGCGCGACCTCCACGAGGGTTTTTTGCAAGAATGGATCCGCCACCGCCAGCGTCTTGACGAGCGGCACGAAGAAAGCGGGCGTGGGTGCCCGTAGCACCAACGCCTTCAGCGCAAGGCAGCGAAACTTATGGGCATCGGGGTGTACCTCACGTTTATCCGTGAGCACCCCCAGGAACTTCGAGAGTTCAGCTGCATCCAGCTGTTCGACTTCATCGACGAACACCTGAACCTCTTGGGGTGAACCCCAGCGCGCCGCTTTGAAGTGTTTCAGCGCCTCCCGAACCTGCATGAACCAAAACTTTGCGACGTTGGCGCCGACAAGTCGAGTTCAAATCTCGGGGATCGCGAGCCTTCTGGCTCATTTGGGTAGTGCCGAGTAGCGTGGCTCTGATGAACGGGGCGTGCGTACCGCAACGCACACTCTCTCACTACGTCAGAAGCGACATCCAACTGAGCACGAGCGCATTTGCGATCGCTCGTCCGCACTCTAGCGGGCAGCGTCGGCCGACGAGCGTTCGCACCAACCACTGGTCGTGCTGTCAGGAGACGCGTGTAGGTCGAGCCCAACGCACTGTCGTCGCCGTTCGACGGGTGCCGCGCTCGTTCGTTGGGGATCCTGCGGCGGAAACGAAAACTCCAGGCACTCCGCAGGTGTTCTCCACGAGCAGAAATGAAACCGACGCGCTTAGCCCGTCACGAGGTCGGCTTACAGTGGCGGCACGTGCAGCAACAGGAACTGCGGTGAGATCTCGATCAGCGGCTCCAGCCGACCGCGAGCATCGAAACGAAACTCGACCTGCACGCCCCCCACGGGGACTACACCCGCCTTCAGCAGGGCCGCCGAGCGCTGGCCTATCGCTTGTCCGAGCTTCTCTGCGTCGAGCGGGCGTGCCTTGCGCACGCGGTCCTCGCAGGTTTTGCGACCCTTGCATTCGTTCAGTTGAGTCAACTTGTCGAACTCGGCGCGCCAAGCGACTAGCCACATTTGTAGAGTCGGCGGCGCTGCAGAAGAACGTCCTACGTCGAGCAATAGCCCTTCGAGCTTCTTGACGTACTCTTGGCGTTCGTCGGCTTGGGTGCTCAAACCACGTAAAACGAGCAGGTAGCCCGTGGCAGCGATCAGCAGCTCTTGCTCATCGTGGGTCGAGACCATGGATCGTGGCGTGTTCACGACGATGGGGTGTAGCTGCTGAATTGCGGCTTCCAGGTTTCCTGCTCGCGCATCGAGACCCGCAAGGTTGAGATGAGCGCGCAGCCGCAAGCCGAGCGGAACACGGGGATCTATCAGTTTTTCGCAGATGCTGCGTAGCGTGGCGTAGCTGCGTGGGCTGGGGAGCAAGTGAGCCTCTGCTTCGGCCCAGGTGAACAGCCACTTGGAGCGGTCGAACGAGTCGGAGTCACCGCTTTGGGCGATCTCCGCCAGCAGCGGCTTGTGGTAGTCGAAACGCTGCTTGTCAGCGTCGGCCAGAAGATCCCACAACAAGAGTGCGCCGAGGGTGGTTTCGTAAGCGACCGCAACATGCCCCTTGAGGTTGTCGACGATCGATCGCGTCGACTCGTCCTGGGATACGATTCCTGCAACGCCGAGAGCCGCAGCTTGTCCCCAAGCGTCGTCACGCAACGACATTTGCTTCGCGCGCTCCATCAACGCGGTTCGCTGCTCGGCTGCGATCACCGCGCGCCCACCACCACTCGCTCCCGCAGCTTCGATCGCGAGCCCCAGAGCGTGGGCCAGGAGCTCCATGCCCGAGAAAGCAGGATCTAGCGGTGCGGCTTCCTGTGCCTTGGCGCGCAACGCTTCGAACCCGTCACGAACCGAATCGGGAGTAGCGGGCGCTCCCTGCGGAGTGAGACCGTACATCAGCGGCACGACGTACGCGAGCCCCAAGAACGCCTCTACTGCGGCCACATCACGGCCTTGCTTGGAATTCCATGCCGTCTCCAAGGTCTGCAGTGGCTGAGCTGCGAACGTCTCTGCCCAGGCGCGCTGACAGAGATGTTCGTTGGCAATGGACGGTGGGAGTTTCGGGCACGCGCTGCCATCGGCTTCGGCGCGCAGCAACGTCGTGGCAACGGCCAGGTTCTCTTCAGCCAGTGGGGCGATGGGGTCGAGTACATCGACCGCAGCTTTCGGGTTTCCGAGGGTCAGGAAGGCTCGCGCCGCAGCAACCCGTTGGTCGTTGGTCGTTGGCTCCGTGAGTGCCACGCGAGCCGCAGAAACCTTGGCTCTAACCGACTCCAAGCGTTTCGGGTCGACACCCTCTGCGCGAGTCAGTTGTGCTTCCGCCGCGTCGATGTCGAGTCGTTCCGCGGCAAGTCTAGCCAGCGCCAGGTGCCACTTGGCAGGAGACTCCGTGCGCGAGAGTTCATCTAGTGCAAGCCGCTCGATCTCCGTCAGTTGCGTGAAGTGCGCGGCAAACGCGATCTGCTCCAAGTGCTCTGGGTGATGTTCGACCTGCGCGGACACGTCCGCAGTTCGCATCTGCAAGACGTGGAGCGCAGCGCGGCTCGCGAGCTCGCGACTCAGCGCGGGTAAGTTGTCCTCGTCGCCTGCCTCTGCGGCGAGGATCACCAACTCGTTGCTTGCAGCGTTGGATGTGTAGAACAGTTCGACGTAGCGTAGGTCTTGGCCGCCCACAGCCAAGTACAGGATCGGTCGACTGGCGATCACGGGATCTTCCCCGGCCAACAGCAGCTCCCGTTGTTCAGGCGTGACCGCGCTGACGTATCGGTCGAGCTGGGCGCGCTGCGCCTCCGATAGCGCCTCGAGCACTTCGCCGGGCGGCGCTAGTTTCGAAAGCGCCAAGTACAGCGGCGTTTCACTCGGGGCTTGGGTGGGTGCTGTCTGGGGGGGCTCTGTGGGCGCTGTCTGGGGTGGGGGATTGCCCCCGCCACACGCGACAAGCAACCCAGCGATTGCGCACAAGTGTATCGGCTTGAATTTCACGGCTAGCGAGCTTCACCACAGCTCTCGCGGTGGCACAAACCCAAAGCCACCAAATGCGGTTCGTTTGCGTCGAACCTTCACAATCTGTAGTGAAAACGGTGATTTGAGTCATGTTTTCCAGTTGCCGCAGCTGGCTCCTCAGTATTCGACCCCCCGCCGATTTCCGGACTGGGCACGGTCGAAAAAGACAAAAGTCTGTTACACCTGCGCGCCGTCCGGGTGCGGTCGAGCGCCGCCACGGACGTGTTTCATTGCACCATGACGACTCGCGATTCCGACCCGCCCAGCGCGCCCTCCGAGGCCCCCCCGGCCACATCGCCCGACGAGCCCGAAGTGTCCGACGAGCCGACGCGGTCCGAGGAGCATCCAGCTTCTGGGCAGCCCTCGGCTTCAGCAGATACGCCCGACGACTTGGAGCAACAGCCCGAGACCGTCGAGGCTTCAGCGCCGAAGAAGTCCAAGGGGCGTGGGGGTTCACTCCGCGGAACGGTTGGCGCGTGGGTCATGGTGCTGCTCGGCCTCGGCGTGTCGTTTCTGGTGATGGCCAACGACTTGCAGTGGCGGTTCAGTCCCATCGTCGTCTTCGTGGCTTGTTCAGTTGCGGTGATTGGGCTGCTCAAACTGCTGGGCGCACTCACCCTCGTTTCGTCGGCGAAGCTGTCCTCAGCGGTGGGCACTGCGGATGAATCTGATCCGTCGACTGCCGTCGAGGAACAGCGACCTTTGGCTTCGGTTGAAGCTGCGCTACCACTGGCTCCCGCGCGCTTGCTGGCGAGCCTCGCCGTGTTCATGGCCGCTGGCTGGTTCGCGGTACGGGGTGTTTACCCTGCGCACCAGATCACTGCAGCGGTGCTGATTACCTCGTCTTTCCTTTGGCTCACTGCCGAGGTTTTCTGGTGCGCTCGTCGAGTGGGGATGTTTGGCATCGACGAAACCGGACGCGACCGCCCGCTCTCGCAGCGACATGGCTTCTGGTTAATCGCGCTCGGCGCGATCCTCTACCTGCCTGGACTCGGCAACTTCAGTCTGATCGATCCCTGGGAAACGCATTACGGCGAGGTTGCGCGCGAGATGATCGCGCGTGACGACTGGATTTCACTTTGGTGGGCGCACGATGGCTGGTTCTGGTCGAAACCGATTCTGAACTTTTGGCTTCAGGGCCTCAGTTTCAAGCTGTTCGGCATCGATGCCCTACCCGATCAGATGATGGCTGGGGTGGCTCAGGGCTACACACCGCAGCCCGAGTGGGCCTGCCGTCTGCCGATCTTCTTTCTGACGATCGTCGGTTTCTGGATTTTCTACCGTTCGATGGTGCGCCCCTTGGGACGCCGTGCAGCGCTGCTCGGCGGGATCGTTCTGATGACGTGTCCCTACTGGTACATCCTCGCTCGTCAGACCATGGCGGACATGCCGTACGTTGCGCCACTTTGCGCGGCGATGGGGCTGTTGCTCATGGGTTTCAACACGGAGCCCGAGGCGCGCTGTCGGGAGTACCGCGTGAAGTTGTGGCGCTGGCAATTTTCGTTCACTGGGATGCACGTGCTGCTCGGCATGGTGCTCTTGCTCGTGCTGCCTCAGGTGCTGTACCTCTTCAGTCGTAACCTGACCTTCCACACTTCGGACCTGGCCGGATTTCGTCCGCACCTCGACGAGTTTGCTCAGGGCTCGGGGGGGGAAAATTGTGGCTTGCCGGGCAACAAGCGCTGCCGAGGAACAGACCCCAAATACGAGTGGGGACAACCCGCGTTGTGGGGGCTGGTCTGGCTGGTAGGCGCGTTGGTGCTCGTTTTCGTCAAGCGTAACGAGTGGCGTCGTCAGCGCGTGTTGTTCTTGGCGGCGTGGTTGTGCGTCACGCTTGCGGTGATGGCCAAGGGCGCACCAGGGTTGGTGCTTCCCATCGGGGCGGCGCTCACTTTCGTCGCGGTCTCTGGACGCTGGCGTGACTTGGCGCGTCTCGAGTTACCGTGGTTACTCGTGTTGGTGCTGGTGGTAGCGTTGCCCTGGTACGTACAGATGTACATGCGCCATGGTCAGCCGTTCTTCGAGCGTTTGATCATGCACGACATGGTCAAGCGCGCGTTCGTCCACGTGCATGATACGAACAAGGGGGACGACGTCAGCTTCAGGTACTACGTTTGGCAGCTGGGCTACGGGCTCTTCCCGTGGACGGGACTTTGCGCGGGAGGATTGATCTGGTGGATCAGTCAGCGTACCCGTCGCGCAATCGAAGAGCATCAGGCGATCCTATTCTTGATGACGTGGTGGTTGCTCGCCTTCGGGATGTTCTCGATCACGCTGACCAAGTTTCATCACTACATTTTCCCGCTCGTGCCACCCACCGCGATGCTCACGGGGTTGATGCTCGAACGTTACGCCCCGACACGCCTCCAAGGAGGTCCGCGTCAATGGTTCAGTCAGGTGGCGTTGATCTTGGGAGGGCTCTCGCTGGTTCTGGTGGGGATCGTCGTGTTCTTGCCAGGAGGGCTCACCTCCCAGGTGCCCGAATCGGGAGAGTTGCCAGATGGGCAACGTGCGTTGGGCGTTGGGCTGGGCGCGCTCGGGGTTGCGATGCTCGCTGCAAGCCACTGGTTGTATGGCCGTCAGCCCGAGGAATCGGGTGGAGCGGAGGGATCGAGCCTCGGTGAGCGAGTATCCCTCGGGGTAATCGCCGTCGCCTCCGCTGTTGGTGTTGGGTTAGCGGGTCGAGACATGTTCGTGACACGCGAAGGGGACATCGAAGGTCACGCTCGAATCATCCATCTTTTCACCTACAATTACAGTCGCAACTTCCCCGAGAGCCTGGACTTCCGACCGAGTCTGCTCGCGTTCACGCTGGTTGCGACAGTCGTGGCATTGCTGCTCGCGTGGCCGCGCGTGCGACGTCAAGCGGTCGTCGCGGTGTGCTGTCTCGGCGGCTTGTATAGCGTGTGGTTGATGGGTGTGTACCTGATGCGAATCTCGCCCCATTGGGGACAGCGGGAGACGATGGTAGCCTATTACCAACACCGCGAGGATCCCAAAGAGATGTTGGTTGCCTACCAGATGAACTGGAAGGGCGAGAACTTCTATACGGGCAATCGCATGGCGACGTTCGTGTCGTCGGGCACGAAGTTCAAGCAGTGGATCAAGAAACAGCGACGCAAGGGCGTCGACACCATGTACTTCACTACCGAACACTCGCGAATGGGCTCGCTGAAGCGTGAGCTCGACAACCCGTCGGACTTCGAAGTGCTCACGGACGAGACGCTCAACAACAAGTTTTTCCTCGCACGGGTCCGTTTCGACGAACTCTCAGCGAAAGAACGCGGCGCCAAGACCAAGAAGAAATCAGCCAAGTCCAAGTCCAAGGCCAGCAAGGCTCGAGCCAACAAACCAACGGGTAACAGCGATAAACTCGAGGTTCACGACGAGCAAGGGGGCGAGGAAGGCGACCGAGACCTGACGCGTGCAGAGCGGCTTGCCCAAGCGCGTTCTGCACGGGCGCGAGGTACCGACTCTGGGCGATGACACCCGCCAGGGTCGAGGTTGCCGTCGGGGGTGGTGATGACTAGCGCGTTCGATCCATCAGCGTTTCTGACGCAGTTGCGGGCGCAAGGCTGTCGCTTTGGTGAGCCGCTGTCGTATTTCGCGCGCTGCG
Source organism: uncultured bacterium (assembly GCA_965651905.1). GTDB lineage: Bacteria > Myxococcota_A > Polyangia > Polyangiales > Polyangiaceae > SZUA-265. Next base: position 18,682 of record CBFGUG010000055.1, on the reverse strand, counting down.
CGTCGACCAACGATGAGGCCAAACGAGCGCTACATCGCGGCGAGCCCAGTGGTGCGCTTTTCGTCGCGGATGAACAGACGGCGGGGAGAGGCCGTCGGGGACGCGACTGGTTTGCCCCCGCAGGGCAGTGTTTGCTGTTTTCCGTGCTCATGCGGCCGCGGCTGTCGGCAGAGCAACTCAGTACTTTGACGCTGTCCGTCGGACTCGGCGTGCGCGACGCCTTGTCGCAGAACATCGAACGTGAGCTGACGTTGAAGTGGCCGAACGACGTTTTGTGCGGGGAACAGAAGCTGGCAGGGGTGCTGGTCGAATGTGAAACGTCGCGCGGCTCCGTCGGAGTCGTCGTTGGTGTCGGAATCAACGTGCTGGTCGAGTCCTTTTCCGAAGAGCTTTCGTCTCGCGCGACATCCATGCGTCTGCTCGGCTCAGCCGAGCCTCGAGAAGCGCTGTTGGTGCGCACCCTGCGGGCGATCGAGCACTGGGTGGACGTCTTGGAGTCGGGACGATTGGGGGAGGTGGCCCGGGCCTTGGGACAACACGACGCGCTGCTGGGGCGGCCGCTCTCGGTAGGCGGGCACGTTGGGGTCGGCGCGGGGATCAACGCCCGAGGGCAGCTGCTGGTGCGCACCTCCGAAGGAGTGCGCGCGGTGCACTTCGGTACGGTAGAAATCCAGTAAATCGTGGGTTACGCGCGATCCAGCGGTTCCATGGCAGATCGATACGCCGCGTTGGTCCCGCCGCGGTGGGGGTTGCCGTGGTGGATGCACTCGTAAAGATGCGGTTTGTGCTTGGTGCTTCAGTGCCGCTTTCGGACGAAGGGGAACACCCACTTTGCACTTCTTGCGTCGTGCTGATGGGCTTGGGTGACTGGCGAACGCGCGATCAACGTAGTCCATGTTCGGAATGGGACTGATCCCTCTTTGAAGCGTCATGGATCCGCCAACTTTCGCCCTCCCGCATTTGCTTCGTGAGGTGTGTAGGGTAAGCTCCGCCTTCGCACAACGCAGCAACCAGGCCCGAGCTGGGTCGGAGGTCTTAGAATGAGAAAGAACACGTTTTTCAAGATTTTGGCGCCCGGTCTCGCCACCGTTCTCGCAGCACTGTCGTGTGGTGAAGAGGACTCGGGCAACGGCTCTGGCGCTGACGGGGTGTCGTCGAGCTCCAACACCAATACGACCGGGACGGGAACTGGCACTGGCTCCGCAACAGGTACGAACACCGCTCCAGGTGGTACGGGAACCACCACAGCTACGGGCACCACGTCCAACACCGCCAACACTGGTGGGATGGACACGGGCGGCGGCGCTACTACCACGCCTGACGACGGGTCCGGAACTGGTACCCCAGCTGATGACGGTGCGGCAACCGACGACGGTGCGACAACCGACGAGATCGTTCCCGAGGGCCCAGCGGTGACTTGCACGGACACTCCGACCGCGGGTGGCGCTGACAACGAGCTGCCCGCTTTCGATGGCGTTCAGCGTATCTTCCTTTACGGCGATGGACGTTCGGCACTGTGCGTCGACGACACCCAAGCGATGACGCTTTGTGCAGAGGGTACGGCTTGGAACTCCGACGGCCCTGGCGGTGATTACGAGTTCTGGGGTGCTGGATTCGGGCTGCAAATGGCGGACACCGACGCGAACGGCGACCTGGTCGCTCCGTTCGACGCCACGGCGGCGGGCATTGCTGGTGTGAAGTTCACGGTTACAGGAGTGGCGGGTGGCGCGCCCATTCGAGTGCAAATGGGCATGGTCGACGACCCCGCCATCACCACGTCTTCGGCGAACTACGAAGAGAACGGCTTCGTGTGGGGTGGGGGTGCTTCCAACGACCTGGATGCTGACGGTGAAGTCAGCATCATGCTCACCGAGTTCGAGTTTCCCGAATGGACCACCTTCGAAGGCGGTGCCGACACCCCCATCGATCTGACCAGGCTGCACTCGCTGCAGTTCCAGGTTGTAACCGCGCCTGAGGAAGCGTTCAACTACAACTTCTGCGTCAGCAACTTCCAGTGGGTGGACGCTGACGGCAACGTCGTCGACGCTCCCGAGCCCAGCCCCGGCGAAGTCGCGGGCGAAGACGACATGGCCACCGACGACATGGTTACGGATGACATGGCCACTGACGACATGGTCACCGACGACATGGCTACCGACGACATGGCCACTGACGACATGGCCACCGACGACATGGCCACCGACGACATGGCCACCGACGACATGGCCACCGACGACATGGCTACTGACGACATGGCGACCGACGACATGGGCGGCATGGGCGGCATGGGCGGGATGTGATTCCGCTTAGCAAACGCTGACTTCAGGTTTCCCATACCCGATGAGGCCCGGCTCCAACGAGCTGGGCCTCGTCGTTTTGAAGGGTGCTACACTCGGGCCCATGCGCGTCGTGCTCCTGTATCCGCCGCCCTGGAAGATCCCCGCCGCGGGCGAGGCTCCGGATCCCGAAGATGGTCCGCCTGAGGGCTTTTCCGAAGGGGACTTGGATCCGGACTTTCATCAGACGCCCTACGGACTGTTCTCCCTCGGCGCTCAGGCGCTGCGCGCTGGGCACCAGGTAAAGGTGTTGAACTTGTCGGCCTTCGACTGGCCGACGACTGAGCAGGTGATCGAACGACTCGACGCTGACTTGTTTGGCCTGTCGTGCTGGACCGCCAACAGGCGCGGGGTGAAGCTGGTCACTGACCTGATCAGGCGCCTACATCCTCAGACGCACATCGTCGTGGGAGGGCCTCACGCCACGCCACTTGCCAAAGAAGTGCTACAGCACTTCCACGCCGTGGATACGGTGTGTCACGGCGAGAGTGAGGAACAGTTCCTCGAACTGCTCGCCCGCTTGCAGAGCGGCGGCACTACCAAGGGCATCGCTGGCACCAGTTTCCGTGACGGAGAGCAAGTCGTTCGTGGTCCCGCGCGTGCAGCGATCAACGACCTGGATTCGCTGGCGAGTCCGCACGACTTTTTCGACACCCATATCGTGATGACGTCGCGTGGCTGCCCTTGGCAGTGCACCTTTTGCGGCGCAGAGACAACGTGGGGTAGGGGCTTCCGTGGGCAGTCCATTCCTTACGTGGTCGACTCTTTGGAGCGCGCGCTCGAGCGCCTGCCAGTGAAGATGTTGCAGATCAAAGACGATACCTTCACGGCAAACAAACGGCGAGCCAAGGAGATTTGCCAAGGCATCCGCGAACGCGGGCTGAACTTCTTGTGGAGCTGCGACACGCGCGTCGACGTGCTCACCGAGGATCTGCTCAAAGAGATGCGTTTGGCTGGTTGTCAACGTTTGAGCCTGGGCGTCGAGTCGGGCTCTCCCAAGATCCTCAAAGCCATCGACAAGCGCATCACGGCAGAAAAGATCGAAAACGCTGCGCAGATGGCGAAACGCCACGGGGTTGCCGTGCGCTTCTACATGATGCTCGGCAACCGCGGTGAGACGCGAGAAACCTTCTACGAGACACTGGAATTCCTGAAGCGCGCCAAACCCCACCAGTACTTGTTTTCTTGTTTGTCGATCTACCCGGGTACCGTGGACTTCAAAGATGCCGAGAAAGCGGGCTGGCTCGATAGACAAGTGTACTTCACGGAGAACTTTCAGGAATACAAGAGCCCCTTCGACGCCACCGAAGAAGACGCCAAACTGATGCAGGAGTGGTTTGCCGTCAATCGCGGGCTGCAGCGGATGTACGTCGAGAGTGTGCAAGACTGCGAAGCGATCCTGGAACGCATTGGAGAACATCACGCGGCATACGTCGATCTTGCGGGTGCGCACTTCCGGGCGGGTAACTACGACGCGGCCGAAGACAATCTGCAGCGCGCGATGGATCTGGACTACCCATTGCCGGGTCTGGTGCACAACTACCGGGCGTGTATCGCCGCCACGCGATACGATTTGCAGGCTGTTCAAGACCACTTGCGGCTCGCGCTCCGTCAGGATCCGTATCACTACGTGGTTGCTCGCAACGCCGAGACGCTGCGCCGCTGGATGGTCGACGGCGGACCCGTGAAGGGCCTACCGCTGAATCTCGAGGCGCGACACGAGTTCCAACTCTTCGAGCGAACGGTGCAACCAGCGTTGCCGGGACAGTTGGAGGATGACTTCGACCAATGGCTCGACCTGCCCGACGTGATCGCCGAGCAACCCAGTGTGCGACGGCACCTCAATTTGGTCTAACCGAACAGTTCAGTCTGCTGGTCCCTGGCAGATCGCCACCGCCGCCGAAGCGCAACGTTCGTCGATCCACAGGCCGTTCCCAGGAGCCTGAGTGCCGAGCATCAACGCGCAGTCCGCGTCCGCGTCGGCAGAGGGTTCGCTGCTCACCCAGTTGGTGAACACGCCTTCTGGCGCTTCGCCCCCGTTTTCGCGGTTGCCTCCGTTCCAGAAGACTTCCCCGTCGAGCGTCCAGATCCACGTTCCTTCTTCGGCGTTATCGCTTCCACCGATCCAACCCCGATTTCGCGAGTCGCGCAGCAGGAGTCCCGTTGCGAAGCTGTTGTCCAGTTCGCTGCGCGGAGAGATTAGGTCCCAACCCTCTCCGAACGCCTGGCAGCGTCCGCGGCCAACCGCCCACGACGTCGTCGATTGGCGTGCGTACGCACACTTGCCGTCGTGTCCGACGAAACCCATCTCGGACCCTGCCGCGCAGCGCGTGTGGTCGACGCCCCACTTGCCACGAAGATAGGCCATCAGTGCAGCGCGTTCGGCGATCTCCAGGCGTCGAGAGAAGACGATCAGCTCGCTGATTGCACCCTCCAGACCTGCGTCCTGATCGGTATTGTTGCCGATGGAGAGCGGAGTGGAAGAAACCTCGACGCCTGCTTCGGGTGGGAGCACGCCGCCTTCGTCAGCGAGCATTGGCATGGGACCGCCACCCATCGTCCGCGCTTCTAGCGTCCGGGTGGGCCCATGCAGCAAGAAGTTGTGAATCTGGGGGACATCAGCCGCCGCTTCAGCGAAGCGTGACGTGTACCAGCCCGACGTATCGTCTTCGAATCGGCTCCCTACTGCGCTTCGTCGTCTTTCAGACTCGTGACCGTGATTGAGCTCGAAAGTGCGTCCGTGTTTGACGACGCAGCTGCGGGCGGTTTCGGAAGCTGCAACGTGGGGGACCCAAACCACAAACACATCGAACGATGACAGTTCGAATGGGGCGGCCAACAGCAGCACGTCATCCGAGCCGTCGAACAGCACGCTGGGGTGATCCTGCAACCCGCTTGAATCGAACCTGGGGCTTGCTGCGTCGTCGCTTGCAGATGCGTGATTCTCGTTGCCTGAACGGTCGAGCCAGCGTTGTACGAACGAAGCACTCTCCGCGTCGAGCTCATCGGCACCACCGTCGAGTTCGAGGGAACGGACCTCGTCGGCGTCCAGCCAGAGTTGCAGACCGCGGGACACGTTTCCGGGGCCCCCCAGGGGTACTGTTTCAAAGTTCAATGTCGTCGAGTCGTTGATCCCTTCGAAGCTCTTTTTGCGTTGACCGACGAACGCTCCCGAGTCGATTTCCACGTGGAAGGTACTGTCGTAGGGCAACACGCCTCGGAGATCGACGACGACGGTATCGGACATCAGCTGCACGCGCTCGTCAGTCACCGCGATGGTGTTGAACGTTTGCTCCAAAGCGTCATCTACGATGGTAATCGCACCGCTGCCGACCTCCACAGGCTGGTTGAAGGTCAACACGATGTCGGTGAACGGATCCACGTTCTCGTCGTCGTCCTGGGGTACGGTTTCCGTCAGTTCGAGGCGCTCGGGCAGCGGGTCACCGCCGTCACGATCGCCATTGGCGTCGGGCGGATCGGCATCATCTAGCGCGCCGCCGTCTGTTGGGCTGCCCGCGTCACCTGCGTCGTCGTCGTCCACGTCGGCCGTGAGCGAGTCCGCCCCGCGGAACAGGTCCGTCGTGCACGCAGACAGCGTCGCTACCGAAAGCGCCGCCCAGCTGAGCAAGCAGCGAATTGCAAGGCGGTCGTGGCGGTTCGATGACGACATGTTCGAGTGCGTTTCTTGGGGGCGACGAACTCGGCTCGCCACCCGCGGCTCGATCGACGGCCGCGCCCGAAACCGGGCCAGCTGCCCTCGCCCGAACGAGCCTCATGCGGAGCCGTCGCCCACATAGTACTACTCCAGTGATGGTTTCAAGCGGTTCTCGGCTTGTGTTTCGCTCGCCCACTTTGCTGTGTGGTGCAAGGTAAGATAGAGCCGTGGCGTCACGCCTGCCAGCAATCGTCGGACGCGCGAGCTGCTTTTTCTGACAACGGTTCCACGCGAGTCTGGTCTGGGTCTGGTCGTGTTCGGTCAGTGAGCGAAACAGTACACTCCGTGTCTGACGGCCTTCGAGTGTTGGGTGCCACTATCCGGGCGTACCCCCGTCGGGACTGAGCGTTGGTTTCGGGCCCGTGCGGCCGCACGCCGCGTGGCCTACGAGCCTCGGGTTTTGCTCGAAGCTGGGAGGCCCGTTTCTGCCCCAGCTCTCGTGAAAAACGGCATCGGGCACCGAGCTTGACGAGCGGGTTTGCTGACACGCCAGCCATGAGCGGCGATGCGTGAAGACGCTCACACGATCGTCAGCTATTGACAGCCATGGCCCAAAAAGAGCCCAAGAAGACCAACGCTTGCCGCGCCCTGGACAAGCGGAACTTGCGTTACGAGCTTCGAGCATACGCCTATGACCCCGACGACCTGAGGGCTGAGAAGGTCGCCCTGGCGCTGGGGATCCCCGTCGCACAGGTGTTCAAAACCCTGTGTTTGCGCGGCGACGACCAAGGCGTGGTGTTGGCGGTCATTCCAGGCGACGGCGAAGTGGATCTCAAGGCCGCAGCGGCATGCGCTCACAAGAAATCGTTGCAACCCGTGGCCGTCAAGGAACTCATGGAGCTGACCGGCTACGTTCGCGGAGGCGTCACCGCGTTAGCCTGTAAGAAACCCTACCCCGTGCTACTCGATCGAACGGCGATGGACCATCCGTTCATCTCGGTGTCTGCGGGCAAGCGCGGTTTGCAGTTGTGGGTGGCGCCCGCTGATTACTTGGTCGCCACTCGCGCCGAGCTAGGCGCACTGACTCGGTGAGAACGCGGCCTGACGTGTGATTGGCTACGCCACAGCCGACCTGGTCACGGCCTGGTCACGCGCTGGTCGGCCTTGCGTCAGCGCAAGCTCGTAGGTTGGGATACTTCCGCGGGGCATCGATCTGAGTGCAAAAAAACTCGCTCTGCAGTTACCCGCTCGAAGGAAATGACGGCAATCTGCGGGCGCCGCCTTACACTTGCGAGGATGCCTCTTGCGCGCCCCAAACTGCTCGTGACGCTGTTGGTCACTGTCGCGGCGGTGTGGCTCACCACGCCCTACGTGGCCAAACGTCTGCAGGCCCGTGCGGTGCTCATAGGGCTGTCTGCGCCCCAGCCCGAGACCGCATCGGGCACCCTCGGGGCTGCGAGTGGTGATCCACTGTTGGTGCGCGACGTCCGCGTAGTCACGAGTGAACGGGCTTTTCCTGCTCGCATCTACGCACCCCCGGGAGGACTCGACGGACCGCGCTTGGTGGTGGCTCATGGTGTTCACCACCTAGGTATAGACGAGCCGAGACTCGTGAGATTCGTACGCGAACTGGCCAAGGCAGGAGCCGTCGTGTTCACTCCACAACTCGATGACCTGACCCACTACAAGATCAGCGAGCGGAGTGTCGACGACCTAGTAGAAAGCACGCGTTACTTCAGTGCTCTTGGTACGCCGCCCGATGGGCGGGTAGGATTGATCGGTTTCAGCTTCGCTGGTGGGTTGTCGCTACTCGCGGGGACCGACGAGCAGCTGGCAGGAAGCCTCGAGTTCGTTGCCAGCATCGGGGGCCACCACGACCTGACCCGGGTGCTTCGCTTCTTCATCGACAACTCGATAGAGACGCCTGCGGGTCGAGTGACGACGCATGCCCACGAGTACGGGTTGATCGTGCTCGTGCACGAGTGTCTGGCGGAGTTGTTGCCGCAGCGTGATGTCGGCTTGGCGTCGCGAGTGCTGCAAGCGTGGTTGATGGATGACCGAACCCGTGCACGCTCCTTGATGGCGGAAGCTTCTTCGACACAGGCAGAGGAGCTCTTCTCGTTACTGGAAGATGGGCAGATGGACCAGCTGGAGCCACGGCTGCGCCAAGTGTTGGATAACCGAGCGGAGCACCTTTCGAAGCTCTCGCCGAGCGGTAAGCTCCAGCGCCTAGCCGTGCCAGCTTACCTACTTCATGGTGCGGGAGACACTGTCATCCCAGCTAGTGAGACGGCCTGGGCAGATATCGAACTCGAGTCGAAGCCGCATCTGGCCCTGGTGTCTCCGCTCGTGGTGCATGTGGAATTGGGGGGAGAGCCGAACCTGGTGGATCGGCTCAAACTCGTCGATTTCATGGCGCGCCTGTTGTAGCTGGACCCACTACCAAGCGATGAAGTCGACCGTCATGGTTTCTGTCCCCGACGAGACAGCGGCGGTTCTCACGTTCACCTGAGCAGAGAAGTCCAAGCCAGTGCTCTGCCAGTCACCCCAGCACGTGACCAGGCTCTCTGGATACGCGCAATCGTCGAGCACGTACATCCAGTACAAGCAGCCGCTGTCCCCGTTCTCTAGGGTCACCTGTACGTTTGCCGGGTCACTGAAGCTACCGCACACGGTCAGGTACGAAGGGTCGATGGCATACGTGCCATCGAGCGCGAACGCCAACGCCCCGATTTGTTCCTCGGAGGGGAACGTGCTGAAGTCGAAGTCCATCGTTAGACTGACGCCGTTCGAGCTCGCGGAGAAATCGGACACCAGCTCTTCTTCGATCGAGAAGGTGGGCTGAGATACCGCGCCAAAGTATCCGACGCGCGAGCAACAGTCCGTGCACTCGAGTACGCCGCAGCCTGCACAATCAGCCTCCACCAACTCTCCGTCCGCGTCGCAGTCCATCGCGTTGCCGGCTGCGCAGCTACCTGTGGGCGTGCATGAACCCGAGGAGACGGGGGGTGGGTCGTCGGGCAGCACACCCGTCGTCGGAGACGCTTGCATCCGCTCGATGGCGAACTGGGGATGAAGTCCGTTGAGTTGCTCGTCCGTCCAGTTGCCGTTGGTTGGCACGTTGGAGTCGACGAAGAAACAGGTAGCATCGGTGCAGTTGTCGAACTTCCACGCCGCCCAACCGATACCGTTGTCGTCCATCCAATCATGCCACGCTGCCGCCTCGCTGATGCACGACGAATCCGTGTCGATACCGTCCGCGGTCGCGGCGCCCCACTCGGAGACGAACAGGGGCAGACCAGCGTTCAGCGCCTGTTGCGCTTTCGCGCGCTGGTACGAGTCGTGCGAGCAGGAGTAAAAGTGCAGCGCGTAGACGAGGTTGCTTCCTGAGAGTGGCGAGCTTGCCGCGACCTCGACGTCTTGGTCCCAGTTCGGAGTACCGAGGATCATGATGTTGTCGGGGTCCTCCGCGCGAATCGTGTCGCGCAGCGCCTCATGATAGGGCTTGAGCTGCCCGGTCCATGACAGGTCCAAGGGTTCGTTGAAGACTTCGTACAGCACGTTCGGCGTGTCACCGTACTTGCTAGCCATGTCGCTGAAGAACGCCTGGGCTTCGCTTTGGTGTGACGTCGCCTCGTGGTCATGCCAGTCGATGATGACGTAGACGCCCGCTTCGATGGCGTTGTCGACGATGGTTTCGACCTGGCGACGTGCCTTGTCGGGGTTCTCGAGGTAGGCCCCTGCAGGCTCGATACCCATAGCGGCGCGGATCAGGGTCAAGCCCCACTCGTCACGCATGTACGTCAGGCCTTCGAGGTCTTCAGCGTATCCGTCGTCCTCCCAGTTGAGCCACATGCTGCTCACGCCTTTGAGCTGCACGATCTCGCCGCGCTCGTTCACGATGTTGGTACCGACGACCGATAACTGTCCATGTGTCGCCACTGGAGTTCCGCTCGGTGCGTTGGTTTCGCCGCCTCCACCTGACGAGTTCGTGTCGTCGTCAGTGCCGCCATTCATTGGCGTCGAATCATCGTCGTCTTGGGCGTCGTCATCGTCGTCTTGGTCGTCGGACGAGCCCCCATTCGAGCTAGAGCCGTTCCCGCTCGAGTTCTCACTGCTGGAGTCGTCGTCTTGGTCGTCGCTGTCGTTGTTCGGCGTATCGTCGTCATCGTCATCGTTGTCATCGTTGGTGGCGGCGCCGTCATCGTCGTCGTCGCCGTTCGACGTGCCGTCGGCGTCGTTCGGGTCGACACACAGCTCCGAGAAACACGCGAGGCCGTCGTCACAAGTGCCGTTGCCGTAACACTCGCAGCCTTCTTCACCCGTCGAACAGTCACCCGAGCCACTCGAGGACGACTTGCATTCATCTCCCTCACACGACCCCGAGTCATTCGAACATGCCGTCGAACACAAGCCCCACGTCAGCGCCAGTACCAAAGCTACACGATTGTTCCAAGCCATCGCCTGTGCGTAGCAAGGGGCTGCGGACTCGGCAAAGCGTTGTCGGCGACCCGAGTCTTTTGCCCCTACCTTGTGCGACGCCAGCACCCATGCCGCTAGGACGCAAAATGCGAGATGCCCGCCGAACGTGTTGCACGGCCATTCACCGCTATCTTCGGTCGGCCTTTCTGCAACGGACTTGGACCTTGGACGGAGAGTGACGGGCGAGTGGCGAGAGGTGAGCAAGTAACCCGAAAGGCGTAACCCGTGAGCGACGATCGTCGGATGCGAGGCGGTGAGGCTACTGCGATCTCCAGCCGAAACGTTCGAGCGAAATGCGCCCAGCTGCGCTGAATGTCACCCCTTCCGCTTCCAACAGACTTCGTTGCAGGACTTCGAACGCTGGCTCTGCGCGACCACTGATGCGGCCTTGGGCGTTCACGACCCGATGCCAGGGAATGTCTTGGGAGTCATCGAGAGCAGCGAGCGCGTATCCGACCTGGCGTGCGCCACGACCCAGGCCTGCCAACTCCGCAACCTGCCCATAGGTGGCCACCCTGCCCACTGGGATTTGACGAACGGTTTCATAGATCTTGGCGCGACTCACTAGGCTGATCCTCGTCGTAGGTCTGGAGTTCTGGCGTCAGTCATATTCGCGGGACGGCAACCAGTCGAGGCCTCGCTGACTGTTCACAAACGGAGCGATTTGGTCCGTCGGCAATGTAAGGCGCGGTGGTTGACGCCTTTGTTCCTAGAGGTTCGAACCGGGCGCACGTTGCTCAAGACAGGCGCGGGGGTTCGCGTCCTGCGGTGCCTAGGTGCCGCTACTACGACCGTGTCGTCGCCCGAGCGTCGACACATGGGAGGTAACGATGAGCAACAGCTTGGCATGGATGGGTGTGTTCTTGATTGGTTCTTTAGGGGTACTCGGATGCGTGGAAGAGCCACGACAGAGTGCTGATGAGTCGAAAGCCGCATCGTCGGAGAAGGTAGAGATTGCGCAACGTACGGACGAACTCCTGGTGTTGTGTGGCTCCGACACGGAGTGCGCGGACGAGGATACCTGCACGATCGACGTGTGCGTTGCGGGCCTGTGTGTCCACGCGCCAGACATTCTGTGTTGTGACGAGGATCTGGACTGCGATCAGGACGTCGTTTGCGCGACCGTTTCCTGCGTTCTAGGCCAATGCATTCAGACGGACATCGTCGGCTGCGATCCGGGCACCGAGGAAGAAGAGGAGGAAGCAGGGTGCACGTCGAACGATGCGTGTGACGATGGCGACCCGTGCACTGACGACATCTGTCTGCTGGAAGAAGCGACGTGCGTACACGCATCCAACCCGCTGTGCTGCTTCACTGACGGCGATTGTGATGGATTGCTCGACTGTCACTTAGGCGAGTGTCTCGACAACCGTTGCTCGCTGACCGTCGTGCCCGAGTGCAGCGCCGATGATGACTCGTCGGACGACAGCAGTACGGACGACTACGTCCGCGACGACAGCTGGGACGACGATTCGTCGGACGACAGCACGAACGACGACAGCACGACGGACGACAGCACGACGGACGACAGCACGACGGACGACAGCACGACTGACGACAGCACGAGCGACGACAGCACGACTGACGACAGCACGAGCGACGACAGCACGACTGACGACAGCACGACTGACGACAGCACGACTGACGACAGCACGACTGACGACAACACGACTGACGACAGCACGACTGACGACAACACGACTGACGACACGGGCGCGGATGACACGTGCCCGCACGATCACGACGATGACGACGAGTGCCACTGCGACGACGATCACCACCACGACGATCATGGTCACATGGACGATGATGGCTTGGTCGACGACCTGGTGGACGACATCATCGGCGACGATGACGGCGAGCATGACGATGGCTTGGTGGACGATCTGGCAGACGATCTGCTCGGTGACGACGACATGGATGACGACGGTCTGGTCGATGACCTGGTCGACACGATTCTCGACGACAATCTGATCGATGACGACGGACTGATCGACGACGATGGCATCCTGGACGACGACGGACTGATCGACGACGACAGTGTCCTGGACGACGCGGTCGACCTGTTGTTCGACGACGCCGCGAATGACGAAGGTGCGGACGCCGGAGTTGATTCTCCCGTAACCAGTGACTTGGGGGACGTCACCAGTAGCTTGTCTGGCGGAGCATGCAGCGTGACCTCACCCGGCGGCGATGGCTCTGTTCCGTGGTGGTCGGCAGTCGCTCTTCTGGCCTTCGCATTCCGGAGGCGTAAGTGAGAACCTGCTGGCGCACGCTGAGAAATGCCGCCCTGTCGGTTGCACTACTCGCGACGCCAGCAACGACCTTCGCGACGGGCGCGGATACGTATACCGCGCCCGCCAGCGGAGTCGACTTGCTGCAAACCGAACGCGCGCACACCGCGCAGGGACACTTCCGCCCCATCGGTCGCTTGAGCTTGGCCTACTCGCACAATCCTTTGGTCGAACGCTACTCGGACGGAACTGAAGTCAACATCGTGGACTATCAACTTGGCGCATACGGCTCGTTGGGCCTTTCGATGTGGAACCGCGCTCACATTGCGGTGCTCGTTCCTGCCTACATCCAAAACGGAGATGGGCTTCCGAACGGACCGTCACTGGCGGGAGCAGCTTTGGGGGACATCGCGCTCGACATGCGTTTCGCCATCTTGGATCGCACGGACCCAATCGAGTTTGCGCTGGCGAGTCGACTGACCCTACCCACGGGTAGCGAAGAAAACTTCGCTGGCGATGGTCACACGGGGTTGAACGTCAAAGCGATCATCAGTCACGAGTTGGCGCGAAACGGGGTCGTCTTGACTGGTAGTGCGGGGACGCGGCTCCGCGACGATGGTGGGGACTCGCCGCTGAGCACCGCCGCAGAGTTGGATCTGACGATCGGCGCTTCCGTACCCGTGGCGGATCACTGGGACTTGCTGGGCGAAGCTGCACTGGCTTCTCAATTCAACCACTTCTTCGCGGAGCGACGCACACCTGCCAACTTGTTGGTTGGTGTCCGGCACCACGACGGGGGTTGGGTTACCCAGATGGGTATCGGACCAGGTTTGAGTCAAGGGATTGGAACGCCGGACTTTCGCGCCGTGGCCAGCATAGGGTCCGACGCCGAGTTCGTACCAGAGCCACCAGAACCGCCCGCTGAGGTGCCCGACACCGACGGTGATGGGTTACTCGATCCCGACGACGCCTGTCCGACCCAGCCTGAGGACTTCGATGGGTTCGAAGACCACGACGGTTGTCCCGAAGCCGACAACGACGAGGATGGCGTGCTGGACAAGACGGACCGCTGCCCGCTCGTACCCGAAGACATCGACGGTTTCGAAGACACCGACGGCTGCCCCGAAGACGACAACGACAAAGACGGCATTCTCGACGCAAGTGACGCCTGCCCGACGGAAGCCGAGGACTTCGACGAGTGGGAGGATGAGGACGGTTGTCCCGATCCTGACAACGATGGCGACAAGATTCTCGACCCCGACGACTCGTGTCCCAACGAAGCCGAGACGATGAATGGCGTGTCGGATGAGGACGGTTGCCCAGACCTCGTACGCGTCGAACAGAGTCAGATTCGAACACTCGAGCCGATCTACTTCGACTACAACAGCGATCGCATTCAGGAGCGCAGCTTGCCGCTGCTCAAAGAGATGGCCTCTGTCATCGATGGCAGACGAGATCTCGGAAACATCGCAATTCAGGGCCACACCGACTCCAGGGGATCCGACAAGTTCAACCAAGACTTGTCAGAGCGACGAGCCGCGTCCGTCAGGAACTTCCTGGTCGACAGCGGAGTGTCAGCAGACCGCCTGAGTTCAGCTGGTTTCGGCGAGACGCGCCCAATTTCCACGAACGATACAGCCGAAGGCCGTGAGCAGAACCGCCGAGTGGAGTTCCGCTTGGCAAACGCTCCTGCCGAAGGCGCACGAGCACAGAAATAAGAGAGAGCACCACGATGAACACCGAACACCCGAACCGATTCATGAGCATACCGCCCGTTCGCCCCGTCAGCATTGCCGTGGGTGAATACGAACCCTGCTTCGAGATCGGTTCGGGCGGGATGGCGAGTGTGTTCATTGCCCGCAGTGATACGGCGAGTGGTCGCCCAAGAGTCGTTGCGCTCAAAGTGATGCACGAGCACCTCGCCCGGCAGACTCAGTTCCGCAGCCGCTTTCTGGACGAAGCTCATGTCAACGCGCTCATCGACCACCCGGCGATCTGCCGAGTCTTCGAGCACGGAGACCTCGATTCCCGTCCGTACCTGGCCATGGAGTACCTAGTCGGAGAACCACTGTCGCGCGTTTGGCAAGCCATGCGCCACCGCTCCGACGCGGTAACGCTCGAGCGACGCACGCGGATTCTCGCGCGCATCATCGCTGACGTGGCGGACGGGCTGCACGCCGCCCACGAAACGCGCGACGAGTCCGGGTTGCCGCTCGGTATCGTTCATCGCGACGTGACGCCGCAGAACCTGTTCGTTCTCTACGATGCGTCAGTGCGTGTCCTCGACTTCGGGATTGCGAAACACCGTGACCGCGAGTTCGACACTCAGACGACGGGCAGGTTGCTCGGCAAGCTGCCCTACATGGCTCCAGAGCAAATTCACGACGAGCACTACGACCGACGAGTGGACGTGTGGGCACTGGCCACCGTGTTTTGGGAACTACTCGCCCTTCATCGCCTGTTCAAGCGCGACACCGAAGTATTGACGGTACGGGCCGTGTGCGCCGATCCCATTCCGAACATATTAGGCGTCGTTCCCAGTCTGCCGACGGAGTTGGCCACGATCCTAGATAAGGCCTTGAAGCGCGACCCTGCTGCCCGCTATCAAACGGCGGCAGAGTTTCGAGATGCGATCACGGGCTGGCTCGAGCGCAGTGGCGGACGCGTCGAGGACTCGGAAGTCGTCGCGTTCGTAAACCGACTATTTCCTGGTTCGTACCAAGAGCGTCAAGCGTGGGCAGTTGCGGCGCTTCGCAGGTCGACCATACCGATCGAACCATCCATCACCCTCAACTCGAGTGACGCATTGGGGGTGGTGCGTTCCGCGCCGCCTGAGAAGCGCTCATCAGGTCTGTTTTGGCCCAGCGCCGTTCGGAGCCAGAAAGCGACGAGTGAGCGTCGTCGTTTCGGATGGTTCCGTGGTTTCGACGTGGCGATCGCCCTGCTGTTCTTGTTTGCGGCGATAATTCTGATTCCTGGTCCTTCGAAGCAATTGGTGTCCATGTCGACACGGATTCAGGGGGCGGCCGTCTCCGCGATGACACCGACCGAGCCTGCAGAGTCGAAGCCGCCAGCCGCCGATCCGGACGACGATTTCGTACTCGACCTGGACGACCTCCCTGCTCTGGAGGGCGCCGCGGCAAGTTTCGCAGTGAACCCACCCCCGGCCCAGAAGCGGCAGAAGACATCTCGCGAAGTGTCCGTAGCTTCAGCTTCCCAAGACGACCGCGAACCCTCGACCAGTGAAGACGACGAGAACGCTCCGTCGACGACTGAATCCGAGTCAGAGACGACGGGTGACATTCTGATCGACAGCCCCGAGATGCCGCTCAACGTTTACTTCGAGGGCAGGCTGCTCGGAACTACTCCCGTTCGAGCTCGGTTGCCAGCAGGCGTGCAACAGCTCGCGGTTCAGCGTGGAGATGGCCCGCAGCGCTTGTCAGTGTCGACCGTGGTTCAGGCGGGACGACTTCGTTTGGTGACCGTGGATGTCGACGAGTGATCCCCGCGCCACGCTTACCCCTTCGGGGTGGCGTGGGCATCCCGCGATTTCCAACGTGACCCCAAAGTAGCCATAGGTGTAAGCCCAGCAATCGGCGGCCGCGCACGAACCTTCTCACCAACGGTGTGAGATTTCCTCACACGCATCATCACGCCCGCCCAACGACGAAGCGTGCTCCCAATCGGCGCGTCTATGCTCGGTTGATTATTTCAGGTCGACCGAGACGTCGCTCGGGGGTACAGTGCAAGTCGTTCGTTGCCGTACTGCCAGTGCCACGCTCAGGTGTGGCGGCATCTAGCGACGAGCGGGGGTCTCGGACTTGGGGGTAGTGGGTGCAGAAAGCGAGCGTACTACTAGTTGGGCGTGGTGATTACGGCTCGAGTGCCGTGTCCGCTCAGCGTCCCGCTGCCTGCAGGATCGCAGAAACCTCAGACCAAGCGGTGGGGTTTCTCGAGGGGCTTCTCTCCGACCGAGAGCTCTTGCCTCCAGATCTCATCGTGTTCACTCCGGACGTTGATGAAACGGGCATACGTCGAGTTGCCGACCTGATTCTGAGCCGAGTCGAGTTTAGAACCGTCCGCCTGGCGTTTGCTACCGCCGAGACGCCGCCTGTAACCGTCATCACGCAATACGCCGAGGCGGACATCGTGGTCGCAGATGACGACCAGAGCGAGTCCGCCACGAGTTCCGTGCGGGCTCGTCTGCCGAGTGTCGTCCCCGAGAGACCGGCCTTTCAGGATCTGGTTGAAGCCGTACGCCAGACGGCTCGACGAATCGGGCGTTCACTACCCCCGAGCGTTCGTGAGGACGCGGAGAGCGCGGCAATGGTCGGCCTCATGGAGGCGATGCGCCACTTCGGGGAGATGGATGAAGGTCATTTCCAAGCGTACCTGAACCTGCGCGTGCGCGGGGCGATTCACGACGAAGCGCGTCGGCTCGATCACCTGTCACAGCGAACGAGAAAGCTCGTTCGCTCAGTTGATCAGGTGACCGAAGATTACCGCAAGCAACATGGACGCTCGCCAGACATGGACCACGTGGCAGAGGTGCTGGGCATCGACGAAGACGTATGCTGGCAAGCGCTCGAGTTGAAACACTTCGACTCGCTTCCCATCGACGACGACACACTCGCGACCGAACGTCACACCGCGGAGGATTTTTTCGTCGAGAGTTACGCGGCAACGGCGCTGCGCTGGGCGCTGAACAAGCTGAACAAACGTAGCCGCCTGGTGTTGCGCTTGTGGTACAAGCGTGGGCTGTCTGCGCCCGTGATCGCAAGGCGTCTCCGTGTCAGTTCGGGGCGCGCTCATCAGATTCGCGTCGAGGCAGAGAAACAGCTCGCACACTGGTTGGAGCGATCACCTCCCATGGCAGAGATGAAATCCATTCAATCTCCGCCTGATTGGGATGAGTTTACGGAGGATACGTTGAGGAGCGCTACGCGTGGAGGTTCCAGCCTTGCGCGAAAGCGAAGTCGTTGAAACTTCGTCGCTTTAGACTTTTTGATATTGCCCGTTGTACGTAATAGGGCTGGGAAATTCGCGGAGGGGAAGTCGCGTTCATCCTGCACCAATTGGAAACAATCACACCAGGGGTGAGTGGTGAAGGTACTGCAGTGGATCGTAACTTTAGTCGTAGTTGGCGCGTCGTGTTCGGGGTGTGTTGACGCCCCTGAGTCGCGCCCTGAGACCGTGGGTAGCTCAGAGCAGCCGCTAATATCGCTTTGCTCGAGCAACCAGGATTGCACTGACAATGATCCGTGCTCGATCGACCTGTGTAGTCTCGGCGTGTGTCTGCACACGCCGGATCTGCTTTGCTGTACAGCCGACGACCAATGTGATCAGAACGTGGTTTGCGGGACTGCGGCCTGCGTTCTCAATCAGTGCGTCGTAACCCCGATACTTGGGTGCGAGGCTGACGACACGCCGACGGACGACGAGCCCACGGATGACACGCCGACGGATGACGAGCCCACGGACGACACGCCGACGGATGACGAGCCCACGGATGACACGCCGACGGATGACGAACCCACGGACGACACATCGACTGACGACGGCGAGATTGATCTACTGTGCAGCGTCGACCAGGACTGTGACGACGGCGATCCATGTACGGACGACATTTGTCTTGCGGGGACGCTGGTGTGTGCGTTCTTGGCGAACCCGTTGTGTTGTGAAACCTCACAAGAGTGCGGACAGCTGCTCGAATGTTACGTCGGCGAGTGTGTTGAAGACCGGTGTCAGTTATCGATACTTCCCGATTGTGATCCTGACGCCCATGCCAGTGACGGCGGTGGAGTAGACGCTGCTGTTGACGATGGCGCGGGGGACGACTGGTCGGGCGAAGACTCAGGCGCGAGTGATTCAGGGCACGTCGATGATTCCGCTGACGACACGACGTTTGATGACGCGACCGTGGATGACGACGACGACGTAGCCGACGACACGACGGTGGATGACGACGACGTAGC
>CBFGUG010000054.1:0-50508 GCA_965651905.1 uncultured bacterium | reverse complement strand
GCACTGTCGTCAGCCGCACTGTCGTCGGTCGGGGCCTCGTCGTCGTCATCGTCGAGGTCGAGGGATAGACGCTTGCACACGTTCGCTGACGGGTTGCTGTCGGGACAACAAACAGCACCCACCGTGCCTCGGTTGAGCGATCGCAAGGAGGTACATACCAAGCTGCCCTCACAGTCAGCGTTGTCGTTGTTGAGATCGCAACGTTCGCCCTCGCCCTGTTCAGCGCAGCCAACGCTCGCCACGAGCAGCAATGCGCTGATGGCCAACTGCAGGACGGAGCCCAAAACGTGATTACGGCGGGTGAGGCGTGCTTTCATGGCCGCCTGGCGTGTAGCAGCTGGGTCGAGCGGCTGTCTACGCCGATCACGACTCCTTTTCGCGCTCTCCCAGAGCGTCTGCGAAAAAGCCAACATACTGAAATGCGCTGGTTATCGAGAACACCAGCGAGATGTAGACCAACACACGCCCAACGGGCACCAAGTCGACCACGCCGAGATCGACCACGCCCAAGCTCAGCTCGTAAGGGTAGCCGATGATCAGGCACAAGATGCCCGCCATCTGCAGCGCGGTTTTCGACTTGCCACCGCGTGCTGCAGCGATCACCAGGCCTTCGCTGCTGGCGATCGAACGCAGCGCGGTGATGGAGATCTCTCGCGCCAGGAGCAACACCACCGCCCACTCCGGGATCCGTCCCATCGGCACCAGCCACACCAGAGTGGCCATCACCAGCAGCTTGTCGGCGAGCGGATCGAGGAATTTCCCGAGCACGCTCACGATGTTCATGCGCCGCGCCAAATAGCCGTCGAGCAGGTCGGTGAGGGCTGCTCCCGAGTAGACGAGCGCGGCCCATACACACTCGCGGGGGCCGCCTTGATCGAGCAACCACAACACCAGCGGGATGATGGCGACGCGCGCCATCGTCAGGATGTTGGGGAGGTTCAGCGCGTCCTGTTTCAGGGTCGAGCGTCGGCGCTGACGAAGCTGCTTGTTCACGGCTGACCGCTCCTCGAGACTGGATCGTCCGGTTCGCTGCCCAGCTGCACCAGAACTCGTCCCTCGCCGTTGAAGCTCACCAGGCCATCGACGCCCGCGGGGGCTTCCAAAGACGAAGCCAAGCGCGGGACCAAGCGGCCCAACCACCCCACCACGTCATCCGTACGGCAGTACAGGGGGCGGTCTCGTCTCACTTCGATGCTCCGAATGGCACGGCTGCTGAATCCTACGATGGCGCCCGCGCCCGAGAGCCGCAACACCGTGGGGGCCTCTTCGCGGACGGGGTCGAGCGCGCTCAACTGGTAGTCGACGGCTGCTTCGAAGGCAACGACCTGACGTTCGAGTAAGTGTAACGGTTCGGAGTCGAGCTCGAGCACGAACAAGTGGGTGCCTGGTTTGGGGGTGAGCGTCGCGCGGCCGTTGCCGCGCACGGACACGAGCGGAGAGTCATCACCGCCGAGCGGTGGCCGGCCCGAGACGGAACCCCCGTTGCGATCGAGATTGATCGTCATCAGAGGCGCGCGGTCGTGGCTGATCGCGCTGATCCACGCGCGGCGCACGCAAAGCGAACGCTCGATGCGCACCAGCACGCAGCCCGACTCGTGGCGCACGATGCGCGGGCTCTCCGGGAACACGAGTTCACCCTCGCGCGCGAACGCTGTCGCGCTCGTGGGTACGCCCACACTTTGGAGCGTGCGCGGTGCGGTAGGCAGCGTCACCCCGAGTTGATCGGGGAGTGCGGGCGGCGCGGGCATGCGCGGCATCAACGATGGCCGAAAAGACGCGGGTCGGTTCGACGGGCTGTGTTGTGAGTTGAGCTCTGGGATGTCAGCGCTAGTGCTCTCGTCGTCGAGCAGCGCCGCCATGCGCTCCGCCAACTTGGGCCGACCCGCGCGTTCGAACGCGACCTGCGCCTTGGCGAAATCACCGAAGCGCTGATAGACGAGCCCTAGGTAACCCCAAGCACGCTCGTGTTTTGGGTCGCGCTCGATCACGCTCTGCAGCGCGTCGTGGGCGGCTTCGGTTTGGCCCGTCTTGAGGTAACACAACGCCAGGTTGATGCGTGGCGCGATCTCGTCGGGCACGACGCGTTGTAGCTGCGAGTAAATTTCGATCGCGCGGGGATACAGGCCCAAACGAAAGTAGACGACCCCGAGTAACCCCTGTCCCTCGATGTCTTTGGGTTGCAACCGAAGCGCGCGCTCGAGTTCGGCTTTGGCTTCGTCGACGGAGTTTTCCTGGAGCAGTTCGCTGCCGCGGTATAGGTGGTAGAGAAACTCTTGATCGTAGTGCCCAGCTGACGGCGGGGCGTCGGATTCAGAGGCCGGGACCCGGCTCGGTCGGTAACTGGCGCGCTCCCTTTCGTCCACGTGGTGAGCCTATCAGAGGCGTTGCAGGTTGGCCGAGTAGGAGTGCCGCAAGATGGGCCGACGCGCGCTGGAACAACGCCCGGGCGTTGTCCCGCAGGTCGCCTGTCGCCGCCAATCCAGCGTCAGTCGAGCGACCCCTTGGTCGACGGCACCCCGCTGGCACGTGGATCGAGCTCAGTGGCTTGACGCAACGCCTTGGCGAGCGCCTTGAAGCTGATTTCGACGATGTGGTGTAGGTTGTCACCTTCGTGCAACCGCACGTGCAGGTTGCAGGCCAACGACCGTGCGACGGCCTCGAAGAAGACTTCGGCCAGTTCGCTATCCCAGGAACCGATCTTGGCCTTGGGCATGGGCACCCGCCACACGAAGTAGGGGCGCCCGGACAAATCGAGCGCGACGGTGACCAGCGCCTCGTCCATCGGCAACGTGGCGGAGCCATAACGTCGGATGCCTTCCCGATTGCCGAGGGCTTGGGCAAAGGCTTTCCCGAGCACGATGCCGATGTCTTCCGTGGTGTGGTGCCCGTCGATTTCCACGTCACCCTGCGCCCGCACCGTCAAATCGAACAACCCGTGGCGCGGCAGCTGTTCGAGCATGTGCGAAAGAAACGGGATCGGCGTTTCGATGGTCGCCTTGCCCGTGCCGTCGAGCTCGACCTCGACGGTGATCTGCGTTTCGCTCGTATTGCGCTCGACGCGCGCGTTTCGCATGACTCAGAACTCCTCGATCTTCCAAACGCCGTCTTCGAGCAGCAACTGCACCGAGCCTGCCGCGCCGTACGCCACCGTGGCGCGCTCCTGCACGATCTCGGCTCGCGCGGTTGGGAGCGCAGCGTCGAGTGCCGCCACCAGTTGTTGCATCTCTTGCTTCTGCTCGCCCTCCCAGGCCTGTTTCAGTAAGCCTTCGTTCAAGCCCTCGCGGTGGGCCATCGGGGCGAAGCGCATCAACACGTCGTAACGCTCCGCGCGAAACGCTCTCACGAACGAGCGCAGCGTGGCGATCGGAGTGGCTTGGCTGTACAGATCGACGACGGACAGGTCCGCCTTCCACGCGCCGTCTTCGAGCACCAACTGCTGGCTCTCGCCATCGGCGCTCGTCACCGTGGCGGTCACGCGGCTCTCGCCAGGTCGTGTGAGGGCGTTCGAGAGCTCCGCCAGATCTTCGGGATGCTCTTTTAACATCGCCTGGAAAGCCTCGTAAGACATGCGCTTTTTTGCCTCGTCGCTGAGTAGTGCATAGGCAGTCTCGGCGTCCCCCGCGCGCACTGCGGCGGCGTAGTCGTGCAGCGCCGCCTCTGGGCTTTCTGCCGATTGATTCGAGGTGCACGCCGAGGCAAAGCCCAGCGCAGCGCAGAACATCAATAAGCTGGCGTGAGAGGTCATGTCGGCTCCGTGCGCGTCTTAGCACACCGCAGCCCGATGCCTGCAACTGTGCGGGTGGAGAGCCGGATTCGGCCCGTGTGCGGCGAGCGGTCGAGCGCCCGGCAAACCCCCCAGGTTGCGCGAGCTGCGCGGTCCTGACGAGCGCTAGCTCATGCTGCGCGACGCGCCGATCCGCGTTAGGGTCTGCGCATGACGCAGCCGCCTTCGACCCAGCCGGAGCGGATCGCCGTACTCCCGCTGCGCAACTCCGTGCTCTTCCCAATGAGCGTCGTGCCGATCAACGTTGGGCGGCCGCGAAGCGTGCGGCTCGTAGAGCAGATCGCCAGCCAGCAGCGGGCACTGGTAGGGGTCTTGTCTCAGCGTAAGGCAGAGACCATCGAACCCACTTTTTCGGATGTATACGAGGTGGGCACGCTGGCACGTGTCGTCAAAGTCATCCGCCTCGGCCAAGCCAATTACAGCGTCGTGCTCAACGGCATCGGGCGCTTTCGCGTGAAGCGGTCCGTGGCGCTCGAGCCGTACATGCAAGCCGAGGTCGAACGTATCCACGAACGGCGCATCGAAGGCTCGGACATCGCCCAGCGCACCCAGCACCTGCGCGAGTCCACCCGTGAGGTGTTGGCTCTGACGCCCGAACTTCCCAAAGAGACCGCGAGCATCCTCGACAACGTGCGGGAACCGGGCGCCCTGGCTGACCTGATCGCCTCGAACTTTTCCGAGGAGCAGGCGCAGGTGGCCGACCGTCAGCAGATCTTGGAAGCGGTGGACATCTCCGTTCGCCTGGCGCGCGTGCAAGCGGTCGTGGACCGTCAGCTCGAGTTGTTGCGCGCCAAAGACGCGATCGCCGAGGAAATCCGCGACGAAATGAGCATGTCCCAGCGCGAGTACGTGCTTCGCGAGCAGATGCGCACGATCCTCGAAGAGCTCGGCGAGTCCGCGGACGAAGACGAAGTGGACGCGCTCCGCAACCGCATCATTCGCGCAGACTTGCCCGACGAAGTGCTCGAAGCAGCGCGCAAACAACTGGGGCGCCTGCGCTCGATGGCGCCCCAGTCAGCCGAGTACAACGGCACGCGCAACTACGTCGAATGGATCGCCGACTTGCCGTGGAGCCGCACGACACCTGACCAAAACGACGTGACCAGCGTGTCGCGCTGCCTGGACGAAGACCACCACGGCTTGGCGATGGTCAAGCGCCGCATCGTCGAGTATTCGGCGATTCGCCAGCTGCGGCGTGACAAGCGCGGGCCCATCCTGCTGTTCGTCGGACCACCCGGGGTCGGCAAGACGTCACTCGGCAAATCGATCGCGCGCGCCATGGGGCGTCGTTATGGACGCATCGCGCTGGGTGGCGTGCGCGACGAAGCAGAGATCCGCGGGCATCGCCGCACCTACGTGGGAGCGCTCCCCGGACGCATCATCCAAGCGCTCAAGAAGGTGGGCAGCAAAAACCCCGTGCTGGTGCTCGACGAGGTCGACAAGATGGGCGCTGACGTGCGCGGCGATCCGGCCTCGGCGCTGCTGGAAGTGCTCGATCCAGCGCAGAACGACACCTTCGTCGATCACTACTTGGGCTTGCCGTTCGATCTGTCGCAGGTGGTGTTCTTGGCCACAGCGAACGAACGCGCGGGGATCCCCGCGGCGCTCCGCGATCGTCTCGAAATCATCGACGTGCCCGGCTACACCCGCAACGACAAGTTGAACATCGCCGAGCAGTTCTTGGTGCCCAAACAATTGCGGGAGCATGGACTCACCGAGGAGCAGCTGTCGTTCACCCGTGACGGCGTCGGCGCGATCATCGACTACTACACCCGCGAAGCGGGAGTGCGCGGACTCGAGCGAGCGATCGGCGGCGTGTGTCGTCACGCTGCGGTGAGGCTCGCGGAAGGCGAAGCCAGCCTGGCTCAGACGGGCGATCCCTCGTACGTTCAAACCGTGCTCGGTACGCGGCGCTACCAGCCCGAACTGATCGAGGGCGATTACGTGCCTGGCGTAGCCACGGGCCTTTGCGCGACGGGCGTGGGGGGCGACATCTTGATCATCGAGGCCTCGCGCATGCCCGGCAAAGGGCAGGTGCGTGTCACGGGTAACATGCGCAAGATCATGAAAGAGTCGGCGGCGACCGCCGTGTCCTACGTGCGATCGCGGCCGCAGCGTCTCAACCTGGATCCCGAGTGGATCAAATCGATCGATTTGCATTTGCACGTGCCGCGTGCGGGCTCGGTGCGCGACGCTGCGGGTGCGAGTGTGACGATGTTCGTTGCGATCGTGTCGCTGCTGAGGCAAACCCCGACGCGACCGGATGTGGCAGTGACGGGTGAACTCACGTTGCGTGGTCGCATCTTGCGTGTGGGCGAAGTAAAAGCCAAGGTACTCGCCGCGCACCGCGCAGGGATTCGCCGAATCGTTTTGCCGCAGCAGAACGTGCCAGATCTCGAGGAAATCCCCGCCGAGATCCTCAGCGAACTCGACATCAAAGCCGTGTCCCACATCGACGAAGTGGTGCCGCTCGTGATGGACGTCAGCGTCTCCGGATCTGGCAGCGAACTCAGCGCGAGCGCTTGAACGACGGCTGGCCGAATCGAGACAGATGACTCCCTACCTGTCGTCGACGACCCAGCGGCTGCTCTTCGCCGCGTCCGGGGTGCTCTTGTTCGCGGCCGGGTTCTTGCCGCTATTCGGCGGTCCCACCTACGAGTTCTCACTGCTTTGCGGCGCGCTCCTGCCGTCGTTGGCCGCCGTGTTCAACGCGGTGGATGCGGCGCGCCGCGCTGCCACGGCCGAGCGGGCATTCTTCAACGGGGCGCTTTCGGGGCTGGCGCTTTCAGCAGTGGCCCTGGCCGTTGCAACCCTTCACGGCATGCTTTCTGGGCTGTGTGACCCGTTCGAACAACACGCTTACTTCTTGCTCGGCCCTGTCCCGGGCGTGGTGCTGGCCAGCATTTGGGGTGCTTTGTGCGGCGCGCTTTGTTCACTTGGCGCCGCACAGCGTATTGCTTGGGTGCTGGCGGTCGTGTTGGCCCTCTCTGGTCCTCTTTTGGGGATTTTGGCGAGTTTGGGGCGTTATTACACGAGTCCGATCATCTTCGCGTTCGATCACTTCTTCGGTTACTTCTCGGGGACGCTCTACGACACCGAGCTGGATGGTCTCGAACGGCTGTTGAGTTATCGCGTAGCGACGCTCGGCTGGTTGGCGACGTTGTACGCACTCTCTCGCGTCGTCATACGCGCCGCGTCGGGGGGGCTGGCGTTGCGCTGGAGCGGCAAACCCGCAGCGCTGGCACTGGGCGCGCTTGGACTGGCCACCGCCGTTGGGATCACGGCAGCTGGGGCAGAGCTGGGCCACTATCAA
Source organism: uncultured bacterium (assembly GCA_965651905.1). Lineage (GTDB taxonomy): Bacteria > Myxococcota_A > Polyangia > Polyangiales > Polyangiaceae > SZUA-265. The sequence continues at coordinate 43,411 of CBFGUG010000054.1, read as the reverse complement.
ACCGTCGCCTCGATTCACTCGGAACTCGGACATCTCGCCGAATCCGAACGTTGCAGGGTCGTTTACGCGCGCGGCATCGTGCAGCGTGATGCCCACGCCCTGGCCCGTCATTGTGACGCTCACGTCGAGCAACAAGAGCGCTACTTCGCGATGCAAGGGCCCGACAAGCTCACGGTGTATCTGTTCGCGTCGACGGGGCAAAAAGCTCGGTTGATGGGCGCCCGAGACGTGAACATCGCCAAACCGTGGCGTCGCGAGGTCTACTTGTCGGCTAGGGGTTACCCGCACCCGATTCTAGGCCACGAGATCGCTCACGTGATGGCCGGACAGTTTGGGCAAGGGCCGTTTGCGGTGGCGGGACCCGCGGGCGGCTGGATCCCCGATCCAGGCCGCATCGAGGGAGTAGCGGTAGCGGCGTCGCCCCGCGAAGGCGACGACTTGACGCTTGCCGAGTGGGCCAAAGCCATGCGCGACTTGGAGCTGCTGCCCCCACTCGACGCGATCTTTCGCTTAGGCTTTCTCGGGCAAAACTCGTCGAAGGCGTACACGGTGGCGGGCGCGTTCATGCAATGGCTCAAGGACGAACACGGTGTGGACGCGGTCAAAGGCTGGTACGCGGGCGCACCACTGGAGCAAGTCGCAGGCGAGTCGTTAGGCCAGCTAGAAGTCGACTTCCTCGCCTCCCTCGACGCCGTACAGGTTTCGGATGAGGCGATGGCGGTCGCCAAGGCGCGTTTCGACAGGCCAGCGATCTTCGGACGTAAGTGTCCGCACCAAGTGGACGCACTGCTCAGCGAAGCCGCGCGCATGTTGCGCCAAGCTGACGCGCCAGCGGCGCGCGAGCGATATCGACGTGTACTGGCGCTCGACGCCAGTGACTTTCACGCTCGTGCGGGCATCGCCGCGTGCGCGCTGCGTGAGGGGGAGCTGAAGGAAGCACAGGCCGCGTACCAGGAGTTGCTCAGCGACGAAAACGCGAGCGCCACCCAACGGGCGCACATTTACGAGCTCGCGGGCGACGTGGCGTACGAGATGGGCGAACTGGAACGCGCGGCCCAGCAATACCTGGCCGCCAGCAGGTTGGTCGTGGACGAAGACGCGCTCCGCGCCTTGGAGATCAAACGGACCGTGCTCGGCCAAGGGGATCGCACCGAGCTGTCACACGTGGCGGTCTCGGAACTCCTGATCGGCAACCCAATGCTGGGACGAAGCTGGCCAGTCGCCGCCGAGCAGCTGGGACGTTGGTCGACCGCCGAACAGAAGCAGTCGCTCGCCGATTACCTGCTGGGCAAAAATCATTTCGCCCGAGGACGCTGGGTGGAAGCGGCCGCCGCTCTCGATCGATCACTGGAGCGCGGCATCGAGCAGCCACTGGTGCTGGCAGAAGCACTCCGCACGCGCATGAAGGTCGCCTGCGCGCTGGGGCAAAAGCAAGCCGCCAAACAATCCCACGAGCGCCTCTCGAAGTTGAAGAACGTCAGCCGCGCGCGCCGCGAGTGGATGGATCGATTCGCCGAACGCTGCGGTGTGATAGCGCCACCAGATGGCAAAGGCGCCACGCAGGAGGGCGCCAAGACTGAGCCGACGGAAACGGCACCCACGTCTGCCGAAAAGTGAACACCCAGGACGAGTGAACGAGTGGGCGAGCGCGACGAAACGTTCAGTGCGAGCTTTCGACGCCCGTGGTTCGGTGCAGCCGCCGCCGATGTCCAACTGACGCGATTCGCGCTGCTCCGCGGACTGGGGCTGATGTATTTCGTCGCGTTCGGCATCATCGTGCAGCAGTGGGAGGGATTGCTCGGCAGCCGCGGACTGATGCCCGTGCAGGTGTTTGCCGAGCGCGTTCTCGAGCGATCGGGCAGCTGGCAAGCAGCGTTGGAGCGCGCGCCGAGTCTGTTTCTTTGGTTCAACTCCGACAGCTTCATCGTGGCGATGGGTTGGCTCGGGCTTGGGCTGTCGCTGCTCGTGGTGTTGGGTTGGGCGAACGTGCCGCTGATGGCTGCGTTGTGGTTGCTCTATGGCGCGTTCGTTCACGTCGGGCAGCGGTTCTATGGCTACGGCTGGGAGATGCTGCTCCTGGAGTCGGGCTTCCTAGCGATTTTTCTGGCTCCATTGCTGCGGGTTGGTGCGCGTGCCAAACACGTGCCTGCGCTGCCAGTGATCTGGCTGTACCGCTGGCTCTTGTTTCGGCTGATGTTCGGCGCAGGGCTGATCAAGATACGCGGGGACGCGTGCTGGACCGATCTGTCGTGTTTGGTCTTTCACTACGAGACGCAGCCCAATCCGCACCCGTTGAGCTGGCTCTTGCATCAGGCGCCCGCGTGGTTTCATCAACTCGGCGTGCTGTTCAATCATTTCGTCGAGCTGATCGTTCCGTTTGGGTTGTTTGGGCCGAAACGCGTGCGGCGGGTGACGGCAGGTTTGACGATCGCTTTTCAAACCATGCTCATCCTGAGCGGAAACTTGTCGTTTCTCAACTGGCTCACGATCGTGATTGCGTTCGCGTGTTTGGACGATGGCGTGTGGCGCTGGCTGCTGCCGATTCGTCTCGTACGGCGCGTTCGCAACGTGGCGCCGCTGCCGCTCAGCCACGCGCGCCGAGTGGCGACGGTCGGACTATTTGCTTTGGTGGCGCTGCTCAGTGTCGATCCTGTCGTCAATCTCGTCAGCCGCAAGCAGCGCATGAACGCGTCCTTCGATCCGCTCAAGCTCGTCAACACCTACGGCGCGTTTGGGAGCGTCGGGCGCGTTCGAAACGAAGTGATCATCGAGGGCACGAACGGCGACCCGGCAGATCCCCAGGCCGTTTGGAAAGAATACGTCTTTCCGTGCAAGCCCGCGTCGGGGCAGCGAGCGCCGTGCGTAGTGACGCCGTATCATTACCGTTTGAGTTGGCAGCTTTGGTTTGCGGGATTCGGTAATCTGCGCCGCGAGCCATGGCTCGCGCACTTGGTATCGAAGCTGCTCGCGTCAGAGCCGAGCGTGCTTTCGCTACTCGAAAAAGATCCCTTTGGCGGGCAGCCTCCCGCGTACGTGCGCATCAGCCTGTACCGCTACGAGCTTACGGGTCTTGGGGAGGCAGGCTGGTGGACGCGGCGCTACGTGCGTGAGTATCTTCCCGCCGTGTCTTTGGAGGATGCCAGATTGACCCGCTTCTTGCGGCAGTACGGTTGGCGGTGACGGGTCCGAGGGAGATCCGCGTCGCTCGACCGCGGTGGTCAGTCGTTTGGCGCTTCGCCTGCTAGCGTGATCGGCACCCAGAACAGTTTCATCGCGGCGTAGTCGGCTTTGCGCCTGTAGCCCACCAGGCCGAACAAGATGTCCCAGCTGTGACCGTCGGGGGTTTCGCCGTAGGAGAAGGCGGGCAACACGTGGAACTTCCAGTCGTGACCGTGAGCGACGCGCTTTTCCGTGTAGAGAAAGTTCGCGACGACTTGCGTCAGCTTGTTCGGCTCGGCGAAACGCCAATACACGGGCGCCACGATCGTCGCGCGACTGCGCGGCGTCGAAAAATCCCAAAAGATGGGCGCGACCACGGCGTGAGACTCGTGGCGGTCACGGCCGAAGAACAACAGCGGGTAGAGGTTGGTGTTCCAGCCCGTCAGGCTGTGCTCGTGCATGAAGAACGGCGTGATCCAGGTTTCGTTCTCGATGCCGTAGCGCTCGAAGCTGCCGTAGAAGGGGAACAGCGCGATGCTGTTCTCGCGGGGACTCGTGCGGCGGTAGTAGAAGGGGAACAACAGCTGTTGATCGACGCCTGCGTCGGGGTCGCGATACAGCCACAACAGCGGCGTGTACATGTCGAGCTCGGTGCGGCCGCGGTAGCGCGCGTAACCCCACGTGGCGAACGTCTTGTAGCCCTCTTCGCTCGTCGAGTTCATCCACAGCGGGTTGATGAACAACGTCGAGTTCTTGTTCCATCCGTAATGAAAGAACGGAAACAGCGTCGTGTGCCGTTCGTGGTCACCCCAGATGCTCCAGTAGAACGGCAGTACGTGAAACAGCTCGTGCTTCTGCTGGGTCTCTCGGTAGAACGGACCCCAGATGTCGAGCTGAGTTTCGAGCTCCAAGTCGCGCTCGTGATAGTGCAAGAGCGGCGGGATCAAACGGTAGTTGGTGTCGGCTGTCTTGCCCGCGAAGTACAGCGGGAACAGGCCGTAGTCACGATCGACGGGGCTGGAGAAGCAGCCGCCGCCTTTGTCCCAGCTGCAGTAACCTGGGCCGATTAGGTTGAAGCCGCCGTCGTCGTCGTTGTTCAGGTAGGTGAGCAGCGGCGGGATGATCTGGTACGAGCCGCCGTTCTCTCGAGTGCCGAAGAAGTACAGCGGCGCGAGCCAGTTGTCGGTTTCTTGGGGCGCGACGCGGTTGACGAAAGGCCCGACCACGGTGGTGCGGCTTTCCGGGTCGCGCAAGTTCCAGAACAGCGGAAACAGGATGTCGTCCGAATGCTCGGCGCTGCGGCGGTTGTAATAGACGCCCCCGAACACCGACGCCCGATCGGGCTTGCTAGGATCGGTCAAACTCGGTTGGGTGCGCTCCATCCACAAAGGGAACGCCAACTTGAGCTGATAGTCGTTGCTCTTTTCTTGGTACCAGAGGCCGTAGAAGTCGCGATCGACCGAGTCGGGGTCGCGTCCGAGCTCTGGCTCGTCGAGGGTGGAGTCGGTCCCGATGCGTTCGAGCACGGCGTCGCTGATCGCGAGTGGATCGTCGGGCAACGTGGGCTCGCTCCCCTGAGGAAGGGTCGACTCCGCACCACCCGACGCCGCGTGCAACTCTGGTGTACCCGGCGGTGGTTTCTGCTGTTTCGGCTTGGAGGGTTGCTGCGGCGCTTGAGGGCCGGCCATGGGCATCGACGGATCGCCGAAGCCGCCCGTTCCACCGAAACCCTGTGCCAACGCGGGGGATGGGCCGAGCGCAGCCAGGCCGAGCGTCAGTAGCGCAACGTGCCTTACGTTCATTCGCCACCCTCTGTCTTGCTGGAGGCGAATGCTTTGGCGATTTCTCCGAGTAGCTGGCTGCGGGGGACGTCGCGCTGCTCGTGCGTGTCGAAGTTCTTCAGCTGCACGACGCCGTTTTCCAGCTCTCGCTCGCCGAAGATCAGCGCAATGCTGGCTCCGAGTGAATTAGCGCGGCGGAGTTTGCTCTTGAGCGAATTGTCGCGACCGTCGACTTCGGTGACGTAACCTGCCGCTCGGAGCTCGGCCGCGAGCCGCAAGCCCTCGCGTACTCCTGCAGCGTTCAGCGGCGCGACGAAGATCGACGGCTCCCGCTTGGCGGGGCGCTCACCCATGGCCAGCAAGATGCGTTCGATGCCCATGGCGAAGCCAATCGCCGGGATCGCGGGTCCGCCGAGGGCCTTGACGAGGCCGTCGTAACGTCCGCCGCCCGCGATGGCGTTTTGTGCGCCCAGCTCGCCTGCGTCCGATTGGATTTCGAACAGGGTGCGAGTGTAGTAATCCAGTCCGCGCACGAGTGACGGCGCGACTTCGTAGGCCACGCCGAGGGCGTCCAATTGTGCACGCAACTCGTCGAAGTGGCCGCGGTCTTCGTCGGTGAGCGCGTCCAGCGTCGAGGGCGCGCCTTTGGTCAGCTCCTGATCGCTCGGGCTCTTGGAGTCGAGCACCCGCAGCGGGTTGAGTTTCAACCGCTCCTGAGACTGCTCGGAAAGCTGCGAGGCGAGGGGAGTCAGGTACTCGACGAGCGCGGCGCGATAGCGCTCGCGGCTCTCGTCTCCGCCCAGCGAGTTGACGAGCACGCGCAGCGGCGAAATCCCCAGCGAGCCGTACAGGTCGACCAGCATGGCGATGAGCTCGGCGTCACAGGCGGGCCCGGGATCGCCGAAGAGCTCGCAGCCCGCCTGAAAGAACTGACGATAGCGCCCGCGCTGCGGCCGCTCGGCGCGGTACATCGGGCCCAAGTAGTACCAGCGAGTGACGGGCTCCTTGGCCTGCTGCGAGTGCTGGATGTAGGCGCGGACGCAACTGGCCGTGCCCTCGGGCCGCAGCGTCAGCGAGTCACTGTGGCGCTCGAAGGTGTACATCTCCTTTTGCACCACGTCGGTGGCGTCGCCAATCGAGCGGACGAACAGCGCTGTGGGCTCGACTAGGGGCGTGCGGATCTCCTCGTAGCCATGCAGCCGGGCGGTGCGGACGAAGGCGCGTTCGAACTCGTGCCAGCGGGAGATCTCTCCCGGGAGGATGTCGTTCATCCCTTTGACGGTGCGAAACTGCATGCTGACGGATTTTCGGGCGCTTTTCGGCGCTCGACGGGCTTTCGTGGGCAGAGCGCTATTGCGCAAGCGGGGGAGGCAGGTCAAGCGCGCAACCCGACAATCGCGGCCAGATCGACGTCAGAGCCCCACTACTGGTCAGTTGGCCAGGGAATCGAGCCGCGCCGCTGGAGGCACGGGGGTCAGCGAGGGCGGGCCGACGAAGTCGGGCTCACGAAGTGAAGGGATCGACGTGCACTGCGCAGTCGGACACGTCTGGCTCGCGTTCGAGGGCGTGACGCACAGCTTCGGCGACGTCGTGCGCTTGACCCACCGTCAGCTCTGGACTCACCCCGATGCTCACGCGGACGGAGATGTCTGCCCCCAGGTGATGCGCGCGCAGGTCGTAAGCAGCAAGAACCCCGGGAATGGATTTCGCGATGCGAGTGAGCTCGCTGAGTCGGTCGGTGGGCGGCGATGTCCCCATCAGCAGACCCACGTTCTCCCGCCCCAGTTCGACGCCCGACCACAGAATCCAAGCGGACACGGGAAGCGAAAGCCACGCGTCCCAACTGGAAAATCCCGCTCGCATCCCGACGTACCCGACGACCGACACCAGACCCAACAAGACGTCGTTGCGCGCATCGACGGAGAGCGCACGTAGCGCGGGGCTCGACGCGCGGCGCGTGAGCCAAAAGACTAGTGCCTTGAACACCACCTTAGCGACGAAGAGCGAGATGAGTTGCGGAGCGGCTTCGGCGGTGGCGCCCTCCGACAGTGCACGAAACGCTGACGAAGCGACCTGCACGGCAAGCACCGCGGCCAGCATGGCGATGACCAACGCTCCGATCGGCTCGGCGCGAGAGTGCCCCCACGGGTGATCGGCGTCCCGCGGCCGCCGCGCTACCTGAACCACCCACGACAAGATCAAAGCTCCGCCAAAATCGACGGCACTGTCCGCTGCCTGCGCCAGGGCGAGCTGGCTCGTGAACACAAGCCCGGCAGCGAGCAAGCCAGCCGCAAACGCGCCACTGATGGCGGCGGTCAGTCGTGAGAGGCGTACGGAGTCCATGGTCGACGGCGTGGGTCTGCTGGTGAGCGCGCCACGTCGAGGCGCTTGGTCAGCGTACGGCGAGTGGGACCGTCAGAATACACCCCAGTTGGCAGCCGTCGTTGGCGGACGTGTTGCCATCATCACACTCTTCGAACTCGCAGTGGAAAACGCCATCACCGCAGCGGGCCGCGAAGGTGCAGTCGGGGTTACAGCCTTCGTACCCGCCTAGGTTGGCGCCTGCCCCCCAGTCACACTGCTCTCCCAGCGCGAGGTCGAGTAGACCGTCGCCGCAGTACGGCGCAACGCGTTCGTCCGAGCAAAGCGGAAGCTCCCGCGGAGCTTCGGTGTTCGAGCCGCCGCCAGGAGCCGCGCCGCCGTCAGGAGCCGCGCCGCCGTCGGTGCTGGGTTTCGCACCGCGGAGCTCCAGCAGTTGCGCGCAGCTGATGCCCTCGAGCGTGCAGCTCCCGCTGCAGCCATCACCGTCGCGGTCGTTGCCATCGTCACATTCTTCGTAACGCTCCAGCCGTGAGTTGCCGCATTGGCCGATCAGAGCGCACGCGAGCCCGGGTTCGGGGCAGCGGCTTTGGCCTTCGAGTTGGCATTGCTCTGAGCAACCATCGCCGCCCACGCCGTTGCCGTCGTCACACTGCTCTCTCGCTCCGACGATGCCGTCCCCGCAGAAGCCGACGTAGTCGCACACGGAGTCCTCGCAGCGGTAGCCGTCTTCGATGCAGCCGCAGTCAGAGGCGCAGCCGTCGCCGCTTTCCGAGTTGCCGTCGTCGCAGAGTTCGTCCCCTTGCCGAACGCCGTCACCGCAGACGACTTGGGGGTCGGGGATGATCAAGATGAGTGGCGCGTAAGCTGCCCGACTCACAGCGCCCGAACGTGACTGGATCAGCGTAGACTCGGGCAGCGTGCCGACCGGCGAGGTCACGGCTACACATTCCGCGGCGAGTAGTTCCGTCCACGTCTGCTGAGGAACGGTGAAGCTGCCGTCGGGCTCGAGTCCCGAGCACGCCAAACTAGAAGCGGCCGTTTGAACTGAGCTGCCAGCGAGGCCCATGTCAGTGGTGTCGGACGGTGAAGCCGGGTCTGCCGCGCTGGTGGTGGCAGGCGTCGCGACGCCGCCCGCTGCGGGTGACGTCGCGACACTCGTCGTTGCGGCGCCGGCTACGGTTGCAGCGCCGCCCGCAGTCGTAGCAGTGCCTCCAGTTGCAGCGCTGCCCATGGCTCGAGACTTCGAACTGTCGTCGGTGAACGAGGGCGTGCTGGTGCTGGACTCAGTGTCGTCGGAACTGTGTTCGTTCCGCTCAGAAGCGTCTCGGGTCTCACTGCTGGCGCCACACGCCGACATACCCACAGCGCCAACCCAGGCGGCCCCGAACAGCGCGAGTACACGCGAGTGAGGCCAGAGCGAACGCTGCCTGCGGCGGGAAGACATCGTTTCGGAGAGCTTCGTCACGCAGACCGCGCGTTGGTTCATGGCAGCATGGGCTTTCGTTTTCTAGGTGAACACAGCATGGTAGACCTCCACGCAGCAACTGGCCAGCGCTCGTCCAGATCGCGGTCGCCGCGATGCGCATGCGCGGTGCGATCCGCGTTCGCTGTGGCGGGCTTACGTGTCCGTGGCTTGCGAAGAGCCACGGCACGTGGCAACGACCCGACCCATGAAAATTCATCTAGCGGCGCAAGATTCCGTTCAGCTGTTTCGTTGGGCGCCCCTGGTTTTTGGGGAGTCGAGGCGCGTCACGCTTCGGCTCCCGCTACGAGCCATACGACGGGCCCGAATCGACTCGCGCGCCTATGCCCACTCGAAGTGGTGATAGTCCTTTGGACTGTCCCAACTGCCGCCCCACACGAACCCAGCGTCGATGAACGCACGCACCACTGCGTCGTCGGGATGTAACATCCCAGGGCGGTGCTGACTGCGATCCAGGTACGCGCGTCCCGCCTCTGGGTGAACGGCATCTCCGACGACGTATGGGTTCTGCACGGGATTGATGTCGATAGCCAGGCCCGACGCATGTTTCGACGGCTGCGTCGTTCCAGCGATCACTCTGCAGTTGAACGCCGAGGAGTTGTTCGCGGCCATCGAACGCTCGTCGTCGGCATCGTAGTGATCGATGCGCTGCATGCGTTCAATCGGGAACTTCGCTGCGTAGACCTGACGGAACACGTCGATCACCACTTGGGCGATCTGGCTCGCGACGATCAATTCGCCCCACTTCGGTTGACCCGCGAAGTCGTGGTGCAGCAGGCGCACGAGCGCCAGCTCGTCGAATGCGGGCGGCCGAAAACCGCCAGGAAGTTGCGGGTGCCAACTGATCCCGCGCATCGACGCGGCCACGTCGTGGGGAATGGGGCTGCACTCGGCGTCGAAGTCCACCGCCCAGTTAGACCAGATCCGCCGCGGTTCGGGCAAGCGCCTGGGGTTGTCGTCGAGGGCGTAACGCGTCGCGCTCGGTTGCGGCCGGCCCCGGACGGCGCGCTGAGAAAGGTCTTGCGCCCCACGTGCCGCGATCCAATCTCTCGTTCAGGTTCACTTGCCAAAGTTTCGTGAGAGCTTGGCCGTCGACTGGCGGCGACCAACGGCGCCCGAACCCTCGCTCGGCGTGGGGGCTGCGCTGGCGGATTTCGACGCGCTCTGCGAGCTTTCCACGTCGTGTCGGCGCTGGTTCGTGCTGACGGGCGCGGGCTGCAGTACGGACAGCGGAATCCCCGCTTACCGCGATCGCGACGGAGTCTGGCGCCACCAACGGCCCATGACGTACCAGATGTTCATAAGTGACCCGCAGTCACGGGCGCGTTATTGGCGGCGAAGCGCAAGCGGTTACCCGCACGTGCGCGCCACGGTGCCGAACTCGGCGCACCGAGCGCTGGCTGCGCTCTCCAGGTTGCCTGAGTCGCGTCGAGTGAACCTGCTGGTGACGCAAAACGTCGATGGGCTGCATCAGAAAGCAAGCAGCCCCGACGTGCTGGAACTCCACGGCGGCCTCTCCGAAGTCATCTGTCTGCGCTGTCGCTCGGTGTGGTCACGCGATTCGTATCAAATGGAACTACTCGACGCGAACTCGGGTCTCGAATTGCTCGTGGGTTCCGTCAAGCCGGACGGCGATGTGGCGCTGTCTGAAGATGGGCTGGAGCGATTCGTCGTCCCTGAGTGCTTGTCCTGCGGTGGCATCATCAAACCCCACGTCGTGTTCTTCGGGGAGGGCGTCCCCGCGGAGCGCGTCAGGCGAGCCAACGATGAATTGGGACGCAGCGACTTGCTGATGGTGGTCGGGAGTTCACTGGCGGTCTTCTCGGGCTACCGCTTCGCCAAAGCCGCCGCTCAGCGCGGCATGCCCATCGTCGTGATCAACCAGGGGATCACTCGCGCCGATCCACTGGCGACGCTGCGCATCGACGCGCCTTGTGGGCCCACACTCGATGCACTCACTCAGGCGCTGCTCCAGTAATCTCGCACGACGAGCTGCGTCAGCGGACGCGGAGTGCTGTTGACGCGCCCCGTCGTCCTCGTGTTGTGTCACCTCTGTATCACTGGCTTCGAGTCTGAATTCTCGTCGCGCGTGAACTTTCCCGCGTCACCAATTCGTCACGGAATCCGTTTCAGATTCACGGACAAATATCGCTAGCTATCTGCATGGAACTGCGGCTGGGTGCGACTAGGTGCGTTACTCCAGTTCATCACACCACCTTGGCTCGGCCTGAGCCCACTCAGAATCGACACGATGCCGTCGCGGGCGTCGACTCTGGCGGGGCACCGAGCCACCCAAGCCCTCTCGAGGTTGTTCCATGTCACTTTCCTGGTCGCTCCCGCCCGTCGTTTCGTTCGTGTCTCTGGCTACGCTGCTCACCGTGTCGTGCAGTTCGCCCAGCACGGACTCGGACTCGGACGCAGCATCGGGGTCGGGGACGCCACAGCCGACTGACAGCGCAGGCGAGCCCGGTCAAGCAGCGGATCAAGCGAGTTCGGACGCTGCCCAAACATCGACGGGCCCGACGGCTCCCGTGCAAGACCAGTCGGCAGGGGCGGATGTGGACCCCAATGCCATCGTCGTGGACCGTCCAGAAGACGTCGCCCAGCAGGCCATGGAGACGGAGGTTCCCATCGCAGAGGCAGAGGTCAGCACCATGGTCAACGAGGAGTGCGCGAGCACCGCGGTCGAGGCGGTCGACACTACCGCAGTGCAACCCGCCGACATCGTGATCGCGATCGATTCGTCGTTCAGCATGGGCGAAGAGATCGAGTTCGTGCAGACGTACATGAACCAGTTTTCGCAGCAGATCGTCGACAGCGGCATCGACGTGCGGGTGATCTTGATCGGTAATCCTCCGCCCCCCACCATGGACGCGACGGGCGACATGATGGCGGCCGACATGCCGACGGACGACATGGCGACGGACGACATGGCGACGGACGACATGATGACGGACGACGGCACTGCTGACGGCATGCCTGGCGCAGGTATGCCGGGTGCGGGCGGCGGGTTTGGTGGTGGCGGATTCGCTGGTGGCGGGTTGGGCGCGCAGCACGGCATTTGCATCGACGCGCCCCTCGGATCGGGTAACTGTCCCGACGACGAGAACTTGCCGCTTTATGCGCATGTCACCAATCAAGTCGGCAGCAACGACGTGCTCAACGTGATCATCGACACGTTCCCCGAGTGGCAACAGCACCTGCGCCCCGAGGCGAGTAAGTCGATCGTGATCGTCTCCGACGACGACGCCACCGACGAGCCGAACAATTCTGCCGCAACGTTCACCCAGAACTTCCAAGCACTATCGCCAGATCTGTTCGCCGAGTGGACTTTCAACGGCATCTTCTGCGGGATGGAATGTCCGCCCCTGTCCGCAGCCGTCGGCACCGTGTTCCAAGATCTCGTCACCCAAACGGGCGGCGTCGCGGGAGAGCTCTGCGAACAAGACTTTCAGCCCGTGTTCGATCGCTTGGCGGAGCAAATCATCACCCAAGCAGGCAGCGAGATCGCGTGTGAGTGGGAGCTTCCGCCTGCGCCTCCTGGACAGACATTCTCGGTCGACCTAGTGGAGGTCACGCGCACCACGATGGCGTCGGGCAGCGTGGCGTTCAACCGCGTTGCTTCCGAGGCAGAGTGCGGTCCCAACAGCTGGCACTTCGACGACGCGCTCAACCCGACCAAGATATTGGCGTGCCCCGAAACCTGCGAAGCGATGCAGGGTGAGGACGGTGGCGGAATCGGCATCAACTTCAGCTGCGAGGTGATCGAAGGCTGCGCCGCCAGCTCGAGCTCCGACGTCGGCTTGGATGACGCTGCAGGCGGTTGTGAGTTCCCGCTGCCCGCACCCCCCGAGGGAGTCATCTTGGATGTCGAGACCGTCAACGTGCGTTACGCCACGCCCTCGGGGTTCGGCGTGGTTCTCGGGGTGGTCCCGAGCGCCGACGAGTGCGCGAACGTCGACGGCGGCTGGTACTTCGATGACGCCGAAGAGCCCACGAGCATCACGCTCTGCCCGACGACGTGCACTGCTTATGAAGGTGGCACGGTGACGAACGTTCAAGCGTTGTTCGGCTGCGCGCAGAAACCCGCTGAGCGCATCTCGGGTCCGCGCTGAGCTCGACAGGCACGCGGATATCCGCCGCTCTCACGAGTGGCGCGAGAACTGCGCTACCAGGTCGAGCAGCTTGCAGGCGAACGCCCACTCGTTGTCATACCAAGCCACGATCTTGAAGAAGGTCGGGTCGAGTTGAATGCCTGCGTTGGCGTCGAAAACGGACGTGCAAGCGTTGCCGCGAAAGTCCGTGGAGACCACGGGCTCATCGGTGTAACCGAGCACGCCTTTCAACTCGCCTTCGGACGCGAGACGCATGGCTTGGCAGATCGCCGAGTAGTCCGTAGGTCGCTCGAGCTGACAGCTCAAGTCCACCACGGACACGTCGGAGACGGGCACGCGGTATGCCGTTCCCGTGAGCTTGCCCTCGAGCTCGGGTAGCACCTTGGTCACGGCTTTCGCGGCGCCCGTCGACGCGGGGATGATGTTTTCGAGAATGCCGCGCCCAAAGCGCCAGTCTTTCCCCGAGGGACCATCGACGACCTTCTGCGTGGCGGTCGTCGCGTGCACCGTGCTCATCAGTCCGCGCACCAAGCCGAACGACTCGTGCAGCACTTTGGCGATCGGCGCCAAACAGTTGGTCGTGCACGACGCGGCGGAGGTGACCGCCTGTCCGCGATATCGATCCGAGTTCACCCCGTACACGAAGATCGGTGTCTGATCTTTGGGGGGCGCACTCAGCAGCACGCGCCCGGCGCCTGCTCGGAGGTGGCCACTGACGGCTTCTTCGGAGAGGAACACGCCCGTGGCTTCAATCACGTAGTCGACCTCGACACTCTTCCACGGGATGCTCGAGGGGTCGCGTTCGGAAAACGCGGCGATGCGGCGCTCGCCCAGCAGAAGCTCGGCGCCGCGCGCCCGTACGTCGCCGTTCAGGCGTCCGTGCACGGAATCGTACTTGAGCGCGTGCGCGAGGTAATCCAGTGGCAGCACGTCATTGACGGCGACCACTTCGACGTCGTCACGTAGTGTTGCCGCGCGTAGTGCCATGCGCCCGATACGGCCCATCCCATTGATGCCAACTCTAACCATGACTGCTCCTGTCGGTCGTTGCGAGTTTTGGTGAGCGGGCCCTCCAGGGCTCCACCCACGTCTGTTTTGGATTGTCTAGCGCTGCGATTCGGTGACTCAAAGGACAATCAGATTGCAAATTAGGTCAGATGCACTCAGACTCTCCCCATGCGCACCAAGCAGCGAACGGTTTGGATCATCGCGGCGCCGGGCACTGGGCTCTTGAACTTGTGCGGCGTCTGGGAGGTGCTCAGCCACGCCAATGACGTGTCCGCGCACGGCGCGTACGAGTTCGGAGTCTACGGACCATCGGGTCCGCAAATCACGACGGGGCACGGGCTGCGCGTGGGCGACATTCAACGCCTGCCCAGCCGCTTCAAACACCCGCCCGACACGGTCATCGTGGCTGGCGGCTCGGCGTTCAAGCCAGCGTCCGACGAGGATCTGCTGATCGCCAAGTGGCTCTCGAAACATGCTGAACGCTTCCGACGCATCGTATCGATCTGCGCAGGCGCGTTCACCCTCGGCGAGGCGGGGTTGCTCGATGGTCGAAAAGCCACCACCCACTGGATGGCGCTCGATCGTCTGCGCGTGCGCTTCCCGAAGGCGAACGTCGTCGACGAAGGCATCTTCGTTAGCGACGGCCCCATCTGGACGTCTGCGGGGATCACGGCGGGCATCGACTTGTGTTTGGCGCTCGTGGAGAGTGATCACGGACACCGACTGGCGATGGACGTCGCGCAGCGTCTGGTGCTCTTCTTGCGGCGATCGGGCAACCAAGCGCAGTTCAGCGCGGCCCTCGCACGGCAAACGAACCAAGCCAGCGACGGGCGACTCGCTCGCCTGAGCGCGCTGGTGGTCGAAGACATCAACGGCGATCTGCGTGTCCCGCGACTGGCGGGCGACTTGGGCATGAGCCCGCGAACGTTGACGCGCTGGTGCAAAACGGAGCTCGGTGAGTCTCCCGCGGAGCTCGTGCGGCGCTTGCGCCTCGAGGAAGCCGGGCGTTTGCTCAGCGGCACGCACGAGCCGCTCAAAGTGATCGCCGTGCGTTCCGGCCTCGGGGACTCGAGCACTCTTTGGCGGCACTTCGTGCGCGAGTACGGCGTGACCCCCGAAGAGTACCGCGCCCGCTTTTCCTCGGTGCTCGACCGCGCGGGGTGACCAACGGGACAACCTGGGCGAACGACGGCGCGCGCAAGAACAGGGAACTTTCGCGAACCCAGAGCCCTCGAGACGGCGCCGAGTTTCAGCGGGAGCTGAGGCGGAACCGCGCGCCACAGCGTTGGTGGTGCTTTCCGTCCCACGCGTTTGGATCGGTCCGCTTGAACTTGAAGTCGCATTGCGGGCAGCGCACCCAGCCAGTAGCACTCACCTCAGCGGGTCTTGGCGGCGTTTGCTGCAGAACGACTTGGGGCGGCCGAGTCAAAACTTCCGCTGCCCAAACGTCATGATCATTCAATCCGCCGTGTCCGGCGCACATGAACAGATCGCGGTAATCGGTCGCAGCAAGCTCGAACGCCCAGTCGACCTTGTCCACCTCTCGATGATGCAGCACCAAGCGAACGACCGAGAACACGACGCGCTCGGAGCCGAGTTTGTCATCCATGAGCTCACGAACGATCCGCTGCGCGATCTCGGCGCGTTGCACGTCGTCCGCAAGACAAGCTTGCAGAACCTGCGTCATCCGTCTCGAAAGACCTCGCATGGTGTGTCAGGGAACTCACCAATCGAAAATCGAGAGGCGAGCGCAAAACCATGGGACTGGCTCCGCGCCGATGCCCGATTGGATGAGTCGTTCGACGCGTGTGGCGTCCGTCGCGCTCTCGATGAGCCCCCACTTGCCCGGGGTTATCCCCAACCGTTCGTGAGCATCGCGGTGCAGCCCGTTACACAACCAAGAATGCATAGAGCCTCCCTGCTCGATGCCAAGCGGCTCCCAGCCCAATAGCGTGCCCGTCGAGTGAACGTGTCGGCGACGCCGTAGGTTCGTGAGCAGTCCACATTCAGCCTCGTTCGGGCCAGCAGCGAGGTCGACGAGCAGCTCATCGGCGGTCGCTGAACGCACTCCGAGCTCGACGATTGCGAATTCTTCGCGAGACAACTGGTACTCCAGCGCCGCTCTGCGCGCGTCGTCCAGCGACACCCAAACGTGAGGCCAGCACCACTTACCGTCAGCAAAAGCCGTAGTCATGTTGGCGAGCAGGGTAGGAAGGTCCGCGGCTTCAATGCCGATCAATGCGGCAGCAGCGAGTCGGTCGTCTTCAGTTTCCGAACTCCAGTCGAGTGTCCAAGTATCGGGAAAAAGCGAAGTCAGACAGCTGCTGAGCGTCAGCACTCGCTTTGGGAGTAAGCCGCTTCGAAGCGCGGCTGGGCAGTCGAAAAGACGCACGACGAAGAACCCCGCGCTGAGCTCATTGCTGACGTCGTTCTCCTGCATCGTTTGGTGAAGGTACTTGTATTGAGTAAACGTCAATCGTGGTCGCTGCCGTCGTAGATCCACATCGGGACGGTGGAGCCGCTACGACGAAACCCCATTTTCTCGTAGAAGAGCGGGGCTCGACCGTCGGCCAATAGCACCTGTTGATGAAAGGTCGCGTAACGCTCACGCAGCATTTGCATCAGCTGCGAGCCGATGCCGCGGCCTTGAAATTCGGGATGGACGAGCAGGTGAGGGAAGTAGACGACCAGATGCCCGTCGGATATGGCGTTGCCCAAACCGACCAGCGTGCCTTCGCTCCATGCCGTGACCAGACTGTGAGAGCCGCTGAGAGCGCCGTGAAGTGCGACGGGTTTCTTCGCCGAGGACCAAGCCAAGGCTCGGTAGAGGCCAACCGCCTGCTCGAGGCTGGGCACGCGGTCGCTGGAGTATTCGATGATCATCGACTTGCGGAGTAGGCGGAAGGCTAGTCGAGCATAGGATCGAACGCCGATCAACAGGGGCCCCCACCGCGTGAACACGCGGGCCGCGCGAAGGGGTCCAGCTGAAGACCGCGGACCCAAGCCTGGCGGGCGTAGCGGGGTCTGCGACACGTGAAGAAGGCAGTGAGGGGAGCGATGGTGCCGCCTGGACGCCACGCACGTCGGAGAGGATACGGAATCTCGCTCGTAGGGTTCGGTCTTTGCGTGCTGCTTTCGCTGAGAGTTGCAGGGGGCGTCGCGACGCCCGAAGCGAATCACGAACGCATGACTCGTGAGCCGTTGCTCGATGCAAGCGAAGCCCGCCGAACGTTTCGCCCAACAGTCAGTGGCGAAATTGGCGGCGTCAGTTCCGGGCAGTATCTCGTGCGCAGCCAGCCGTTCATCGGCGCGCTTTCGTATCGAAGCGCAGAGGACGAAAACATCTATTACGTCGAAGGTGACGGTCGGCACGTCGTCGCCATGACGTGCGACGGAGTGCTGCTGTGGCGCGAGGATCCGTTTGCCCAAGCAGAGCTCGAGCCCTATCGTTTCGATCACCCGCGGATCGTGTGGATCGGCGAGGCCTCGCAGGGACCAGTAGATGACCGCCGTGGCGACTTCATCGCGATTTCGTACGACTCCACTCAGTTCGGCCTCATCGACACCGCCACGGGCGAGTTCATCTTCCAAGGGCAAGACTAGCTGTTCGTCCGAGCAAGGTGCGCGACGCAGGGCTACCTGCCCCGAATGCGCGAGGGCAGGCGATGTCCAGTCACTGCGCCCGTGTTTCCGTTGAATCGTCGGTGTCTTGCCGCTCAGCCGAAACGTTCGTCGAGTTTCGTGAGTTGGCTGGTGAAGCCCTCTCGTTGCATGCGCGTCATCTCCTCGCTGTGCAGCGCGTCCAGCTTGACGACCATTCGTACGCGATCACCTGTGACGCTGAAGTCGACCGCGATCTGACTTTCGTAGGTGGCCACATTGGAAATGAAGTCGATCACGTTGGTGAGCACCAGGCGCTCTTTGGGCGCGAACTCACTGAAGCGCGACGTAGTCGGATGGGAAGCGGGTTGACCCATGGCTTTCATCGCAGCGATCATTTCGGGGGTGTCCGCGATCATTTCGTAACACAGCGCGCCACCCACGCGCGCGTCGAGCTCGCTGACTTCGACGCGGAACCCCTGGGGACCCCACCACGACTCGAAGCCGTCTTTGGTCGTCCACAGATCCCACACGTCATCCAGACTCGCTCGGTAGCTGCGTTCGATGACCACCACTGCTCGCCGCCCATCGTGTTTCGTACTCGTCATGATTTTTTCCTTCCACCGGGTTTGTTTCGTGTGCTCCGTCGTTCGAGCGCTGCCTCGAAACGATCCAAACGCGCCTCCCACAGTTCGCGATACGGCGAGAGCCAACCGTCGAGCTGCTGAAAGGGTGCGGGCCGCAGCGCGTACAGCCGCCGCTGACCGTCGGGTCGCATCGTGACGAATCCCGACTCATGCAGGATTCGAAGGTGCCGCGAGACGCCCGATTGATGGATCCCCGCCTTGGCCACCACGTCCGCCACCTGTTGCTCGCCCGCGAGTAGGGTTTCGACGATCCGCCGACGCGTAGGGTCCGCGAGTGCCTGGAACACGTCTAGTTGCATAGTCATGCATATGCAGTAATGTGCATATTTAGTCAACGAGAAAGAACCTCGTGAACTCGCGCCTCGATGATTGACCCGGACGAGGCACGGCTGAGCAATTGGCCAGTATGTGGCGCTCGTGATATGGGCAGCGAGTGCGCGCAGCGGGCATCGACTTCGGCAAGGTACGGGTGGGCCTGGCCATCAGTGATGAGCTCGGCATGTTGGCGCATCCGCGCCCGCACTTGGACGGTCGCAACGTGAAGGCCTTGTTGCGGCAGCTGTCGGCGTTCGCCAACGAAGAGCAGATCGAGCTCTTCATCGTGGGATTGCCCAGGCGACTGGATGGCAGTGAAGGACCGCCCGCGCGGCGGGCGCGACGTTTCGTGCAGCTGCTGCGCGAAGCGACGGGTCGACAGGTCGAGTTGATCGACGAGTGGCTCTCGACACGGCAGGCGCACGATCGCTTGCGGGAAGGCGGGCTGGACGCGAAAGCGTCGCGTTCGCGCGTGGACAGCGCGGCGGCGGCCATCTTGTTGCAGGCTTGGCTCGATCGGAGCGAGTCGGTGGGGAGCCGCGACCTTGGTGACGACTTCGACGCGGGCAGTGAAACTGACGAACTCGAAGACGTCGAGCGTTGAGGTAACGCGGTGACGGAACGCAGAGAAAGAGAGTCGCGTGCCCAGGCGACGCGTACGAAGGGGCGTGAGACCAAGCCCCGTGAATCGGTCTCGGCCAAACCGCGCGCGCGCTCGAAAGCTCCGCGACGCCGCCGAAAGGGGAAAAAGTCACAGCGCGCGCAACTGTGGCGCATCGGCGCGATGCTGCTCGTCGCCATCACAGCAGGCGTCGGGTTGGTCGGCGTCGGCTTGTGGCTCTGGGGCAGCGAGTCGGACTCGCAGTCGGCGTTCGTGCGCGTCGAGATTGACGAAGGGGAGTCGCTCGATCAGATAGCGCAGCGACTGCAACGAGCTGGGCTCGTCGAACGCACAGCGCTGTTCACTTGGTACAAGAAGCTGTACGCGCGAGGGGCGACCATCGAGCCTGGGGCGCACTTTCTGGAGCGCGGTGTGAGCGCGCGCGAGCTCGTGGCGTTGCTGGCGCGACGTCAGTCGCGGGCGCGCGTGCAGTTGACGTTGCCTGAGGGCTGGGACTCGTTTCAGATGGCGAAACGTTTCGAGGAAAACGGCGTGTGCAGCGGGCAGGACTTTCTGGCGCTGGTGCACGACGAGAAGACCGCAGAGTCGTGGGTCGGGCAGCCCAGCTTCGAGGGCTACCTGTTTCCGTCAACCTACGAGCTGCGTCGCAACACGGATGCGCGCGATCTGGTATTTAGGATGGTGGAAGAAGGGCAGCGACGTCGGGCCGCTGCCCTGGGCGCGGAGGACTCGACCCGGGGCGGCTGGCTGTCGAACGAACACGAGCTGATCACACTCGCGTCGGTGATCCAGAAGGAAGCGGCTTCCGAAGCCGAGATGCCACTGGTCGCGAGCGTGTTTCAAAACCGCTTGCTCAGCTCCGAGTTCAAGCCAATTCGGATGCTGCAGAGCGACCCAACGGCAGGTTACGGCTGCAAGTTGCCCGACGCCCCGCCGAGCTGCGCCGAGTACTCGGGGAAGATCAGCGCGTCGCTGTTGAAAGACCCGAGCAACCGTTACAACACCTATCGTCACCCAGGGCTGCCCCCCGGGCCGATCGGGAATCCGGGCATTTCCGCGCTGCTAGCTGCGAGAAATCCCGCGAAGTCGCCGTATTACTTCTTCGTGTTGGGAGCGGGCGGCAAACATCAATTCAGTGAGACCTTCGCCGAGCACCGCCGAGCCATCGAAACGGCTAGCGAGTGACGTGACGAACGCGAGAGGCGGAGCCAGCCCGCAACCCCCCCCTTTTCATTGGTTTTGGGGGGAAGTCTGCGTTTTGGGGTTGGAAACGGTCCCGGGGGCAAGTATCTCGCTGGCCATGAGCGCCTTCGATTCTGCTGTCCGAACGATCCAATTTCTGTCCGCCGATGCCGTCGAGAAGGCAACGTGTGGCCACCCGGGTACGCCGATGGCGCTCGCCGGGATCACGACGGACTTGTTCAGCCGCTACCTGCGCTACAATCCCGCTGATCCCAACTGGCCCAACCGCGATCGCTTCGTGCTGTCGTGTGGCCATGCGTCGATGCTGCTTTACTCGGTGCTGCATCTCGCGGGTTACGACTTGCCGAAGAGCGAACTCGAGAACTTCCGCCAGTGGGGAAGTCGCACCCCGGGACACCCCGAGTACGGACACACCGTCGGTGTAGAGACCACCACGGGCCCGCTTGGCCAAGGCATCAGCACCGCCGTGGGAATGGCGCTGGGTTCCAAAGCATCAGCGGCGCGTTTCAACACGTCGGACACTACGCTGTTCGACTATCGCGTGTTCGTGCTCGCCTCTGACGGCGACTTGATGGAAGGCGTGTCGTCAGAAGCGAGCAGTCTTGCCGGGCAGTGGGCGCTCGACAACCTGATCGTGATTTACGACGACAACAACATCACGATCGACGGCAAAGCCGAGCTGAGCTTCCGCGAAGACGTGCAGAAGCGCTATGAAGCTTACGGTTGGGGCGTGTGGCGGGTTGACGGCCACGATCCCGAGGCGGTGCGCAAAGCCCTCGACGCCGCGTTGGCAGACGAGACCCGTCCTTCGCTCATCATCGCCAAGACGCACATCGGCATCGGCTGCCCCACCAAACAAGACACGTCTGCTGCCCACGGCGCAGCGTTGGGAGCGGAAGAGATCGCTGGTGCGAAACGCGCGGCAGACTGGCCCGTCGAGCCCGCGTTTTTGGTACCCGACGAAGCGTACGAGCCGTTCAAGGCGCACGTCGCCGCCGTACGTCCCGAGTACGACAGCTGGCAGAAGCGCGCGGCGAGTCTGTCGGGAGACGCCAAAGCGTCCCTCGATGCGTTTCTGGCGGGGAAGCCGGCGGACCTGCTCGCGTCGCTCGCTGCACAAGCGACGGACAAGAAGGAGGCCACGCGATCCACGGGCGGCACCATGTTGCAGAACGCCGCAAAAGAATTCCCGTGGTTCCTCAGCGGTGCGGCGGATCTGGCTGGCTCGACGAAGACCGATCTCAAAGGAGAGGCATTCATCGATGCGCGCGAGTATGCGGGGCGCAACTTGCACTACGGCGTGCGCGAGCACGGTATGGCAGCGATCGCCAACGGGCTTGCGCTCGGTGGGTTTACGCCCGTGATCTCGACGTTCTTGATCTTCAGTGACTACATGCGCCCGTCGATCCGCTTGGCGTCGATGATGGAGGCGCGGGTGGCGTATGTGTTCACCCACGATTCGTTCTACGTTGGTGAAGACGGCCCGACGCATCAACCGATCGAGCAGGCGTCGTCGCTGCGACTGATCCCCGGCCTGGATGTGGTGCGGCCTGCAGACAGCATGGAGTGTGCGATGGCGTGGGCGCACGTGCTATCTCGAAAGGGGCCGACGGCGCTGCTGCTCACGCGTCAGAATCTGCCCGTCGTCGAGCGTCCCGCCGACTTCAAGCCTGAGCAAATGATGCAGGGTGCGTACGTCGCGACCGAAGCAAAGAACGCGACGCTGACGTTGCTCGCCACTGGAAGCGAAGTGTGGGTGGCGCAAGAGGCGGCCAAACTCTTGGAGAAGCAAGGGCAGCGCGTGCGTGTCGTGTCGATGCCGTGCGTGGAGTTGTTCGAGCGTCAGAGTGAGGCCACACAAGCCGCGATCCTAGGCAGTGGTCGACGCGTTTCGATCGAAGCAGGAGCGACGCCCACCTGGTACAAGTGGCTCGGAAGCGACGGGTTGGCGATCGGTATCGATCACTTCGGTGCGTCGGCGCCTGCTGAACAGCTTGCTGACGAATTCGGCTTCACGCCTGAAAAAGTCGCGAGCGCCGTACTGGCGAAGTTGGGCTGAAGCCAAGAGCTGGTGGTTGCGTCCGTTGCGCTCGCTGACTCGGGTGTGGCGCGCGGTTCGACAACCAGCTATCATGCGTTTCGCTGCGAATGGACGAGCTTCCGATCGTACTCATCCCGCACCCACACGTGCGCGTCGACCGAAACGTTCTGGGTGGCAGCCCTTACGTTGCCAACTCACGTGTGCCAGTGCGGCGACTGTGGGCGTTCTACCGCAGCGGGGCCAGCGTGGACGTACTGATCAAACGTTACCCGCGCCTGGGTGCGGGCAAGATCTTCGATGCGTTGGCGTTCGCCTTCGACAACCGCGAAGTGATTGAGCGTGACTTGGCGCGCGAGCGGTTGTTGCTATTGCAGCAGGATGGCGAGGTTCACGTCGCCCAAATGGATCTGCCATTCGGTGGTCGCTCCGAGTGAAAATGTGTCCGTTCCCGGGAGATGGCGCCGACACGCGCGGGGAGCAGACGACGCACGTGGAGCACTGGCAGTTGGGTTCAGGCTGACTGAGCGATGATGGCGCGCGTCCGCTGCCCGTTTTGCGCCGAGTCGATCGAGATTGTCGTCGACGACGGGGGCGGGGAAGAGCAGGAGTACATAGAAGATTGTTCGGTGTGCTGTCGGCCGATTCGCTTCGTCGTTCACACGCCACTGGGGGGTGATGCGCCCTCGGTTCAGGCGTACCGTGAGTGAACACGACTTGCGGGCGCTCGCGTCATCGTAGACGAGCGAAGCCCAACGACCGGCCCTCGTGTGGCGCCTCTGGAGTGGCGTTCGTGGTGTTTACTTTCCGCGGTGGGAGGGAGCCGCGACCATCGATGAGGGGCTGGGCCCACCCCAACCATGCAGCTATCGACAGCGGTGGGGATGGCTGTGACTCGTGGTGGGTACGTGTCAGTCGTCGCGTGCAGGCTTAGTCTCAATCGCGGCACGGGTTCGAGCGCGCTGCGTCCGCGCGATGGTGCTCGCCTACATCGCAGTACGTCGAAGCTGGGCCCGTCGCGTAGCGTGCTCACGGCAGTCTTGCGACTGGAGCGGAACGCTTGCCTGGCGAAGGTTTATTTTCGGACGCGTGGGCGATAGCGAACGCTGGATTACAGAGGCGGTAGGGCGTCGTCTGGGCAGCTTTGTCGACATTCCCCGCTGATTCTCTAGACTCGTGATCCGCGATGAGACCACATCGAAAGTCAGGCCTGTTCGTGACGTCCACAGACGCGGCGCGGGATGTTGGGCCGAGTTGCGGCCCGTCGGGCCGTAACTCGTGCGGCGGGTTATCACTCGTCGTCGCGATGCTGATCGCAGCGTGTTCCAGCGGTGGCGCTGAACCCGCGGGTGGCTCGGCTGGTCCTGGCGCGAGCGGGGGAAACGCGGCCGCGGGAACCGAAGGATCCGCCGCAGCGGGAGCTGGCGCGGCGGCGTCGACGTCAGCAAGCGCGGGCTCAGGGGTTCCAGGATCCGGCGCGACAGGAGCTGCAGGCGGCTCAGCGGGGAGCGCTGCGGGTGGAGGCGCGTCAGCAGGCGGGGCTGCAGGCGGAGGGGCTGCGGGCGGAGGCGCCCAAGTAGACTCCGTAGGCTTGCGAACCATCCCCATCGCGAACGCGCCTGCGAAGGTGATCTCACGTTTGACGCGACACCAATTCATCAACACCGCAGCGGCACTGCTCGGTGAAGCGGCGACGACGGGAGTGCTCGAGCTAGTGCCCGAACCCGTACCTAACGGCGGCTTCGCCAACTCGGGCTTCGCTCAGTCACAGGCTTATGACGTGGTGTTGGCGTACGACACCGCGAGCCGAAAATTGGTCGACAACGTGTCCGACTGGGGCGCGCTGCACGCGCAGTACGGCGGTTGCACGCAATACGAGTGCGTGTCCGATTTCATCACGACATTCGGTGAAGCCGCATTTCGGCGCCCCGTGACGGACGCCGAAGTGAGCGCTCTGATGCCCATCGTCGATGCTGCGACCGCGGACGGCCTGAGCTACGAACGAGCCACGGGCCTGCTCGTGCGCGCCATGTTGCAGGCGCCCGAGTTTCTGTACTTCTTCGAGGACGAAGTGCTGACGGACTACCAGCTCGCGGCGCGGCTTTCGTACTTCATCAGTGACGGGCCACCCGACGCAGACCTGTACGCCGCTGCACAGTCGGGGCAGTTGCGCGGCTCGCTCGACGTTCACGTCGAGCGTCTGCTCGATCAATTCGGCGAGCGCTTCGGGCGCGCGTTTGCGTACGACTTTCTGGGGCTGCGCAAGGTCTATCAGCGCGTGGTCAGCGTGGAAGACAGCGTGCTGGATGCACTCGTCGAGTCGGCGAGAGACTCATTCGCCAGTTACGTCACCAGCGGCGCGCCCGTTCAAGCGCTGTTCACTGCCGAGAGCTACGTGATCAACGACGTGACCGCGAATTTTCTCGGGGTCACGCCCGCCGAACAGTTGCAGTCATCGGCGGACTACCAATTCATGGGCCTGCTCACGCACCCGGCGGTACTGATCGCCAACAGCAACGCGGTCGAGGGCAGCATGGTCAGTCGCGGGCAGTTCATCGCGCATCAGCTGTTGTGCGTACCGCCGACGCCACCGCCAGCCATGGCGTTCAACGCCGAAGACGTCGAGGGCGAGCTGCCTCCGGATGCCACGCAACGTGACGAGGCGGAAGCGCGCCTGGCCGATCCGAACTGTGCGGCGTGCCACTTGCAATTCGAACCGTACGCCTTTGCGCTCAATCGCTGGGGGGGTGACGGCGTGTTCAAAGACGACCCGCGGCTCGACGACAGTGGACCAGTCAGCACGACGCTCGGCGAGTTCCAGTTCGACGACTACCGCAGCTTCTTGCCGCTGCTCGCGGAAAGTGAGCAGTACCGCCGTTGCATCACCGATCAGATGGTGCGCTACGGGCTGCGCCACACTGAATACGACGCGAGCTTGATCGACGGCGTACTGGTCACCGCAGCGGAGTCGGAACTGACCTTCCGCAGTTTGGCCCGGGCCGTGGTGTTGCAAGAGGTGTTTGCCACTCGCTGAGCGATGCAGAGGATGACGATGAAGTACCGAAAAGTTCTCAGCCGACGCACCTTGCTCCGTGGTGGCTCCGTGGCGATCGCGCTGCCGTTTCTGGAGAGCATGACGCGCAACAGCCTCTACGGCGGCCCACCCGAAGCCGACGTGGGGGCGATCAGTTTGATGTACGGTTTGGGCAGCCCGTACCACGTGCTCGATCGGCAGTTCGAGGGGCCTCTGCGGTATTACGAGAGCTTCGTCAACGCGGGGAAGCTGTCGCTTTATACCGACGTCGACATGGCGGCGGCTGCCGATAACCCCGTGGACGCCCAGCACCACAACGGGCAGCCGTATCTATTTTCCGGCTACCGTACGCAGCTGACGACGGGCAACGCCGTGATCCCCCAGGGCCCGACGCTGCACTACGAACTGATGAACCAGGCGTACCCCCAGGGGCCGCCGTCGGCGTTTCGCATCATCGACGCGGGCATCTACTTTCGTCGCGGGATCAACTACCAGTATCAGCGCATCTTCGATCGAGAGGGGCGCAACGCGGCGGATTTCGAAGATTTGGCGTCACCCGTCGACTTCTTCCAGAAGCTTTTCGGCGACGTGCCCGGCGGTTCGGAGATGAGCGGGCAGGAACGCGCCAACCGTTCGATCATCGACTACGTGATCCCGGCGTACGAAAAGTACACGTCGGGATCGTCGGCGCTGCCCGCGGCCGACGTCACAGTGCTCAGCAATCACCTCGATCGCATTCGTCAGATCGAACGCAACGTTTACCAGCTCGCCGAACAAGCGCCGCAAGTGATGGTGAGCGAGCCGACGCCGCCGCCCCTCGACTATTACGTCGATGGCGGTAACGACGCCGAGCCCGAGAACGTGCACCGCGTGAGCCCCGCGGAGTTTGCCGCCGCGTATCAGATCATGGCGGATCTGTTCGTCGCGGGGCTGCAAAGCGACCGCTTTCGCTTCGGTAACTTGTCGTTCGACTCGGGTGGCGGCCACACGCACTTCGTCGGCCCCTACGCGCACCCGGACAATCCGAACTACGCGTTCGACGGTAACCCGCACCACGACTACCATCGACTGGCGAACGAAGATCCGTTGGCGATCGAGGTGGGAACTGCGCACAACTACTTCATTGCCGAAAACATTTCGCAGGTGCTGGCCAAGCTCGATTCGAGCGATTTCTTGGCGCCCAACGGCCAAACGCTGCTCGACAACTTGCTGGTGATGATCGGTAGCGAAGTCGGCACGAACCACGACGTCGGACGCGTGATGCACGGCTTTGCAGGAGGCGCGGGGCGTTTTGCCATCGGTCAGAACGTCACTTCACGCGTCAAAGCGATCGAGCTGTACAACGCAATTGGTCACGCCTACGGCCTCGAATCAGTGGGTGACGGACGCGACTACGAAAGCGACGAAGCGTCGATCCTCGCGTGAGGGGCAGTGCCCTGCGTCTTTGACCTTGGGCGGGCTACCGGCGCTCGTCTACTGCCCGCCGTTCGCTGACTGCACCCGCGTGCTGGTGTGAGGTGCGCGTCGTGCTGGTGATGCGGCTTGGTTGCTGCGTCAGGTGTAGCTCACTGAGTGTGAACTCGGCGGGTCTGCGCGGTGATGTTTTCGGGAAACGACGACAGGCGGGCGCCGAGTCTTCGGCAGTTGCGTACGGCGCGCTAGCTGCCTAGTAACCCAGCTAACGAACGCAAGAGGGGACGAAACGGCAGTCGGACGAGCGGGGTCAGCGCAACTTCGAGAGGAGCTCGTCTAGTTCGCGGCGTTCGTCGGAAATGAACAGCTGCTCCAAAGTTTCGAAGCGGGGGCTGGGCGCGGGGCTGAAGCGGCGACGGGCCTGCACGCTGCGGATGACCGCGCGCTCACAACGCTTGCGAAAGCTGACGTCGCGGCCGATGGCGTTGGTCAACGCCACTTGTGCGCGCTCGTGCAGATCGGCCCGCGAACAGATGAGGAGCGCGTCGCAGCCCGCTTTCACCGCTTGCACACAGCTTTCTTCGATCGACCAACTTTGGGCGAGAGCGCCCATCTCCAGATCGTCACTGAACAGCACGCCATCGAACGCAAACTCACGACGCAGTAGCGTTTCGCACAAGCGGGGGCTGAGCGTGGCGGGCACGGAGTCCAGCGCCTCGAAGACCACGTGAGCCGTCATGATCGTGGCGACGTGGGGCGCGAGACGTTCGAAGGGGTAGAGCTCGGTCTTGCGCAAGCTGAGCGCGTCGCGGGTGACGGTTGGTAGCGTGAGGTGACTGTCGGTGTCGGTGTCGCCGTGGCCCGGGTAGTGTTTGATGCACGCCATCAGGCCGTTGTTCTGAAAAGCCTCGACGAACGCCTTACAGTGACGAGTGACCAGCGCGGGATCAGCGCCGAAGGCGCGGTTTCCGATGATGGGATTGTTGGGGTTGGAGTTGACGTCCGCGACCGGGGAGAAGTCGACGTTGAAGCCGAGCTGTCGCAACTCGCGCGCCTGCTGAGCTGCTAGGCGGCGACTGAACTCGAGGTCGTTACGTTTTCCGATTTCGCTCAGCGGCGGCAGCTGAATCACGCCTTCGCGCAGCCGCGCGACGCGGCCGCCCTCCTGGTCGACGGCGATGAACGCTGGAAACTCGCGGGGCGTCGACTGCGCGATTTGTGTGCAAAGCTGCCAAGTCGTTTGCAGGTCGGGTAGGTTGCGGCTGAACAGCACGACGCCAGCGAGAGACGTGTCGCCCAATTGCAACGCCACCTCGTCGGGCAGTTCTGGCCCCGGGAAACCTACGACCAACAACTGCCCGGCGAGTTGTCGAGCGTCGAGTTGTTCAACTTCACGCACGTCGCTCAATTCTCCGTACGGATCACGCCGCGCCGCAGTCTCGCCGCGCGCAGTCGACGAGCCGTTCGGCGTGTTTTTCGAGTTGCGCGTGATTGGGGCCTTCGAGCATCACGCGCAGCTTCGGCTCGGTGCCGCTCCAGCGCACCAAAACGCGACCCCGCTCGCCCAGATCGCTGCTGATCTTGGACGACAGCTGGTTGAGGTGTTTCATCTGCGAAAGCGGACGACGCGAGGGTAGGGTAACGCTCACGAGCACTTGGGGCAGGCGCGTCATCACTTTGGCGAGTTCACTCAAGGGACGCTGCTCGCGGATCATGATCGCGAGCACCTGAAGTGCTGCGACGATGCCGTCGCCCGTTGTGGCGTGTTCCGAAAACACCAGGTGTCCCGACTGCTCACCGCCGAAGGTGTAGCCGCGCCTGCGCATTTCTTCGACCACGTATCGATCGCCGACCTGGGTGCGCACGAGACGTCCCCCCGCAGCGGCGATCGCGTGCTCCAGGCCCATGTTGCTCATCACCGTGGTCACGAGAGTGCGCTTCTTGAGTCGCCGTTGTTCGATCATGCGAGTGGCACACAGGGCCATCACCGCGTCACCATCGACCTCCTGGCCGCGCTCGTCGACCACGATCAAACGATCGGCGTCGCCGTCGAGGGCGATACCGATATCGGCGTGATGCCGCTTGACCTCTTGCGCGACGTGTTGGGGGTGGAGCGCCCCGCAGTTGTGATTGATGTTGCGGCCGTTGGGTTTGCAGCCGATGGTGAACACTCGAGCGCCGAGTTCCGAAAACACGCTGGGCGCGGCGCGGTACGCAGCGCCGTGCGCCGCGTCGACTACTACCGTGAGACCACGCAAAGCCAAGTCTTGCGGGAACGTGTTTTTGGCGTAAACGATGTAACGGCCCGTCGCCTCGTCGATGCGCGACGTTTTCCCGAGCCGAGAGCCGGTCTTGGCCAAACGATCGAGGCGGTCGTCTTCGAGCAAGGATTCGATGCGGGCTTCGGCGCTGTCTTCGAGTTTGTAGCCGTCGGGGCCGAACAGCTTGATGCCGTTGTCCTGGTAGGGGTTGTGGCTGGCGCTGATCACGACGCCCGCATCGGCGCGCATGCTGTGAGTCAAGTTGGCGACGGCTGGCGTCGGGATCGGGCCCGTCAACTGCACGTTGCCGCCCATCGAACAGATGCCAGCGACGAGGGCCGTCTCGATCATGTAGCCGCTCAGACGCGTGTCTTTGCCGATCACGATCTTGGGCGGCCCTTTGCAGGCTTCGGAAGCCACCAGTGTGATCGCCTTACCGAGTCGCACCACGAGTTCGGGCGTCATCGGGTAAACGTTGGCCTTGCCGCGAATGCCGTCGGTTCCGAACAGACGGCGCTTTTCGGGGGCGTTGGGGGGCAAATTGGTCACGCGTGGGTTCAATCGCGAAAGTTGACGAACTGCAAGTCGAGTTCGAAGTCTTGTGCTTTCAAATCGGCGATCACTTCTTGCAGATCGTCACGCTTTTTACCCGTGACGCGCAGGGTGTCTTGCTGGATGGCGGCCTGCACCTTGAGCTTCGAGTCTTTGATGTGTTTGACGAGGATCCTGGCGGCGTCCTTGTCGATGCCCTCTTTGACCGAGACGGCCATCTTGCGCGACCCTTTCGGCCCCGGGCCGGGGTCACTGTCGGAGAAGTGCTTGAGGCTGACCTTGCGCTTGATGAGTTTTTCGCGGAACACGTCGAAGGCCGCGGTGATGCGCTCGTCGGAGTTGGCACTGATGACGAATCCGCCGTCGTTTTGCTCAATCTGCGCGCCCGTGCCCTTGAAGTCGAAGCGCTGGGCGAGCTCGTGTTGGGCTTGGTTGAGGGCGTTTTTCACTTCAGCCCAGTCCAGTTTGGAGACCACGTCGAATGACGGCATCGTTTGCTCCTGCGTTACTTTCGCGCGTGACGGTTTGGGGTCCGATGACTGTAATGCGAATGCGCCTGGCGCCAGGCGCCCTCGGGGTGCGGCGCCCGACCGAGCACCGCGCTCCGAACGGGGTGTTCGCACTGATCGGGCGTCGGCTCAACCCTCCCGCGCGATCGGTCTCCGCCGCATCGGCTCGCCCGTCGAACACCCGTCACCGTTCGACAGGTCACCGTTCGACAGGTCACCATTCGACAGGTCACCGTTCGACAGGTCACCGTTCGACAGGTCACTGGTCGACGACGGGATCTGTCGGCAGCCCGAGGAGTAGGGCGCGGGCAGGGCCGACCAAGAACGCCGAGCCCGTGACCACCACCAAGCCCGACTGTCCCACGGCGTCGCGCGCCGACTGCAAAGCGTCTGCGATCGAGTCGTAGGTGGTGCCCCCGTAGCGAGCCGCCATCGGCGCGGGATCCGCGGCCCGCGGCACCTCGGGTTTCACGAACAAACGGTGAGACGCGCAGTGCTCCAGGCGCGCCATCATCGCTTTCCAGTTCTTGTCTTGAACGCTACCGAACACGAGCGCCACGCCGCGGCGGCCGCCAACGGTCTCGGACGCAGTGGCGTCGATGATGTGCGAGAGCAACACCGCGCCGTCGGGGTTGTGGCAGCAATCGAGCAACGTGAGCTCTTGGCCGTTTCGGTGAAGCAGCTCGTTGCGGCCGGGCCAAGACGTGGCTTCGATGCCTGCCGCCATCTGCTCGGGCGTGACGCCCAAATGCCGCGCGATGGTCGACGCAACCGCGAGGTTCGTGCCGTACATCGCCATGCGCGGATACGCCAGCTGAGCACCAGGGTACGGCTCGGCGCTGCCGAGCGCGAGCAACTCCGCACCCACTTCGTCCATGCGCTCTTCCACGGCCCGCAGCGCGTCGGGATGTAACTTACCCGTGACCACGGTGGTTCCGCTCTTGATGATGCCCGCCTTTTCGCGACCGATGGCGTACAGCGTGTCACCGAGTTCGGCCTTGTGGTCGTAGGCGATGCGGGTGATGGCCGCGATCTTCGGCGGCGGGATCACGTTGGTGGCGTCGAGCCGTCCGCCCAGGCCCGTCTCCAGCACGGCGATCTTGACGCCCAGATCGCGGAAGGCGAGGAAAGCTGCCAGCGTCGTCGTCTCGAAGAACGTCAGATCGACGTCCACGTCGAGCGCTTGCCCGACGTACTTGACGACTTGCTCGTCCGTGATCGGCTGGCCGCCGACGTTGATGCGTTCGGCGAAGCGATTGAGGTGCGGCGAGGTGTATCGGCCGACGGCTTGACCCGTCTGGCTGAGCATTGACGCTACGAAGGCGGTCACGCTGCCTTTGCCGTTCGTGCCCGCGACGTGCACGGCCTCGAATGAACGCTCGGGATTGCCCAGCTTGTCGCAGGCGGCGGCGACTCGCTCCAGCCCCAACTTGCGACCTTTGCCGATCAGCCCGTAGAGGCGCTCCAAGGTTTCTTTCAGATTACTCACTGCGCCAGATGTTGAACGAAGTCGAAAGTCTCCGAGCCGATCACCATTGTGCCGGCTCCAACCGCCTTTGGACAAGTGAGTCGCCTTGCGCGACGCCCATTGCGCTAGCTGGAATAGGCCTTTTACTCACCAGATGCCCGCGCCCGCCAGCGCTTCTGCACCCGCCCACTCAAAAAAACACAGCGCGACTGCGGGGCGCACCTTTTCGCGCCGCATGGCTCAAACCGCGGCTCGGCACAGTGGAAACGGGCGGTCGGCGAACGGCCGCGCGGCCCGAAGGCGGTAGCCGAGTCCAACACCGCGTCCCCAACAGCCGTTCCGCGCCAACGCGTGCGCGCGAGTGATATGGTCCGCGCCATGCTGGAAGTGGCCGTAGCACGTTGCGGAGAGGTCGTGGTCCCGCTCCCCGAGTACAAGACGTCTGGATCAGCAGGCATGGATTTGCACGCCGCCCTGTTGACGCCGCTGGTGATCGCCCCCGGGGAACGTCGACTCATCGCAACTGGCCTCCGCTTTGCCATCCCTCCAGGTTACGAGGGACAAGTGCGTCCGCGATCGGGCCTGGCGCTGCGGCACGGCCTGAGCATCGTCAACTCGCCTGGCACCATCGACAGCGACTTTCGCGGCGAGATCGGCATCGTGCTCATCAATCACGGTCAGCAGCCCGTCAGCATCGAACCGCTCGAGCGCATCGCCCAGCTCGTGATCACCGCCGCGCCGCAGGTGGCGTTGCGCGAGGTCACGAAGCTGGACGAAACCGTCCGCGGCAGTGGCGGCTACGGCTCCACGGGCGTGGGCTGAACAGAGCGCGGCCGAGCCCCGCAGCGGAGTCGAACGCGTCAGCTGCAGCGTCTCAAGAAGCGCGCGACGCGATCCCGCAGCACGGCGCGATCGCGGTCTTTGGTCACGATGTGCGCAGAGTTCGGCAGCACCACGAGCTCCACGTCGGTGGTGGACAGCCCTTCGGCAACTGCCCACGCATTGCTGACAGGGCAGGTGGCGTCGAGCTGCCCATGGGCGATCAGCGCCGGACAGTGAATCTTCGACAAGCTGCCCAGCACTCGCAGCCCCGCTTGACGTAACGTCGCTGCTGCGCGCATCGGCTGTGAGTCGTACGTCACGTGCGTGTGTTTGACACTCTCATCGTGAATGTTCGGCCCGCGAAACTTGGGCAGCGAAAAATCTGGCACGCGTAGCCGTTCCGCCACCGCCAGCGCCAGGCTCGGAAAGGGAGAGTGTAGCCGCGTGGCGTTGGCCAGGATGACCAGTGCGCGCACGCGGCTCGGATGAGCAATGGCCAGGTCGAGCGCGACGACGGCGCCCATGCTCTGCCCCCCCACGATCACCGCTTCGCTTTCGCTCAGCTGAAGTAGTTCGCGCTCGGCACTCTCGTACCACTGTCCGTAGGTCGTGCGCGCTAGATCGGCCGCGCACGTGCCGTGACCGGGCAGCAGAGGCGCTCGCGTGCGCAGGCCGAGCGCGTGCGCCTCTTCGGTCAACATCAGCACTTCGTTCGGCGTTGCCCCAAAGCCGTGAATCGCCAGCAGGGCGGGATCGCGCCCGGGTAAATCCACTGCGTCGATCGGGCCTTCGCCGCGCAGACGTCCCTTGGGCCACCAGTTGCTGGGGCCTGGCCGACCCTCGCTCACTGTTCTTCGCCTCGTCGGATCTTGTACGCGCGCACCTTCTTGTGCAGGTTGGTGCGCTCCACGCCGAGGGCGACGGCAGCTTTGGACACGTTCCAATCCGTTTCCGTCAGCGTTTGCACGATGTACGAGCGCTCGGCGGCTTCGCGGTACTCGCGCAGGGTGAGGCGCTCCCCCGTTTGGGGGACGGGGGGTTCGGGCCGCGGCTCGGGCTCGTCTTCGAAGGGGCTGGCGTGGGGATCTTCGGGCAAGTCCGCGATGGTGATCACGTCACTCGACAAGATCGCCGCGCGCTCCACCACGTTCTTGAGCTCGCGCACGTTACCCGGCCAATCGCGCTGCGCGAGGGCTTCGAACACGGCTGGCTGGATCTTCTTGTTGCAGAAGCCGTTTTCGTTGCAGAACGCCTCCACGAACGACTTTGCAAGCAAGGTGATGTCTTCTCGCCGCTGACTGAGCGATGGAACGCTCACGGGGAACACTTCGAGACGGAAGTACAGGTCTTCGCGGAAGCGACCTTCGGAGACCTCCTTCGCGAGATCTTTGTTGGTGGCGGCCAGCACCCGGACGTCGACGTGCAGCGCGTGTTCGGAGCCCACGCGGATCACTTCGCCGTTCTGCAAAACGCGCAGCACTTTGGCCTGCGCGGTCAGATCCATGTCGCCAATTTCGTCGAGAAACAGCGTGCCGCCGTGCGCTTGCTCGAAGAAGCCGCGTTTGCGTGCTTGGGCGCCTGTAAACGCACCGCGCTCGTGACCGAACAGCTCGCTTTCGATCAGTTCACGCGGAATGGCCGCGCAATTGACTTTGACGAACGGCGCGTCCGCACGCGGACTCAAGCGGTGGATCGCGCGACTGACCAGCTCTTTGCCCGTCCCGCTGGGGCCCGTGATCAGCACCGTGGCGCGCGTGGGCGCCACTTTGTCGATGTCGGCGTACAAGCGCTTCATGGGAGCACTGGTGCCGATCATGTCGTAACGGCGCTCGAGCTCGGCTTGCATCTGCTCGACCGTGCGCCCCAAACGCGCCGTGCGAATGCAGTTGTCGACGCTGACCAAGATGCGTTCGCGATTGAGCGGTTTTTCGAAAAAGTCCGTCGCGCCGAGGCGAATCGCCTGCACGGCGTCGTCCACGGTGGCGTGGCCGCTGATGACGATCACGGGCAGCACGTTGCCCGGGTGTTCTTCACGCAACACCTTCAGCGCATCCAGTCCGCTCATTCCGGGTAGTTTGATGTCCAGCACCACCAAGTCGACGGGTTGGGCTGGGTTGCGCAGTCGCTCCAGCGCGTGCTCGGCGCTTTCGGCCTGTACGGTTTGATAACCTGCGCCCGTTAGCACCATCTCCAGCGTGCGACGGATGTTCGGCTCGTCGTCGACCACGAGCACGGTGGGTGAGACGGTCGCCAGACGTTCGGGCGAGGGGGGCGGAGCGAGAGCTGACGAGGGGGAACTGCGCAAGGTCGGCACGACGGCGTCGGGACCAGCGCCGCTCACGGGCGGCTGTGGCTCCAGCTGGGTCGCAGCTGAGCTGGCTCGATTCGACTCCCGCGTACTCCCGTCGTCTTGGTTCATCTGCTCTCCCCGCGCTGGCCCATGGGCGCCCGTCAGATCAATTGCGCTTGGGTTTCCTCTGGCCTCTCGGACTCCGCATCGCGTCGAGGCGCGGTCACAGGGGGGCCTTGGCGTTCCCGCTTACGGAGCCCTGTTCAGGGCTTGGTTTCACGCGCGTGGCTCCGTCAGCCACGGGGGCACTCGAGGCGGTGCCGTTTGCGGGCTCGCCCAGCTGCTCCAAGAATCGCAGTGCGGGCTGGGTGAACGCGCTATCCGGGTAACGCGCCAGCACGTGCCTGAACATCGCTACCGCTTGCTTGCGCTTCTTCATTTTCAGGTAGATTTCGCCGAGCAGCACCACGGCTTCAGGCTCGAGGCCCGTCGCTTGGTAGGTGCGCATGGCGTACTGCACGCGCGACATGGCGGCATGAAACTCGTCTTCGTTGGCGTAAAAGCGCGCGACGTACAGTTCGTGGCGCGCGAGCATGCCCCCGACCGACTCGTACATGAAGGCGATCTCTTCGCTCTCTTCGTGATCGGGAAAGTCCGCGAGGAACGAACGAATCGAGGCGTAGGCGTCGCGCACCGCAGACAAGTCTCGCTCCTCGAGCGGCGGTTGGAAAAAGTTGTTGTTCGACGTCAGGTACTGCGAACGGATGATCCGAAAGCGCGCGTACGGAACTTCGGGGTCGTTCGGGTGGTCGTGTACGAAGCCTTTGTAGGCGGCGATCGCTTCGGGGTACGCCTCTTGATGAAACGCGATGTCCGCCAAACGCAGCTCCGCCTTGCGCGCATACGGCGTGTATCCGAAGTTGCGGCGCACGTCGCGCATCAGCTGGGCCGCAAACTCCCAGTTGTGGTCGAGGAACTCGACGAGGGCTTCCTCGTACGCTTGTTTCGCGCGGTTTTCGTATTCGACCGCCGTCTCGGGCATCTTTTGTTCGGCTACGCAGGCTGGCAGTCCGCTGGCGAACGCCACCAACACGGACGCCACACCGACGAGACGCGTGCAGCAATTCCCAGGCCAGCGTTGCAAGTCGCGGCATCGGCCTGCCGACGAAGTGTTGGTGTCGGCGCTTGCCGCGTTCCCGAACGTCGCGGAGAACGCGACCAACGCCTCCTGCGCTCGCTGATCTAGCCTGTCAGGGCGTCGCTTGGCCATCAGCAGCGCTCTAGCCGCTGTTCCTACCCAGTGCAAGACTCGCGTCGCGGGACGATCCCCAGGCGATCAGCGCATGCCGCTCGGAGGCTGTTTGGTCACAGCCGGGTTGCAGGTCGTTGACCTGCCCGCTCGGAGACGCAATAAAAGGCCGTTATGGCGGAACGCGTGCCGATGACCCCGCGGGGGCACAATCTCCTCAAGCAGCAGCTCATCAAGCTGAAAGAAGAACGTCCGCGCATCTCCAAGGACATCGAGACCGCGCGAGAGCACGGCGATCTCAAGGAGAATGCCGAGTACCACGCCGCCAAGGAACGTCAGGGCATGGTCGAGGCCCAAATCAAGGACATCGAGGACAAGCTGTCACGGGCGGAGGTGATCGATCCCAGCAAGCTGAGCGGCACTCGGGTGCAATTCGGCGCGACCGTGACCGTGTTCAATCTCGATACCGAAGAAGAATCCGTCTACCAGATCGTGGGCGCCGACGAGTCGGACATCGACAGTGGGCTGCTCTCCGTCTCCGCACCCGTCGCCCGCGCGCTGCTCGGCAAAGAAGTTGGCGACGAGGCCGTCGTCAAACTCCCGAGTGGCCAGCGCAGCTACGAGATCGTCGACGTCGTCTTCAAATAGTCGGCTGTTCGAACACTCGCCCGTTCGAATAGTCTCGCGTCGAGGTCGTCACCGCTTGCTCGCCCGCTGCGCGTACTGTCATTACGCGACTCCAATTGTCCAAAACTGAGCGTCCACAGTCCCCGCTGAGCCGCTCGAGCTCACTCGATTCGGCGTTCGGTCCGCGCCCACGCTACTGGCTGCACGTCAGCAGTTCGGTGGTGATCACGGCGCTTGCGCTGGGTGCGCTGGAACTGGCCGTCGTCGTGATCTTCCACTGGTCGCTCATCGCCAGTCTGTGGGAGCTGCAGTACGGATCGCTTTGGCTCGCGCCCGGGGCGCTGCTGCTGTCGTGCTTGGCGCTGGCACCCTGCGCGGCGCTCGCCCGCGCGTTACTCGAGAACACGCCCCCAAAACGCTGGCTGACGATCGGCAGCTTTGCGATCTTCGGCGCGCTCGTCGCGTACGGCGTCTCGGACGGCCGTCATTTCGACCTGTGGTGGCGTCGCGTGGGCTTCGTCGCGGTGGTTGCTGGGGGGGCGGGTTTTGCGGCTTTTCATTTGGGGCCCCTGATCGCCCGCCAGGCCCGTGAGCGGCGGCGCGTGCTGGCGCTCGGCTGCGCCTGTGCGGCAGTGTGCTTCGAGGTGCTGAACGCGTTCGTCCTGGTGCGCTTGTACCCGGCGTTTCACTGGGGACTGGCGCTGCTCACAGTGTTTTCCGTCGCGCTGTTTGCGGCGCTGATCGACGCGAGCACGACGAACGTCGAGCCTGCTGATCACGCGGCGCCGCCACGCCGCGCGCTCACCAGCCTGGCCTGGTTAGTCTTACCGCTGGCCGCCGCGCTGCTCTGGCAGCCCGCCAGCCAGCGCCTCGCCCGCTTCGACAACTTCCGCTTGCTGCTGCTCGATGAAGCGCCGCTGCTCGGCAACGTGGTGCAAGCCAGTGCGCTACTTGCTCCACCCCCAGCGCTCCCCGAGTTCGACGAAGCAGCGGGGCAGGGCGCCGCGCGGGGTTCCCCTGCAAACTCATCCGCCGCGCGCGTCAGTTTCACGGACCGCGACATCCTACTGATCAGTGTCGACGCCCTGCGCGCAGATCACCTGGGGAGTTACGGTTACTCGCGCCCCACCACGCCGAACATCGACGCGCTGGCTGCCGAAGGTGTGCGATTCGAACGCGCGTATTGTGCCACGCCGCACACGTCGTACTCGGTCACCTCGCTGATGACGGGCAAATACATCCGCCCGTTGCTGCTGCAGGGCATCGGCGAGCAGTCGGAGACCTGGGCGAGCTTGCTCAAGACGTACGGGTATCGCACGGCTGCGTTTTACCCGCCTGCGATTTTTTTCATTGATTCCGACCGCTTCGAGTCGTTCTCCAACAACGCGTTCGGCTTCGAATATCAAAAGAAGGAATTTCTCGAGGGGCCGCCGCGTGTGGCCCAGCTGGAAGCCTACCTGGCCGAACGAGACACCGACCAGCGCTTGTTCGTGTGGGTCCACCTGTTCGGCCCGCACGAACCCTACGATCTGCACCCCGAGTTCGACTTCGGTCCGCGCGACATCGACCGCTACGACAGCGAGGTGCGCGCCGCAGATGAAACCGTCGGGCAATTGGTGGCGGCGTTTCGCAAGGACCGTCCCAACGCCGTGGTGATGCTCACCTCCGACCACGGCGAAGAGTTCGGCGATCACGGCGGGCGTTACCACGGCACCAGCGTGTACGAAGAACAGGTGAGGGTGCCGCTAGTGATTTCCGCACGTGGGGCGGTCGCGCCCCACGTGGTGGAGCCTCCCGTTCAGACCATCGACTTGTTGCCGACGACGCTCGCCGCGCTCGGTGTGCCGCTGCGCCCGCGGCTGCGTGGGCGCGACTTGGGGCCGCAGCTCGCGGGGGCGGGGAGCGCAGACGACGACGGGTTTGCTTACGCCGAGACCGACCAGCACTCGCTGTTGGCCGAGGGCTCTCTGCGCCTGCTCTGCCAGCGAAAACTGGGCGCCTGCCGCCTGTACGATCTGCAATCTGATCCGACGCAGCAGCGAGACATCGCGCTCGACCGCCCCGACGACTTCTCGCGGTTGCGGCAACGTTTGCGGCGGCTCAACTCCACCCACGGCAAGTACGAGCGCCGCGGCCTGCAGGCAGAGGGAAAGGGCTGGCCCGCTCCGATTTTGCGTGCCATCAGCGGCGATGGCGACGCCGCCGCGGAGGTGTCCGAGCTGCTCGACGACGCGGACCTGCACGTGCGCCGCAAGGCGGCAGAGACCCTGTTTCGTCTCCACCGCCCAGAAACCGCCCCGAGCTTGCGGCTCGCGCTGCAACGCGACGAAGACTTCACGGTGCGGGCGTACGCGGCGCTGGCACTCACACGCATGGGCCAAGGCGCGTCGCTCACGGGCGAGTTGCTCGATCACAGCGACGTCACGTGGCGGCGTCTGGCGGCGCTAGCGCTGGCGGAAACGGGCGACGACGAGGGTCGTTTCGAACTCATCGCGTGGTGGAGCAGCGGGCAGCGCGACTACACGGAGTCGATGGAAATGCTTGCGGCGTTCGCCAACATCCAGGCGGAGGACGCAGTACCCGCGCTGCTGCGCAGCCTACCCGAAGTACGCCTGCGCGCCGAGATCGCCAAGACTCTGGGCAGCATCGGCGATCCCGCTGCGCGAGGGCTGATGGCGCGGGCTTTGGCAAACGAGCCGTACCAAACCGCCCGCTCCGCCTTGGCAACCGCGCTGCTGAGGTTGGGCGCCGACAACGAACTGGTCGTGCCCTTGCGGCGCTGGCTCGGCGTGGCCGATCCGCTGCAAGAGGGGCTCCGCATCGCCACCGAAGCGGGCATCCTCGAGCACGTTGGCGGCCCCGGTTCACGTGACCTCGAGCGTCTGCGCGAGAACGCCGCGATCGGCGAAATGGTTCGCGTCGTGGTCCCAAAGACCGGGGATGGTCGCGGTCTGCGTCTGCTCGTGCGGGCCCGCAACACCAGCTCCGAACCCGGCCAGGTCTGGGTCGGTCTGCCTCACGGGGTTTTCGCCTACGACAGTAAAGGCAAGCTAACAAAGGCTCGGAAAGTCCCGGAAATTCACCCGACCATGCGGATAGCCGTGCCGTTTGCTGCGGGGGGCGACGCGGTTGAGGCTCATACCCGTGTGCCACCCGAATTTGGGCTCGCTCCGGGCCGAGCGAGCTTTCTCGTGGTTTTGGCAACCCGGGGAATCGAGCTCGAGTCACTGGCCGTGCTTCCCACACAGGCCGAGCTATCGTCGTCGGCTGAGCCCCAACAGACGGTCCAAGTCGCCGACGAGGAAGCAAAAGCCGAGGATTCGACGCGACGGGCTGGCAAGGCAGGCGAGCAGTAGTCTATAGAGCGGCCCGTGGCTGAAGAAGAGACCAAGATCAAGGCGTCCGAGGACGCCGAGCCGAGCGAATCCGAACGCCCAGAAGCGGGCCCAGAGGGTGAGGGCCCAGAGGGTGAGGGCCCAGACGCTGCCGAGGCAGCCGAGCCGCAAAATCGTCGTGCGCGACGCACCGCCGCCGCGCAGGCGCGCAAAGCTCGCGTGCGCGAGCGCCGTGAAGCGGAAGCCGTCGGCCTCGACGCCCAGGAGATGCTCGACGATGCGCTCGTACGCTCGACGGACACTGCTGGCAAGTGGCTGAGAAATAACTCGACGACGCTGCAGTGGGCAGTTGTGTTGGGCATCGCGGGCTGGTCGGGCTGGGGCATCTATAACTGGCAGGCTCAGGAAGCCCGCGCAGAAGCAACCGCAGCGCTCGCGGCCGCCGTCGATACCGAGCGCGGCAAGATCGGCGACCCCGCTGAGCAGGGGAAGCCGAACGAACAGAACATCGTCGATCCGACGCCGATCTTCCAAGACCAGGCAGCGCTGCGGTCCGCGGCGCTCGAGCGTTTCGAGACGGCCGCCAGCATGCGGGAAGGTAGCGGAACCAGCGTATATGCGCGCTTGGGGCGAGCTGCAGTGCTGTATGACCAGGCCAAGTTCGACGAAGCCCTCGCGATCTACGACGAGGTAGCCAACGGTGAACTCGCGAAGTCGGATCCCGAGCTGCGCGGGCGAGCGGTGGAAGGTATCGCGTTGGCGCAAGAAGGCAAGGGCGACAAAGAGGCTGCGCTGAAGGCCTACCAGCGGCTGGAAAACACGGACACCTCGGGTTTCAAAGAGCTTGCGCTGTACCAACAAGCTCGGCTGCAGCGTGACCTCGGGCAGCTCGATGCAGCCAAAGAGCTCGTCAAGAAGCTGAACGAAAAGCTCGGCGCCGCAACCACGGCAGATCCCATGGGCTTTTCGGCGAGTTACGTCGAGCGCGGCGCCAAGGCGCTGAGCGAAGAGCTCGGGCTCGAAGCTGCTGCCCCGCCCAGTCCTGGAGGTTCACAACCGATCACGCCTGAGCAGATCAAAGCCTTGCAGCAGCAGGTGCAAGAACAGATCAACGCGGCGACGGAGAAGAGCAAGAACCAGGCACCAGCTCCCGAACCCGACAACGCGCCTGAGGAAGCCCCCAGCGAAGCTCCCGCGCCAGAAGCTCCAGCTCCGGGCAACCAGTGAGCACGCGCCGAGGACCAATTCGGCGAGCGAGCATCGCTCTGATCGGGGCGTGGCTCACAC
This sequence comes from uncultured bacterium, assembly GCA_965651905.1. Lineage (GTDB taxonomy): Bacteria > Myxococcota_A > Polyangia > Polyangiales > Polyangiaceae > SZUA-265. The sequence goes on along the minus strand of CBFGUG010000054.1, from coordinate 2,271 downwards.
TAGCTTGCGATCGCGGGTCCGTTCACCCAGAGCAACCAAGTTGGGCACATCGTCCGAGTTACGCGATGAGCGTGCTCTACCGCCACGACTTGGTTGCAGACTCGCGGGAGCAGGGCGAGCCCTACGAGCGCGGGCGCCCAGCGATTGACGTCGCGGGACAGCGGGTTTTCGTCGGCAGCAGTGATCGCGGAGTCTACGCGCTGAACGCGAGAGACGGCGGGGTGCTCTGGCGCTTCGAAACGCTCGCCCCCGTGCAATCCGAACCGCTCTACGACGCTAGCAGGGACGAACTCTACGTCGGCTCGAACGACGGTGCGCTCTACAAGTTGCGCGGCGCAGATGGGTCGCTTTTGTGGCGGTTCTCATCCAACGCGGAGGTCGCACGCAAGCCCGTGCTGGCTGACGGACAGCTGTTTTTCGTCAACGCCAACGACACGGTGATCGCCGTTGATCCCAAGACGGGAAAACGTGCGTGGAGCCAGCACCGCACTCCAGCGCTCGGCATGGAAGTGGCCGGGCACGCGGGTGTCACGGTGGCGGCGGGTCGCGTGCACGTCGCGTTCAGTGATGGAACGGTCACGGCGTACGACGCACAGACCGGCAACGAGCTGTGGGATCCCGTCGACTTGACCGCAGAAGCTGAACAGGCACTGGGGCAAGTGCCCAAGTATCTCGACGTCGACACGACACCAGAGCTGGTCGAGGTCAAGGGCGTGCCAGCCATCGTGGTCGGAAGCTACGAAGGCGGCGTGGTGGCACTGCGAGCCGACAACGGCAATCAGCTTTGGAGCAACCCAGGCGTGCTCAGCGTCACCGACGTGACTCTGTGGCATCAACCCGCGCACGCCGACGAGGCTGGTCGGCAATTTCCCGAGCGCAACCTGCTGATCGCCAGCACGGGCACCACAGGCCTTTGGGCGCTCGAACTGAGTACGGGCGCAGAGGTCTGGCGGCGCGACTTGCCAGACGGCGGCACTAGTGCGCCAGCGTTCGTCGCTGGCGCGATCCTGATTGGCACGACCCAGCAAGGGTTGTTTCTGGTATCGCCAATCGACGGCGGCCTGATCGACGGCATCCACACGGAGGCTGGGTTTTCGATGCCGCCAGCGGCGCACGGCCAGCGAGCGTTCATCCTCAGTGACTCGGGCGATTTTCTGGCGCTAGCCGTCGCTCCGCCACGGACGTCGAAGAACCCAAACCCGTGGGCGGCCGCGTACGACTTCGACTGAGTTCGTTTCATCGGCGCGACCTCTCGCAACTGCTGACGCTTTCGATTCGCTGCACCGAGCTCACAGCTCGCCGACACAGTTTCGCCCACGCTCGTAGCGCGCGACGCGGCGAGCGATTCGAGAGTGTGTGCGCGTCGAGACGCATGAGACTCGCAAGCCACTCTGGCTGACTGCCGCCTCCGCCTCGAATCTCGAAGTTCGCATAAGATAGATTATGTTAACTTTGTGTTCGGGTCGGGATTGTGTAATATCCGCGACTTAGCGCCCCCACGCACGGATTCGCTCGCTGCGCCCGCGCGACAGAAGCGGATCCCAATGCGCTCAGTCACGACGCGCCGCGAACACGTAGGCCGAGCCGGACGACCCAAATGGCGTGCAACCGTCGGGGCAACTCGATGGCGTCTCGAGCGTCGCGTGGATGGTTGCTCGCGCTCGGCGAACGTCACGACCTCCAGCCCACGCTCTGTCCTGAGCCCACGCGCTGTCGACGCCGGGCACGGCGTTGGAAGCTCCTTCAGATCCGCGGCACGTGACCGCGTAGTTCCAAGCCGAGGATCACCGCCAATCCGGACCAAACTCGATGGCCGCCACTTATCCATGTGGACGAGGACGACACCTCGGCTGCGGGTGCATCCGCAACTGCGGTTCATTCGAGGATTGATGGCGTGCATCGTTCGTGTCGTGGGCCTCGGGCTTCCTGCAGCAGTCTCGGCCGGCCGGGTTCCCTCGCGCTCGCGGGATTAGTTGGAAACCCTTGCCAAGCGGTTGCGAACGGATAAGAGTCCGCAGTCCCGCGGGAGTAGCTCAGTTGGTAGAGCACAAGCTTCCCAAGCTTGGGGTCGCGGGTTCGAATCCCGTCTCCCGCTCTAGAATAGTAGATCGAAAGCGCCCCGCCCCTTCCCTTCGAACCGCTGCTGGTACTCCAGCAGGTACTAATTGAACGGATTGTGGCGGCCATCCCTAGCCGACCGGCGCCACTCCGCCCTTGGGTCGCGTACACGTTGCGCACCCTCATTCGCCCGAATCCTTCGAACGCGAGGTT
>CBFGUG010000053.1:0-51156 GCA_965651905.1 uncultured bacterium | reverse complement strand
CCCATCAGTCGGCAGGGCGCTTCCAGCCTCGCCGCCCGACTCATCCCATCTCTGAGATCCGTCGCCATCTCACGCGGCGCGCCCGTCGCTACGCGGTGGGAGTGAGCCGCGTCCCTCGTACGGCGCTGGGCCCACCCAAACTTGCCGCGCGCCGATCACGCGGCGTATGTCTGATTCAGCTCAGAGCATAGGACCGCGTCTCATCGTGGGCCGCAGTACGCATAGATGCGCCGTGGGTCCCGATCCAGCAATCTCGTCAGCCACGTGTCTTCGTAATACCTCGAACCAGCACATGGAGATGGGTATTCCCACCCACCTTCTTTGGTGAAGGCGCGGCATTCGACTACGGCGCCACTGGCATCGAGCGTCAATATCTGTTCGGTGGAGCCTCCGTGAACGTCCTGCTGTACGTAGAACACCAGGCGGGGTCGCTGCTGGTCGTCGAACAGCTGGCGTGAGACGCTCACACTGTCGTCACTTCCAGCACTCCACGCTGACGCGCGCACCCGCCCTGCTTCGTCGATCACGACGGCCACCGCGGAGGCAGTGCCGCTGCAGCATCCGCGCTGGTGCTCCGTCCACGCACCCCTTCCAAGCTCGTAAACCAAACGCCGATAGATCAAGCGTCCCTTGGGCATGGCGGTCGCCGATCGCGCGAACTCGCGGGGCAAACGACCAATCGTCGACACGAGGGGCGGTCGACACCGACGTTCATCACCCGGCACGGGGAACAAGTTGGTCGGTTCAGACTCGTCAGGATACTCACTGGGTATGAAAGGCGATAGCGCGCCTCGTTCACCTTCCCACCCCACCCCCGAGTCGGGTTCCTGGTCGCCCGCGTCATGCACCGAGGCCGCGGGCGCCTTTGCGTTCGTTTGTATCCGAGATGGTTGCGAAGCTTCACTTGCGCCGATCGCGGGAGCTTTTGAAGGTTGTCCACACCCGACGAGTAACAGCGTCAGTACGCGAATCAGGAACCACGACACAATCTCGGAACTCACTCGCTCATGATTCCACAACCCAGCCCAACTGAGCTAGTGCGGCATGCGATAGTACGCTCGAAGTGACACGTTCGAAAACCAGACGGACTCCGTTTACCCTAAACAATGATCAACTGGATTAGAATCAAGACGCGTTTCTTCGGCAAACTAAACACGGATACGTCGAGTCGGGCATTGGTGTCTCTGGCGCAAAATTCGGAGGTTTCCGTTCGGTGAATGGGGGGCGTCTGGCTGAGTTAGCCAGGGGCACGGTGTCTACAAGATTGCGTGCGCGTAGTAACCGCACCTGGCGCGTAAACGGCAGCGCCTCACAGTGACAATCGCGGTGTGTAGGTGTAGGGTCGCGCAGCACTCCCGCCCAGGGGGCGAAGTTAATCTGCGCCATGACGCGGCGCGAAAGGAGCATAGGAAATGATCTCGATTAGAGTACTGGGCTTGTCTGCCCTGTCGTTGATGGTGTCGGCGTGCAGTGGAGAGGACGAAGAAGGCACCGAGTCCGGGTCCTTCGCGGTTACCTCCCCGGCGATCCAGGAAGGCGGGATGATTCCTGCGGAGAACACTTGCGAGGGTCGTCCGTTCCCCGTCGCGCTGAGTAATCCAGCCATCTCGTGGACGCCAGGTCCCGAGGGCACGCAGAGCTACGCGATCGTGGTGAAGCACTTGGCGATTTCGGATGGGCTCCCCCAAACTGATCCCAACTACTTCCGCGGGTTCATGTGGGCCATCTGGGACATCCCCGCCAACGTGACGTCGATTCCCGCAAACCTCGGCAGCGAACAGTTCCCGACGGCGATCCCCGGCGCGCAACAATGGACGAGCTACAACCAGTTTGGCTACTTCGCGCCGTGCCCCAATTTCGATTTGGAAGCGTACGCCGCCAGCGGCACGCGTGTCGTCGACGACTACGGCTTCACTGTTTACGCGGTCGGCGCACCCAAGCTGACCTTGCCGCCCATGCCTGCGGGCGTAACCAACTACACCATGACGCTGGCGCTGCACCTGGATCAGGTTGCACTCGCGCAGTCCCAGCTCAACGCCCAGTCCAACGCAGTCCCGACGATGGGCCCCACGCCGCCAACCGAGCGACCAGCGTTGGTATATCCCACGGGGATCACCGCAACTCCCGCAGAAGCAGTGGCGGCGGATCCTGTCATGGGCGACACTGCTGCAGCCAGCACCGCTGCGCCAATGTGAAAGGCACCTGACCGTCCCCAGCGAACTCCAGGTTCGTCGGGGATCGTCGAAAGATAACGACCACTCCACGACGCATCATGGTGAAGACGAACATCAGTATCGACGTTCCTGATCTCGAAGCGGGGTTGCGCTTCTATGGTGGGGTGTTCGGGTGGACGGAGACCGCGCGGCCGTTTCCGACGATGGCCGTGCTCGATGGCGGTAACGTCACGGTGTGCATTCACGCCAAGTCTGCGGGGAGTAAGCCCACGCCAGAGGACGCAGCGCGAGACTATGCGCGTCATTGGACGCCCGTGCATCTCGACTTTCACGTGAGTGACTTCGACGCAGTGTTGCGGCGCGCGATAGCGGCGGGGGCCGTGGTCGAGATGAGCTTTACGAAACCCAAGCCTACGGCGTTCTGTAGCGATCCGTTCGGGCACGGCTTCTGTTTGATCTCGGCGTGAGCTAGCGCGAGGCGCCGCGACGCGCACAGTTGCGGTCGTGCTCTTCGTTCAGAGCGCACGGCGCGCTTCGCGCTCCTTTTCGTGAACGTGAATGCGCCAGCACAACCACGCAGCAGCCGCGCAGGACGCAGCCCAGCACACCATTCCAGTCCAGAACCACAATGCGGCAAACGTGGTGTCCCACTGCAACATACCCACGCTGCCGAGTAGGTAGTTCCAGTCGTGAATTGGGTCCGAGCCGAAACCGACCAATGGCAATGCCTGTGCTCGCGCGTCGGCAATGTAGAAGGAAGCGTCACGAGCCGAGAACCCGAGCCACACACCGCACACGCAGAGCCCGTAGTAGTCGCCCTGCTTCCAGATGAGGTGCAGTCCCGCCAGCAGCGGCGCGCCCACTTGGAGCAAGGTGCCCCCAGCGATGCTGAGCCACTGTCCAAACCAAGAGAACAACAGATGTCCAGCTTCGTGCAGGGCAAAGGTGATCCCCGAGAAGAAGCTGCGGTAGTCGTCGTCGAGCAGAACGCGCACGCCAGCGTAAACCAAGTACAGCAGAAACGCTGCTCGAAGCCACCAGCCGTCGCGGCTCTCACACCACGCCTCCGCAGCGTCAACAACGTCCCAGGCGCGATCTCGCAAATCAGACAACATGGCGCGATCGCGTCCTCCGACGGTAGTATGCCGCAGATGGCGACGGACACGCGAGTTTGTGAGGATCGAGGCGCCATGCAGGTTGGCTGGTCGCGCAGGCGGTGCGTCGTCTTCGCGAGTCTGCTCCTGACGCTGTCCTGCACCCGCACGGACGCGCCCCTGCACGACGCGCATCAGGCCGAAGAGGTCGTCGTTCGTGTACCTGCCGTCGACCCGCCATCAGCTGCAACGAGCGAGCGGTCCACGAATCGTCAAGAGCGCGGAGCGCATCAGCTGGGCCAACGACTGGCGGTGCTTTCGAGCGACGGTGAAGTGAACATTCGCACGAGCGAAGGCCTTCCGCGAGGGTTCGAGCCCCTGCAGCAGGCGCAGCTGCCAGGCGCCAGCGCGCTGGCGTGCTCGACGGAATTCGTGTTCGTCGCCACGAGTGAAACGTTGCTACGCGTTCATGCAGGACGTGAGCCGACGCAGGCGAGCGCGAGCATTGCCCTAGCTTTTCCAGCGTCTCCGTTGTGCACGAATGGAAACTGCTTCGTGCGGGAGCTGCGTGCGGCGCCGGGCGGGGAGTTCGCGTGTGTCGAGTTGACTGACGGCTCGCCTTCGACTGCCAATGGCACGATCACTTTCGTCGCACAGTTTGATTCGAAAAGGGTGAAAGAGGCTGCTTGCCCACTAGAGCTGGAGCTGCCTCTCGAGCGTGAACTGGCGGACTGTTCACTGACTACCGCGGGCGGAGGGGTCAAGCTCGCCGACCAGGCGCCGTGTTTTTCCGCCGCACTCGGCGATTCGGATGACGGCAGGTACTCTGCCGTGTCCGTCGAGACGAGCTGCGGTGACTACTGTTACATGGACGTGATTCTGATCGATCAGCGCGAGGGGGTCGTCGTCGGGCGCGCAGCGGACGTGGAAACGAGTACGCGTGTGAAGTGGAGTAAGCGCGGCAGTGAGGTCATCGTGGACCGCACACTGTTCGATGCCGCCGACCCGCAATCACGACGGGAACTCGGCGGCGCAGCAGCGTGCTGGCTCGACTGACGCTCAGCTTGGCTCGATTGACGGTCGGCAGCTCGAAGCAGGCCGTAATGCGACTCAAAATGTGGGCAGCTTCATCGCGCTGACCACCTCTCGCGCAGCTAGCTTCTTGGCGGCGTACAGGAACGGCGCCACGAGCAACAGCCCGCAGACGAGCCCCTGCAGCGCCATACTGACCTGCGCGCCCGTCGGGGGAATGCGGTAAGTGCCGAAGTACGAGTAGTTGGTGGTCACCTGATTGATCCAGTGCGCGACGAACGCGCCAAACAGCAACGCGGCCCCGATGTTCACTCGACGTAAACCTGCACGGCCCCGCTCCTCGAGTTTCAGCGCCAACCTGCCGTAGTGCACTCCGCCCGCTCCGAGCAGCGCGGCAAACCCCGGGTACCACCAGAACACCCACGGCAGGCTCGGGGGTTCTCTCATCCCCGCTCCCGCCATCGCCTGCAGCTGTTGCGTCATCCACAGCGCGCCGCCCACGCCAGACATGCCAATCAAGACCCAGCTGGCGCCCAAGAACAACCACAACACCGCCGTCACCGTCAGCGCGCGGGGGCGCACCACTGCGCCGAAGGTTTGCTGAAAGCGCTCAAACTCTGTTTCGGTCATCTTTGGCTCTCCCATAGCTGTTGCAGCTCCATCAGACCGCTGACCAGACTCCAGGTCCAAAACAGCCCCGCCACGACGAACGTGCCGATCACCCAGCGCTTGAGAAGCCGATAGCGCGTCTCAGCACCGCCGAAATCTCCGACGGCCACTTTTCTGTAGCCGCCGCGCACGAGGATCAAGGCGACCACTCCCGCGGGCAGACACCACACGAGCAGCGCGAGCGACGCGGCAAGCAGCTGGTCGAAGGCCGTGCGCGCGATGCCGCGCGCGCGCTGTGCTCGATGTTGAAAGGCGAGGTCGGTCGTCATCTGTGAACTCCTGACAGCGCTACGCGCAGCGGGCCCGAGTTCTTCCTTCGCGCGGTGGACGTGATAGAAAAACTTGGCGCACGACGCGAGTGTGTCGCACGAGCCGCGCTGGGTTGTGACGGGAGTCAGCGAAGCCCGGCGGACGGGAACGATGCGTTAGGCCGGGTTCGTGGGTGTATCGCGTCGGGTCAACGCGGGTTGAATCAACGGCTGTTCCGATAACGGGGGTTCCGACAACGGAGGTTCGGATAACGGGCGGGTCGGGAGCGCTGAATTCGGCGGTTCGAACGCTGAGCTCGGATGGAAAAACTTTTCATCTCGTTTGGGTTTGGCGCAGCGCGTAGGCTTCACTCGTGGACGTGCAGCTAGTGACACAATACATCGTGCGCCAGACGACCGTGCTCTTGGCGCAGCTCTCGACGGCGGCGGGCGTGCGCGCGCCGCTCTCGCATGTGGCCGATCAAGTGTTCTTCGAGTTGGCGCGAGAGTTGGAGGCGCAAGGCGTACGCCGCAACGTGGTTGCGGACATGTTCGGCTTGGCGCTGCGGTCGTATCAACTGAAGATGCAACGCCTGGCGGACACTTCGGGCGTGCAGCGCTCGTTGTGGCAAGACATTCACCGCGCGCTCGAGAGCGCTAGCCTCAGTCGCCGTGAGCTGTCTGCGAAGTTTCCGACTGTCGAGACGCGGGCGGTACTCGCCGTGTTGGGTGATCTGGTGGACAGCGGGCTCGCGTACAAGAGCGGGCGCGGCATGGACGCGGTGTACGGCCTGACGCCTCCTGACGAACGACGACGTTTGGAGGAAGCAGGGAGCAAGGCTTCGCTCACCAACCTGGTGTGGCTCGTACTTTCTACGCAGGGCGACATGTCGAGAGAGCAACTGGAGAATCACTTCGCGACGTCGCCAGCGATCCTGTCGGAGGCGATCGAGCGCTTGTGCGCTGACCGACGCGTAATAGAGGCCGATGGTGTGCTTGCAGCGCAAAGTTTCGAGATCCCCGTGGGTTCGGAAGAGGGCTGGGAAGCCGCCGCGTGTGATCACTTTCGGGCCGTGGCCACGGCCCTGGGCGCCAAGCTCGGCAATCGCAGCTCACAGTTGGGCGATCGAGTGGGCGGCGGAACCTTGACGTTCACCGTTCACGAACAGCACCCACGACGCGACGAAGTTTACGCGCTGTTGCAACGCGTGCGGCAAGACGTGGGGCAGCTGTGGCGTGAGGTTGCGGAATTCAACCGTGACAGCCCACCACCTGCCGATGCGGATCGCGTCACGTTCTATTTCGGCCAGAACGTCACTTCACGAGGGGCTGAACTCACGGAAACCGTCTCTGACTTGGAGTCTCGATGAAAGCGCAGATCAATCGCCTCAGTAATCACTCAGAAGTAGTTAGCGGACACGCTGTTCGCGGCGTGTGGAGCATCGCTCCGCAGGTCACGCGCACGTTGCTCGTGTGTCTGCTTTTGGGGGGTGCTGCGCTCGCCTCTGGATGTCGCAGCAACTCGAGCGATCCGGGCGGGGTGACGGACACCAACACGAACTGGCTGTCGAGTTGTACCGAAGACGCCGACTGCGGGGAGCTCGAGTGCCGCTGCGGGATTTGCACGCGTGCGTGTGATGCGAAAGCAGACTGTGCTGATCTGAGCGCCAGTGCGGTGTGTGAAGTTGACGAGGCGTCGAGTTGTGATCTGGGTCTCTCGTGCCTTGCCGAACCTTCGGTGAGTCGCGACTCGGGCAAGCAGCCTGGTCCAGTCGATGATGGCTCGACGGACGATGACGACAATTCGAGTGGCGATGACGCCAATCTCGACGCGAATGACGACTCCACGAACGCTGGCGCGGACGACGTAGACGCGTCTACCACCGACGACAGCGCGGGGAACGATGACGGTACCACCGACTCTGATTCCGACGACGGTGTAGGAATAGACGATGCGGCCCCGCCAAACGACGACTTGGACGACAGCACGTTGGACGACGGCGCACTGGACGATGGGTCACCAGACGACTCGATGGACTCAGGGATAACCGACGACGCCAACCCCGACGACGCCAACTCCGATGACGCCAGCTCCGACGACGCCAACTCCGACGACTCTGGCGACGGCGGAGTAGACGCGTGCGCCAACGCCGAGGTCAACGGTGAGTGTTTCGAAGAAGGCGCGGTGTGTGGCGATCCCTGCACGGACAGCTGCAGCTTCTGCAATCAGCTGAGTTGCGGAGCGGGTATCTGGCGAACGATTGAGATCTTTCCCGCGCCGTGTTTCAGTTGCGGCGACTCGTTACAATGTGACCCGACGCAGTCCTACTGCTTCAGAGATGGAAACAGCTACAGCTGCGAGCCACTACCCGAGGAGTGTGCGAGTGACCCCTCGTGTGAATGTGTGGGTCCCGCGATCGGTGACGCGGTGTGCTCGGGTGACGCGGAAACGGGTCTGACGTTTCAAACGCCGCCCATGACCACGATGATCTGCGGCTGCACGGTGACCACCTCTGGTTCGGGCTGGTGTGGCCCCGAGGGTGGGTTCGTCGACGAGAGCACGCCTGTCGAGTGGGTGTGCGGCTCGCCAGGAGATCCCAACGACGAACTCAACACGGAGTGTGTCGTGCTGCCCACGGGCGCGGCGCGTTGGTGTTGCGCGGAAGACTTCTCGCCCGCATGTGCGGACGAGTGAAGACGCTCTACGCCTAGGGCGTCGACATTCGTCGGGTGTGAGTGGCGAGCGGCAAACGGCCGACTTGCAACGAGCCGCTCCGCTCGCTAACCGTGGGCAACCCATGTCCACGACACTGAGCAAGGCCGTCGAACGCGCAATCCGCCGAGGTACGGGCGCGACGGAAATCGTCGACTCGGAGCTGATGCAGCCCGTTTGGGGCGGTAACGGCGAGGTGCTGCGCGTGGAGCTTGCTGGGGCGCGGGTGAACTCGGTCGTGGTCAAGCACATCACGATCCCCGAAGCGAAGCGCAAGAAGAAGAAAAAGGACGCGTCACTCGTGCGCACTCTTGCGTCCTACGACAACGAGCTGACGTTCTACCGAGAGTACGCGACGCAGCTGACGAAGCGCGTGCGTGTGCCGCACTTCTACGATGGGCAGCGCTTGGATGACGGCTGGGTGTTCGTCTTGGAAGACATGCTCGTTAGCGGCTTTCTGACTGCGCGCAAGCGATACACGGAAGTGGACATCCAAGCGGCGCTGACCTGGCTCGCGGGGTTCCATGCCGCGTTCATGGGCTCTGCCGCGGACGGCCTGTGGAGCTCAGGATCGTACTGGAACCTCAGCGACAGGCAGACGGAACTCGCGCGAATGACCCATCCCAAACTAAAAGCCGCCGCCAGTGCGCTCGACGCTGCGCTGAGCGGCTGTCGATTCAAGACGATCATCCACGGCGATGCCAAAACCGACAATTTTTGCTTCCCTGGCTCTGGTCTTGACGTCGCGGGCGTCGACTTTCAGCACACGGGTTTGGGCTGCGGGATGAAAGACGTGATGTGTCTGCTCGACAGTTGTCTCGACCCGTTCGAAGCCGCAGTCGCCACGCCAGACCTGCTCGATCTCTACTTCCGCGTACTCGCCGCCGCGTTGAATGAACGAAGTGAAGCGGAAGGCACTACTTCGAGGGAGTGGGCTGACGCCGCTGCGGTCGAACACGAGTGGCGACGGCTGTTTCCGATCGCGTGGGCTGACTACTATCGTTTCTTGGACGGGTGGGCGCCTGGAAAGTACCCGCCAGAGGGTTACGCAGAAGAAATGTTGAATCAGGCGCTGCATTCTTTGGCGCACGGCTGATCTTCGAGCTGCCGAAGTTCGGCAAGCTAGCCAACTACCCAAGGCACCCACTCTTCGGCACGCTGAAACTTCCGCCCTCTCCACAACCCGCTGGAACACGTGGCACGGGGTTTTTCGCGCACTCGCGCGTCCACAACAAAAATACGCGAGAAACTCGTCGTTTGAGCACCCTGGCCACCTCGCTGTTTCGCCGTATCATTGCGCCATGCGACAGGTGTTGATACTCGCGGGCGCCATCGTCATCAGCGGCTGCGGCGGGGACGCTGCGTCGGATCCTGCCATGAACGGTGTTGGCTCCGGGGAAACACCCCCCGCAACGGCCCCTGGCCAGGCAAGCTCCGAGAGCGGTGGTCTCGACGATGGAACCGCAGCGGCGGACGAATCGCGCGGCGCCGAACAGGATAGCAACTCATCGCCAGTAGCAGACGTGGGCAGTTCTGCAGGAGCTGTTGGGTCAGGAACCGATGGTTCGCAAACGGATCCTTCATCGGCAGGCGATACGGAGACGGACGGCTCCTTCGAGAGCGACTCCATCGAAGCCGACGACGCGAACGCTCCCGTTACGAGTGACGACGGCGCCGAGGACGTCACGGCTCCATCACAGGGCGGCAGTAGCGGATCCGATGACGACACTGACGCAACCGCCGACCCCATCGATACTTCAACCGATGACACATCGACGGACGCCCCCGAGGTGACGGACGACACGACATCCGAAGAACCCGGCGTTGACACATCTGGAGATGACGCACCCGGCGCTGGCACCCCCGAGGATGCGACAACAGGCGCCCCCCTCAGCTTCGAGTCTGACATCTGGCCGCTGTTCATTTTGGAGCGTGACCCGGTTTTCGTTTACCGAGGCATGGGGAGTTACGGAGGCTGCAACGTCGACGGCGTGTGTCATGGAGGCGAACGTCCAGGCGCCGACCTGCGCATGCTCGACCGCGAGAGCACGTACGAGCAACTGCTCGAAGTCCCGTCGAACTCGGGGATCTGCGAGGGTACGTTGCGCGTCGTGCCCGGCGACCCCGACAACAGCTGTCTGATCTTGTTCTACGTGGGTCGTTTGGGCGAAGAAGATCTAGACTGGGTCGACAACGCCGAGATCGATCTGGTCCGACAGTGGATCCTCGATGGCGCGTTGCCCTGAGCCGCGAGTTTATCGCCGCGCGCCGAGTCACCGCAGCTGATTCGCACGACGCAGTCTCCCCTGGTAGTCGAAGATCCGCAGCTTGACGTTCCAGAAACGCTTGTGACGACGGGCGACCACGAAATCTGGAGCGTGGAATCGCGCTTGCTGCTGAGTCAGCTGCGCTGCCGAGAGCCCCATCGCAGGACGGCCATCGAGCGTTCGCTTCGCAAACAGCCGTTCGAAGACTGCGCGCTGTCCAGCCGAGCCGAGGTCGAAGCGTTCACTGAGCTCTCCGCCGTCTTCGTCGTGGTACGTGATGCTGAGCACGCTGCCTCGCACGCCAAACGTCATTCCCGCGACGCGCAGCACACGGGCGTCCTTGAGTTGCAACGCGGCCTTGAGTTGTTCGTCGGGATCGGTGAGCGGCTTCTGACATGCTTGGCACTGACGCGCCGCGATGTCGTTCTGAGCGCCGCAGCTCATGCACTCCTTGAAGCGGAACCGAAACTCGCACTGCACTCGCTTGCCCGAGGTATCGACGCGAAACGCAGCGCAGCGCCGACCGTGATGTTCGGTGACGTTCCCGGCAGCATCCACGGTGCCCCAGAAGGCATTTCTAAATCCACACTCGGGACAGGGCACGGTCACGGGCTGGCTATCGCTCTCGGGCTTGCGCTCTCCCACCTCGGGATAAAACAAGTCGAAGCCGTTGCCCGCGTAGTCGATGATCAAACAGTCTTTCTTACCTGGACTGAGCCGCAGCCCGCGCCCGGCGATCTGTTGGAATAAGCTGACGGACTGCGTGGGGCGAAGTATCGCGATCAGGTCGACGTGGGGCGCGTCGAAGCCTGTCGTGAGCACACCGACGTTGACCAGGTACTTGATGCGCTGCTGCTTGAACGCGTCGATCCACTCGTCGCGTTGCTCGCCACTGGTTTCCCCCAAGATGAGTGCGACCTCTCCGTCAGGCAGATAGCCCGCGATCTCCTTGGCGTGTTCGACGGTCGCAGCGAACAACATCACGCCGCGCCGCTCGGCCGCGAGCTCCGTCACTTGCTCCACGATACTCTGGGTCACGCGCGCGTGGCGTACGAGCAGTTCGTTGACGGGCCGTGCAGGCAGCGCGCCATAGCGATCGGGCGTCAGCTCGGAAAAGTCGTATTGGGCAACGGGCGCGTCGACCAGGTGCGGGGGCGTCAGGTAACCTCCAGCTAGCATCTGCTTCAGCGAGAGATCATACACGCAGGTAGTGAACGGGCGTGGTTCTTGACTGCGTACAACCCCCGAGTGATGGAACTGGTAAACCCACCCGAGCCCCAAGCGAAACGGCGTCGCAGTCAATCCGAGCACCTTGAGCTCGGGATTTCCCTGCCTGAGTTGCGCCACGACCTGCCCGTACTGGCTGTCATCGTCGCCACTGAGACGATGGCACTCGTCGACTATCAGCAGAGAGAAACGTCCTGCGAACGCGCTCAGATTGCGCGCGACCGATTGCACCGAGGCGAAGATGATACGTTCATCCGCTTGCTTTCTCCCGAGCCCAGCCGAGTACAGTCCTGCAGAGCCCCCCAAGCGCACGAACTTGTCGTGGTTCTGCGCGCACAGCTCTTTGACGTGAGCCAAGATCAGTAGTCGTCCCTTGGCGAGCCGAGCGAGCTCGGCGATCACCACGCTCTTACCTGCGCCCGTGGGCAACACGATACACGCCGCTTCACTGCTCTTGCGAAAGTGTGCGACGGCCGCGGAAACGGCTTCTCGTTGGTAGGGCCTCAGCTGCAACGGATCCGCGTCAATAACACAGAGCGTCGGCTAGGGCTGACGTTTGCAATCGCGCGGATGCGTGGCCCCGTGATCGTACGCGCAACATTCGTCTTCGCGCGCGCTGACGGCGTGGGTGGCGCCAAGCAGGAACCAGAGCTTCCAGTCGGCGAGCCGTTCATGGTCTCCAGCAATCAACGACGGACCATCCGCCATCACCCCGAAGCTGACGCCGCTCAAACTGACTCGCCGCGCACGACACCGCGGGCAGTCGACGCCCATCACCCCACCCATACATCCAAACCCCACCAGCGGTCGCACTTCACTGGTCATCCACAACCACCACACGAGCTCCGCGCCGCCGCGAGGCCCTAGCGCTCCGCCGTACCAGTCGTCTTCCACGTTGGCGATGCTCCCGAGCTCGATGCCCGCCGACGGCACGAACGTCAACCTGCGTCCCAAGTCGAGTGGCCGCATGATCCCCGCGTTCAGATCCGTCTGAAACAGATCGTCCGCCCCACTTGCGTGCGCGCCCAACGTAGCAAACGGCGAGTGAACGGTAGCTCCGCCGAGCGCCGCGTTCACTCCGAGGCCAGCCTCACCCCGCCCAGAATCGGGAGCGTTGGCGTAACCCCCACGCACGGAAGTCCACGTCGAACATCCCGCGAGCGCGGCCGCCCCGACCAAACCAACGAATTTGGGCGCTCTCCGGGCCATCGTGTCGTCGTACGCTCCAAACGCGCAATTGCTCCCCCGCGCGACCGCGCGCCAAGAGTCAACACTATTTTCATGCCGTTGGGGTGCTTTGTCGCTTTTTTGGGGAGACACTGAACGGCGAGATGCGGCTCCCGCTATGAGAGCGACGTTGCTGTTCGAACGTCGGGGTGACAACTGCGTGCCGCGCGATGCGTTGGTCTGACGCAAGATTCGTGAGGGGGCGCGGCATGTGTTTCCTTTTGTCCCAGTTGGCGCAGGCAGTGACCGCACGTGGCGTTCACACGACGCGTTGCACCAAGGCACGCCCTGCCCCCCGTCTGCGTTGGGGGCGTTACAGACTTCAGCCCAATTCGCGCCCGTTTGCGATCGACGTCAGGCGTTCATGGAGCGGTGCGGGGGCGCTCCGCCAAACGCGCGCAGCGCTTGTGTCACGCTGTGCCAGGAATTGGGGTACAATCCAGGGCGTTCACGTCGCTCAACGGCCGCTATCTGCGCGTTCATGTAACACCAGCAAGCGTTCATGGAACGCGACTACTCCACGGCCGCAGCCTGTCTTGGCTGGTGAACGCGGGCGAACACCCAACGCGGGCAACGACGCTTCGGAATGGTACAGCGCTTGCTCATTGCGCGGCCATGAACAACCCCTTGGCTATGACCGCGCTCGTCGCGGGGCTGCTCGCCGCAGCCCTGACGGGTTGCGGTGATGAAGCGGATGCACGAAACGGCGACGGCGACGCCGGTCCAACCAACGAACTCGACGACGACACGTCCGACGACGCGAAGGAAGACGATTCTGCCCCGGACGATTCCAGTGGGGATGACGCCCAGGACGACTCGAACGAGGACGACTCCGACCAAGACGACTCCGACCAGGACGATTCCGACCAGGACGACTCCGACCAGGACGACTCCGACCAAGACGACTCCGACCAGGACGATTCCGACCAGGACGACTCCGACCAGGACGACTCCGACCAGGACGACTCCGACCAGGACGACTCCGACGAAGACGACTCCCAGGACGATGCGGAAGACAGCTTCATTTCAGCTCTCCCCAACGCTGGTAGTGACGTCGGAGCCGCCGAAGGATCGTCGACGGCAAGTCCCGCACCGGGCACGACCACAGGCGATTCGGCTACGGACGCCGGCCAAGAGGTAAACGTCGAAGAAGCGATTGCCGAGGCGGACATTCTGCTGCGCGAAGGCGACGTGTTGTACGCACTGTCCCAATACGCGGGCCTGGCCATCGTGGACATCAGCAACCCGGCGGATCTGCGGTTGCTCGGGCGCCAGCACTTCGAGCGCACGCCCTTCGAAATGTACCTCGATGGGAGCGAGGTCGTCGTGCTGTTCTACGGCTACGGCGAATACGGTTTCGACCCCGTGACGGGCTACTACGATTACTCCGAGACGAGTTCGATCGCGACCTACGACATCGGTAACCCGGCCAACATCAGCCTGGTTGACGTCGTGGAAGTGGACGGCTCGCTGCTCGATTCACGGCGCGTCGGCGACAGACTGTACGTCGTCACCACGGACTACAGCTACTGCTGGAATTGCTCGGCAACCTCGGGCGCACACGTCGCGTCGTTTGATCTCGCAGGCAGCGGCCTCGGCGAACTCGACCGCCTCGACATTCCACGCGACGGCGACTGGGCGTACACCCCGACCATCAACGTCAACGAGCAACGGCTGTATCTCGCTACGACGTCGTACGGCTACGTCGATGCAGACGGCGAGCCCATCGATCCCAACGAGACGAACGGTGGCATGGTCGACAGCGACGCGACGTTCGAGCCGATGGGAATGATGGGCGACGCGCCTCCACCACCAGTCGACGGAGCCGTCGATGGAGGGGCCAGCGAAGTGCCCGAGGACGATGACATCCCCGAAGATGAAGTGGAATGGATATACACGTCCGTTTCCAGCCTTCAGGTGGTCGACATTTCGGCGGCCAGCGGGGCCCTGGTGCTCGGCGCCAAGGTGCCCGTCAGTGGTGAAGTCGTCAACCGCTGGCAAGTCGACGAGTTCGAGGGAACCCTGCGCGTGGTCGCCCAACGCAACGCCTGGTCGGAGCCTCCAGTGCTCGACACCTACCAGGTCGTGAGCTCGAGCGAGTTCGTCAAACTCGCCGAATTGCCGATCGAGTTACCGCGCCCCGAGTCACTGCAGAGCGTGCGCTTCGACGGAGACCGCGGTTACGTCGTCACCTTCGAACAGACCGACCCATTGTTCACGCTCGACTTGAGCGATCCTGCGGCGCCCGCGCAGCTCGGTGAACTCGAGATCCCCGGATGGCTCTTCCACATGATGCCACGGGGCGACCGACTATATGCCGTGGGTTACGACTTCGACAACGTCGACAGCCTCCACGCGTCCGTCTTCGATGTGTCGGATCTGACGCAGCCGACGATGTTGTCGCGCGTGAACTTCGGCAGTTCCTGGGGATCGTTCGCAGAACAAGCCGACCGCATCGAGAAGAGCGTGCAGCTGCTCGACGACGAGCAACTGTTGCTCGTGCCCTACGCGGGTTACGAAATGAGCGATGGTTGTTGGAACTACAACGACTACCGCAGCGGCATTCAGCTGATCGACGTCGCGCGAGACAGCTTGACGCTTCGCGGCGACGCGCCTGCCGTCGGCTTCGCTCGGCGTGCTCTCGTTCACCGCGAGCACCTACTCGGGTACTCCGACCAAGCCCTGCAGAGCTTCGACATCTCGGACCGCGATGCTCCAGTTCAACTCGACGTGCTCACGCTTTCGCGAACGGTCGAATACCTGGCGGTCGTCGGCGACAATCTGGTGCGCATCGGCAGCAACGGCCTCGGCCGCACGCTCGTCGACGTCACGCCCGTCAGCGATCCTAACGCGGCACTCACCGCTGCAAGCGTGGAGCTCGAACTACCAGCGAGCGATGGTTGTGGCTACACCTGGTTCGGTCACCCCATCGAACACGACGGTGTGTTGTACGTGCCGCGCTACTACGAAGACTACAGCTTCGGCGTGAACCATCTCAGCTTCGGCGTGATCGACGTTCGGGATCCCTCTGCGCCAGTCTCGTTGGGTAGTGTGGACGTACCTACGCCAGAATCCGGCTACTGGCACGGCGACATCCTCGAGACCGACGACGCACTCGTGATCGCCCAGTTCAGCGAAACCTACGACTACGGCTCCGACGGCACACCGTCGCCCGGAGTCCCAATCATGGGCGGACCAGAGGAAGAAATGGTGGCGGTCAACCAAAACGAAGCGCCAGCCTCCGACGCTGGAGGCTCGTCTACCATGCCGGGGGAAATGGTTGCCGCCCAGGGCAGCGAGCCCACGGTCGCCTACGACGGTGGATGGTCGCGAAGTCTGAAGCTGGTGGTGTTCGACCTGACGGATCCGGAACTGCCCGTTCACACGGAGACGGTGACAGTCCCCGACGCGTGGCTCGACGCCGGCTTCGGGCAGAGCCCCCAGAACAGCAACGTACTCGGACCAGATGGCTACAAGAGCCTCCCGACGCTGCTGTCGGGTGAACACATCGTCGCAAGCCAACACCACGAGCCGCTCGAAGACGGTTCCGGCACTCGGTACTATCTGGACCGACTGGACTTGAGTGACCCTGCAGATCCCGTTTGGTTGCCGTCGCTGAACATCCCCGGACAGATCGTCGCCCTGCTCGAAGGTGATACGGGCGCGCTGACCCTCGAAAGCGCCGAGATTTCGCTAGAAGACGCCGAGTGCGTCGACTACGTCGATTACACGGTCTGTTTCAACAAGACCCTGCAGCTGAGCAGCATCGAGCTGGAAGAGACTCGCGCGGTTCGTACGGGCAAGACCGACCTCGGCCTGAACCGCGATTGGTCGGAGTTCGCCTGGGACGGTGCAGCGCTCTATCGTTCGCGCTGGGACGAGCAACGCAATACCAACTTGATTAGCGCCTACGGGACATCCGCGGAGTCGCTGGGTGAGCTCGATACGAGCGAACTCGACGACCTGGAGTCCGCGGGGATCGTGCGGCTCGGATCTCGCGTAGGGTTGACCAACGGTGCGACGCTGGCGTTGTTATCGACCAGCACGGGAGCCGTCGAAGTCGCAGGCAGCGGCCAGCTCGGCTACTGGTGCAACTTCTGGCAGCTCGCGGGGACGAGCACTGCACTGTGCCCACTCGGCAACTCGGGTGTGGCTACGGTCGAGCTCGAGTAGCGTACACTTTCGCCAACTCGACGGGCGCACTCCGAATTCTCGGGGTGCGCCCGTTTCGCCTTCCGATGCGCTGGCGTGCGGCATCATCACGAGGCGAGCCAGTCCCGCGTTAGCAACTCGGCCGCAACGTGCGGCCATTCGCCCCAACCGTGCACGGACGCGACGGGTGCGGTGACCCTGGCGAACCCGAGCGCTGCGCGCCATCGCGTGCAAGTTTACCTGATGGCACGCAGCGTGCTAACGCTAGCTGGGCGCTTTCGCCATTTCCACTCGCATTGAGGTCTCATGTTTCGAGAGTTCAGAGAGTTCGCCATCAAGGGCAACGTAGTCGACATGGCCGTGGGCATCATGATTGGCGCGGCCTTCTCGGCGGTCGTCAAGTCGCTGGTCGACGACGTGATCATGCCGCCGATCGGACTGCTCCTAGGAGGGGTCGACTTCAAGAACGAGTTCTTCGTGTTGCGAAGTGGAGCAGCACAAGGGCCGTACGAGACCCTGGCGCAGGCCAAAGAAAACGGCGCGGTCGTCATCGCGTACGGCGCATTCATCAATACCATCGTTGCACTCGTACTGATCGCGCTAGTGCTGTTCTTCATCGTGCGATGGGTCAATCGACTACGTCGACCAGATACTCCCGCCGCACCCACGACGAAGCCCTGCCCCTATTGTCGGTCCTCGATCGACGAAGCCGCTTCTCGTTGCCCGCTGTGCACTTCTCAGCTGTAGGGCAACCCCGGCTAAGTCCATTTTCTACAGAACCTGACCTGTCGCAAACGCCCTGGCACTGCGGGGCTCACCCCGGCATCGTCGTCTGGACGAAGGATCGCCTGGGCTATCCGCGACGTCAGGATCACACCCTTAGCCCGTCGCAAAGCGGTTTCGTGCGGCTTGCCCTATCGGCATGTGTTTTGCTAAGCCCCAGACGCTAACCTGGGAGCGGTATCTCTTGAAACGTAAACGTGTTGGAACGGCGTGGATCCGCAAGCTCGGCGCGGGGGTTGCCGCTGCGGCCGCCTTCGCCTGCTATAGCTGTTGTTCGACGCCCGACTTCAGCTTGCCGGACTTCAGGTGGCGGCTCGACTTCAGCGGCTCACTCGCGTTCGACTTCGAGTTCGACATCGACATGGAGTTCGAGTTCGACGGCGACTTTTCCGGCTGGGCACGCCTGGACGTGGTGACATCGGGTAGCCTCGGGATAGACATCTCGGGCAAAACCGCGTTCGAGCAAGACATCGACATCGATATCGACGGGGATGGCGCGGAAGAACGCGTGTCCATCATCGGGTTCAGTGATGGTGACCCCGACGACGTCGACACCATCCTCGCCGCGTGGGAAGGCGACGAGTCCACGTTCGACGAAGGCTACTGTTACGTGCTGGTCGTGACCGAAGACACGGTCACGCTGATCGGGGGCGAGTGCAACAGTGATGAAGCCGTGCTCACCTGCACTAGTCCCGCGGACGATCTGGAGGACGTGAGTTGCGAGGTGTGCGACGAGAACGCGTGCGAACGTTGCTACAGCTCCAAGGTCTCCGAGTGTATCGACGAGGGCAGCGACGCGCTCGACCAGATCGAACCCGAGCCCGACGATGACGCTGAACCCGACGATGACGCTGAACCCGCAACGGAAGACGCGGGCGAGGCTCCGACGGAACTCGACGCTGCACTGCCGTCAACGGACAGCGGCGCGTCGAGTGAAGCGGGCACACCACGAAGCGACGGGGGCGCACCTGAGGCACCCGAGGCAGGCGAGGTTGAAGCCCCAGAGCCCGACATCACTGAATCCGCCGAATATCAAAGCTGCAGGCAACAAGTGAGTACGCTAGAAGCCAGCGTTGCGTTGTGCGGCCTATCTTTGACCGTCGATGCAGACACCTTGTGTCGAACGAGTTTGAGTGAGGTCGAAGACTGCTTCTCGAGTATCGATGGCCTGAGTTTCCTCGATAATCCATGTAACGTTCTGGAGAGTAGCGACTGCTCGGAGATCGTGGAATGAAGTCGCGAACCATCGTCTGCTCGCTTGCGCTATCGTTGTTTGCGGCGGGAACAGCCCACGCTCAGGGTGATGAAACGGCGCGGCCCGCCGAACCCACGGACGAACGGCCCGCGGCCACGCCAACCTCACCACCCGCGACTGAGCCAGCACCCGCGCCTGTTCCTCCAGCGCCTGCACCTGTTGAGCCAGGCCCCCCACCCGCCGAGCCAACGGCCGCGCCTGCCCAACCCGCGAACGCTCCTGAGAAAATCGTGCTCCGCGCACCTGACGCCAGCGTGGACCAGAACACGCAGCAAGAGGGAAAGGAAGACGAACCTCACGAAGGAGCCTTCGCGAACTTCGACTTGGGGCTCGGCTACGGCGCTGTCATCGGCGGCTCGATGAGTGGCGCACCCGGATTCCGACCCATCGACGATCTGAGTTTTTCGGGCCCCGTGTTCGCAAGCTCCGCGCAAGTCGGCGCAGGCTTCGAGAACTTCGCCCTCGCAGGTGAACTGCTGTGGGAGGTCATGATCACTGAAAAAGAAGAACCAGACAACGTGGGCTTTCAGATGTTCGGGATCGGGCTCGCCGCGGCGTATTACATGGACGACGACTATTTCATCGGCGCACAGCTGCGTTACCTCGGGATGATCCTGTGGCGTGAGGGGATCCCCTGTTTTTGGGACCGTGGCGCCAGCGCAGGCGGCCCTGGCGTCGGAGTCACCCTCGGCAAAGAGTGGTACGACGCCCCCGAGGATAACGGCGGCCGACGCGACAAAGGCGGAACAGGGATCTCACTGCAGGGCAACTACGCCACCTTCGACGGCGACGCGCGGTTCGACTACGTCAGCGTGCTGCTTCAGCTATCGATGACGCGATTCTAGAGGGTTTCTCGCGCCGCATTGGCGCCTGACGGCATTGCAGGTTCTCCTACGACCGTACCGGGCGATGATGCAGATTTGCGTTCGCGTGCTGTTTCTGGACGATTTTCGGGCACGAATCTCGGCACAAAGGCGTACAAGGATCGCACTCTCCCCGTCGTGAGGCGACTCTCATGTTCCAAGTCTCGCGGGTGTTCGGGTTAATACCCGGCACCCATGCCCCTCCGAGGTCAATCAAATGCTATCTGACACATCGCGTTATCTACTCCTGACCTGTGTGCTGTGCGCTAGCTGATCCAACAGCAAGCCCGACTTTTCCGCAGACGACGAATCGTCGAGTTCCACCATGTCCGGCGACTCGGGTGTCGCGATCACGGACGAAGTTGGTTCGGATGATACCTCCACTTTGCCCGATGACACGACTACGGACGACGTCATGCAGAGCGACGACTCGACCACTGATGATGGCTCCACCGACGACGGGTCGATAGGCGACGACACGACAGACGACTCTGACGACGACACGACAGACGACTCTGACGACGACACGACAGACGACTCTGACGACGCCACGACGGACGACTCCGACGACGACACGACGGACGACTCCGACGACGACATGACGGACGATCCCGCGACGGACGGCGCCGACGACGACACGACGGACGACTCCGACGACGACATGACGGACGATCCCGCGACGGACGGCGCCGACGACGCCACGACGGACGACTCCGACGACGACATGACGGACGATCCCGCGACGGACGATCCCGCGACGGACGATGCCGACGACGACATGACGGACGATCCCGCGACGGACGATGCCGACGACGACATGACGGACGACTCCACGACGGACGACTCCACGACGGACGACTCCACGACGGACGACAGCATGAGCGTCCCGGAGTGCGATGAAGGGACGCACCTGTGCGCCGACGCATGTGTGAACGACAGCGACCCGATGCATTGCGGCCAGGCATGCGAGCCGTGCACCGCCCCGACGGGAGGTACGGTCGACTGCGACGGAACACAGTGCGTGCCCGCGTGTCCTGGTGACGAACAGCTCTGCGCCGGGGAATGCCTACCCAGTGACGCGGCTTGCGAAGGTGAATGTCCCGGCGCAACACAAGACTGCGGGGGCGTGTGCGTCGATCCCAATAGCACCGCCAACTGTGGAGCGTCCTGCGAAGTCTGTACGGCACCACAAGGAGGCACTGCAACCTGCAACGGCGTCAGCTGCGACTTCACGTGTTCGGGCAACTACGTCAAATGCGATGATCAATGCTGGGACACGGCTGCTGGTGAATGCTGTGAGAACTCGGATTGCGACAATGGCGAGAGCTGCTCGTCCCACGAATGCGTCGACACCGTACCTCCACAGGTGGAGAGCATCTCTCCAGCGCTGGCGGCGAATGGCGTGACAGCGCTGCAGCCGATCGTCATCACCTTCAGCGAACCGATGGATCAAACATCCGTGCAGTCCGCTTTGAGCATCACTTCCCTGCCGAGCGGTGCTCGCACGCTGGTCTGGAGCAACGGCGGACGGGTACTGACAATCACGCCGCAGGGGTCGGGCTTCCCCTACGCGTCGGGCACCAACATCGGTTCGACGGCAGCCAACACGATCACCGTCACCGTTGGAACCAGCGCACGAGACTTGGCGGGCGTGACGCTCGGAGCGAACTTCAGCTCCACCTTCAATACACTTCGACGCATCACAGACGTGCTGCCATCCATCACCGAGTCGGAAGAGTTCTACAACTTCGGAAACGGTCAGCGTTATCACAGCCTTTGCCCCAACACGAGTTCGGGCAATACCGGGTACATCTACGTGCCGCTCGTCTCGAACGCGTACCCGGGTGGAGCAGGTGTGGAATTCTTCGCGGACGGGGCGCAAACCAGTCGCACGAACATTCATACGTTCGAATCCGCTGTGTTCAGAGCGGTCCAAGCCGACTGGACCCCCACGGACTTTTTCGACAGCAACGATCTTCGCCTGACACGACTTCAACCCACGACTGGAGCCAACGGAGGACTCTCCGACGACGAAGACTGGCCAGAGTGGCCCGTTCTGGATGACCTGGGGGTCTTGACCAGCTCCCCCGTCGCAAACCTTTCGAAGGACATCACGGCGGCGTTCTGGTCCGCTTGGAGCGCAGGGCAGGCTAATCAAGTTTACCGCGTTTACCCGTGGCCCGACGGCAATGGTGGGAACTTCCAGTCTGGCACGACCAACCTGGACTGCGACGAGTTCGAAATCACCCTCACCTATCTCGTTCCGTAACGAGCGCTCTTTCGTGCTGCTTGCCTGCTGACGCGCCGCCCTACAGCGCGTCAGCTACCAGGCGATTCGTCATCGAACCCTGCCCTGGCGGCGTTGCTGACGTTCTCTGAGCACGCGTTGTGCTGCGCGACGTACCGTCGGCTCTGCATCGTTGGCTGCAAAGTCCTGCAACCAGCGATCGACTTCGGCGCTCTCGATGCGACGTAACGCGCGTACGGCTGTGGCGCGCATGCGCGCGGCATTGCTACCAACGTACGGCTCGACAAGTCCCGCAACGCTCGGATGCCCCGAGTTACCGAGGGCACGCAAGACGTACTCCACCCGCTCAGGGTTACCCAGCACGACGGGGTGCGACAAGCGGGCAACCACGATCTCGAGCGCTCGCTCAGCGAGATGAGGGTTGGTCTCGAGCAATTGGAAGATCATCGATCCCAGGCCGAGTAGCGCAGTGGTGCCCAAAGCGGAATCGTCCAACAACGCGGAGTAGGCGTTGACGAGGTGCTCACTGGGAGCACGCCCGCGACTCGTCGCAACCATCAACTGACTCTTCTGCGCGTCCGTCAACACCTCGACCGCGTCAGGTGCTGGCGGGCTCAGCAGCGCGGCAATGCGCTCGTGAGACTCTGGTCGCAACGTACCCGCAAGCGCGAGCAACAACTCATCGCTACCCTCGTGCCCAGCAGCTACGCGCGTCCAAGCCAGCTTTTCGGCAGCCTCGTCGAGCCGCAACAGTGCACCCAGTCCGAGCTGCAACTTGCGGAGCCGCACGGCGTTGTCGGTATCCGTCTCGGCGTCGCGCTTCGACACTCCTATCTGCGCTTGCTTCTTATTAGCTCCGATGGCGTCGAGAAACTCGTCGAGGCTGCGCAGCTCACCCAGCTTGGCGATGTCTAGCTCGAACGCTGCGCCGAGATCTGGTGTGGGCGCATAGAGTGTACGAGAGCGCAACGCTTCGAGCTCCGCCGTTCCCTCGGGTTTGGTCTTGATGGTCGACGCGCCTTGCACCTGAAAGGTCCAGCTTGCCTTCGACTCGAACGCGGGGATCACTTCTCTCGCTGCGCTCACGACCCGTTGCTCGCCGCTCGCCGAAACGATCAGGCCCGCTTCATCGAACTCGAAGCGACTCACCCCGCTCACTGATTCGGGCGCGTCGTGCGTCGGCGGCACCAACGCACCCTGGTTCGATAGCTTCGTGTACTCGCCGCGCGCACGAACGAACTCCCTCGGAGCGGGTGATGTGTAGTGCGCCGCGTATTCGCCCATGGCGTCGAACTCCGTCGTGTGCCACGCGGCAGCACCTTCCGTGGTGGGGCGCACGAACTGCAATGCGCTTGCCAGACCCTTGATCAGGCCAAGGGCGCTCGAAATCATGATCGCGGGAGCCTTGATCTCATCGATTCTTCCCACCCCGTCCGAGTGCAACATGACGGGCCGCTGCAGCTCGGATACGACTCGCTCCTCGTAGCGCTGTTTGCCCAGCACAGGCACTTCGTCACGCCCCATGTTCAGACGATCGATGCGCAACCGTGCATGAATCCATGACCCGCCTTCGGACCGGTCGATCTCCGTCAGTTGCCACGTGCCCGCCAGCTCTACGACGGCAGGCTTGGTGTCGGGTGGAGCATCAATACCTGCTAGCTCCGTTCTTGCGGTGAAGTCGAGTCTGCGTTGTGGCAGCTCATCAGCGGTCGGGGCCTCGTCGAAGAGCGCGCCCCCCGCAGACTTCTGCACTACTCGTTCCTCTTGCGTTCGAGCGGGTTCGTCCTGGCTACACGCAGCCAGAAACAAACTCAGGCAGCCCAGCACCAGCAGCATCCTCGTTGCTGAACGGTTCGAGCAATAGCGGGGAATGATTCTAATCTTTGACACTGTTCATGACTCCTGAGTCTGGAAGAGTACGAGCGCAGGAAGGCGCGATGTGTTTGAGAAGGGAGAACACGATGACGCCGGGTCGACACGTAGAGACCCGACGTCTTCCTGCGAAACGGACTAGCGGAGGTTCACCTGCTCTCGGCAACGTTCACCCTCGGAATCCCACGGGAACCCAAGCCCAGTTTCATGGTGGCTGTTGTTGTAGGGCCGACGACCAGGCAGTTGAGTGGTGGCTAGGTCAGCACTCACGTGACCTGCAGCGCTGCCGTCGAGGTCTTCACCGGGGGTGTCGACTAGCGCAATCTTCGGCAAGAGCACCATGTTGGGAACAGAAACGCCCACACGACCACTGAGCGCATTGCCCGTACCCCCTTCAGACACCTGCCAGTCGCGCTCGATGCCGTTCCACGTCACGATGGTCTTCTCCCACTTCTTGGAGAGGAACAGCGCCCACACCTTGGCGAACACCTTCAGCGATCCATCCAGAAAGCTCGCGCGAACGTTGACCCCATCAGCGGTACCCAAACCGCTACCGATTGAGAACGGTGCGTGATAACGCGCGAGGCTCGGGGTCACGTGGTACGCGTCTTCGGATAGCGCGCTCGGTTCAGTTCCGATCACCGACGCCAATTGCTCTGGCATCGCTGCCCCTGCAGAAGCGATAGCCTTGGCTTGGTCGACAATCCCGCGGTCGAGCAGGAACTGGCTGGTGATGGGCATCTCGAAGTCGAGCAGACTCAGGTCGCCGCGCACACCGACGCGCACACCCGCCCAGCCATCGTACCCCGCGCTGACGGCCGCCACGGCAAAGGCTCCAACCTTGGTCCACGGCGTGACTGTAGCTTCTGAGCGAACGCGCATGCACTCCACGTCATCACAGGGTTTCTCATCGGTTGAGTCGAAGCGCATGTCGGCGCTGTTTTCAACCGCCATGTCGTTTACGCCCGCGCGGCCAAATGCACCCAGCTCGAGGTCAACGTTCACCCAGCCGATTGGGTAAGTGTAGCGGTAACCCACATCCAACCCGATTTCGTGCTTGGCGACGAGCGCCGCCTGGCCGTGATCGAGCACGCGCTCTTGAATGTCGCGGAACTCCTCGACCTTCTCTTGATAAGTGGCGGCCGCCTGCTCGTAGGTGTCGACGTAATCTTGAGCGACCTGCCGACTCGTGATCGTGACGCCCGTGGTTCCCGCCGACTTGTAGAACTCGCTAGCGATGAGCGCGTCGTGAAGCTTCTCGTTGACGTCCTTCTCCGCTGCCCAGAGCTCTTGCAGTGCGGCCTTGCACTGCGCGGTGTCGCCGTCCGAAGAGGCGTCGTTCACGTTGTTGGCGTCACCGTCTGAGAAGCCGCCGACGGTGTACGGCTCGAGAGTCTCACCGAGTTTGCCGTCGATCACTTCGTATTCCTGCTGGAACGCTTCTGCATGCCAGTCGAGACGATAACCACACTCAGTCACGGTGCTCTCGATCGCCGCGTCGAATAGCGTCAGCTGCTCCCCGAAGATGGTTGCCGACGCGTGAGCGATGGTATTGGAAGTGACCTCGAACTGCGCACTGGGGTAAAACGCTGCGCGAGAAACACGTGAGCGCCCCTCGGGCATGCCTGCAGCCAAACGTACGTTGAAGTTGTCGTTACCTTCGTACAGTTCGAAGAAGACCTTGCTCTTGGCGTCGGTGCAGGTTCGGTAGAAGAACAAGCCGTCCACATCCTCGCCGCCACACACGCCACTGTTACACTCGTCGTCACTCGTGCAGTACGCGCCGCCACCCTTCTTCTGGCCTTCGACGTCGAAGCCCATCTCGTAACTCCCTACGACTTCATCCCACTCGCAAGGGTTGATGTAGAGGCTGTTGTCGTCGGTTGGGATCGGGGTGACCTCGCCAGGTGCCACCTCTTTCACGCCTGCGGGCAGGAACGCGCGCAGGTCGCGGAAGTCTTCCGCGGAAAACTCTCGCACGGCGCCGGAGTCCGACGGATTATCGGTGGTGCCAGGGTCCGGGCACAACGTCACCGTCAAACAATCCGGGTCGGCCTCCAGGGCGTCACAGCCCTCGCCGGGAGTGCCGTCGCTGAAGTTGCGACAAGATGCGGCCGCCTCTTCAGCGCTACAGCCCTGCTTGACTGCATCCACAGGCACGGGGAACTCTTCGCTGTAAACGGGCGTCGGGGGCAGTTCCTCGTAGGTTACCGTTCCGTCGCTAGCGATCACTTCCTTGCAGAAGCGTGCGGGTTCGCAACCTTCGGGCGCTTCGCGCGGGATAAGCGCAATCACATCGGGCTGACCGTTGCCGTCTTCATCCAGGCTCGGATCCACCTCTACGTCGAAGTGTGGTGGACAGCCGCCCACGTCGACGGACTCGACGACCGTCTGATCGGGAGTCGACTCGTCACCATCGTTGAAGTGACCGAGCGTCCAGGGGAACGGATTGCCCTGCAGCAGGGTACGATTCTGAATGACGACCTGGTCGGCAATGAGAGACGCAGCGATGCCGTCACCTGAAACGTCGATCGTAGCGTTCGGAGCGACCAACGTCCCGATGAACGAGCGGGCTTCCGTCAACTGAACGGTGTCCGAGCCCAAGTATACGAGCATTCCAGGGTCCATCTCGCCAGCGGGACCGTTGACGAACACGCGTCCTTCGAGCGTGAGCTTGTCCTTGACGATGATTTGAACCGGACCGTCCTTGGCATCCATGCTCAGACGCGAGCCCGACTGCATCTCGAAGGTGTCGAACGTGTACACACCTGGCGCAAAGCTGACCCGGCTATCAGTCGGCGCGACGAAAGAGTCGTAGGAGCCCGGCCCCACGTCGACGTTGTCCGTACCTTCGATACTGATGTCCGTGTTGGGTTCATCTGCAACCGTTAGGGTCAACGTCATCTCTTCGACGTCGAAGTCGCTCTTGTTCTCCTTGCCGATGGTGATGTCATTGCCCTTGGTAAGGCTGCCCGAGTAGATGAGCTCGTCTTGGATCTGTGAGTCGTCACCGATCGTGATGCCCCCGCTCGAATACACGTTGCCGCGGATCAGCGTGTCCTCGTCCATGTCGATCGGA
Organism: uncultured bacterium; assembly: GCA_965651905.1. Classification (GTDB taxonomy): domain Bacteria; phylum Myxococcota_A; class Polyangia; order Polyangiales; family Polyangiaceae; genus SZUA-265. The sequence goes on along the minus strand of CBFGUG010000053.1, from coordinate 24,253 downwards.
CCAAAGCTCACGACGTTGCCGGGCGCATATACTCCAGCGCGAACAGTCGAGCGCTCGCCGAAACTGATACGGCTTCCTGCGATGATCGCGTAGTCCTCCAGCGAGGTTCCTGCAGGAATTCTCAGAGTGATGGAGATATTCTCTTGGTTCTTGTTCTTGTCCTTGCTGTGGCTGCCGCGGAAAGCGCTGCTTTCTTGTTGGGCCTGCTCGGTATCGGAGCCGACCGCTTCGGGCGCGTCATCCACACTCGAGTTGCAAGCGACGCCCACACCGAAACTCAGAACTCCGAAGGCTCTGAGCATCCTCGAACGCGTCGCCTTTTTGGCACTGCGCCTGTTGTTTTTCTGGTTCATGGTTTCCTCACCTCTACCTGTACTTGTTGGGGCGCCAAGCGATCGCATCGCTTGACTTGCCCCTCACTCGCACGAGTCGAACAGGCTCGGCTTGTACCCCATTGACTTTGGAACGATATTCACAGAACTCATCCAGTTAACCCAAATCAACCACAACAAGACGGGTCAGTCACCAAAACGTATGACGCAACGAAGCACTGGCGCCAGATGAACGAACATCAAGAGCGACTGATGTCTCACGACCGTCAACCTCATCCCAATCGGCGAACAAGACTATGCCAGCTATGGACAAGGTTGCTGCGGCCGCAATCCCATACCCGATCAGTGATCTTTGCGACCAGGCGCGCTGTTCACCCACGTAGTGATTGTAGTGACTGACTTCTTCGGCAGTGCAGCCCTCAGTCCTGTCTGGTGGGCACTGCTCGTCGGCGAGTTGTGATGCTTCTTTGGCACTGCCTGAAGCCGTGAGCCCGTAGGCAAGTCCGCCAACGGCGACGACCCCGCCACCGACCAACGCCCAGGTCGTCCAGTTGGTACCAGCTGTGTCAATCGTCTGGTCATCTGGCGCGGTTTCCGCAAGCCGCTCCGCAACCAGCTGAGCCTCTCGACTCTTCGCATCTTCGGCCAGTGGCTGCAGCGCGGGCACGTTCACTTCCAGCGTGCCAGAACCCGATTCGAGCTCAACGTCAGCCTGAAAGCTTCGAAATCCGTCGGCTGAGACGCTCAACGCGTAGTCCCCAGGGTCCAATGGCAGCGGCACGCCCCAACGTTGACGTGGAATGATCTTGCCCCCCAGCCTGACGGACATTCGCTCGGAGGTCTTCGGCAGCCGCAGCACGACGTAGTTTAGCGATGCCACCAACTGCAGCGCTCGTCGTGCGGCCACTTCGGCGCGCTTCGATTCGCCGTTTGCCTTCGCGCCGTCTGCAACGTCTCTGAACAGTTGCCACGCCGCGGCCTTCTTGCCGATCTTCTCCCAGCAGTGAGCAAGGTTGAACTGAGTGCCGATTCCCTCGTGGAGTCGCACCGATTCTTCGAGCAGCGGGCACGCCGTCGCAAACTCGCCGCGGGACATGGCTTCGCGCGCTTCGACGAACAACTCGCGCGCTTCCTGCTCGTCCTCTGGAGACGCCGCAGCATCTTCGCACACGCCCAGCGACGCGCAACCTAGGCTAGCCGCAAGGCACCACGCTCCGAAACGTACCGTCACTGCTTTCATGACTCACCTGATGTCGCTAAAGAGGTCACTACCACTGCCCGCAGGCGACGCGGGATCACCAGCCCTCGAGCCACGCCTGGTGGGTTCACGCTTGATCTCTCGGGACGCAGACTTGTGCGACTTCGAGCGCACGCTTTTGTGTTTCGTTCCGGCGCGCGCTGACGACTTGCTGCGCCCGGCAACCTTCGACGACGCTCGTTCGTCGCTCGGCGCATCACTGGCATCCTCCAGAGGCAAGGACTCGACACTTCGTACCGCGATGCTCCCGCTCTGTCCGTCAACGCGAGCGCCCGTATTCTTTGCATCAGGTGCTGGCGCAGCCGTGTGTGTGGCACGTGCTTCTAATGCTGGTGCAGGCGGGCTGCTGGGAGACGTCGAGGTCGTCGCCTTCGCAACGGCATTCGACGGGTCGAACGAGCTGGGCGCCGCAGCCTGAACCGACGAAGTGTTCACGCTCGGAGCTGACAGAGCCATCGTCGCGGGCGCGCTGCTCAGTCTCCAAGCGATGATGCCGAGGGCCGCCACCCCCAACGTCACCATGGCTTTTTGAAACCACGAACCTGAGCTCGGTAGCGTTGGTAACCTGGCGGCAAGCAGCTGCACGCGGTTGGTCGTCTCTGCTGCGCGATCCGATGCAGACTCCACCCGAGTTTGCCCGACGCCCGTCTGCGCGAAGGCTTGCAGCGCCACTTTCAACTCAGACACACTCGAATAGCGCTGTTTCGGTTCGCGCCGCAGGCAGCGTCGCACGATGGCGTTAATTTGTGGCGAGAGCTCGGGGCGTTTGCTGCGCACTTCAGCGGCGTCCGTCGTCGCAATCTGGGTGATCAGGCTGACGCCATTGTCCCCCGCAAACGGCGGCTGTCCGACGAGCAGTTCGTACAACACGATACCCAAGCCCCAGATGTCCGTCCGCGCGTCGGCCTCGTAATCCCAACGCAGTCGTTCGGGAGCGATGTAACGCGGGGTCCCGACGATCGTGAACTGCGCGGTCTCTTCCGCTCCTTCTTCGTCGAGGTTCGCCTTGGAGATGCCGAAGTCGAGCACCTTGATGGTGTGCGTTCCGTCGTGGCGCTTGGCGAGAAACAGGTTCGACGGTTTGATGTCGCGGTGCACGATGCCGTGGCTGTGCGCCTCTTGCAGTGCATCACACGCTTGCGCGACGTAGTTTGCCGCGCGCGCTGGGTCCATGCGCCCTTCGTCTCGAATGAGCGCTTTGAGATCGCGTCCCGAGAGCAGCTCCATCACGATGTACGCGTCACCGTGGCTGTCCACCTGAGCGTCGAGCACGTGGGCGACGTGTTCGCTCTGCAACTTCGCAGCAGCGCGCGCTTCGTTCGCCAAGCGCCGACGGGCTTCCCTGTTCTCCAAGTTCAACTGCTTGAGCGCGACGCGACGCTTGAGCTTGGTGTCGAACACCTGAAGCGCACGCCCCATCGCTCCACTGCCGAGTTCTGCTTCAATCTGATAGCGGCCGTCGATCATAGCGGCGCGAACCTACGCCCTCGCGCAGCCGCCCGCTTGTACACCGTTGCGCGCCCGCACGAGTGAGTCCCGGGCCGACCGAGACATGAAGCATCGCGTTACCCGCGACGAGAGAACAGGAGCGCAACAACATGCAAGACGTCTCTGAGGCAAACGCTACTCTCCTTACACGCCATGTCGCTCGTGCATCAAGTGTACAAGTCACAAACGGCGTGGCTTCCGTATCGGTCAGCGCTATTGACCGCATGCGTCATCGCCGCGCTCGTCTGCTCCTTGGTCAGTGCGTGTCAACCGTCACCGCGCGAGGTCGGGTTGCGCGTTGGTGAGTACTGTGACGGAAACAACCAGTGCACCAGCGGGTACTGTGAGGACGCAGCCGACCCTGGTCCGAAGATTTGTTGTTCTGTCCCCTGCCCGGACGACACGCGCTGCGACGACTCTGGCGGATTCTGCAAGGCCGTTTGCGGGAGCGAAGGCTGCGGCAACGCCGACACCGAACTGGGCAGCACTTGCGTTTGGGATCACCAGTGCATCAGCGGCTACTGCAGGGCCGACGCCCTCGGCAGCCTGCGTTGTTGCGAATACGACTGCGACGACTTCGGAGAAATCTGCGCGCGGGACGGCATTTGTGAGCTCGCCGACGAAGAGGACCTGCCCCCCGATAGTAGACGCGACGGGCTCACTGCGGCTAGCGGCTCGAGCGCAACGAGTAGCACCTCGCCAGGCTCGAGTGACTCCAGCAGCAGCGCAGGCAGCCTCCTGCAATGTGGGAACGGCGAACTAGACGCTGGCGAAGAATGTGACGGCGAGCTCGCGTGCAGCCGTGAGTGTCAAGTGATCGAATGCGGCAACAACCGCCTCGACACGGGTGAAGAGTGTGATCCCCCTGAAGCAGGGAGTTGCTCACCCAGCTGTCGTGAGATCGCTTGCGGCAATCGCCGCATCGACGAAGGCGAAGAGTGTGAACCTCCGGGCGCGGCCTCTTGCGGCAGCAATTGCGTACTCATCAGGTGCGGCAACAACCGCGTAGACGAAGGCGAAGAGTGCGACCCACCATCCGCAGGCAGCTGCGACGTCGAGTGCCAAGCCATCGCCTGCGGCAACAACCGCGTCGATGAAGGAGAAGGTTGCGATCCGCCGAGCAGCGGCACGTGTTCCGACGAATGCCGTCCGCTCGACTGCGGCAACGGAGTAGTGGACCCAGGCGAAGACTGCGACCCGCCCATGTCGGGCAGTTGCGACGGCAACTGCCAGGCCATCGAGTGCGGCAACGGCAGCGTCGACACGGGTGAAGACTGCGAGCCCCCTGGCACGGCGGAATGCAACGACGTGTGTCAAGACATCGTGTGCGGCGATAGCCGCGTCGACTCAGGCGAAGAGTGCGACCCGCCCGTCTCTGGAGAGTGCAGTACGGAATGTCTGGCCATCGAATGTGGCAACGGCCGCATCGATCCGGGAGAAACCTGCGAACCAACCCAAACCGACGACCCCGAGTGTTCCGATCTGTGCAACACACGCGACGTGAGCACGGGCGCCGACAACCTGTACACCTTCGACAGCGACAGCGAAGGCTGGGTGGTGCGCTTGACGTCGCCCGAGTCGCTCGAAGCGTCCACGACGCTCGAGTTCAAGTCGGACGCTGGGGAGCCAACAGCGGGCTGCCTCGAGTTACTCGGCGCCTACACTGGCGAAAATCAAAAGGTCGAAATCAACGTACACGAAAGCCCCGCCTTGAACGTCGCGGGACGCATCTTGAGCGGGCGCATCCGACTGCTCTCGGGGTTTGCGGGTGGCGGCGTGCCCGGCGGCGTCAAGATGTTCGCCAAAGCAGGGCCCGACTACGCATACATCTCGGGCGATTGGGTCGATCTGACGCCGGGTGAACAGTGGCTGACCGTTCGCTTGGACCCCGCAAACCCCGACCTACAAACCGCCGACTTCGATGCGCAGGACGTGCGTGAACTTGGCTTCGAAATCAGAACCTTCGTCGGTTCGACGAACGTCGAGCCCGCGGTGGTGCAGCTCGACTCCATCGCCTTGTCCGATTGAGGCGCAGCGCCACGCCGAACAGTCCCGCAAGCAGCAGCCCTTCGAGACCGCCCCCACTCCGCGATGGTTTGCCGGGGGTAACGACGCTACACGCTTCTGACGACTCACCACCGCCATCGCCGAGCATGTCACACGCCGAGCTGTAGAGCGCTGCTGCGGCGATCTGCGGCTGGGGACAGGCCACGGGTGAACTCGACGGGGGAAAGATCGCGCAAATGCCGTCGATGTCGTCCTGCGTGAGCGTGGGCAGGATCGCAACGCGTGGGTCGTACTCCACCGACATCACCGAGTCGGGATCGTTCGAGTGTGCGAGGCCCAAGAAGTGCCCCACTTCATGTTCGACCACGGCGCGCAGCAGGCGCTCTTTGTCCGCTACTGGTACGCTATTGACGTAGTCGGCGTTGAGTTCGACGTCCGCGTCGACCACGGTACCGCTGCGCGGCAGAAAGCTGCTGTAGGTGAAGCCGAGCACGTTCGCGTCGTCTTCCCAATTCGTGCGAAAGAAGAACACCCCCAGGTTCTTGTCGGGCGCGTCCGAGCAGTAGTTCGGTTCATCCGCCGCAACGATACCCGCGCTGACCGCCAAAAACCCCGGGCTCCTCCCGTCGCCGCAATCAACGGTGGCCCAGGTTTCGAAGGCTTCCAGCACCATCAACTCGAACTGCGCGTCTTCCAACCCCACCACGCGCCCATCACCACCAGCGATGGCAAATGTCAAACACGGCGAGGTGTACTGCAGCTCGATGCCTTCCGTGATGCAATCCTCCGAGTTGCGCTCACAACTGCGAACGTCCACCGACTCATCCTGACACGAACGCTGACGGCAATAGGCATCCGCCTGCACGACCCACCCCGCGCACCACGTGAGCACGGAGCCAAACGCCAGCCACTGCAACCGAAACCCAAACCGCACGACGGCTACACATAGCAGCGTCAAGCTCACGCTGCAGGACAAATCAAGCGACGCGTTGCGTTCAACAGCAACTCACGACCAGCCCACGGACGCGAGCACCGCGGTCAAGCGAATGAAGTCCGTCGGACGCGGGGCTCCCTCGTTGAGTTGGTGTAGCAGCGCGCGCATGCCGTACTCGTCAGTCTCAGCCCAGTCGGGTTGAAACAATCGGGTCGCGTCACGACCGAGCGTGCCCGTCAGTTCACTGGGGGCATGGATGCGCAGGTACAACGCTGCAGCGCGAGCAGTGGCGCGGGCAACCCGGCGGCTCGCGTCCTCCGAACGACACAACGCCTTGTTGCGAATCGACTCCTGCGCCAGTTCGACAATCGCATCAGAAAACGAAACGAGTTCACTCAACGCGGGCGGCTTGCGCGTGACTTGGACTTCACTGCCGTCTTCTCTGAGGATGCGGGCACGTGGTGGTGGGAACAGGTGACTGGGCCCCAGCAGCTTCGCCCCCTGTGCTCGGACCATGCCGGCCTGCAGCGTGGTCCTGAGTTCACGAACGTTGCCCGGCCACTCGCGTTCACTCATCGCGTCGAGCGTCTCAGCGGTCACGCGAGGTGCGTCATCTTCCTCGGCGTTGCCGCCAGCCTCGGCAAACAACTCGTCGAGGATCGCGCTCGTCAACTCAGGCAGATCTTCCAGGCGATCGCGCAGCGGTGGGATGCGAACGGCAATTCCGAGCAAACGATGGTACAGATCCGGACGAAAGCTGCCGCTCTCCTGCGCGGCGTCCAAGTCGCGACTGGTCGCGGCGATCAAACGCACGTTCACGGGCGTTTCTCGGTCTGTCCCCACGGTGCGCACACAGCCCGCTTCGAGCACTCGCAACAGCGCCGTCTGCGTTTGCGCAGAAGCATCGCCAATCTCGTCGAGAAACAGCGTGCCGCCGTCCGCCTCACGAAAGAGCCCCGGCCGATCACTCGTGGCGCCAGTGAACGCCCCCTTGACGTGCCCGAACAGCTCACTGTCGATCAGTTGCGGTGAGATCGATCCCAAGTTGCACGCCACGAAGGGCGCTTTGGCCCGGCGCGACGCCTTGTGGATCTCGCGCGCCGCAAAGTCTTTGCCCGTGCCCGTCTCACCGAGCAAGAGCACACGGATCTCACTCGGCGCGACCGACTCCAGCTCGTCGAGCACACTGGCCATCGAAAGCGAACGTGTCGCGAGCGCCCCAAACCGCCGCGGTACGCTCAATGCGCTACGACGCACCCTAGGTGAACGTAAGCCTCCGTCGCTCCAAGGCGTAGAACGCGTCAGCGGCTGGTGTTCGGTGAGCAGCCGCTCCAACTCCTCCACGAAACGGTCGACCTCCGCCGTGCTCAGCAGCACCCGCACCTCACCCCGCGAACGATACGTGAGCGCCAACTGCGCTTCACCCGCAGGCCCCAACACGGGAAACATCATCCAAGGCTCATCAGGATGCCGCTCGAGCTCCCGGCGCAGCAACGGAAACAACGCCGCGAGCGCGTGCTGCCCCTTCGATCCAGAAAAACGATACAGCGGCTCATCATGCGCAAGCGTGCCCGCCCCCGAAGACGTACGCTCCCCCGCCCCACGGCTCTGATGAAAGCCTTTCGGCGCCGGCACACAAAAGCGCAACACGGCATCATCCAAATGCTGCGCCATACTCAAGCGCGCCGACAGCACGCCGACATCAATGCCTATCGGTCCGCGCAACGTCGGCCCCTCCGGCGGCGCCAACGTGCGCGCAGCCACAAACTCCGCCGCCGCCTCCCCCACCACGACCGTAAACGGCGGCTCCAGCCGCAACCGCTCCCCCGGCTTGACGATGCGCGCGCTAGGTAGCGGCACCAGGTGAATCGGCAGCGACCGCACCTCGCTGGTTACCGCCCGAAACAACCCCAGCGCGCGTCGCTCCGCCAACACCACATGGTGCGGTTTAGAAAGCTCACTCGGCCGCACAGGCCAAGGCTCCTGCGGCGACGCCAACCCCTCCTGAAAGTCCCCAAAGTGCCACCCCTGCACCACTAGCAGCGGCGCCTGCGCCTCAGGATTCGCCCAAAGCTCCAAGTGCGTCGACGAAACCACCGCCACCCCATGCGCGTTCGCCTCCCGCGACAACGTCCGCTCCTGCGATTCAAACGTCTCCCGCGACAGCACCACCCCATCCGCCGAGAGCACCGCGCGCCTCCCCGGACTCACCGCCCGAGGAGCCCAAAGCCGCATCTCGAACTCCTCGTCCGACACGCGCCGAGTTTACACGGGGAGGGGGGGTGCGGCTAGGGGGTGGTAGGGGGGCGGAATTGTTGGGGAAGATGGGGAATAATCAGACATACAAGTAGGAGTGCAACGCCGCATGCCTTCGTCGGGGCTGCTATGGGGTTGTAGGACAGCGTGCGTCCACACCACTATCAACTCCCGATTTGCTCATTCCACGTCGCGCTGTACTATCTGTCTTGCGTACGACGTTAAGGGCGGGCCTGGGATCCGAGATTGGATGACGGTGTTTGGGAACTTCAACGTGCGAGTTGACCAGTGGGAGGTCGACTACGGCGAGCAAACGCCGCTGACCATGACGGAGTCATCGAACGAGCATGTCGATCACGAAATCGAGGTCTCGGATGTCAGCTGGAAACCAATTTCGCCCCCTGACGATCTAACTCCACACCGACGTGTAGTCTTAATTGATGGAATCCGGCGCATCGAAGCACGACTCGTTGCGCGAATGGGCGAGCGGTTCATCTACGGTGGGTTCGGTAGTTACGCCGTCGGAGCGGTGGAGCTTGAGGACGATCAGGCCTCGTTCGGGCCGTTGCGAACGTTTCGTGTTGCCGTCCTGGGGAATGGGAATCGCTTTCCAAACCCCATCGCGGTACGAGCGGGTCTTGAGTACCAGCCAGACAGCACGCCCAACGCAGAGGTCGATGGACCGTTGCGCCACATTCAGAAGTCGATGCGCCTCGCCGAAGCGACGCTCGCTCAAGACCTGTGCAGCCAAGACGCGTTGACCATCGTCGATGGTCCTCTCAGCTTCGAGCCGGAGCGCCGAGGGGTGGCGCTCGGGTACATCAAGCGAGTTCACGAGCTTTACCTGCCGGCCAAGTTCATTCCCTTGCTGGCCACGCTACCGGCGGGCGCCCGGACTCCGATGTTCGGCATCCAAACGGCGAAGTCAGGATTCGCGCGGTACTCGTGGTTCCAGCGCCTCGCAGACCCTGGCCCGGGAGCGACGGAGATGCACGGCATCGTCAGGCTCGAAGTCGCCGCGAACGTGGGCGTTGATGCGGCCCGCGACCTGGCGAACGCAGCGACAGCCTGGCTGCCCCGGACCGCGCCTAAACGCGCGAGAGATCCTCGATCACCTCAGAATCTTCTTCCCATCGGTGCGCTGGAACAGAAGCTTCGGGTCGCGCTCGGCGACGCCCGCCTGTTTCGACGTTGGATCGAAGCGCTTGTCGCAAAGGAGGCATCCCGTGGCTGAACCCGTTTCTCAAGGCATCCCAGTTGGAGTCGTGCTCGGCTCCGTGGACGCAGGCCCACTCGAGTTCTGGGTCGGCGTGTCCGACGGGGCAGTGGTCCAGCTCGATGACCTCGTGGTCGCAGAGGTCACGCTCTCGGACGGGCAGGTGGTCAGCTTCTTCGGCATCGTCGACATCGTCCGAAAGCGCTACGAGGGAGCCCAATTCGACTCCGATGCCTTCCGAGCTTCCGAAGGGACGCTACCCGTCGAGGTGTCCTACGCGGCCCACATCCAGGTAACCCGGGTAGATCCGGAGATTTTCGTTCCGCCTCAGCCGGGCAACGAGGTGCGAATCGTCCGAGGGCAGGAGTTCCAACGCGCGCTGTTCATCGACCGCATGGACAAGAAGGTCGCTATCGGTTCCACGCGAACCGGTGAGCCTGTGTTCGCGAACCTGGAGTTCCTCGACGGAACCCGCGGCGCCCACGCCTCGATCAGCGGTGTGTCCGGCGTCGCCACGAAGACCAGTTACGCCACCTTCCTGCTGTACGCGCTGTTTCACTCCGACGCCTTGGGGGCCGATGCCGCGAACACGCGGGCGCTCATCTTCAACGTGAAGGGCGAGGATCTGCTCTGGATAGACAAACCGAACAACCACTCCGACGCCGCGCTCGTTGAAGAGTACCGAAAGCTCGGGTTACCGGCGGGCCCCTTCGAGAGCGTTGGGTTCTTTGCGCCGGCGCGGCGTCACGGCGAAGTCGTCATGCCAGAGGTTGGAAGCCGACACGAAGGGGTTCATGCCTATGTCTGGACGCTTCGAGAGTTCTGTAGGGAGCAGCTCCTTCGCTTCGCGTTCGCCGAGGCAAACGACGCTCGGTCGCAGCTCTCGTTTCTGATCTATCGAGTGGAGCGGGTACTCGAACGCGCCGCCCGAGATGGCGACCAAGCCGATCCTGGATTGACCGTGGATGGCACCCGACTGCAGTCCTTCGATGACCTCGTCGATCTCCTCGACACCACATCTCTGGATCAGATGGTCCCGAATGCCGCAGCTGGCACGCTCGACGCCTTTCGGCGGCGATTGCACGCGGCGGCCCAGCACATGGGGCACCTCGTCCGAGGGGACCGCGAGACAACGCGGCACCGAATCGACTGGCAGGCGAACCAGATCACGGTCGTGGACATCCACACGCTCCACGACACCGCTCAGATGTTCGTGGTCGGCGTCCTTCTCAAGCGAATGATGCAGGACAAGGAGACCCAGGGAACCTCGCGGCCGCTCGTCTTCGTGGTCCTCGACGAGCTCAACAAGTACGCACCGCGTTCTGGCTGGAGCCCGATCCAAGACGTTCTCCTCGACATTGCAGAGCGCGGTCGCTCTCTCGGAGTCTGCCTGTTCGGTGCTCAGCAGACGGCCAGCGAAATCGAGCGACGAATCATCGCCAATGCCGCCATGAAAGTCGTCGGCCGACTCGATGCCGCCGAAGCTGAACGTGGCGAGTATGGGTTCCTGACGCGCGTCGCGAGGCAGCGAGCAACGATGCTCTCGCCCGGCAGCATGATCGTGACGCAGCCGGAAATCCCAACGCCAGTGCTCTTGAAGTTTCCGTTCCCGGCCTGGGCCACCCGGCAAAGCGAGGTCCGAGAGGAAGACGACGGCGAAGATCCCTTCGCGCGCACCTGAGGGGGGCCATGAAGATTGTCCACACGAGCGATTGGCACGTTGGCCGCCGATGGAAAGGCATCCAGCGACTCGACGAGATGGAGGCTGTTCTCGAGCATCTCGCGGAGTTCATCGAACGTGAGGCAGTCGATCTCGTCCTTCACACGGGAGACGTGTTCGATAGCCGCAATCCACCCGCCGAGGCCGAACGGCTCGTAAATCGCTTCTTCGTGCGCGTCGGCAAGGCGGGCGCTCACATGGTGGTGATTGCCGGTAACCACGACGACCCACAGCGCCTCGACGCGCGTTCGCTGCTGGCCGAGTATGCCAACGTCCAGATCCTGGGCAGACCTCGTTCTGCGCAACAAGGTGGCCATCGTGTCATTAGCACGCGCAGCGGCGAGAAGGCGGTCGTAGGCGCACTGCCGTTCGCGTCAGCCGGCGCATGGGTCTCCGCACTCGACCTTGCTGGGGACGAGGCCAGCGCGAGAAGCAAGTACGCTCGGATGTTCCAGCGTGCGGTTCAGAATCTCTCCCAGCCGTTTCAGGCCGATGCAGTGAACCTGCTTATGGCGCATACGCACCTGGAGGGGGCTGTCTTCGGCGAGTCGGAGCGGCGAGTACACATCGGCGAGGACTGGGCCGCCACAGCTCAGACGCTACCGACGTCCGCCAGCTACATTGCCCTCGGCCACATTCACAAGCCCCAGAAGGTCGGCGGAACGCTGCCGGCCTACTACGCCGGCTCGCCGCTCCAAATGGATTTTGGCGAGGTCGGGCAGAAGAAGACGTTCGTCGTCGTGACGGCAAGGCCGGGAAAGCCGGCGCAGATCGAGCACATCACGTATGAGGGCGGCCTTCCGCTGGTGGATCTGCGAGCCACGCTGGACGAGCTGGGGGGGATTGCTGACGAGCACCGAAACGGCTGCTGGCTCCGAGTGACCGTGCCGCTCGCTGAAAAGGACCCGGATATCAACCGCAAGGTGCGGGACTTGTTGCCCAACGCCTTGATCGTCAAGACGGAGCTTCCCGAGGCCGAGCAACACCGAACGATTCGTCTGGCCGAAGGTGCTTCCCCTGTCGAGCACTACTCCGCGTACTACCTTCACGAGCACCAAGCCGAGCCAGACCCAGACGTGGTCGACGCGTTTCAACAGCTCCACGCCGCGGCGTCGGGATCGGAGGCCTGACGTATGCGGCCGGGCCTTCTCACGCTCGAAGGACTCTCTTGCTTCAAGGACAAGCAAGAGATCGACCTTGGATCATTGGATCTCTTCGCTATTTCGGGCCCCACCGGCGCCGGCAAGAGCACACTCCTCGACGCAGTCACGCTGGCGCTCTATGGCGACGTGCCGCGGGTTTCGAAGCACAACCGATTGGAGATGATCTCCGCGTCCCGGGACCGTGTGAGCGTGGTTCTCGACTTCCAAGTTGGCGACGAACGGTATCGAATCGCTCGCACACTTCGACGAAGTGGTGGCCACCAGGTGCGCCTGGAGAAACACGACGGGACCGACTTCACCGTCAATCTCGCTGATCAGGTACGGGCAGCGGACGAGAAGGTGGCCGAGATTCTCGGCCTTGACGCGACGGCGTTCATGCAAGCCGTCGTCCTCCCCCAAGGCGAATTCGCCAGATTTCTGAAGGCCCAGCCCAGTGAGCGGCGAGACATGCTGCGATCGCTCCTGCGCCTCGATGTCTACGAACGAATGCGCAAGCAGGCCGAGCGGACCTCAAGCTCCAAACGAAGCACGGTCGAGACCACGAGAAAAGTGCTCGCGGAGGAGTACGCTGACGTTACAGAAGAGCCCCTCGCCGAACTACAGCAGCGCCACACCTCCCTCGGCGAGGAGCTGACGAAGCTGAGAACGATGCGCGACGACGCGCAGAAGAAGCTTGCCGCTCATCGTGCACAGCACGGCCAGACTGTTGAGCTTGCACGAAAGGAGGAGGAGCTGCGGACGCTGGAGCAGGCGGCCAACGAGGTCGAGAGCGTTCGGGAGCAGCTCCGCGCAGCGGATCGGGCACGACCCGTGCTCCCGCTTCTTGATGAGGCCAAACGGGCCGAGTCCGACGCGCGAGAGGTGCAGACGAAGTTGCGAGCCGCCCAGGAGGACGAGAGGAAGGCTCGAGTCGCAAGCGACGAGACAACGACCGCCCTGGAGCAGGCGGAAAAGGCCGCAGACGACATCCCCGCCTACCGCGACAAGATCGCGATGCTCAACCAGGTCGTCGGGCGGCTTCCCGAGATTCAGGGCATCGAAACGACGATCGCGAAGCAGACCAAGGAGGTCGCCGAGCTTTCTGGAGAGATGACGACCCTTGATGTTTCGCTGAAGGAGTTGCTGGACGCGCAGGAGAAGCATTCCGCAGCGATCGAGCGTGCCCGCGAGGCGATGACGTCATCCGGCTACGATGCGAGCCTCCAGATCGTCCTCGACGGAGTTCGCGACCGAGCGATCGAGCTTGGGGCACGCAGACGCCGTGCCGACGAGATGGCCGAGCGACTCTCGAACGAGCAAAAGGAGATCGATGAGGTTGCTAGAGAGCTGACGGCCCTCGACGTCTCCCTGAAAAAGTCGCTCGAAGCGCAGGAGAAACACTCGGAGGCGATCGGTCGAGCTCGCGAAGCGATGCAGGCATCTGGATACGACGCGGACCTTGATCATCTGCTGGATGGCCTTCGCGGGCGGGCGGTTGAGCTAGGAGCGGCGCGGCGTAGCGCGGACGAGATGGCGGTCCGGCGGTCTGAGAAGAAGGATGAGATCGGTGGGCTTCGAGCGAAGCTCCCACCGTTCGAATCGGAGGCAGAGACGAAGCGCGCGGCCGCAGAGAGGGCCCGCTCCGCCCTCCAGGAAGCGGAGGATGCTCTACATCGGGCGCACCAACTCGACGCAGCCAACCACATCCGCGAGGGTCTCAAGCCCGACGCTCCCTGCCCAGTCTGCGAGCAGACCGTCGTCTCGCCGCCACCCGCAAACCTTGCGCCCGAGGTCGATGCAGCCAAGAACCACGTTGCCGACGCGAAGAGCCAGCTCAAGCAGTCCGAGGCCGAGAGCAACGCAGCTCAGCAGGCGTGTACACGGGCGCAGAGCAACGTGGAAATCGAGGAGAAGAACCTGGTCGATCTCGAGGGCCGCTGCGCCACGGCGCAGGAGCAGGTAGTTGCAGAGAGCGCGGCCTTGCGTGGACTGCTTGGCGATCGAACGCCGTCAGACGATGTTGCCATCGAGGCATGGATTGCGGACTCCGTCGCCACGCTGGGCAATGCTCGGAAGGCGTACGACGCGGCCAAGAAGGACCTCGATGTCGCGGAGCGTGCGCTGCACGGCGAGCAGTCCGAGGCGAAGGCTTTGGAGACCCGGCGTTCCGAAAAGCAGGGTGCGCGAGACAGACTCCAAGGCGAGCTCGTGTCCGCGCAGGAACAGCTGAAGCAGCTACGTGATGAGATCCGGACCGAAGATGCATCCCTGCGGAAAGCGCTCGGCGACCACGCGCCATCGGCGGACATCGCCGTCGAAACCTGGATCGCGGATTCCGTGTCATCGCTAGCCACTGCTCGAAAGGCGTACGACGCCGCCAAGAATCGAATCGATGAAGCGGAGCGGGGACTTCAAACCGCGCAGTCGGAGTCGCAGGCGGTCCAGGTCCGCCGAGCCGAAAAGCAGCGGGAGTCTGACCGAATCACAGGCGAGCTCGAGGCCGCCCGAGAGCGGCTGAAAGCGCTCCGGCAGGAGATCTCGGCGATCACCACGTCGGACGACCCCGCCGCCGAGGCGGCGGCGCTTGGCAAGACGATAGAGGCGCTCCAGGATGCAATGAAGACCGCAGCCAAGACCGCAGCGGACGCGAAGAACCGGTTGACCGCGGCCGCGGAGGTTCTGAAGCAGACGACCCAAGCTGCCGAAAGGGCCGCCGAGGAAGCCCAAGCACGCGCGGCCCGGCGCGACAGCGCAGTCGCTGAAGCCGGGTTCGCGGACGAGGCAGCAGTGAGAGGTGCGTTGCTGGACGAGCGGACCAGCAGCGAGCTGAGGGAGCGCGTGCGCAAGCACGACCAGGACACCCACGCAGTAGAGCAGCGCATCAAGGCTCTGCAGAATGAGCTCGGGGATATTCGGGTCTCCGATGAAGAGCTTGCGGCGGCCGAGAAGGCCGCGAAGGACCTCAACGCTGAGGTGGAGAAGCAGCACGGCGAGCAGAAGACCGTGGGAGACCAGGTCGAGCGGATGAAGAAGCGCCTCGAGCGCTCCAAGAAAATGCGCGAAGAGCTGGCGAACGATGAGAAAGACCTGCGCACGTATAGCCAGCTCGCTGGCGACCTACGCAGCGACAAGTTCCAGGCCTATGTCCTGGAGGAGGCGTTCACCGAGCTGGTGCAGGGAGCGTCCGCGAGGCTGCTTTCACTCACCGGCGAGCGCTACTCCCTGCTGTTCAAGGACGGCGAAATCCTCGTGGTCGACAACGACAACGCCGGCGAGACGAGGATCAGCGACACGCTGAGCGGGGGCGAAACCTTCCTGACCTCTCTTTCGTTGGCGTTGGAGCTGAGCGACCAGGTGCAGCGCGCCGCGGGGGCGGTGAATCTCGACAGCCTGTTCATCGACGAGGGCTTCGGCACACTGGACCCCGATACCCTGGCGCTCGTCTCGGAGACCATCCAGAACCTGCGCGTGGGTGGTCGCATGGTAGGCATCATCACCCACATCCCTGGGCTGCGAGACGAGTTCGCGCAGCAGATCATCGTCACCAAGCACCAGGGATACTCGACCGTCGAAGTGCGGGGCGTTACCGAAGTGGTGGCGGGTGCCTAGCTTTCTCTCGAGGCTGTTCGGCAAGGCCGAGGCAGCCGTATCGACTCCCTCAACAGGCCTTGAGCGTCTTGCACCTGAGTCGAAGGGAACGTCTGGCAGGCGGGAACCGCCGACCGAGCTCGACTGGTCGCATGCCGAGTACATCCCGCTGCCACCGTCGCCACCGACCTGGGAGGTCGACGGCCGCGACGAGTTTCACCGCGAATACAACGACCCCGCAATTGGCCCGGTGTTTCAGGCCGGGTTCAAGAACCAGCACACGAAGGTGGTGAAGCTGGCCGCGGATCTCTCGCCGAAGCAGCGACAGGGGCGCGTCGGAGAGGTCATCGCCAAGGCGTACAGCAAGCTCATCATCCAGCGGATGAAAGGTGGGCAGCTGGCGGCTGCAGCGAAGCAATGCGTGGAAATGTTGGAGCGCGTTCCGGACTACGTCAAGGACGTCGACCGCCGCCGTCTCAACCGGATCCTCGCGCAGATGGACAAGGCGGGGAAGAAGCACGAGTACACGCCCGTCGAGACGGCCAGTCCTTCGTCGTTGCCACTGTTCACGCTGTCTGATGATGCGCCGTGGACACTCGGGGGCGAACGCAAACTCGAGAGCGATGAGCGTCCCGATCCAGCGTTCGACATCGCTGCCATCGATGCGAACGGTACGTGGCTACTCGATCGGTCGGGATCGAGTGCCGGCAGACCGGGGGTGAAGAGCGTCCTTCGCCGCGTCGACCGACGCGGGCTGTTGGTTGGCGAGAAGGCGCTGTCCCACGACACCTATCGAACAGGAACTGGACACTCAGGGTCTAGCATCGCGATCATGGACTCGACCGGCTTCCTTCACGTGTACGACGCAGCGTTGCATGTCGTGGTCGAAACTCATCTGCGGGAGGACCCTCGCGTCGTCGATCACTTCCGAACCATCGACACGGACTATTGGGGTGAGTTCAAGTCCCAAGTGCGAGCCGTGGATGTTGCGCCAGAGGGTGACCGGTATCTCTTCACGCTCGCGGATGAGGCGTGGTGCTGCACGTCGTCGGGGCAGGCGCTTTGGGGCGTGGTGATGCCCCTGAAGGAAGGCTGGAAGCGCATCGTCAGGCGCAGCGAGCGAGTCGGGGTTGGTTCCGAGGTTAACGATTCCCTCCGGCTCTTCGGTCTCTCCTTGCCTGTCAGCCCCACAGACATCAAGCGGAAATACCGAGCATTGACGCTGGCCCATCATCCTGACCGAAATGCCGGCGATTTGGCCTCGGTGGAGAAGATGAAGGCCCTGAACACTGCCTTCGAAGTTCTGACGGGAGTCGACCCCAACACGCTCGGCTTCGAGGAGTCAGACGTCACTTACTTCGCTCGGACGGCGCCCGACCGTGTCATCGAGGTCCAAGGCTTCCGCGTGGAAATCACCTTGCCTGTTGGCGCACCGCAGGATTGGGTCTACGCAGCAAGCTTCTCCGGTAGCGACGGGGCGGCCTATCTGGCGACCTACTCGGGTAAGGTAATTCTGGTATCGAGCGAAGGGCGACCCGCCGTTGTGTACGACATCGGGACATGCCCACACGAGATCGTCAGTGTTGGACGGTACACGTACTTCCTCACGCACACTCGGCTCTACGTCGTTGAGGATCGGGTCAAGCTCGCCGCTTTCCTCGACGTCTTCCAGGCGGGCCGCCTGCTCGCAACCCAAACCGGTTTCGGTTTGCTCACGAGCAAACGCTTGCAGTGGTTCACGGAGGGCGGCGTCAAGCTCGGCGAGTTGACGACGCGGGACCCCATCCGGGCCATTCATGCAGCCGATGGCAGGACGGTCGTGCAGACAAGACAGCACCAAGTCGAGGTGCAAGGTTTGAGCATCTGAACAATTTGCTGTTGGGTAGGACTATTAAAATGGATCTTCGGTTGTGACTCAGCCCCCTCGACCCCTGGGACCACACGAACCTCTTGCGACGCGCGCGGCGATCAACGCTCCTCCGGTGGGACGAGGTCTCGCGGTCGAGCTCACTGCGCTCGAATCGCTGAACTTCGCGCTGGTGCATAACAGCGTACCACTGGTGCGCGCGCTGTCTTTCACCAACACGGGAAGCCGAGAGTTGCGGGCGCTGGAGGTCACGCTCGAATTGGCGCACTACGCCGCGCCCTGGCACGGCAACATCACCTCGTTGGAACCTGGGGCTACCCACCACTTCGACGAGTTGGTGCTCAAGTACGACGAGGCCCGCCTCCTCAATGCCGCTGAGCGTGACCGAGCGACGCTCACCGTACGCGTCGAACACGCGCTGGATAGTGGACAACGAACGCTCGTGCTGGAGCAGTCCGAGAGCGTTTCGATTCTGGCGTACAACGAATGGCGCCGTGACTCAGAGCCGCAGATGCTCGCGTCATTCGTATTGCCGAACCATCCTGCGGTCCAGCGCGTGCTCGGACAGGCGCGCGAACACCTCGCACGCACCACGGGCAACCCCGCGATGGAAGGATATCAGAGCAAGGATCCGAGCCGTGTCCGCGCCATCGCTCAAGCTGTCTACGAAAGTGTAGCGGCGCTCGGTGTGACCTACGCAAACCCGCCCGCGAGCTTCGAGGAGACGGGGCAGAAGATCCGCACCCCAGAACAGGTACTGGGGGATCGAGTTGCCACCTGTATGGACGTCAGCGCCCTCATAGCTGCGGCGCTCGAGCAAGTGGGCTTGCACCCTTTGATCGTGCTCACCAAGGGACACGCGTTCCCCGGTGTGTGGTTGATGGAGGACTACCGCGCGGACGGGGGGTTTTGGGATGCCGCCGCGCTGCGTAACGAATTGGCGCTCGGGACCATCGAGCTTTTCGATTCGTCAGCGGCAGCACAGCGGCCAGCGGTGCCGTTTGGCCTGGCGACTGCAGAGGCGCATCGCACGCTTGGCGACGACGATGACTTTCGCTTTGCCCTGGACGTACGCGGCGCTCGCAGCCAGCGCTATTTGCCGCTGCCATCGCGCGTGTACGGTGCCGAGTTCACGCCCGTGCAGGAGGTGCGCGTCGTCCAGCCTGCGCCATCTGAATCGCGGTCTTCCGCGGCTGTTCGACTATCGGCTGCAGAAGCGGCGAGCATCCGCGCCCAGGATACTCCCGAAATCAGGGAGGCAAAGACGCGGCTGCTACTTTGGCGCAAGCAGTTGCTCGACCTGACGCTGCGCAACCGCCTGCTCAACTTCAACCCGGACGGTCGTCACGGTCTGCAAGTGCTCTGCCCAGACATCGCGAGGCTGGAAGATTCGGTGGCGGCCGGTCAGGAGTTCGTCTTTCACGGTAGCAGTGGGGTGTTCACGGACGGAGACACGCGCAGCGCTCACTTGCGCCGTATGCAGACTGGAGAGCAGGCAGATCAGGCTTACCTGCTCGATCGATTCCGAGACGGCATTTTACACAGCCCGCAGAGCGCAGAGGTTCATCAAAGCACGCTGATCAAACTCCACCGCAAGTGCAGAGAGAGCTTCGAAGAAGCCGGAGCGCATACGCTCTTCCTTGGCCTGGGTCTGCTGCGCTGGTTCGAAAGCCCGAGCAGCGAGCGTGAACTGTTCGCACCGGTGTTGCTCATTCCGGTGCAGCTGGTGCGTGGCAGTGCCCGCGATCCGTGGCGCGTCATGGCGAGTGACGAAAGCCCGTTGTTCAACCCTTCGTTGATAGAAAAGTTGCAGACCGACTTCGGAATCGACCTTTCCAAGTTCGAGGATGAGCTACCGACGGACGATGAAGGTATCGACGTGCCAAGGGTGTTCGCTGAGATGCGTGGCGCGATCCGTGGCATGGACCGGTGGGAGCTCCGTGAAGAAGCGCACATCGGGAACTTCTCCTTCGCCAAGCACGCCATGTGGCGCGACCTTGGGGAGTTGGTCGAACAGGCCGAAAGCAACGCGTTGCTTCGCGTCCTGGCGCGCAAGGGTCAGGAGCCGTTTCCAACTGGAGATGGAGTTCCGGACGAGCTGACGCTCGACCAGCGATTTCCTCCGACTCGGGTATTCTGTCCAATGGACGCGGACTCGAGCCAACTGTCCGCGATCCTCGCTGCCGCGGGCGGCGAAAGTTTCGTGCTACAGGGCCCACCAGGCACCGGCAAGAGCCAGACCATCACGAACCTGATCACCCACTGCATCACCTTGGGCAAGAGCGTGCTGTTCGTCTCGGCGAAGGTGGCAGCGCTAGATGTGGTTCGCCGACGGTTGCAGCGTTCTCACGTAGGCGCGTTCTGTCTGGAGTTGCACTCGCATTCTGCCAACAAGAAGGCCGTTCTCGAACAGCTTGGCGATGCCCTACGCACTACCGTCGCTCCGCCACCCGAGTGGCAGACACAAGCGGACTCGTTGGGGGAAGACCGTGAGCGGTTAAACAACTATGCAAAAGCCCTGCACCAAGTCCGACCGCAGGGCGCTTCGTTGCGCGACGGGATGGGTGCACTCTGTCGGCTGCGTAATGCGCCATCAGTTCGCCTTGATCTCGGACCGCCAGAGCGCCTCTCTCGCGCAGATCTCGCCAAGCGCCAGCACACCATCGCCGAATTGGTCGCCCAAGCGAAGCGAATCGGGCCACCGCTACAGCACCCCCTACGAGCACTGAAGCGGTGCAACTGGTCCCCTCAAATCCAAGATGACTTTGGCCAATGGCTCGACGAAGCCGCTAGCGCAATAGCTCAATTGGACGAAATAGTTGTTCAACTCCAGCACCCCCTAGGAGTGGCGCTCTCCGCGGCGAGCCTGGCCGAGCTGAGCATACTCAAAGAGGCACTAGCTGTGGTTGCGACGGGAGGCGGCGTGTGCGGGCCACTGCTCTCGGCGCCAGAGCCAGAATTTGCCGAGCAAACTGCCGCCGCGTTCATCGCTTTGGGCCGGGAGCGGGACGCTCGACGGCAGGCACTCGACGCCGTGTACGTCGAAGCCTTTCACAATCTGGATCTTGCCGCCATTGCTCAGAGGCTGCGCGCTTGGAGCTCGGCATTCTTCCTAGTGGCGTTCTTCATGCTGTGGGGCACTCGACGCCTGCTACGGTCCGTGCGCAGGGTCGGCGATCTCTCTCCCACTCCGCAGTTGCTGGGCGAGCTGGACTCGGCCATCGAGTTGCGCAGCGTCGAACAGCGCTTCGACGGTAGCGCGCCCGCGGCTCAAGCGCTGCTCGGTCCGCAAGCGCAACGTGGAGCGGACTGGGCAGAGCTCGAACAACGGGTCGCCAACACGCGCCACCTTCGTCGTTCGCTGAACGCAGTACTAGCGAGTGCGGCGCTTGGAGGGGCGAAGACACGCGAGCAGCTGACCCGCTGGAAGGGACATGACCAGGGAGGCTCCCCGGAACCGCAGCGCGAACGCGCTCTCGCGACCATTGCGCCGCTTGATGCCGCGCTGGACCGAGTTAACAGGGCGCTCTCGAACCTTTCGGGCCTTGTGGCCTGCGACCCAGAGAGTGCTTGGGGTGGCCAGGCAACCACCCCGGCAGACCTGCGAGCCGTCCTCGACCGCTGGCGCGCTGCCAAAGGAGGCTTGCGCGACTGGACTCTGTACCAAGCTACACGGGCTGCGCTAGGGAACGCGCCGGAAGTGCGACTGGTCGAAGCCTTCGAGCGAGAAGAACTCTCGGCATCTGACCTTCAACCGGCGTTCGAACGCGCATACGAGCAGCTTTGGGTCTCGTCGGAATACGAGGGCGACCCGGATCTCACATCCTTTGATTCCGCCATTCACGAGCAGGTAGTCGAGCGGTTTCGTAGAGACGACAAGAGCTTTGGGCGACTCGCCGCACAGAAAGCCGCAGCGACCCTCGCCGAACAGGTCCCGCGTGGAGGCGAAGGTGAGATGGCGGTGCTGTACAGAGAGCTGAAGAAGCAGCGACGGCACCTCCCAATTCGCAAGTTGTTTGCCTCGATCCCTACCGTCCGTCGGCGACTCAAGCCGTGTCTACTGATGAGTCCACTGTCAGTCGCCCAGTACCTCCGGCCCGATGAACGCTTCGATTTGGTCATCTTTGACGAAGCGTCCCAGCTACCCACGCCGGATGCGATCGGCACGGTAGCCCGCGGCGCGCAACTGATCGTCGTCGGCGACTCCAAGCAGCTTCCCCCAACGGATTTCTTTCAGCGTAGCGTAGGGTCCGATGACGATATCGAGTCCGATAGTGCTGACGAACTCGAGAGTATCCTCGACGAATGCATGGCCTCTCAACTTCAGGAGCTGCAGCTGCGTTGGCACTACCGCAGCCAACACGAACACTTGATCGCCTTCAGCAACCACCACTACTACAGCGGCCAGCTGAGCACCTTTGCTTCCGCCGACGACCGTGGTGGCCAGCTGGGAATCAGACTGATCCCAACCAAAGGTGCCTACGCGAAAGGCAAAGCACGCACCAATCGAGGCGAGGCTGAAGCGCTGGTAGCCGAGGTCGTACGTCGTCTGCTCGACCCAGAAGAGCAACAGCGTTCGCTCGGAATCGTGACATTCTCGACGGCGCAGCAGACTCTGGTGGAAGACCTGTTGGAGGCGCAGCGAGCCAGGACCCCGGCGCTGGAGCGTTTCTTCAACGAATCAGTCGCCGAACCCGTCTTCGTCAAGAATCTAGAGAATGTGCAGGGCGACGAACGAGACGTGATCTTGTTCAGCATCTGCTATGGGCCCGACACGACTGGCCACGTAGCAATGAACTTCGGTCCGCTCAACCGCCAGGGGGGTGAACGCCGTCTCAACGTCGCAGTAACGCGGGCCAGGCAGCAGCTGTTGGTGTTCAGTACCCTGCGCGCCGATCAGATCGATCTGCGCCGTACCAATGCTGTCGGAGTCAAACACCTCAAGCGTTTCTTGGAGTATGCGGAACGCGGCCCCGCGGCAATCTCCGAGGCTATCAGCGTGGGTGGTGCTTTGACGTTTGACTCACCTTTCGAGGAGGAGGTCTACACCGAGCTCAGTAGGCGCGGTCACACGCTGGCTACGCAAGTAGGGTGCTCAGGATATCGAATCGACCTGGCAGTCGTTCATCCGACAGAACGAGGGCGCTTCGTGCTCGGAATCGAATGCGACGGCGCTGCCTATCACAGCGCGAGAACTGCACGCGATCGTGACCGTCTGCGTGAAAGCGTACTTTGTTCGCTCGGATGGAAACTCGAACGCGTCTGGTCGACGGACTGGTGGACCCAACCAGCCAAAGTCGTTGACCGGCTGGAAGCTGCGATCGCCGCGGCGTTGGAAGACGACCAAGCATTTAGCCCGCCCGGAGCCAACTCGCCCAAGGTGAACACCGAGCCTGTAGCCGAGGCAGGCGCTGCATGGCAGACGCGGTCTCCGCTAGAGTCAGTCTCCGAGCTCAGTCCAGCACCTCCGCCAGTGAACATCGGCGAACCGTATCGTGTGTGCGACGTCGTCTTCGATCCGAAGCTATACGGAACCGACGACCTGGCGGCAGCCGCCGTGGCGCAGGTGCTTCCCATCGAGGCGCCAATTCATCTCCGGAAACTGGCGTATCGGATTCACTTTGGCAACGGCATGAATGTTACTGTTCGCGACCAACGAGCTCTGAAGAGTTTGATCGAGACTCGAGGGCTGGGAAAGGTAGTCGACGAATTCGTGTGGCGGTCGGAAGATCGCGTCGATACCTACGATCGAGTTCGCGTCCCCGATGGATACGACGGTGAAAGAAGCATAGAAGAAATCGCAATTCAGGAGCTAGCGGCCGCAGCTCGCGAACACCTTCACGGCAGCGGTGCAATGACTCGCAAGGACCTCGTCCGCTGCATAGCTCGGACGTTCGGCAACGCGAGAGCGGGGGCCAAGATTTCCCAGCGGGTGAATCTCGCCATCGACAACCTAGTAGCAACAGGTGGCGCCTCGGAGCTCGGGGAGAATATCTCTCCGTTGCCGTGATCGAGCTAGTGCCTCCCAGCTGAGTTGCTCTGAACCCCAGGTGCTGGGCTCGCGTAACGACTGAACGTACACGGCGGGGGGTTCATCGATTGAGGCAACCATCTCCCTCGAGTTTGGCGAGCATGAGCACGCATGGGGTTCGCGACAGAGACGGACGCGGCCCCTCGCGTGTGGATTGACTCGATCCGTTGCGAGTGAACGGGGCTGTCCTGGGGTCCGACACTACCTGTGTTCCTTGACGTCCGCAGCGCATCGGACACCGATGGCTGTCGATCGCCCCAGACCCTGCATCCCCATTCGCGTTGAGGCGCGAACTGAATACGCGGTGGTGTCCGCCCAGGACCCTCCGCGAATAACGAACTCGGTAGTGTCGCAGTTGATGGTAACCGTTGCGCAGACCCCATATGGTAACGGCGTCGCATTGATGCGATCCAG
>CBFGUG010000052.1:0-51654 GCA_965651905.1 uncultured bacterium | reverse complement strand
CCCTCGGAAACTGACGAGCCCTCGGAAACTGACGAACCTTCCGAAACCGACGATGAGTCCAGCTTCGTATCGCCCATTCCCGAGTCGGGTGATCTCGACTTTGGAGGCGGTACGGGAAGCGGAGCGGGAGATCCCTCCGAGGACGGGGGAGACGACGCCGCCTCCGACGACGACGCAGACGACGAAAGCCCCGCAGAACCTGGCGCGGGCAACGATGACGGCGCGGGTGAACAGGCCATCAGCGAAGCCGACATTCTGCTGCGCGAAGGCGACACGGTTTACGCGCTTTCTGCGTACGCGGGTCTGTCCGTCGTGGACGTGAGTGATCCGAGCGACTTGCAGCTGCTCGGCAACAAGCGCTTCGACGCCACGCCGTTCGAGATGTACCTCAATGGCGACGAGGTCGTGGTGCTCTTCTACGGCAGCGGGCGCGGCTACTACGAGGGCGACATCGACTACTACGACTACAGCGAGGCGAGCCCAATCGAAGCGTACGACGTTTCTGAT
The DNA here is from genome assembly GCA_965651905.1 of uncultured bacterium. Lineage (GTDB taxonomy): Bacteria > Myxococcota_A > Polyangia > Polyangiales > Polyangiaceae > SZUA-265. The sequence goes on along the minus strand of CBFGUG010000052.1, from coordinate 51,147 downwards.
CCCTCCAACATCACCCTTTCCGCGGCGCTCACGGTACAGGGGTCGTTAGTGGACTCCCGCCGCATCGGTGATCGGTTGATCGTGGCGACGGCGGATTACAGCTATTGTTACAATTGTTCGGTCAATGAAGCTGGACGAGTCGCGTCGATCGACGTCATGGGTGGCGGGCTGCGCGAGCTCGACCAACTGTCGATTCCTCGAGAAGTGGACTGGGGGTATTCTCCGACCATCAATGTGAACGACCAGCGCCTGTACTTTTCGACGCTGGGCTGGGGCGCGATCGTAGATGGTGACGTCGACCCCACACCCGTCGAGAACGCAGACGCAGGCGCCGTAGTGAGTCCCGCGGGCATGGCGGTCGATGCGGGAGCGCCGATGCCTCCGCCAGACGACGAGGCGACGGATGACGACTCATCGGACGATGGCGCGATGGATGATGGTGCACTGGACGACATCGGTCCGGATGACATCGGTTCGGATGATCCGATCGACGACGGAGAAGAGTACGGCGAGATCTCCTCGCTGCAAGTCGTCGACATCAGCGCAGCGAATGGGGATCTGGTACTGGGTGACCGCGTGATAGTCGCGGGCGGTGTACACAACCGCTGGCAGGTAGATGAAAACGACGGCGTGTTGCGTGTCGTGACGCAACCACAGCGCTGGGGCGCCCCCCCCGTGCTCGACACGTTCCGCGTGGTGGATTCGAGTGAGCTCACGCCTCTGGCGTCGCTTCCTCTGCAGTTGCCGCGGCCGGAAGATCTGCAGAGTGTTCGTTTCGATGGCGACCGCGGCTACGTGGTGACCTTCGAACGAGTGGACCCGCTGTTCACTCTGGACCTGAGCGACCCTGAGAACCCCGTGCAGGTCGGGGAACTCGAGATGCCGGGTTGGCTCTACCACATGATGCCCCGAGGCGACCGCTTGTACGCGATTGGTTACGACTTCGACAATGTCGACTCGCTGCACGCGTCGGTGTTCGACGTGTCTGACTTGAGCCAACCCACGATGTTGTCTCGCGTGAGCTTCGGCAGTTCGTGGGGTAGCTTCGCAGAGCAGCCTGATCAGATCGAAAAGAGCGTGCAGCTGCTGCTCGACCAGAACCTGATGCTCATTCCTTACGCGGGCTGGGGTGACGATGGCGACGGCTGTTACAACTCGTACCAGAGCGGCGTCCAGCTGATCGACGTGACTGAAGACAGCCTAACCTTACGCGGCGCGACGCAGTCCGCTGGGTTCGCACGACGCGCCTTCGTACATCGTGATCACCTGTTCGGTTATTCCGACGAGGCGTTACAGAGCTTCGACATCAGCGACCGTGACGCGCCCGTACTGGTCGACGATCTGCCGCTGGTGCACTACGTGCGGCAGTTGGCGCCGAGTGGTGACAAGCTCGTACGTTTGATCGAGGACGGTCGCGGCCGTACCCTGATCGACGCTGTGCCTGCAGACGCCGTAAACGACGCACCCTCCGCTTCTGCAGCGATGATCGCCGAACGTCCGAGCGATTGTGGCTACACGTACTTCGACTCACTCCTCGAACGAGATGGCTTGGTGTACGTGCCTCGCTTCAACGTCGACTATTCGAGCAACACGATGGACTCCTCGATCACGGTCGCGGACGTGCGCGCTTCATCGCCGAGTATCGTGGGTGAGGTAGAAGTACCCAGCGTTGCGTCTGACTACTTCTACGCAAGTGTACTGCTCACGGACAAGGCGTTGGTCGTGGCCCAGATGGCAGAGGAGTACAACTACGTAGACTACCCCGAAGAAGAGTGGGACGACGACGACCGTCCGCAAGATGACGCGTGGGACGACGCAGTGTCGATGGACGACGCAGCAAGTGACGACCTGGCCGTGAGCGACGACGGATTCGGCGACGACGACGATGACGACTTGCTCGACGATGGCGCCCAGGACGATGGGTCCGACTCTGACGCCCCCTCGACCATGATGGTGCAAGCTCAAGGCGCCTCTGAGAGCGGCTGGATCCGTTCGCTGCGCCTGGTGGTGTTCGATCTGACGGACGCGGAGCAACCCGTGTTCGTCGACCAGCTGGATGTGTCACAGGAGTTGCTCGACAGCGGCTTCGCCACCAACTTGATCGGCGCGGACCGCCTGGGTGAACGTGGCCACTCCTACGCACCGCTCGCCACGCTGGTCGCGGGCCGCAACATGATCGCCAGTCAGCATCACGAGCTACTGGATGACGGATCGGGCACCCGCTACTACCTGGATCGATTGGACCTGTCCGACCCGATGAACCCGACGTGGCTCGCCCCAATCAACATCCCGGGGCAGTTGCTCGCGATCAACGACAGCGACTCACACATCGTCACCCTCGATCGCACGGAGCTACCTTTGGACGAGGCGCCCTGTGAGGACTACGACGACTACACCATCTGCTACAACAAGGCGCAGCAACTCAGTGCGCTCGAGCTGCGCGACGACAAGGCGGTACGAACGAACAAACACGCACTGGGCGCGTTCCGCGACTGGTCGCAGTTCGGCGTCGATTCACACGCAATCTATCGGATGCGCTGGGAGGACGAGAGCGGCGAACAGAGCTTCAGCGCGTTCGACTTCTCCGTAAACCCGCTGGGTTCCCTCTCGGCGACCGAGCTGGGTGGAGACCGCTACGCAGATCTGGTGCGCGTCGGTTCGGACGTGGGCTGGACTGACTACGACCGACTAGGATTGTTCGACGTGAGCGGCGACAGTTTGCAACCGGGCGCTAGTGCGGAAAGCATGCTTTGGTGCAGCTACTGGGTGCAGCTGGGCGACCGCGTGTACTGTCCGCAGGGACGCTATGGGGTGATGAGCCTCGAGCTCGAGTGACGCCAGTTTGAACCGTAGGGAAGCGCCGTGGGTCCTCAGGGTCCACGGCGCTTCTGCCATTTCGAGACGAGAGCTCGCGCCCCAATGCCGCTGCTACATGAGAACGATGACGCAGCCGCCAAAACCCAGCGCCACCGCGACAGCCGCACGTCGAGTGAGCTTCTCACGGAACACCACCACTGCGATGAGCACGATGAACAGCGTGCTGGTTTGATTGAGGATCGCTGCGGTGTGAGCGGGAATGTACTTGTAACCCGCAAGCCACAGATAGAGCGCGACACAATTGCCGAGAATCGCGCCAGGTACCACGATACGCCACACGGGTTGAGGTTTGAGCAACAAGATCAACTGCGACCAGTAGGCCTGCCCTCTGAACGCGCGAGCTTGAAACAGCAGCGTCATGCCGATACCCGCACCAATCAACCGAATGGCGGTCGTAGTGAGCACGGGTTGTTCTTCGATGATCGACTTGACCATCACCACTGACAGCGCCATCAACACCACGGCGGCGGCTGCCGACGCGACACCCAAACGTTGCGAACGGCGAGTCCTTGCCTCGAGCATCGCTGCTCGCTTGTTGGGGGCAAGTACCAACCCAACCCCAGCCAGAACCAAACCACCGCCAGCCAGATCCAGCCAAGCAGCGCGCTCACCGAGCAACAAGAAGGCGAGCGCCACCACGGCTGGACTGTACAAACACTCCACCAGGGCAATCTGCGAGGCGCTAATCTGCTTGAGCGCCCAAAAGAACAGCGTGTCGGCGAGCGTGATGCCACACACCCCACTCAGCAAGAGCCATCCCACGTCGGCGTGCGTCAGGTGGCTGGGCGTCAGTGCCGCGAGCGGCGCGAGTATCACGAGGGCAACGATGATCTTGAAGAAGTTCAAGACACTCGGCGCGACCACGCGGGTGCCGTGCTGAAACAGGTGTACGGACGTGGCCCAGCACAGTGCTGCACCCAGCGAGCAACTGATACCCAAGGCCTCCTGATTCACGTGCGCAGTCTCAACGCGTTTGTCGCGGCGCGGACATACGGCCCGGCTCCGCAAAACGCAAGCATGTGACCTCCACCAGAGATGAATCAGCCCGCGTCCAGGCATCGGTAGTTGTCGCCCGCTCGATGAGGCTGGTAGCGTTCAGGCCGTGTTCAACCCCCTCGCACCCGAGCTGTTCAGCGCAGCCTTCGCGGGGTTCTTCGCAATGATGAACCCAGTCGCCAATGCGCCAATCTTCCTGGGCTTGACCGAGGGGATGAGCTCCCAAGAGCGACGCGGAGTAGCTACCAGAGCGACCCTCGTAGCCTTCCTCACCGTGCTCACCTTCAGCCTGTTGGGTCAGATCATTTTCGATCTGTTTGGGATCACTGTGGGCGCGTTTCGCATAGCGGGTGGGATTCTGATCTTTCGCATCGGCTTCAACATGCTGCAAGGCCAGCACTCTGCCGTCCAGCACACCGTGCGCGCGCGTGAGGCCAACCGCCTTTCGAGCTTGCCTGAGTCGCAACGTTCGTCGCAGCCCGACGCCCAGCCGACGCCCAGCCAAACGGAGGGTCGCTTCTCGGTGGCCATCTCACCGCTGGGGATACCCGTCATGGCCGGACCCGGAACGATCGCTACCGCCATCGGCTTCTCGGCAGGGCAGCCTGCTCAAATGGCGATAACCGTCGCGGCATTCGCAACCTTGTGCTTGGCCACGTGGGTGTGTTTTCTGATGGCGGAACGTTTGGTCCGATTTTTTGGCACGGCGTTCATGGCAGTGATCACTCGCTTGATGGGCCTCATCCTCGCCGTGGTCGGCACGCAAATGTTCGTTCACGGCGTGAAGCAGGTAGAGCTCTTCTGAACTCGCTGGCGTCAGCTTCCACAGCGTTACTGACTCGAACAGGCAAAAAGCAGGGTCGCACGCCATCGCCCAGGCGCGACGCAACCCCATCCAATCGACACCGCTCGAAACTCGACGCGAGAGAGCACAGAGTGCGAGCCCCACACCCTACTGTGCTCCCCGCGTGCACTAGTTCCGCACACGGAACGTGCGCCGAGTGAATGGCGACAGTCGACACTTTGGGAGAAACTGCGGGACGATAATCACAGTGTTCCAGTTTTGCTGGCACTAGTGAACATTGACTGACAATCCGAAAACTGGGGGTTGTTTTGTTTCGTGGAGTTGATAAGCAGTTTGTCTTCTTCGAGCCCGCTTCATGGGCACGAAGCATCAAGGGAGGAAAGATGTGCGGATGTAGTGATCGCGCGCCGTCAACGGACGCGTTGTTTGCTTCTGAGCAAGGAACGCGACGGCCCATGGACCCCGCGGTGCTGCTCGAATTGAAGCAGTTGGCCAAGCAACAAAAATGGCAGACACTCGCCGAGCGTAGCCGTCAGCTGAGGGGAACGGCATGGGCGGAGATGTTGGGCTCGCTGAGTGAGATGAGCGGAGCAGATGCGCCCACACTCGAGCAACAGCTGGATCAACGCAAAGGATTGCGCAAGCGATTAGCAGAGAGCCAAGCTGGAAAAGAGATGCTCGCGAGCCTGCTCAAAGCAGCGGTTGCAGGTAAAGTCGACATCGGAATCAAGACGAAAGAGGAAGCCAAACAGGCCTACGCCTGGGCGGTTTCTGGAAAGCTCGAACTCGTGCTCGATCGCATTGCCTCGAGCCAGGCCGCGAAACGAAGACGCGACGCGTTCACCTCTGGGAACTTGGACATAGCCATCGCAGCTTACCACGCGGGTCTCATCGCATCGCGTGAGCTCCTGTACGCGAAGAACCGGGTCGAGAGTCGCCGCTCGGTTCACGATCTGATCAGCAGCGAAACGCAGGCCCTGGCACGAGAAGTCGAACGGGCCCGCTCGGGCCTTCACCACGGCTACCTGCTCGCGTGTAGAAACACGGTAGAAAGCGCCTCGATCCAACTGATTACACTGCTGGAGCGGCGCGTGACTCGCCTCGCGAATCTCGACGCGCTGTGTCTGGCTGCGCGCGAACACGGGAGCTCTCGCGGCGGGGGTCAGTCGCAGTACAAGTGGGGCTGCCTTCAGCTCGAGGTAGCCAGTACGGTTCGCGCGGCGCTCACTGCTTACGCTGCAGCGTACTATTCGCTGCAAGTGCTAGCCCAAGGTGCGGCGGCACCTCGCTGGAAGGAACTGTGTTCGCTGGCCACGCGACGTCGACCTCACAGCGTCGTCCCCAACGGGCGCGACGTTCGCGTCTCACGCTTGAACGCGGATTCGAACGCTCACGAGTCCAAGCTCGTCGAGAGTGTGGGTTTCGTCGAAAAGTTGGAGACCATCGTCGAGGATGGTGGCAAGCGAACAGGCGCGTTCGACCTCGTCGATCCACGGGATGGCGAACGCATTCGCGTCGTGCTTCCCTACCGTTCACTGGACGCGACAGGCCTTACTGAAGGCTGCCCAGTGCGTGTCAACGCCGTGTTGTATCGATCAGAACGCGACCAAGTATGGCGACTGCGTCTCGATCAACTCGCCTATTCGGAGTACCGCACCGAGAGCTTCACGGACGCGTTCGACGAAGCACTGGCGCCGTGGTTTCAGCGCCACCCAAGTCACCTGAACTTCTGCTTCGGCTACTCGCGCGGAGAAACCAGCGAGTCGACATCGAGCGTACCCGAACTGTATCGTCAACACGTCGTGAAAGTGCGCGAGCTCAAGCGCGGGAAGGGGGCACAGTCATGAGTTGTAGCGACTTGTACGAGGAATACTCGGACGCGTACGACGCCTACTCGAACAAGTGGGATAGTTGTCACTCGAGTTTCGGCGGGCTCATGGCGAACACGGGCGGCGCCATCGCTGCTTGCGCTGGCTGCGTTGTGGACGCGGCCACTATCCCAAAGACACCAGCTTGTTACGCCTGCGCCGTACTGGCGTTTGCGGAGGGATGGAACATCGCGGCGGCCATCGACTGTTGGAACGACGTGGAAGCACTTCAAGACTACAAGGACGTAAAGTGGGAAGCGTACCAAGACTGTCTTCACGCGAGCACGGCTGAAGAGGGTTTCTGCCCGGTCGCGGATCTCGAGGAGTTCGACGAACGTGAGGACCTGGCTGACGCCAGCGACTTCATCGGCGAACTAGAGGAGATCCAATCAGAACTGGAGGACTTGCTCGCCGAGGCGGAAGACATCATCGACGCCGCCGAAGACTGGGAAGACGAGTACGGCGAGAGCCAAGACGCCTGGGTCTAGTCATGTTTCACTTCATCGCCAACCTGAAGGACTACACGTTTCACCCGGGGCGCGGAATCAAACGATTCGACGCGTACCTGCTGTCGGCCGACTACGTTGGCGGACAGCTGGACTTGGCGGGGAAAGTGATACGTGACGAAAAGATCCTGTCGGCGGACAACGGCAACGTCGACCTCATTCGCAAGCTGATCGCTGATTGGTCGGACGCGGCGAAAGAGCTCGAGCCGCTGACGAGACCGGACACCCCGGACGTACATCGTTACGTGCGTCCGGGTGAGCTCAGCCAGCAAACCGTGACTCGGTTCGCTGAACTCGCGCATCGTGTTCAAAGCGACGCGCGAAGCCGCATCGACGACGAATACGTCAAACGAGCGGTGACGCAACAGCTGAGCATGAACCCATCGTACCTAGTAGGCATGGAAGATCTCAGCACGGCAGCGTTGACGGGTTTGAGCATCGAACCCGAGTACTCGATGCTGCCCGTCGCGTTCTACCGCGGCGTGGCAGAACGCGCCATCGAGTACGCGCTCGAGACCGAGGCGGGTGCTTACGGAGAGTGTCCCGCCCCCGTGTACGCGGGTGTCCACGCGATGGACTTCGACACGGCGTATGCCGTGGGCCAAGCCGTGGCGCAGGCTAACGCGTCGGGCATTGCAACGGGTTTGGCGGGTGCGATGATGGACAAGTCGTGGGTCGACTACCGCATCGAAGAAGGTCGAGTGATCGAGTTCGAGCGATCCGTGCCACGGCCCTACGTACGGGTGATGGAAATCGCCGCTGGCATGTTCGAGGGGTTTGCGAGTCGCGCTGGGCGACGACCTGCGTTTCACGCGCTCGGGCTCGGCACCCCCATCTTGCTTCCGCTGCTCAGCCTGATGGGAGGACACGACGACTTCGTCGCAGCGGATAGCACCGCACCCATCGTCGACGGTTGGACCGCTGCGACCATCAGCCTATACATCGAACACCCCGCGCCCATGAAACTCAAGGCTCACCGCATCATCGAGTATTGGCTCAGCGAGGACTTGGCGTGGAACTGTGAGTGTCCCTACTGCCGCAGGATACTGGAGAAGTATCCGCCCGACGTCGCGGCGGCCAAACGCTGGTGGGTCGAACGGGGTCGTCCGCGTCTCACACGCAGCGACGTCGGTTACGGAAAACCACTCAGCGAATTCATCCCGATTCTCGGTAATCATTCTCAGCTCGAGATCCGTTCGGAAGCCGCAGAAGCACGCGTGGGACACAACCATTGGATCGTTCAGAACATTCAAGATGACGCACGCAAGCACGCGAGCAGTCCCGCGCGCCATCGTGACTGGGTCTCCAGTATCGTCGAACGCTATCTCGAAATTTGCGAGAGCGCGTCGTGGCGCGAAGCGGCCAAGCAAGCGTGGTTGGTGGCGGATGCAACGTCGAAGCGGCTCGAACGCTCGTCGTGACCCAGTGCACGAAACGTAGCCGCCATGTTGTTCGAATGGCAGGCGTGCTGTAGACGAACGTCGTCAAGGGTGCGCTCACCTTGGTCGTACCTAGTACGTGTTCACCACGAAGAAGAACGGCGTTGTACGTCAAGCATCCGTCTTGTACGCTGCGACGAATGGAGCGGGCCAAGCGCATCAACGTATCGAACGCTCGTCTTCGGCGCTTGACCACGGCCGTGCACACCTACGTCCTGGTTGCTGCAGCAGCCTGCCAATCGGCGCCTCCCGCTGAGTCTCCCGTCGTTTCAGTCGCGTCACCCGATCGCGCGAAAGTCAGTCAATCGCTCGCCCAAACCTTCGTTCGACGAAGCGGCTGGGAACAACGCTTCGAACGACTCTTGGAGTCGCCGCGTGTGTCGGAAGCGGGCGAACGGTTGTGGCAGAAGTTGGAGAACGACCCGCAGCTCGTCCAAGCTGGTAACGCCTACCTGGAGCGCGCTTTCACAACACCGAGGCTCGGCTCGACGCTGCAGGCCTTGGGCACCGAGCACCCAGAATGGTCGGAGGAAGACTTCGCTCGTGAACTCACGGCGCGAGTCAACGCGGTTACCGAACACGAACGTTACGACGAGTTGTTCGACGCGCCGTTGGAAACGCCGCGCGCAGGACGAGCCATTGACGTTTGGGCGGATGGGTTCGGCGACAGCACCGCCTTCGTCGATGCCGTCGACGCACTAGTCGTCGATCGAACCTGGCGCAAGACCTGGAAACGCTACGTGGGAGTGACGACCAGTGACGAAGAGCTCTTTGAGCGCTTGGACGCGTTCCTGATGAGCGAAGAGGGTGCGGAACTGGCCGACGCGTTGGGCGTAGCGCTGCTCTCCGATCCGAACGCCGAGCAGCTGTTGGTGGATCTGTTGGACCATCCTGAGCTGTTTCGCATCGTCAAGGCGCGCCTGATGCAACTACTCGCAGCACCAGACTTCGTAGAGGCTGGAGACGAGTGTTTGGCGCGCATCTTCGGAGGACAACCCATGGACGAGCGCTTGTCCGCCCTCGAAGCAGTGTTGGCAACTGACGCAGTGGAACAGGGGTTCGCCGAGCTGTTCCTGGAAGCGTCGAAGAGTGATGCCTTGAACTCGCTCGTCGAACGTGCCTACGCGCAAATGTTGAGAAACCTGGTCGACAATCACCAGCTGGCAACCCAACTAGCGAGCGTCACGATCTAGCGCTGAAGCGTGCGCGCTGTCGTCATGGCGCGCCGAGCCATTGGGCAGAAAGCTGAGACATGCGTCCTTGCGCGATCAGGCGCAAAAGCGCGAGATCGAGCTCGCTTCGCAACTCCACCGCGTCGTGTGAGATGGCAAACCCGTAGCCGTGAGGGAGATAGCTGGCTTCCGACAGCTGCAGGTCCGACGCTGCGTTGTTCGAAATCCAATGCTGCAACATCGGACGGTCGGCAACCACCGCATCTGAACTGCCATCTTGCACCAGCCCGATCGCGTCCTCCAGCGTGTCTTGCGGTTGTAGTCGTGCCCGATGAGTGCGCGCGAAAGATTCACTCGTCGAACCTGCAACGACGGCAACTGGACGGCTCTTCATGTCGCTAGCCTCTGAAAGCCGCGGACCATCGAGTTGCGAGAGTGTCAACGCGGTCGCCATGAAAGCAGTCAGCGACGACGCGACGATCATGGACACCAACATCCAGACGCCGCACACCACGCGACCCGCGGCAGAGAGCGGTACGCGGTCGCCGTATCCCACCGTGGTCATGGTCACCAGCGCCAGCCAGACGCCATTGCCGATCCCCTTGAGTGGATGCGCTGGAAATTGTTCTGGGTTGTGCTTGCGCTCGAGCAACCACACCAAGCTGCCTACTCCGAGCAGCACCAACATCAAACCACTCGTACCTGCCAGAAACGTCTTCGTGAGGAACGGACGGATCTTGGACAGCAAGCTGTCCGCAGCGGGCGCCAAAATGCCTAGGCTGGATTGGTAGTAGGGCTGGGAGAACTGCACGAACTGCGCGCGCTGCGCGGTGATGCTGATCGGACCTATGGCCACGTCCGCATCCCATCTGCAACGGCGTGGAGCGCGTCCTCCACGTGATGCTCGCTCCGCAACTCATAGTCGACGTCCATGATGCGTGCCGCTTCGCGAAACGTTTCGACGCTGAGACCCGTAAGTGAACCTGAAGAGCCTTGCTCGACAAACGGACTGTTGCCAGCAACGATGACGTTCAGCTTGGTTCTTGGTTCGGGAGGCGGGGCAACAGCCCCCGCGTCGGATTCGGCGTCCGACTCCGACGCGGCAACCTCGTTCTGGCTCTTTGCTTGTGCCGCGACCTCACCTGCGTAAGAGGCCGATGCGATGAACAGCAGGCCCGCGCAAAAGCGCGCGCATTTCTGCCCCAATCCGTACTTTGATCGACCCGCCATCCCTCAAGGTACGGAACATGCACGGCTAGGTCAAGAGGGTAGCTGACTCAACACTTCTGAAAGCGCCGCAATCAAACGTTGCTGCTCAGGGTGTGCCGAGACTCGAAAGCAGCGAGGAGCGCCAAACGACGCGCAATCTCGCACGTACACCCGATGCAGGCGCAGCAGTCGTTCGTTCAGTCGAGACGCGGTCAGTCGCAGCTCTGGCGGTAGCTCCACCACGAAGTACGGGGTGTCACTCGGATAGCAGCGCAAACCAAGTGACGTGAGCGAGTCGACGAACTCGCGTTTCGAGCGTAACAGTTCGCCTGTCACGCGCTGCAACTCGGCCACCACGTCGGGGTAACACTCCGCCGCGGCAAGTGCTGCCGCAGAGACGTTCCACTGCGGACGCTGATGTTGCAAGCGCGCGACGAGCTCTGGAGTCGCAACCGCGTAGCCCACTCGCACACCCGGGATCCCGAGTTCTTTCGTCAGCGAGCGCACCGCCACCACGTTGTTCGGCAGTGGCGCGAACAACTCTGCCGCGAACGGACTCAGCGAGAGAAAGCTCTGATCGACGACGAACGTCGTGTCGCCATGCAATCGAGCCACTTCCGCAATCAGTCCAGCGGGTACATGCCTACCAAACGGACTGCTTGGCGCGCACAGGTACGCGACACGAGGCCGATAGCTTGCCAGCGCCGCGCGCAGTGACGTGAGCGCCTCATCGAGCGTCTCGGCTGGATCCCAACGCACGTCGACGTGACGCGCACCCACCGCGCTGACTGCTGCTGGAAACTCGGCGAAACACGGCTCCCAATTAAGACACGAGTCGTGCGGGCCGAGCAACGTTCGGGCCAACGTCCAGAGTAGCTCAGCTGCTCCGTTGCCCATCACGATGCGCGCAGGATCGGTTCTCGACCATGTCGCGAGCCGAGTTCGCGCCGCATGGCAGTGAGGATCGGGATAACTCGTGATGGACGCGCGTTCGATGGCCTGCCGCACGGCACGTGGCGGCCCAAACGGATTGATGCTGACGCTCAGGTCGAGCACGTCTTCGAGTGAATGTACGCTCTCTGACAGCTGCGCGATGCCACCGTGAACGCGTCGATTCTCGTCAGTATCCATAGTGCTGCGCCAAACTCAGGTATCCGATGACTAGCCCCACCATGAGCAGAAAGCTTCCCAACATCAAACGTTGTGCGTTCGCGATAGTGTGCGAGGTGAGCGGCATCAGTGCATCACCCAATACGTACTCACCGCGCTTCTCCAACCTCACACCGAGGCAGCCCGCGGCGGCCGCCATCGTCCACCCCGCATTGGGGCTCAGGGTGGCGTTGCGATCCCGCCTAGCGATCCTAAAGCCACGCGCGGGGTGCATTCGCAAGACCCACGCCGCAACCAGCCACAACAGCGCCGCGATGCGCGCAGGTACGAAGTTTACGACGTCATCCAGACGAGCGGCGAACTTACCCGTGTGTTCGTAGCGCCCACGGTAGCCGATCATCGAGTCCAACGTGTTGATGGCGCGGTACGCGAGCGCACCAACAGGTCCGAGCAATGCGAAGTAGAACAACGGCGCCACGAAACTATCACACGTGTTTTCCGCGAGGGATTCGACTGTAGCGGCGATCAGCTCGGAGCGTTCGAGCTGAGACGGGTCCCGACTGCACAGGTGCCGCAACTCCAGTCGCCCCGCGTCGAGCGAGTCTTCGAGGGCAGTCCTCATACCCTTCCCCGCGCGCCACAAGCCGCGGACACTGAACGCCGACTTCAACATCAGCGCGTTCAACGCCAGGAGCGGCCATGGCGTGTCTGCCAACACACCAGTTACCAGCGCAGCATTTGCGAATGAACCCGCTACAACCACCGCGCCACAGGTCAACGCCGTGACCACGACGCCGAACGCCAAACGCGCTTTGGGCCCGCCAGGTTCGAAACGCAACAGCGTCTTGACCACGTTACCGATCCAAACGACCGGGTGGAGTTTGGCGGGCGGCTCGCCCAGCGTGAACTCGAGCGCGACCGCCGCAAGCAAAACACCAAGTGGCGAAAACAGCCACGGCGCCCAGTCCATCACGGTTTTCCGACGCGCGGCTGCTTCGCACGCTGCAATGCTAGCTGCAAGGGCGCCTCCAAAGCATCCATCACCGCCCTGCCGACCACGCTTCCAAGCGCGGTGTGTTTACCCGCGTACTGCTGTCCTGGTTGGCTGAGGGCGGGCGCGAGCATCACCACGCAATCGGTCCCCGTACCCGTCGCCAGGCCGTCCGCGAGTTCCAACCGCGCGTCACACACTTTCGTGGTCCGTGCCTCGACCATTAGCGACAGCGCTTCGAGCTGCGCTTCGGGTGTCAAAGCTTGATTCACCCAACACACGATATTGATCGTGCCGACTGCACCCGACCCAGGTGACTGCCCGATGCGCATGGCATTGCTCAACCCCACGGTAGCTACCGCGTCGGCTTTCGTGCCTTGGTGACGTGCGCTGGCCTGCCCGAACTCCGCCACGGGTGCGCTCGTCAGGAGCCCGACGTGCTCGGGACGATCGATGGCGCGCAGCTTGTCGCGGAGTACGTCTCGCGCGTCCACGTCGAGACCCAACTCCGCATTCCGAACCTCACAACATGCAACGCCGCGTGTGCACGTAACACCACCACCCAAGAGCGCCCAGCTCAGCGCTCGATGTTCACCCGAAAAGTCCACGACCAACGCTCGTCCCCCCTCGGAGCTCAGCAGTTCGACGCGCGCTCCATCCGTCGAAGCGGGGTCGAGGTCAGGGCGGGTTGAGGGCTGGAAGGGCGACATGACACGGCCGATACGACGCGAAGCTCCGCGCGCTCTGGTGGCGCTGTGTACTGCGGCTGGTCTTGGCGTGCAACTGGTCGCAGGCCGCCGCCGCACCGTGAGCTTTGGTCCGCCGATTGTTCGTAAGTGCCGCTCACGATCGAACTACATCGTGACTTGGTTTGGTGGTCACTCGGCAGCAAGCGCGCCGTCAGACGCGTTCAGAAGCGAGCCCGCACCTCCCGACCAATCACGCAGAGGGAGCCGCGCAGACCCGCCTCTCGACTCCCCCAGGAAAAAGCTACACCAACGTCCAATGCAGGCGTTGGCTACTCGCAACGAATGCCGCTCACCAACCGAGACGTGACTGCAGCTCGCTGACGAGCGCGTCGGCCATGGCTTCGTGAGTGGGGACACTGGGGTGATAGTCGCAGCCGGGGTCGTCGTTGGGGACGTTCATCTCCCACGCTTCCACCTGCGCGTCCCCTGCAGCGTTTCTCGCGGCAACGGCCGTCGCGATTCCCGCGCGCGCTGCGGCGAGGTCGTCGCCGTTGAGCAAGTTGCCGACCGTGCACAAGATGAACGTGTCGGGATACACCTCACGCAAGTGGCTGAGGAAGCTTTCGTACTCGCCCGCGAACAAGTCGGGACTGGGATCACCATCCGTCGAGAAATCGTTCGTGCCGAGGTTGATCACGACCGCGTCGGGCTGCACGGAAAAGTCCCACGCGGCGCTGCTACTGCTCGGTAAAATGCGGTCGTAGAGTGCGGGCAATGGGTCGTTGGTGTCTTCCCCGTAGTTGTAGACGATACCCTTGCCAGACCATGCGATGGTGACGACTTCAGCGTCGAGCGCGCGTGCCGCGATCGCGCCGTAAGTCATGTAGTGGTTCTCGGTATCCGCGCTGAAGCCGCACGTCGCCGAGTCGCCTTCGTTGCCGTAACCGCAACTGATCGAGTCACCGATGACCTCGAGCTTGTAGGCGGGCGGAGGAGGCGGAGGTAACAGTGCGCCGTCTGCACCGAAATCGAAGCCGAGGAAGGTACTGGGACCGAACGATGCCTCCGTGCGGCGATAGACTTCGACGATGTGCTCGCCGTCCGCCAGGCCTGCGGCGAGCGCATACGTGTTCTCGCCTGCGTCGGCTACCAACTTGTCCTGCAGTTCACCATCAACCACAACCGTAAACTCGTTACTACCAGTGTCTTCCAAGTTTACGCTCACCGACGTGCCTTGGAAAGCGGCGACCACACCGCTGCCCGACCATTCGAAGCGCATGGCTTCGGCGTCTGTTTGATCGAAACGCCCGACGTAGTGCACCGCCGCCTCGCTCTGGTCAGGGTCGGTCGCGCTCCCGCCCGCACCTTCTGGCATGCCCGCTCCTCCGGCTCCGTCGCTCGCGCCGCCTGCGCCGCCGCTGCCCTCGTTTGCTCCGCCCCCTTCGCCCGCGCCAGGTCCGTCCACGTCGGGCTCCGTCGTCGCTCCGCCGCCTGCGCCGTCCGCGTTTTGGCCTCCGCCCGCGCCTTCAGCCGCGCCGCTGCCAGCGCCGTCGTTTGACGCGCCACCTGCACTCGATGGTGCGTCACCGCCAGAACTCGGCCCCGAGCTACTCTGATCACCTGACCCGGCTTGACCACCAGCCGCGGCTCCGTCCGTGGACGCGGTGGTGCCCGAGCCACCGCTCGAACCCGCTGTGCTTTCCGCGCTCGTGGATGCGCTCGACGTGTCGCCCGCGCCCACACCGACGCCCGACGCGTTGTCGGAATTGTCGTCAGATTCGCTGCAGCCAAAGGTCGTGCTCCCGACGAACAACGTGGCGAGCAGGAGCAGCGAGGTGGTTTTCATGGCCGGGCAGGCTCACCCGCGATAAACGCTAGCGATCTTGTTCGCCACGCCATCGAGCTCATCGACGGAAGTGAACCCAATCGTGAAACAGTGCACGCAATCGAGCTTGGCGGCGTGTTCGATGGCGGCGTCGAAACGATCCACGATCTCCCCCTCACCCAAGATCTTCATGCCGATGACGCCTTTGCCTGCGTCTTTCATCCCTTGCAGGATGTCTTTGACGGTTTGCACCTGATCGGCTTGCCTGACGTCCATCTTGGAGGCGTACGGATTGATCCGCGCCAGGTCGACGTCGACCCAGTCCGTCGCCGCGGCGAGTTGCAGCGCTTCGAGACTGTGACAAGAGACGCCGTGGGCACGGATGCGTCCCGCGCGCTTCGCCTCGGACAGCACCTCCATCGCGCCCATGCTCTCTTCCACCCAATTCGGACTGGTGCGAATGTGCAGCAGCACGATGTCGATGTAGTCGGTCTGCAGCTCTTCCATGAAGCGGTCGAGATCGCGTTGGCACTTGTCTGCAGTTTCGGCCGTGGTCTTCGTTAGCAGCGTCGCGTTCTGTCGACCCATCTGCTTGATGGCTTCACCCATCTGCTGGTGGGTGCCGTATGCGTCCGCTGTTTCGAAGAAGCGCACACCACGTTCGTAACCCTGCAGCAGCAAGTCGACGAACGCGTCGCCCATGCGACGTTGGTTCGACGAGCCGTCGTAACCCACGGTGCCGCTGCCCATGGCCAAGCGCGACACCTTGATGCCCGTGTTGCCGAGTTCGACGATGTCGTACGCCCCGACCTTGGCGGCAGTGGCAGGCTCCAGAGGGTCGTCGGAATCAGCCACGGGCTCTGGCTCCAACGACTCGATGTCGGAGGCTTCGGGTGTACTGTCGTCTGTCCCCTCCTCCGAAGCGCTGTCATCTGAAGTGCTGTCATCTGAAACGCTGTCATCACTGGCGTTCGCAGCAGTGTCGTCTGCAGCCAAATCGTTCGCGGCGTCGTCGGTTGCGTCGACTTCGGCGCTGCCCTCACCTGGGATCGGCTCGGATGACGCGACCGAGTCGCCCGCGTTCGTCATTCCCGAACCCGCAGTCGCTTGCCCAGCTGCGCTCGCTTCGCCCATAGGCATTTGAGCGCCAGCACCCGTGTCAGCCGATCCAACGTCGCCCGCCGCTCCAGCGGAGTCCGCGTCTTCGGTGTCGTTCTGCCCGGCAACGCCACAGCCTGCCGTCGCTGCGCCCACGACCAAACCGCGCAGCACTTGACGGCGCGTCGCCTTCGCCTTGAAGGGCGAATAGAAGAGCCGCAGCTCCTGCACGGGTGTTAATCTACGGCGAAAATGGTGATGCGGAGGTTTTGCCATCGGACGTCCCTTTGCGGATGGTGAGGATAGCATTTCGACGTTCCCCGGTCATGCCTGCTGCGTCGGCCGCTGGCGCGCCCCGACCTGCGCCAGCTGGCGCAGATTTACGCCCAAATCTTCGTAACTTGCGGCGGGAGCGACAAACCGTGAGCAGCCGTTCGCCGCACGCCACGAGAAAAAACTCAGCTCAGTCGCGGCGGGGTCTCGCCAGCTGCGACTGCCTCGTAGATCGCGAGCAAATGCGCGTTGAGTCGATCTTGGTCGAACGATTTCGCTACGAAAACCGGGCCCGCTTCCGCCATCGCGGCGCGCCTCGCGGGGTCGCGCAAGAGCGCAGACAACTCACGCACGAGCTCTGGCACGTTTCGGGGTTCGACGAGCGTTGCGCTGGCCTCACCCACCGCCTCGGGGATGCCACCGACGCGCGACGCGACGACCGGAACCGAGCAGGCCTGAGCTTCCGTCAGCACCACGCCTTGGGCCTCACATTGCCCTCGAGAATCGATCACCCCTGGCAATACGAATACGTCGGCACGCGCAAATGCATCGAGCACACCATCGCGCGCGACAGCGCCCATGAAGTGAACGTAGTCGGCAACGCCCAACTCGCGCGCTAGGCTTTCGAGCGAAACTCGCAGGGGGCCGTCTCCCACGATCTCGTAGTGACAGTCGGGAAACTCCTGGCGAAGTTGAGCGAACGCGCGCAAGCCGTACTCGATACCCTTGAACTCGACGAGCCGCGCGACGGTCAGGAGACGAAGACCCGATGTGCCAGCTGTTTCGGAAGCTCGCGCCCTGGGCCGAAAGGTTTGCGTGCGCACGCCCATGGGAAAGCGCACGATGCGCTCTTCGGGCGCGCCGAGTTCGACCGCGCGGCGCTTGAGAAAGTTCGTGTTCGCCGTGTAATACGCGTTGCTGCTGAACAGTTCAGGATAGGCGCCAGGCCTGGCGTGGAGCACATCGTAGCCGTGAAACGTGGTCAGTAATTTGCCGCGCAACACGCCAGAACGTAACGCGGGCAAAATGCGAGCGGCGTTGCTCGCGAAGTGACAGTGCACGACGTCGAAACGCGCGTGAGGCAAGAACCCCGAGATGTCTTCGAGCTCTCCGCGGCTATGGACGTGGGGCAATGTAAACAGTGACGTGCGCGGATGGCGCAGGATACGGGCCCAGACCGCGGCTCCTCGACGCCAGCGTCCCATGTCCTGACGGCTGCGCGGTAGATAGTGAATGCGCGACCCGAGACCGTATTCGTGAACCTCGGGATGCTCAGCGCCTTCGCCGGGCCCGGACGCGTAAACGTGCACGTCGCAACCGTGGTCGAGGGCGTACGTGATCTGATCCAGGATGAATGTCACCGACCAAGCCGGAAAGCGTCCCGTGACCACGGCGATGCGCATCGCGTAGACCTATCACACCCAGCTTCGCCAACACACGCCCGGAGACTCGCAGCTCGCGGCCGCTGTGCCGAAATGTGCCAGCGAAGCAGCACTTGCCGAAGACGTCGCGTCGTGTTGTTTGCCGCTGGGCTCAGCCGCTATAACAGCGGCATGATCATCGGCTACACGACGGGCGTTTACGACCTCTTCCACATCGGTCATCTGAACCTGCTGCGCAATGCGCGTGCCCTCTGCGACCGATTGATCGTTGGGGTCACGGTCGATGATCTCGTCAGCTACAAACACAAGAAAGCCGTCATTCCCTTTCACGAACGCATGGAGATCGTGCGTGCTTGCCAATACGTGGACGCAGTCATCCCACAGGAGAGCATCGACAAGTTCCAAGCGTGGGAGAAGATCAAATACGACGTCTTGTTCGTGGGAGACGACTGGTTTGCGAGCGACCGCTGGAAGGACCTGGAAGCCAAGTTCAACGAGGTGGGGGTGCGCGTCGTTTACTTCCCCTACACAAAGGGCACGTCATCTACGTTGATCAACGAAGTGCTCCAGAAGCTTCGTGGAGATTCACCCGACGCATAACCGCTGCATCCGACGACTCGGCGTTTCCGCCGACGGCCCGGACAACCGGGCCCGACACGTCGCGCGTAGATTCGACAGGCAGCGAAGGCTTCCGTCGCAGTAGCCTCGGCAGCGGGGGCCAGCTACTGTCTTCGCGTGTGTGGCATCGTTGGCATCTACTATTTCGACCGGGGCCGCACCTGCCCTGAACCGCTCTTGCGCCGCATGGCGGACTCGATGGAGCACCGCGGACCCGACGGCAGTGGTTACCGTTTCGGCGCGGGCTACGCCCTCGGTCATCGCCGCCTGAGCATCATCGATCTGGCGGGCGGACAACAGCCGCTGTCGAACGAAGACCACAGCTGCTGGCTCGTGGCTAACGGCGAGATGTACAACTTCGGGCAGCTGAGGCCAGAGCTCGAGGCAGCTGGGCACCGTTTTCGCACGGGATCCGACTGCGAAATTGCCGTGCATGGTCACGAACAGTGGGGCGCTGACGTGGTTTCGCGTCTGGAGGGCATGTTCGCTTACGCGCTGGTCGACGAGCGGAGCGAAACGCTGACGTTGGTGCGCGACCGCCTGGGCATCAAGCCGCTGTATTACGCCGAGTTCGATGGCGCGCTGCTGTTCGCCTCGGAGATCAAAGCGATCCTCGCCTACCCCGGATTTGTGCGGCGGATGAACGTCGCGGCCGCGTCGAGCTACCTGAACTTTCGCTATGTCGTCGGGGAGCAAACGTTCTTCGAGGGGGTTTCGCAACTCGCGCCTGGGCATCGCCTGATCGCGTCGCGCGATGGCTTCCGCATCGAACGTTACTGGCAGATCCCTGCAGACGAAGACACGTTGCACCTCGACGACAATCGCGCGATCGAACTCACCACGGAAAAACTGCGTGCAGCCGTGGAACAGCGCATGATCTCCGACGTACCGTTCGGCGCGTACCTGAGTGGTGGCGTGGATTCGAGCGTGGTGGTGGCGATGATGGCGCAACAGCAAGCGACGCCCGTCAAGACCTACTGCACGGGCTTTGAGGAAGACGGCTACAACGAGTTCGAATACGCGCGAATGGTGGCCGATCGTTACGCGACGGATCACCGCGAGATCGTGTTGTCTTCGGATCGCTACTTCGAACTGATGCCCGAGCTGATTCGCTATAAGGACGCGCCGCTGGGCGTGCCCAACGAAGTGGCGCTGTGGCAGATGAGCAGCGTGCTCAAACAAGACATCACAGTCGTGCTTTCAGGCGAAGGCGCCGACGAGTTGTTCGGCGGCTATGGCCGTATCTTTCGCGCGGCGGAGATGTTCGAACGCAACCCGTCGGGGCACGTGCTCGAGTTCTTTCTGAACCAGTACAGCTACTTTGGCGCGGAGGCGCTGGGTACCCTGACGACGCGCGAATTTCAGCAATCTTCGACGTCCAGCGCTTACCCGTTGGAAGTGTTCAGCCAAGCCTTCGACTCGGTGCGGGCGCTGAGCGTGCCGCGACAGTTCATGTGGGTGTTTCAGCGGCATCACCTGCCCGGCCTGTTGCAGCGGTTGGACACCACGACCATGGCGACCAGCGTGGAGGGGCGTGTGCCTTTCGTGGACCATCGTCTGGTGGAGTTTGGGCAGCGCTTGCCCATCGATCAGAAGCTGCGCTGGAACTCGGAAGCGGATCGCTTACGAGGCGCGAAGCTCACCCCCGCTCAGATCAGTGAAGTGCACGACACCCCGAAGTGGGTGTTGCGACAGGCGAGCAAGCCGCTGCTCCCAGCGCCAATCATCGAGCGAAAGAAAGTGGGATTCCCCGTGCCCCTCGGCAAGTGGCTGGGCGGCAAGTTGACGGACCGCGCACGCGACGTATTGCTGACGCCAGCAAGTCGCGCTCGCGGCATCACCAACGTGGATGCGGTTACTTCGCAGCTCGAACAACTCGAACAGAGCGATGCATCGTGGAACGACGGCATGCGTATCTGGATGTTGCTCAGTCTCGAGATGTTCGCGAGCGAATACTTCGACGGGAAGTGACGTACGGCGCTCGCCTGCAGTTCAGCTCGCCTTGCGCTTACGCTTGTAGACAGCGTTGACGAGCTTGGCCCGCTCGTCTTTGTCGAAGCCAACCCAGTAGATGTACGCCGCGAACAGCGCGGCACAAGCCGCCGTACCCAGGAAGATGACCGAGTACTTCGGTACGACGTACGGCTGGATCAGCCAAACCATGGGCAAGGTGAACACCAAAGCCTTGAGAGCGCTAGGAACGGTGTTGAAGTGGTAGCGCAAGAGGCTCAGCCCCAGAACCCGCGCGGCCCCCCAAGGCTGAAGTCCCAGCTTCACGACGATCATCGACACGGCATAGGCGTAAGCGATGCCGATCAAGCCATGACTGTTGCCCCAAGTGAACGTCAGTACCAAGACCAAGATCGCCTCCAGCCAGTTGATCTTGGCGTAGAACGCGTGTTGCGAGGTCCCGAAGAGCAGGTTCACCGCTGGCACCTGCATGGTGGCGCACACAGCACCCATCATGAGTATCTTGGTGATCGCTGCGGCGCCCGCGTATTCAGCGCCGATCCATCGGACGATGAAGGGTTCGACCCAGAGCCACACGCAGCCCGCCCCAAAGATCGCGAAGTAGCAGCTAATCTTGTAGATCAGCATGTAGGGGCGAAGATACTTCGTAGGATCGGCCTGCGCTTCCAGGCGCGAGAAAACTGGCAAGCTCGTTGCGACCAAGGCCTGCATGCTGCGGGAATAGATTTGGGCTAGACGATTCGCAATCCCGTAGGGTGTAGCGGCAGCCAGTGACACTACCTGACTGACGATGATCGGCGACATCTTGGAGCGAATCATGTCTGCGATTTGCGAGACGAACGACACCGAGCCGTAGTGGATCAGGTCTTTGACGTCAGACTTGAACTCAGGCTCTCGACGAAACACGAGAGGTTCACCAGCAGCATTTGACAGTCGCCACAAGATCAACATACGGATGAAGTCACCAATCGCGACCAGCAGCGTCAACGCAAGCAGTCCGTGCCCGAGCAACACGACCCAGACTGAAAGAGCCCCACGCGCCACGGCGACTCCCATCCGCGTCAAACTCAAACGATCGTAGTTCAGGTGCGCGGTCAGCACACCCATGAACGTTCGCGTCGGAAAGCTCACGCCCAAAGCCAGCGCCGTAACGAAGAACAGCAGGGGTAGCTCCTCGGCAATGTCCCCTTCGGCCATGTGCCTACCGAGTGGAGCGAGTACCGCACCTCCAACCATCAAGAGCAAACCAATCGCGGTGAAGAGATAGAACGATGCCGTGACGTACCGCCTAGCAAGTGCGGGATCGTTCAGCCCATGGGCGCGCGATACGTGCCGCGCGACGGCCTGGGTCAGGCCCATGTCCAGCATGCCGTACACACCAGTGACGGATCCGATCACCAGCCACGCGCCGTACCTGACATCGCCCAAGCGATGCACGAGAAACGGCGTGAGTACGACGCCGATCCCCATCTCCACAACCAGCGTTAGGGTTCGAGCCGCCCCTCCCCGCACGAGCGCCCTACCAGAGTGCTTTTTCAAAGTTTCGACCTCACCATAGGGTCCTGGTCATGTCGCGATAACTGCCTCCAACCACTTCGCCAGGCAGTTCGCATAGTTCGAATGAAGGACATACTTGGAACGTCAAGAGCGCTGATGGACCAGACTTCGAATCGCGTCCGCAGCTCGGCCGCAAGCACCAGGATCTCGGTAGCGATGAAACATGTCCAACGAGGCTTCCCGCGCTCGCGACTGCCGCATGCCATCCGCTAGCGCCGAGCCTAGCTCCCTCGCCAGCGACTCCACGTCGCGGCTGATCGCACCTGGAAAAACCTTCGCGTAGTCGTAGATCAGCCCGCGCTTGTTCATGTAGTCGTCCCAATCATAGCAAAACCCCACGATCGGTCGGTTCATGAGCAAGTAGTCCACCCAGATTCCAGAGTAGTCCGTGACCAAGACTGCCGCATTGCGTAGCAGAACCTGGGCCTCTGGGTACAGATGACTGCCGCAATCATGTATCGCACCGCCCTTACGCGCGGCACCTGCGCGATTGATATGGCCGCGCACACCGAGTACACAACCGTGTCTATCCAACACGTCCTGAATGGCACTCAGCTGCGAATCCGTGAAGTCGTACACTCCGTCGGAGCCTTCGCGGAACGTGGGCGCATAGAGAACGAGCCGACGACCGTTCAGTTGAGACAACAACCGTTGCTGCTGCTCTAAGAACCAGTCGGGCAGTGCCTCGTCGTTCGCGAGCAGCCAGTCATTGCGTGGTAACCCCGTGATCTGCACCACGCTTGGAGACATACGGAAGCTGTCGATCAAGGACTGCTGGTGAGTTGCGGACGATGCTGCGAAGAACGCGTAACGAGACGCATCCGTGATCACCTTTCGGCGATTCTTGGGCCTGAGTGTCGCGTCCGTGCAGCCGAGGCCCTTCAGATGGACGCCGTGCCACAAATTGCAGATAACTCTGCGTCGATCCGAGACTTCACGCCACACGAAGTCGTGACAGTGATACTGAAGTAAGACGACGCGCGACCGCATGAGCAGCTGAAGGCCGGCCCGACTTCGGGTCATCGTCGCGAGGGGCTCTAGGTCCCGGGGAAGCCGCGCGGTGTCTGGATCTCCCACCAGGATCCGTGCGTCAATTCCTCGTTCCTGTCGGACGTACTCGAAGAGCGCCTGTAAGTTACCCCCCCAAATCTTTCCCGGAGCGACGACGAACAGCCACAAGTTGTCATCCTTGGGCCAAGCGCGGTCTGCCACCTTCACGGCTAGACGCTCCACTTTCCGAGATAGGTGGTACAACTTGGTCCCAAGCACGGGCCCGAATACATGACACCTCGCTGGCGATGTCCACTTCAAACGATTGCTGGGACATATCTAGCTAGGGCATTCGCTACCTCGTGGCGGCTTGCGTTGCGGGTACCTCCATCTCGAACGGTTCGCCCTCACTGTCGAAATGCTCGAAGCATTCGCGGCCCATTTTCTGAACCTGAACGGAGAGCGTGAGGTTCGAAGCGTCCGCGCGCTTCAGGTATTCGTCAGCTGCTCGCTTGCACGTGGGAGACTCGGACCACGGCATCACCTGGCAGGTGAGCACGCGATGGCGATCCACCCCGGCAGCGTCCCTCACGACGAGCAGGTTCGCTGATTCGCAGCCGATCTCCTTGAGCGCCATGATTTCGGGTTTGTATTGGGACGTGAAGAGCCCGACCCAGGTGTCGCCCAACGTGTCCACGGTTCGCGCCGTCTTGTCGTCACTCTTGTATGCAATGAGCACGATGACGCCCAGGCCGAGCCAGAACGTCGCCCCCAATCCCGCGAAGACGTATAGCCAGTTCAGCCCGCCCGACTTTTTCACAGGTGCCTTTCTGGTCTCGAATTCGCGCATCTCCTGGGCAGGGTGCGTCAACCGCGTGCGCGATGCAAGCACGCGCCCCCGACGCACCGTGAGTTGCGGGTGGGCGGCTGTGGTACTACACCCACGGTCGCGTCATGAGTGAACGAAAGCGAGCCGTATTGGTCGTGGCCCACGGTAGCCCTGCCAGAGACTTACCCGATGACCTCAAGCGCGAGCGGCGTGTGTTGCGCGCGAAACATGAAAAGACCGACGCGGACCTGCAGCGCGAACGAGAACTCGAACACGAGATCCGCCACTGGCCCCGAAATCTGGAAAACGACCCGTACTCCCGCGGCACGGAAGAGCTCGTGGCGCGTCTCGCCGCGTTGCTCGACGGCGTTCCCGTGATGGCGGCGTACAACGAGTTCGCAGCGCCGAACGTCGAAGAAGCGGTGGCGCAGCTAGCACAGCGCGGAGTCGAGCGGGTCGACGTACTGTCCTCGATGCTGACCCCCGGCGGCGGCCATTCGGAAGTGGACATTCCCGAAGCACTCGCGCGCTGCCGGGAGCGCTACCCCGACATCGAGTTGGTGTATCGCTGGCCATACGACCTTTCACAGGTCGCGACCGTCTTGGCAGCGCAGTTGCAGTCTGGTCCTGAACGCGGCGCTTAGCAGATTGAACGGGCCTCGCCCCCGAACCCCGAGATCACGTTAGTTCGGACGTCGGCTTTCTCGACCTTAGGAAAATTTCTCGTTGGTGCCCGCTGGTGAAGCACCCCTTGCGAATACCCTCGTGTCCCCCCATGCTGAGTGTTCATGGTTTGTGACCACAACATCGTTCAGCGCGGCCGCAATCGGCGATCCGTTGGGGGGCTCGTGGTGTGGTCAGTAGGAATGGCGCTTGCTGTCGCTCTGGTGAAGTCGGGAGCACCTCTATACCTGCGTTCAGTGGTTTTTATCCCCTTCATGTTGGGCAGCACCATGTTGCTCCAGGCCATGTACCGCACCTGTGTCGTGCACGCGCTTCGTCGGCACCGCGCGTTGGCCGACGGAATCGAACGCGTCGCCAATCCCGAACAGGTGCGCACAGACACGACGCGCGCCAAGCGGATCTTCATGGCGGCGAGTTGCGTTTCCACGTTGGCAACCGCGGTCCTGCTGCTGGTCCCCTGAGCCAGTCACGTTTTCGACCAGGCGAGGAGGCCATCGGGCATTCCTGGTTGCTGGTTTACGACGCTGATCACATTTGCAGGTGTCGTGTTGGTGCGAGCCGCTGTCGTCTGCAGAACTCTTCGTAAACTTCAGCGAGCTCAGCTACGCTCCCCGAACGATGGCCGCACGCGCGATATCCTCAGGCACTATCTCCTTCGGGTTGGTCTCGATCCCCGTGAAGTTGTACACGGCAACGTCACCGCAGCAGGCACGCTTCAATATGTTGCATGAACCGACCAAGAGTCGCGTCAAGCAGCAGTACATCGTGCCAAACACGGGTGAGGTGGTCGACCGCAAGGAGTTGGTGAAGGGCTACGAGTACGCCAAAGGGCAGTACGTGCTGTTCAACGACGAGGAGTTCAAGGCCCTCGAAGCCAAGCGCAGCCAGAGTCTCGACATCGTCGAATTCGTACCGCTAGAGAGTGTCGACCTGATATCCGTCGAGAAGACCTATTACCTAGGCCCCGACAAGGGCGGGGACAAAGCCTACCGCCTGCTGTCGGAGTCGATGCGCGAAACCAAACGCGTAGCAGTCGGGCGCTGGGCGGCCAAAGGCAAAGAACAGCTGGTAATTTTGCGCCCCTACAAGGACGGCATGTTGCTACACCAGATGTTCTACGCGAACGAGGTGCGCTCCTTCGAGGAAGTCGACACTGGGGCCGTCGTCGAATACTCGGAACTCGAACGCGAACTGGCGAAGAAGCTCATCGCGGAGCTCAGCGTCGAGGCATTCGACCCCGAAAAGTACCACGACGAGTACGCCGACCGCGTCAAGGCAGCGGTAGATCAGAAGGTTGCCGGGCAAGAGGTCACGGTCGCCACCGAAGTACCCAAGGCTCAGATCATCGATCTGTTCGAAGCCCTCAAACAGAGCCTCAGTGAGCTGTCGCCAGAAGCTGCCGCAGCGACGGGAACCGACTCCCCAAAAGCTGAGCGGGGGCAAAAGGCTGCCCCCACCGTGAAGAAGGCCAAGCCCCGCGCTCGCGCCAAAAAGAAGAAAACGGGCTGAGCGTCGCCGTTATTTCTCGGGCGCGGTTTTCTTGGGCGCCGTCGTCGGCTTCTTGGGAGCAGTCGCTGGCTTGCCAGCTGCGGCACCGCTGGGACGCGTCAAGATCACGCCAGCCAGAACCACGTTACCGTTCGCGAGCTTGTCGTATTCGAGCAGCATGTCTTCGTAGTAGTGCCGTTCGACGGTCGCGGACTTGCCGTCTGACACAGCTTCCTTGCGCTTGGGCTCACCCAAAGCTTCGATCACGAATTGCGGGTACATTCCGAGCGCTGCGCCCTGGGGGAAACGTCCGTTGAACACGCCGTAGGTGACGCTCGCGTCATCGCCGAAGGGCCGCTCGTCACCGTGCACACGGATCTCGCTCACCACTCCGCCATCGAAACGGAACTCGACGGCGTGCGCCGAGTAGCGGCAGCTGGTTTCCGTCTTCTCGTTGCATTTGGCTTCCATGAGTCGCTCGACGGTTTCAGGCGACGCACCGAAACGGATCGCGCCGATACCTTTGCCCGGAAAAATCCCGAGCAGTGGCCCAACGGGGATCTGAAACGTCTCGGGCTTGTGACCTTTGAGCACGGCCGCCGTGCCGCCGGGTAGCGCTTCGACACGGATCCCTCCCGACTTCGCCGATGCACTCGCCGCGCTTTGGGTGGCGTTCGGTTTTCCGGTTGCAGACTCAGCTGTACCAGCGGTTTCGGTGTCCGCGCTGCTGGGTTTATCCTTACGTTCGCACCCAGTACTGACTAATCCGATTGCCAGCAGCCAAGCGGCTGACATCCACACAGTTGGCGTTCCGATTGCCCGCGAGCGCTCCAAGACCTTCATGACTTCTCCTTCAGCGGTGAATTGTGCAACCGTGGGGGCGGCTCGCTATTCCCGAACGGGTTGCCCGCCCGTTTTGCGATCGGAATTCGGCGGCCGGGTCCGAACGCCTTCCGCGTGATGATCAACCCAGGCGCCGCCTGACGTCGCTTGTACTCGGAGCGGTCCACCAAGTTTACGACGCGCTCCACCAGCTCACGATCGTAGCCACGCTCGACGAGCTGCTGCGCGCTGTCGTGATCTTCGACGTACCGCTCCAAGATCGCGTCGAGCAGATCGTAGGGCGGAAGCGAGTCTTCGTCCTTTTGATCTGGGCGGAGCTCTGCCGAAGGCGCTTTGGTGATGGTGTTCGCTGGGATCCGCTCCCCGTCACGATTCAGCCAGCGCGCGATGCGGTACACCATGGTTTTCGGCACGTCGCTGATGGCGGCCAGGCCACCAACCATGTCGCCATAGAGCGTGCAGTAACCCACCGCGATCTCACTCTTGTTGCCCGTGGTGAGCGGCAGCGCACCCGTGCGATTGGAGATCGCCATCACAGTCGCGCCGCGAATCCGCGCTTGAACGTTTTCCCACGTCACATCACTTTGGCTCGCACTGCTCGCCACGAACGGGGAAAGCGCGTCGAGCGGCGCCTCCAGCTGCTCGAGCATGGTCGAAAACATCGGATCGATGTCGATCAGCTCGAAACGGATCCCGAGGTTCTTTGCAAGCTCACGGGCGTCGTTCACCGAGTGCGCGGAGGAGTAGCGGGCAGGCATCGCCACACCAATCACGTTTTCCGCGCCGAGCGCGTCTGCAGCCAAGGTCGCGACGAGCGCAGAATCGATGCCGCCACTCAGCCCCAGCACGGCCTTTTGGAAACCACACTTGCGCGCATAGTCCCGAATGCCGAGCACCAACGCATGGTACGCGGCCTCCTCTTCGACAGCCGCGAGCGGCTCGACCCGATTTGGGGAAGACAGATCGACGATTAAAAAGTCTTCTTCAAAACTCTTGGCCCGAGCCAGTATTTCGCCCGTCGCCGAAAACACCGTGCTGGCGCCATCGAAAATCAACTCGTCGTTGCCGCCCACCTGATTGACCATGGCGAGCGGCACACCTCGTCGCCTAGCCAAGTCTGCGAACAGGTTCGGACGCGAGAGCCGCTTGTTCAACGTGAAGGGGCTCGCGGATAGATTGAGCAGCAGGTCTATGTCCGCAGCGGAAATCGCGTCGCTAGGATCGAACCTGTACCTGCCGCGTAGCGCGGGCTCTTTCGCCCACGCGTCCTCGCAGACGCTGAGCGCGATGCGCTTGCCGCGAAACTCGAAACGCCCGAGCTCAATACCCGGGTCGAAGTAACGTGACTCGTCGAACACGTCGTAGGTCGGCAGCAACACCTTGCGACTGCGGCAGAGCAGGCGTCCGCCTGCCGCGGCCACTGCATCGTTGCTCAGCCGACCATCGTTCAACCCGACGCTCCCGAACACCAGCGCCGTGTCTGCCGTGTTGGCGACCACGTGTTCGGTCCAGCGCTCAACATCGGCCACGAACGTGGGGCGATCCAGTAGGTCACGCGGCGGATAGCCCGGGATTGCCAACTCCGAGGCCAAAGCCAAATCTGCACCCGCCGCCTGCGCACGCTCCAGGCCGTCGAGTAGCCGCCGCGAGTTGGCAGCGAAGTCCCCGATGGTCGGGTTGATTTGCAGTAGCGCAACGATCATGACGAGGGTGGCTTGGTCGGGTCGAAACTGCCGCCAAGCTCTGGTATGCGTTCCTACCGCGCCAAATGGCCGACTTCGACCGAAAATTCTTCTTTGTAACGGGCAAAGGCGGAGTGGGTAAGACCACTGTTTCCGCAGCGTTGGCGCGCGCCTTGAGCGCTCGCGGTCGGCGGGTGTTGTTGGCGTTCACGGAGTCGGCATCCAGCGCGGAGCTGCTGGGCACGGGACCGCTCGACTACGAGATTCGGGCGCTCACCCCGTCACTCAGCGTGACCCTGATCGAACCAGACGCCGCGCTGCAAGAGTACGCCGAGATGACGCTGCGTAGCCGAGCGCTGGCGAAAGCGGCAGTGGGCAATCGTTATTCCAAAGCGTTCCTCCGCGCAGTTCCGGGTCTACACCCGTGGGCGGTGCTGGGGTCCGCTTGGTATCGGTCGGTCGAGCGAGTAGACGGCCGCCCGCGGTTCGACAGCGTCGTGCTCGACGCGCCCGCCACCGGGCACGGGCTCGAGATGCTCAAAGTTCCACTGGTGATCCGTGAGACCGCAGCACCTGGGATCTTGAAACGCGATGCCGAAGCGGCCTGGAGCATGTTGTGCGATCCCGCTCAGACGGGAGTGGTGGTGGTTTCACTTCCCGAAGACTTGGCGGCACGCGAGAGTCTCGAACTGGTGGACGAACTGGCGCACCTGGGAATCGAACCGCAGCGTTTGGTACTCAATGCGCGCCTCGACGAACTGTTCACCCCCGACCAGGCGAATGAACTCGCCCAGCTGCAAGTCCGCGACGCTGGCCCGTCCGCTCGAGCCGTGTTGCAAGTCGCGAGCAGGCGCGCGGAGACCGAGCAGGCCCAGCGAGAGGTCGAGACGAAGCTACGCGAGCAGCTGAGCTTCCCAGTCGTCACATTGCCCTGGGTCGAAGAAGCCGCTCGCCCAGCGGGCATCGCCGAGCTGTCGAAGCGCTTCTCCTGACGCGACTCGAAGCTTCTCCAGACGCGCACTCGACATGGCTCGAGGGAAGCGCCGAAATGGCACGCGAGTGGAAGCACGACCACGAACTCGACCAGCCGACAACACCTCGTGACAATTCCGCTCGGTCATTTGAGCTCAGCGCACTAGGCTCGCGCCGATGTCGTCACTCGGCGTAACGCCGCCCCGCAAGGAACCGCTATGGCGTCGCTTGATGCCGTTTCTGCTCGCCGCGGCGCTGCTCGCGTGGGTCTTGCTCGGGGTCGACATCGCTGCCGTGGGGAACGCCATGGAACAGGCCCCGAAGCTGCCGCTGTTCGCGTTGGCGTTCGTGTTCGTGCTCTCGATTCTGACGACCGATAGTTGGGCAACTACGCAAGTGTACTCGACGACCGTGTGCCCCGTGCGTTACCGCGAGCTGTGGGTGATTCGGGGCGCCTCGTACTTGCCGAGCATCGTGAATCATCACGTGGGTCAAGGCTGGCTCACGTATTTCTTGGCAAAGGTGTACGACGCGCGTTTGTGGCGCGTCGCGGGCGCGACGCTCGTGGTGTACATCACCACCTTTGCTTGCCTCGTGGGAATCGGGCTGGTTGCACTGCCGCTCAACAGCGAGCGGCTGACGTGGATGGGACCACTGCTCGGAGGCTGCGTCGTGGCGGGGCTGGCTTTTCTTGCGGTGCTCCACGCCAAACCACGTTGGCTCAGCGAGCGTCAGTTGCTCGCGCCGTTGTTCGAGCTGGGCATCGTTGGTCACTTCAAGCTACTTGCCTCACGGCTGACTCACGTCTCGGTGCTGTTCTTCGGCAGCTGGCTACCGTTTCGGCTGTTCGGCATCGACATCCCGTTGACGGACGCACTGGCGCTGGTGCCGCCGATGATGTTCGTTGCCGCGCTCCCGTTGACGCCGCAAGGTGTCGGCACGCGCGACGCCCTCGCGACGTACCTGTTTTCGAGTTACGCCGCGCCTGGAGTCGATGGCACGGCAGTGGTCGTGGCCACGACGCTGTCTTGGGTGACCGCACTGACCCTCGTGCAGTTGATCATCTCGCCTCCACTGATGCGGCGCGCATACCAGCTCCTGAAGCATGCAAGCGACCGCGCAGCAGCGGAACGAAACGAAGCACCAGACGCCGCCCCGAGCGCCGACTCGTGAGACGCGCCAAGTGACGCACAGCAGAGGTCAACGAACAGACGCGCCAAAGGGCGCGAATCTCAGCGACGGCCCATGCCCTGGTAGTTGAAGCCCGCTTCGCGAAGTTCGGCACCGTTCCAAACATTGCGCCCGTCGTAAACCCAGCGGCCACGCATCACACTCGCAAGCTTCTTGAGATTCGGGGCGTTGAACCGTCGCCACTCGGTGCACAACACCAACGCGTCTGCCCCCTCGCAAGCCGCGTACTGATCGTCGGTCAGGGTGACGCCATCCTTGATGCCCATGTGGTCGAGACGATCGCGTGAGGTTTCGAGAGCCTCGGGGTCTGTGGCAGCCACAGTTGCGCCCGCTGCAAGCAACTGCTCGATCAAGATGAACGCGGGAGCTTCACGAACGTCGTCCGTGCGCGGCTTGAACGCCAGCCCCCAAAGCGCAACGTGTTTGCCCTTCAGATCGCCCAGGTCGCGCTTCAAGTGCGCCATCAGGAGCGTCGGGGGCTTGTGATTCGCGGTGACGGCGGCCTTCGACACGTCCATCGAGATCCCATGCTCTTCACCCGTCTGAACGAGCGCGCGCAAGTCCTTCGGGAAGCAACTGCCGCCAAAGCCCAACCCTGGATACAGGAATTGATAACCGATGCGCTTGTCCGCGCCCACGGCGATACGCACCTGCTCGACATCTGCATCCGCCGCGTCACACAGCAGCGCGATCTCGTTCATGAACGAAATTTTCGTCGCCAGCATCGCGTTGGAAGCGTACTTGACGATCTCGGCGCTGCGCGGCGCCATCAAGTGCAAGCGATTGCTCTGACGGTTGAACGGAGCGTACAAGCGCGTGAGCAGCTCGAAGGCGCGCTCTTCGCGAGCGCCCACGACGATGCGATCAGGCTTGAGGAAGTCGTTGACCGCGTCACCTTCCTTGAGGAACTCGGGGTTGCTCGCCACCATCATGCGATGAGTACCGAACTTGTTCACGACCTCGGTGACCTTGTCGTTCGTGCCCACAGGCACCGTGCTCTTGAGCACGACGACCAACTCACCACTGGCAGACTCGGCGATCGATTGTGCGACCTTGAGAACGGCGCTCAGATCCGCCGAGCCATCCTCGTTCGGCGGAGTCCCGACCGCGATGAAAGCGACCTGAGCGTCCTCCAGTGCCTCCGCCATGACGGTCGTAAACTGAAGCCGTTCTGGCCAGTTGCGCTTGACGATGGCCTCCAGACCAGGCTCGAAGAACGGGACCTGCCCGTTGCGCAAACGCTCGAGCTTGGCCTCATCTACGTCGACACAGACCACCTGATGGCCAGACTCGGCGAAACACGCCCCAGCGACCAAACCCACGTACCCGGTACCTACGACAGCAACTTTCACGGTTCCCGAGCCTTAGCCCGACTGCTGCGGCGAGTCCAGAGGCAGACGCCCTGGTGTAGCCCCCTTTCGCGGGACGACAGCAGGCTCGCTGCTGTCCCAATTTGGGCGCTTGCGCGGTGCGCGATGACACCACGGCCGACGCCTGTGATATCGTGCCCCGACATTCATTCATCTCTCCGAGTCGAATCAGGGCAACGTCAGGGGCGACCTAGGCCGATGGGCTGTCTCGCTGCTACTCGCCCCTTCACAGGGGGAGCTCACGCAAGCCTTCCTCGGGGTGGTCGATTTGGCGAGAGTACTGATCATCGAAGCCGACACGGAAGCCGCCGAAGCGGCCCGCGACGCACTGCACGACGAGCACGACATCTTCCTGGCCTCTGACGCACGGACCGGCCTGTTCCTACTGACAGCCGAAGCATGGGACGTGCTGTTGCTCGACGCAACCACTCAGGAGTCAGAGCGAGGACCACTGGCGCGGCACGCAGGCGACCTGCCCCAGCGTCCAGAGATCATCATCATGGCGGAGCCTGGAGCCATCGAATACGCGGTGGCCACCTTGCGCTCGGGTGCGTTCGCCTTCTTGACCAAACCTTTGGACTTGGGGGAGCTGAAGAAGACGGTGGCCAACGCCGCACAGTTGCGTAGCCTTCAACACGAAAAGAAGCAGCTCGATCAGCGAAACCGACTGCAACGTGCCGAACTCGAAGCGCTGGTCGTCGAGCGCACGGAGCAGATGGAGCAAATTTTCGCAAACGCTCCCGGCATGTTCTACCGCGTGGTCGTTCACCCAGATGGCGCCCGACTGTACTCGTTCGTGAGCTCGAGCTGTGAAGACTTGTTGGGTGTACCTCACACGGAACTCACCGACGATGCGGAGCGATTCGACTCACTAGTTCACCCTGAGGACGTCGCTCGCTTTCGAGAGAGCCGCCAGCTCGCAGAGAAATCTCAGACCCATTTTCGCTACGAGGGGCGGTTCGTGTTGCCGTCGGGTCGCGTGCGCTGGATGCAGTGTATGGCAAAACCGACGGCGCTCGACGGCAACTGTGTGGCCTACGACGGAATCTTGATGGATGTCACCGAACGTATCGAGCTTCAGTCGCAACTATTGCTCTCGGATCGTTTGGCGTCCGTAGGGACGATGGCTGCCTCAATCGCTCACGAGGTCAACAATCCGTTGTTCTACATCAGTGCGAACCTCGAAGCGCTGGGCGAAAACCTGCATGCGACGGGTGGCGATTCCGAGACACGGAGACTCGTCGAAGAGGCGCTCGATGGCGTCGGGCGAATAGAAAACGCGATGCATGATCTACGCACGTTCGTGCGCTCCCCTGGCGAACGCGTGCGCGTAGTGAACGTAACGAAGGTACTCGACGCCAGCGTACGACTGGCGTCGAACGAAATTCGTCATCGTGCGACGCTGGTTCGCGAATACGACGCCGACGTCGCCGTACGCGCCGACGAGTCGAGCTTGGCTCAAGTGTTCTTGAATCTGATCGTCGCGGCCGCTCAATCGATGCCCGAAGGACACGCACGGGAAAACGAGCTACGCGTTCGTGTCAGCGCCTCGGGTGCCGAAGCGCAAGTGACCATCAGCGACACCTCCCCAGGCGAGTTGGCGTCCGAGCTGCGCAAAGCATTCGACGTGTTTGCGGACGTTTCGGAGCGCATGCGCTCGGGCATGGGGCTTTACGTCTGCCAACGCATCGTGAGCGAACTGGGCGGACACATTCGCGCGACGAGTGAACCCGGGCAGGGCAACACTTTCTCGATTCATCTACCGATCGCCGCGGGTGCGTGCGCCAAAACGCCCGCGCCCCGCCTGCACGTCGTGCCTGCAGACGCGATGCGCGTGTTGGTCGTCGACGACGAAGAGCTAGTGCTTCGGGCCCTGTCGCGCGCGCTGGAAGGGCACGAGGTCGTTTGCGCACGCTCGGGTCGGGAAGCGATCCAGATCTTGGAAGCCGAACAGGCCTTCGATCTAGTTTTGTGTGACGTGATGATGCCCGACATGAACGGCGAGGACGTCTTTCGTGCAGCATGTCGGGTGAACCCGGGCACTGAGCAGCGCATCGTGTTCGTGACGGGTGGTGCGTTCACGAGCACCGCCAGTGCGTTCCTCGAGAGCGTACCCAATCGCAGGATTCAAAAACCGTTCAGCAAGGCCAGCATTCGTCAGTTGCTCGCAGAAATGCGCCCTTGATCCCAAACGACCAGGTGAAAAGAAAGCGAGGAGCGCCCACCAGGTACGGTGAACGCTCCTCCGCATTGCGGGGTGCAGGGAAACTCTCGGAGAGAGCCGAAGGTCAGTCTTCGTCGTCGATGCAAGCTTCCAGACCATTGCTGGCGACGCAGTCCATCGCGGCAAGTCCTTCCGGGTCGACGTCAGCCAACGTAGGCACGCCCAATTGCTCGAGTGTCGAGGCGAATGGAGGCAAGCACAGCCCCTCCTCGGCAAGCATCTCTCCATTTTGGCTCACGCCAAAGTAGGTGCGGTCGACGGCGTCGTCCCAACACTCCGATACCTCGATCATGTCCTCCAAGTCACCGCCCGAGATCACGGCTTCCGCACGGCCCATTCCGCGGTTGATGAACGCAGCCCTGAGACCCAGCGTCTCGGACACGCCAGACGGCTCCTCGAAACAACTCTCCGGATCCGCGCCGCACATGTCGCCCGAGAGCGACCAATCCAAGAAGTCGATGACGTTGCCGTCGTCGCCTTGCAGGTGACCGAAGTAGTAGTCCAAATCTACGGGCTCTGCGTCTTCGTCGTCCTTCGATACGAAGTCTCTGAACACGGCGACGTTGAACGCATACTCACCATCGTCCCCGTCATCGCGCCCGTAGACCATGGCGAATCTGCCCTCGTCGCGCGCCGCGTCTGGGTCGTAGTCGGGATCGTAAGCCTTCTCGAATTCGTGGTTGGCTTCGAAGTCCCACAGCGTGATGCCCGCACCGTGCCGCTCGTCGTCGGGATCTGGCGTCGCCCCGCCCCACACCACAGCTTGCGCTTTCTCCAGGTCGCGGTCGTCCAAGCGCACCAAAGCGTAACCGTATTCGAAGTCGTCGTCGGGATCGTTCTTGGTGATGAACACGAGCACCTGGCCGTGGCCTTCGTCGTTATCCCAGGGCCCCCAGATGAACTCTTGTTTCTCC
Organism: uncultured bacterium; assembly: GCA_965651905.1. Lineage (GTDB taxonomy): Bacteria > Myxococcota_A > Polyangia > Polyangiales > Polyangiaceae > SZUA-265. Next base: position 15,574 of record CBFGUG010000052.1, on the reverse strand, counting down.
GAGTCGTACAGCGTGGGGGGCAACGCAGTAACGGTGCGCATCAGCCAGACGATGCCGCGCGCCAGGGAGTTGATGTCTCGGGCACTCTTGGCGGCCATGCCGCCCAGTTCAGCGTCGCCGATCAACGTGAGCGCATTGGACGTCGGCTCGGGTCCGGGCGCTTCGGCCGTCAGTTGCTCTTCGCTGGGCAGCGCCTGTTTGTACTCTTCGAGCAGGCTCAGATCGTACTCGGCGCTTTCAGTCGCTTCGACGCCGTCGCCATCGCTCGTGTTGTCGTCACTCGGTTCGTTGGATGCATCGCCACATGCCCCGAGGTGTGCGGTCAGGGTTAGAGTCGTAAGCAAGCTGCAGATGCGGCGCGTGGTCATTGCGAGTTTCTCCCAGTTCTTTGATGTTCGTCAGATGTGAATGCGGGCTCGACTTCGTTTTCGGACCCGCGAGGTCGAGCGACTCCATTGCACCAAGCGTGCCGCAGGCTCAGACCAAACCCGAGTCACGAAAGGAGCATGATTCCATGGGGTGAAAGGGCATGCTCGCAGACTCTTCAGCGAGCGCCGTTGTCCTGGGACAACAGCCGTCGGGCGACGACTGTTGTCTTCAGCCAACGGCCTCGAGCTGCTGACCACAGATCCGCGTGAGCAAACGGCTTTTCTCTCGCAGTGCCGAATGCTCACCCACTGCGCGGCAGCTGAACACGCTTCGGCGCCGAGCATCCGACAAGGAAGCACATCCGGCTACGTCTAGTCGAGATGACCTGCGCTCAGTCGTCAGTGCGAGTCGTCTCCATACGATCGCTCAACCGCTCTCGTAGTCGGCTACGAAGGCTTCCTGGAGGGGCGTCTCGATGGCACGCTTCGAACGCGCGCCGCGCACCACAGCAATCGCTTCTTCCGTGGGGAGACCTCGTTGTTTCAAGTAGGCCGCCGCAGCGATGCCCGAACGACCGAGGCCGCCCACGCAATGGATCACGACGTTCCCACCCGCTTCGACGGCGTGTCTCATCCAGTCGACTGCTGCGTGCATTTCTGCCCGAGTCGACACGCTTTGGTCCTTGATGGGCAACTGGTGAACGTCGATACCCCGTTGCTGCAGCGCCTCCACCGCCGTGGGAACTCCATAGGCAGCGAGTTCATCGTTGGAAAGCAGGCACAACACGTGGCTCGTCTCCAAGGCCTCCAAGCTGTCCAGATCACGCGACAGGTCACGTTTCATGTCGCGACGCCCGGGTAACAGTGTGAGCCCGATGCGACCACCGGGCGTGTACTGCTCAGGCAGCCAGTCGACCCGCAACAGCTCCCCCTGTGAGTAATACTCGTCGATACGTTCCGCAGCGAGGCACGAAGTATAGAGCGCCCAACGCTTTTGCCGCTCGTCACACTCGTCGAAGCTCTGCGTATGCACCGCGTAACGCAACTGACCGACGAGAAGCTGAAGCACGCTGCGATCACTGCGGACCAGCCCAGGGTAGAAGCCGCGCAGCACCCGCAACGTCGCCCAGGCGCGCTCGAACGCCGCGCCGCGAACGGGGCATTCGGCGACGAGCCCCGCCCCCAGGTCGGTGACTTCCAGCAGCGCGTCGCTCAGCAACATCGCCTGGGTCAAGGCCGCGTCGTCGGCCAGTGGCGTCATGATGTAGAGCAGATCGTTTTCGAGCTTGATCAGATCCATCAAGACGTGGGCGCGGCGCGTGTGGAAGAAGTCGATCAGCCACACGTTCTGCTGCTGGTCGACGATGATGTTGGCGCCATTGAGATCGCCGTGCACGAACGAGAAAAACGCACCCTCTCGCTCATCCTGCGGAAAGCTCGCGAGCCGCTCCGAGTAGAAGCGACGCAAGTCGTACAATGCCTTGTGAGGCCCTGACGGATCGGCAGTGCCATCAGCGTTCGAGCGCAAGGGAAAGCGCAGTTCGCCAGCTGGTTCGGAGCCCGTCAGCTCGTGCACACACGTTGCGACTGACGCGCTCCACTTGGTGTCGAAACCGTAGTGACCGAGTAGGTTGCAGCGCTCGCGACGCGCCGCTGCGTACAGCCGCCCGAGTTGTTCTTCGAACACCGTGCGCAAGATGCGCTCGAGCGCGTCGAGCTCGACGCCCGCTTGATACTGCTTCTGAAAGGTGGTCGAGAACCCGCCGCCCATCGACGCGTAGCGGTACTTGAGTGCACCCAGCCGAGTGAAGTCCGCAAAGTCGGCGATCTGGGGCGCCGCGTTGCCAAGAACGGATTCGATTCGCTCGAAGTGGGCGCGCTCTCTACCGATCAGCTCCTGAGGTCCGATCTTGACCACGTGAGGCACCTGCTGATGCCCGTGCCGATCGAAACCCGTAGCGCCCATCACGAGATTGCCCGAGAACCCACCATCGAGGATCTGCAAGTCGACGCGCTGACAATCTCTGAACAGGTAACGGATCAGCTTTCGCTCCTCGGGAGGCAGCGTCTCGTCGGCGCTCTCGGCGGATTCGCGGAACACCAAGCGCGGCGATCGTTCATCCACGCCAGGCAGAGGCAACTCCAGACGGTCCGCAAGCAGCCAATCGCTGAACTCGCCCACGGAGCTGAACAAAGAAACGCCCAAAATGCGCGAGAGCTGTTCCAACGCGTGATAGTGCTCAGCCCGCGACGACGACGCACACAGCGCACTGCACACGCCTAGCTCGAACGTCGGGTAGCGCGTCAGCAGTTCGTAAGCCAAGAAAGACACCTTGGCCTCGGTCCATACTCCCACGATACCGACCTTCACTCGCTCGTCGCTCGCCCCCACATGCGGCGCCAAGACCTGCGCTAGCGTAGTGTCCTGAAAGTCGTTGAGTGTCGTAGCGTCTACCACGTCGACCCCAGCTGCGCTCGTCACGGGGAAGACGAATGCTGCTCCCTGCGTGTCTTTGATGCAGTGCTCTCCGAACTGACGCAGGTGTGAGCGTTGCAGCGGATCGCTGGGATTGTGCCAATCACGGATGTGGACCACTGCCAAGCGCTCCCCCGCGTGCTGGTGTGCCCACTCCATGAAGCGCGCAACGGGCCCGCGCGCAGGCTCGCGACCCAACAGCCGCTGCGCTTCGGCGTGGCCGACGTGAAGCGCGTTCGGTAGCGCGTCATGGGCGCCCAGTGGTCCCACGAAATCGTTCTGTAGACACTGGCTGATCAGGATGTTCCCCATCGCAGCCAGTGTGCCAAGTGCTCAGCGGATGACAAGTGTAGGCGTATGGAGCGTGCTGAGGTATCTTGAGTTGATGTCCGTTGCCGACCCGGGAGTTCTGCGCAAGCAACTGGACCTGAACTTCCAACGCCTCTCCTTCATCTTCTTGTCGTACCCCGTGGTGGGTGGGGTGGTGGCGTGGATTGTGAGCGAACACGTGGTGACACGTGTCGTGGTGATCTGGCTCGGGCTGTTGTGCGTGACGGCGCTACTTGGCGTCTTGCTCGAGCGTGAGTACAAACGCCACTTCGACCGTTTCAGCTTGCGGCAGTGGGCGTTCATTCGTACCGCAACCGCGGGGGTCAATGGCCTTTCCTGGGGCGGCTATCTTTCCGCATTCCTGTTCGTGCCGAACAGCTTCGAGCTGCAGGCGTTCATCTTGCTCGTCATCACCGTCACGTCGGTGATGGGAATCGCTAGTTCAGCCGTCTACTTTCCCGCGTTCTCAGCCTACACCGTGGCTAACCTGACCCCCGCAATCGTGCGGCTGCTGTTCGAAGACGCTCGCCTGCAAAACAACGTCGCACTGCTACTCATCACCTTCACTGGGTTGCTGCTGATAGTTGGGCGACACACGAACCGCGGCATCGTCCAACAACTCGAGCTCGAGAGGGACAACCGCAATCTCGTGCGCGACTTGGAAGCTGCCCGCGATCGTCTCGAAGAGACCAATCAACACTTGGGGGAACGCGTTGCGGCTCGCACGGCCGAGCTCGAAGAAGCGCTGACTCAAAAGCTACAATCCGAAGTCCAACTCCGCCGGGCCCAAAAGATGGACGCCATCGGTCGCCTCGCTGGCGGCGTTGCTCACGACTTCAACAACACGCTCACCAGCATCATGGGTAGCGCCAGCCTGCTGGAGATGACACTCGACCCCCGCAGTTCCGAAGCGGAAGAGGTCCAGGCCATCTTAGCCAGCGCAGATCGCGCCGCGCTGCTGACGCGGCAGTTGCTCTCGCTGGCCAAGGGCGGCTTGGCCGAACCAGAAGTGTTCGACATCAACCTGCGCCTCGGTAGCCTCACGGAACTGCTGCGCAGGTTGTTGGGTGAGAACGTCAAGCTAGTCGTCGTCGAAGGCAACCGTTCTTGTAACGTCTTGATGGATCCCACACAATTCGATCAGTTGTTGATGAACCTCGTCGTCAACGCGCGGGATGCCAGCGCGGGCAACGGCAAAGTGAGCATCATCGTCTCGAGTTCGTCGCAGCAAGTCCAAATCGCCGTCGAGGACGAAGGATCCGGGATTGCACCCGACGTACTCGAGCACATCTACGAACCATTTTTCACGACCAAGGGGGACAGAGGCACAGGCCTCGGGTTATCGACCTGCTTCGGCATCGTCAAACGCGCCCAGGGGTCAATCGACGTACAAACGCAGCTTGGTCGGGGCACCACCTTCACGATCACGCTGCCAGAACACACTGGCTCTGCGCTCGCTACAGACGCAAACACGCCACCACCGCAGAGTATCAACTGGAGCCGTCGGACGGTGCTACTCGTGGAAGATCAGCAACCACTCTTGCGCACCGCGAGCCGCATTCTGAGCGAGCAGGGCGCGACCGTGATCCCAGCGGGATCAGCGGAGGAAGCGCTCTCGAAGCTCACCGACGAAGGGCTATCCGTCGACGTGGTCGTCACCGACGTCTCCCTGCCGATGATGAGCGGCATCGCACTCGTCAAACAACTCAGAAGCGACGGCTACACGGGCGCTTGTCTGCTGATGTCAGGCTACATCGGCCAAGACCAGCTGCAGCTCCGCCGAGTCGACGGCAGCCTGCCACTCTTACCCAAACCGTTCACCAGCGGCGAGCTAGTCTCCGCGGTCGGTCGCGCTCTGGAACGTAGCAGCCCATTGAATCAGATCCCCGAGTCGAGGTGATCATCTCCCCAAGCCGGGGTGGCTGTCGCCAAGCTGCGTCACTCTGCGGGCTGCCCTTCGACACATTGGCCTTCGACGCAGGCTGCGCCGAGCGGAGGGACGCAGGGAGGCGCGATGATCGGGCCGCACTCGGCAGCTTCGCGGGTAGCGCATTGTTCGTTGGAGACTCGCTCCACCGTGGCGTCGAATTCGGCTTGGTTGGCGGTAGCGATCACGGCGCTGCAAGAGTCGTGACAGGCGCTGGCATGGCCAACCTCCGTGCAGTCTTCGTCGCTCGAACAGCTTTGCTGCGTGCCGTACACGACCCGAGTCACATTTAGTGACGCGGCGTTGCTCAAACGATCGCACAGTTCGTCGCTTTCGATTCCGTAGAGCGTGTTCAGCGCGGGAGCCAGCGCTTCGGCTTGTTCACCCGTGTGGATCCAGCCAATCTCGTTGCGGCTGCCCGACTCCTCGGCGTCGAGTTCGAAGTCGCAGCGCTCTTGCATCGGGCCATTGCGGAAGTCGTCGTCGGTCTTGCACAAGTCCAAGATGTCTTGAGGTTGAGGATACGGGGAAACGCCCTGCTCTGCGACGAAGAACACCAAACGTTCGTGCAAGTAGTGGGCAATCTGCAAAGCGTCAGCAGGAGCCATGGAGTTGACCTGTTCAACCTGCGCGCTATCCAACGCCTCGCTCTGACACAACGAATACGCTTGTAGAACATCATGCAGCGGATCTTGATCGTCGATGCACGCCCGGATGAAGTCGGGGTGACCGTCTGGACGCGGGATCATGTAGGCGGTCCCATCGGACTGGGCGAACACACGATAGTATTCGCGCTCGAGATCGAGCTCACAATCGGGCAAGTACACGCTGTCGTTTCCAGGTGAATGACCGACACGGCTGCCGTCTCCATCCGCAACGCAGTCCCCCGTCGGATTGTCCACGTCGGACGCTCCATCGCCTGGGTCATCGTCCGAGGTCGAATCGTCTGCGCTCGAGTCATCAGCCGGGCCTTCGTCGGGCGGCGGCATCGAATCGTCGGGGGTCGAGCCGTCGACGGGCAGTACGCACGCGCCGCTAGCGCAGCGTTGGTTCGAGCTGCAGTCACTGTCGCGTGTGCACTCGGGCAAACAAATGCCGACGGACGTGCTGCGCCCACACTGGGTTTCCGTGGCGTCACTATCGCCGTCCGCACAGGTTGCCGCCTCTAGATCGCCGCAATCGCTCGCCGCGCTGCACTCGGTCGTGCACACGCCACAGCGACACGGCATGTCCGGGCAATCGTCGTCGCGCTCACACATGACCAGCCAGTTGGTCTCGCCGCCGACGTCTTCGGACTTTGCCGAACAGCCGAACCCTACGAGCAGCGCCGCAGCCGCGACGAACGGTGCCGCTCCGCGCGCACCAAAACAAAAGAACGCAACAACCGCACCTACAGGCCCAATCGACGGGTAAGCTCTATCAAGCATCATGACTCTCCTTCGGGAATTCTCACGGTTTGCCCCACGTACGCAATGAATCGGTGACGTTCATCTTCTGCGACCGCGCCGTGACTGCGATTGTACGCCTCCACCTTCTCACGCAGCGCGACAGACTTGGTGCGGAGCGCCGCAAGATGCCCCGCAACTTCGTCATAATGCGGGTGACCCGGCCAAACGTCGTAGTGATACGTGCTGCCCCCAATTTGATCGTCAGCAGCGGCGCGCGTATTGCCTTGGGCTAACTTGGCACCTATTGCGGTCACCACTGCCTGATAGTGATCGAACACCGAGGCCTCCCAACCCGCCGCCTCACCCACGGGGATCAGGCAGTGATCCGAGCGATATACGGTACTGTCGCCACTCTGCTGACGCATCACCTTACCCGCGCTCACGAGTTCGGACAGTGCCTCATCCATCTCAGCAGGCGGCGCGGGAACCAATTTGAGCAACTCCTGCACGCTCAATGGTCCAGAGCTGTGCACAGCGACCCACGCCAGGTGCTGCAACCGCTCGGCGTCGCTAGCCCCAGGCAACACCTCGTTCGCCTCAGCCGCGCGGTACGTCGTGTTATCTCCGCGCCCCGAGCGATAGAGCAACCCCGAATCAACCAAGTCGTTCAGCACGCCTTTCAGCGTCGCGGCATCGTCGTACAAGAAACGCTGCAGTAACTCCAAACGCGTCATCGGGCCGCGTTCTTGAACGGTCGTGAGCGCGGCGCTCCACAACGACTGCCCGCCGACCGTGCTGCTCTCAGACAGACGCTGGACCTTGCCGTGGTAGGTGCGCAACGCCAACCCAAACATGTCGGCGATCACCTTGTGCCCCAACCCCTGGTCCTTCAGCGCCCCAACCAAGTCCAAAAATACCTGATTGGCCATGTTCACGAGCGGCGCACGCGTGCCGCCCGCCGTCGCCAACTGAGCCACCAAAACCGTCGTCTGCCGCACGATGGCGTCGATCAAGAGCGCAACGTTCATGATGACGCTCACTCTAGCGCGTCGTTTCCCCCCAGAGGTAGTGCTCGAATTGGCACTCGGTTTTGCGCGGACCTCACGGCGTCCCGTGAGCGAGCTCGCGTTCAAACCGGGCACATAGGTAACAGTTTGGACCGGTCACATGGGTGACAGATCACATGGTCTTGGGGGTGTGCATCGAAGTCACACCTGGATCCAATCCAGCTGCGGAATCTGGGGCACGTACTCGGGCTCGGTCGTGTAGACCCTGCTATCCTTGGTCGCTAGTTCGCTCACGCGAACGGCAAACAACCCGTCGTCGGCAACGCCCATATTGTCCGAATCGTCGGGCTCGCCATCCCCCCACGGGTTCCTGAGGATGACCCACGTCTCGCCATCGCGCTCTACGGTGCCGACTACCGTGTACACGTGAGAGGCCACCCACCCATCGCCACCAGCGTTACTATGGGTGGAAACCGTTACCAGATGGCCGTCGTTGACCGCACTGAGCGTGTCCACCATCTCGTCTTCAGTCAGCCCAGTCAGACGTTGCGGATCGCCACCGACGAGAGCACGGAACACCGTGTCCGAATGCCCCGTGCCCCCCACGTCAGCGTAACCGCTACGACCATTATCCTTGCCGTAGGTGTCCCGATAAACCGCGTACGCTTTCTCCAAAATCGCCACCCACGTTTCAACGAGACCGTCACCATCGGAGTCAGCGACGCCGGCAAACTCGACGTTGCCCGCAGCGTCCACCGGGAGACTTCCATCAACGGTGATCCAAACGGGTTCGTTGCTTCGCCAGAACCTGACGGAATACGTGCCGTCGCCGTTGTCGCGGATCATGTCACGAACTTCGGCAGGACTGCGGGACACGAGAGAGCCCACTGCCGCGAGGAAATAACAATCGGCGAGCGCACCTTGATCGACGTCGGCGAGTTGGGGGCCGTTCATGCCCCACAGCTCACCGTCGACGCGCTCATAGCCCACGGCGTTCCGGGTGAGGTCAGGGTCGTCGAGGTTGCGGTATGCGGTCAGTCGTTGAGCTGGAAGATTCGGCACGCCAAGGATTCCGGCAAAGGCGGCCTTGGCTTGCGCGAACGCCTCCGCGCGGTCGAGTACGCCGGACATCCTAGGCATCAGCCGAGCGTTGTCGACGCGGACGGAGAGCTGGGGATCGCGTTGGGCCGCAAGTCGCGCGATCGTGGCGGGATCGAAACGGATGTTGCTGAGGTGCTGGGTCGAGTTGAGTCGAACGGCTGACATAGCTGTAGTCCTGTCGTGGTGTGGTTTGGTGCTTGTGGGTTACTGCCAGGTGCACTGCAGGACTCGGCCACAGTCGGCTTCGTACACCTTCGCCGAGCAAGGCTCAGGTGTTCCCGAGCAAACGCGACGGTTGCCGTCGAAGGTTTCCTCGCAACCGGTCTTGCATTCCCAGTTCTGTCCTTCGCAGCTGCCGACATCGCCAGTGCAGCGTTTGCCAGTGACCGTACCCTCGTTGACGTCGGTGACGATCTCCCACTCGCAGCCCGCGGCATTCGCGCATTGGCTTCGGGTGTGGTGTTGCTCGCAGTGGATGACAGCACAGCCACCGTCGCCGTCGACGGCGTCGCACTCGCAAGGTTCACCGCCGCACAGCGGTGTACCATTGCAGACGCCATACTCCGTTATGATGGACTCCGTGATCGGTGTCTCGTCAGGAGCAGCATCGCCGTGGTGAGTTGCTCCGTCGTCACCTTCGAGTTCGGGTTCGTTCGGTGTGTCCGTGGCGTCGACGACGCTCGACATGCCAGAGTCCTCGGGAGCCGCGTCGAGCGTCCCGGCACCAGCGTCGTCTCCGTGATCGACTTTTGCGGTGCGGGTTTGCTCGTTGGGGGCGTCAGCAGAGTCTTCGGGGCCGCAGGCTGTCGCGGTGATGGCGGCGAGTATGGTGGGGAGCCAGAGGCTAGATTTGCAGGTCATGGCAGTGTTGTCGGTCAGGGGCGGGGGTAGTTGCTCAAAAAGGATCAGCCAAGTCCAACCCAGTTACTCCTCGACGGTTTCGAGCTTGGGGGGAAGCGTCGAGCAATCGGACAAAATCACAGGGTGTGTTCATCGACGAGAAGCTGAGAATGTGATGCGTCGACTGCGAGTCGCCGTGACGTGCGTGGCGGCCCAACGATTGCCACGCGCGTACGAGAGCAGTTGCTCCCCAACAGGCGTCAACCAAGCGAACACGCGCCCGCAGACCAACGCAATGTGTTGCACCAGTGTCCTCGCGCGCGTCATGGGTAACATGATCAGACCGTTCTCTTCGCGTGTAGCGACGGTTCTGAATGAACTAGCTCATAGGTAGGGCGCGGTCCGCGTCGCGGTGGATCGCTCAGAGCAATACTGAACACACAGGTCAGCATGGGAGTTTCTACAGCCTAGCGATCCTCGTTTGTCGAGTTGCTAAGTTTTTGTTCGGCATGGCTCGATCGATCAGTAGGCAACAGTCAGGTCGAACACTTCTTCAAGCCGATGTGTCGACAACCTAGACCATACACAGAGACGCGAAAGGAACGGTCGCTGAGTCAAGACAGCCACCCCGCTGTTCATTTCTCTCGACGAATGCGACTCGCGATGTTGTAAGGGTTACTCTCGCGTAGGGACGAGCCGAGCGCTCCTCCTGGGGAAGAAAACGGAGGAAGAAGTGGAGACTTGTGGGATGGTGAAACGCCTTGTCTACGGCACGGTAGTTCTGATGTCGGTCTTGAACCTTTTGAGCGGCTGCCTTCATGAATCGCCGTCGGACTCGCGCCAGACGGTGAATCAGACTGCCAGTCAGGGGTCGGCGCTCACGCTGCTCGACATCGAAGTCTTCGCTCGGAACGAAGCGCCAGGAGAAACGAACACCGTCAAGCCGAGAATTTATCTTCGCAACGCGTCGAGCTCTCCGCTTACGGGGTTTGAGGTTCACTACTTCTTTCGAGTCGATCCGGGTAAGACACCCGTACTCGAAGACTACTACACTCCGCTCAGCACGCCTTCGTTAGACAACTTGGCGCTAGACAACGTGGGTGACGGGCTCTGGAGAGTCGTTTATGACTACGGAGGCTATACGCTGAACCCGGGAGCTCTCACGGATTCGAACACGCCTCCAGCGGGAAACGTCGTGGGACTTCGGTATACGGATTGGTCCCTGTGGAACAAGGCTGACGACTGGTCGTATCAGGGAATGACTGGCGGCTTCAGCCCAACTGACTTCATCGTGGTCGTCGACGCAGACGGCAATCCGGTCGCTGGGGAAGCTCCGCCCGGCGTGTTCGACAGTGCCCCCTCTGAAGAAGACGCGTCAACTCCTTCGGGGGACGCGTCGACGCCACCGCCACCCGCGCCACCAACCGCAGAGCGCGTCTGGTTCACTGTCAACGTTCCCGATACTTTCACACCAGCCGAAGTCGCTCTAGGCAGTTCGGTCGAACTCCACGTCAAGGACTACGCCAAGGTCTTCAGTTCGTCAGGGTCGAGTTTCGCCCCAGTCACCAACGTTGGACACGGCGCAACCACAACCGGAGTTTGGACCAAGACTGGTAGCGTGTTCGGTGGGGGTTCAACGAGTGTAGGCGCGAGTTTCGTTTACGGCAACATTACCTCAGCGGGCTCGCTGCTCGTCAACCCTGGGGCCTTCGTCACCGGAACTACGCATCCGCCGTTCACTGAGTTCGACACTGTCCATCAGAGCTTCAGCACGCTCTTTCCAACAGCCGCCACGGAGCTACCAGATCTTGCTTCAGGTCAAACCTTCGCCATCGAGCCCGGCAGCTATGGTCCCCTTGCTGCATACGGCGGAGAAACTTTCGAACTCGAGGCAGGAACCTACTTCTTCGATTCGGTACTCTTCGAACTCGGCTCCACGTTTCGCATAGTCAATGACGACGGCCCCGTCTTCATCTTCGTACGTGATGGCTTCACGTTCCGCGGCCTGCTTCAGAAGACGAATGAACAGGCGTTCAATGTACTCGTAGCGCAAGTCGGCAGCAGCAACGTCGAAATCCAAAAGCCATTTCGCGCTACCGTGATCGCTCCACAGGCAAAGGTCAGTCTGCGCACGCCGCACGCTGGCGCAGTGCACAAGGGGGCCTACTTCGGACGCACTGTCGTGCTTGATCCACATGCGCAGCTCTACCACCGGCCCCTGCAGCTGGACTGTGAGGATGAGGCGGCGTTGTGCAGAAGCAGTTTGGCATGCCCGCTGTCAGATGAGGATGGCGACGCGATCCCAGACTGCGAGGAGGAGGCCGACGACAACCCTTGGACTTCTCCAGTGGAGCCCAACGGGATGATCACCCGCTGGGATGACACGTGTTCGTACCAAGCTGGGTCAGTGTGCGCCGCGATTGACACGCTCGCTGAAGTAGACGTTTGCCTCGGGAGTACACCACGGGCTCAACAGGTACTCATGTCTGGTTGGGACTGGGACGTGGCCCTGTCGAGCGACATTTGTGATCCTTCGTACGGCTTCGTCCCTCCTTGGGCAGAGTGTGGAAGTGGCTGGACGCTGCACTCAGAAGGTCAGATGCACATCGAGGAAGCTGGAAACCACTGCTTCGCCATCCGAACAGATGGAGAGAGCGACAGCTGCGGGGCCCTCTATTTCGATGGGGCCACGGATGGAGTTACCTCCGACGATGGAGTGGCGTGTTTCGAGCTGACTCCGGGCGTTTACCCCATTCGGTGGTTTCGTGCGGCGGCTTCGGGCGCAACGTCAGGTATTTCTGTAGAGCACTGTTACACCAACGAGGAATCGTGCTTACCTGATACAGCTATTCCGGCGGACGCTTTGCGACCTGATGGCTGTGGTGACGGCGAGTGTTTCGCAGCTTGCCCCTGCGACTTGGATGAAGGCCCGTGCACATCGGATGAGGACTGCGCAGGCGACTTGGTCTGCCCAGAGGCTGGCGGCCAGTGCTCAGATCAGGCCTGTGCAGAAAACCCAAACCTGCCTGAATGTAACTTCTGCGATCCAGCTGTGGGCTGCGGAGTTGGCCAAACCTGCCGTGATGGCGTTCACTATGGGTATCCGTCGACCGTGGGCGTGTGTGTGCCCGATGGAGGGTGTGAGGTACCAGAGCCCGACTGCGGCCAAGTTGACTCGCTCTGCGGGTTCTGCGAGTGCATTCCGAACTGCGCCGAAAAAGAATGCGGCGATGATACGGACGACGGCTGCGGCGGAACATGTGTTGCATTCTGTGCGGAGGGAAGCGGGCCCTGCGTTTCGGACCCGGAGTGCGTAGAAGGCACAGCCTGCATCGAGGGAGTGTGTCTCGACACCTCATGCGCTACCAGCGACTGCGATCCGGCCGTCTGTGGAGATTGCGGGCAATGCGTGGAAACGTGCGGAGGCAACCAGTGTGGCGATGATGGGTGTGGTGGGTTGTGCGGATTGTGCTCGGAAGGATCGAGCTGCGCGGATGGGATGTGTCTTCCAGATTCGCTGGACCGCCCGGAGTTCCCTCCTCATCCCGGTGTCGACCTGGAAGGCGCAGGCGACGACAGCATCGGAACGCTCGACGGCACATTTGCCGTGTCCCCACAGGGCCGCGCTGGATACCACGTCCCACTCAACGTACCGCTGGGGCGTGGTGGAGTCCAACCCAACGTCAGTCTGAGTTATTCTGGAACGACTACACCGGGGATCGCTGGTGTCGGATGGAACTTGAACGCTAGCTCACAAATCACCCGGTGCCGTAAGACCGTGGCCGTCGATGGCTGGCCGGGTCCCATCACGGGCGACGACGACGATGCGTACTGCCTCGACGGGCAGCGGCTCATCCTGATCAGTGGGAGCCCGCTCACCCACGGCGCAAAGTACCGAACGGAGGTGGAAAGCTTCAACGACATCACGTACCTAGACGTCTATGGCGTAAGTCATTGGCGCGTCCAAACGAAAGACGGTGAGTCGTGGCTCTACGGACGAGACTTTCGGTCCTACATGATCAGAGTCAGCGAGTCAGGCGAGCCAGGATACCCCGTCCCCACGACTTGGCCTGTTACCGAAAAGCGCAACCGGGCACTGGTTTCCACGCACTACAGCTACGAGTGCCGCGGAGGGAGCTCAGCGTTACCTGGAGGACCTTGGTGCACCGACGACCCCACGCTCGTATCGATTGAATACGGTCAGAGATCGCTCGCGGATACGCCGACAGCGACCAGGCAACTGCATCGAATCAAGTTCAACTACGACGACCGGGAGTCACCCTACTCGGGTTACGGTGGCGCCAATGTATCTCGTCAAGGTTTGAAGGAGCGTCTGGGCTCGATCAGCATGTACTACGCGAACGAGCGAATTCGTCAGTACCTTCTGACCTACGGCGACGAGACAGACTTCCTGACTTCTGTCCAGGAGTGCGTCCCTTCGCTCAACGGCGACTCCTGCCTGAACCCGACAACGTTCGAGTATGCTGACGACCTGACGCCCGTCTTCTCGGATCCGGTGTCGGACTTGGTGACGAGAGTCCCCGAAACCTTCGCGGGAGGGCCGATCGAAAAGGACGAGTCGCAGCTGAGGGCACAGGCGAAAGCCAAGCCCACCATCGTGCTGGACGCGAATGGTGATGGGCTGACTGATTTCCTTTTCGAGCATTCAGGGTCGTGGTGGCTCATGCGCGGAATCGACCTGGGCTCGTTCCAGCGGTTCGAAGTCCCTGTGGCCGTGGAGCCCGACATCGAGTTTTCTTGCATCTCGTCGGCCTCAGTCGCAGACGTGAACCTGGATGGGCGATCCGACCTAGTATCGGCCTGTCCTTACACACCGCCAGGCACAAGCCAAGTGGGAGCTCTGGTCTGGCACGGAACTGACAGTAGCGAACAACCTTTCGTACCGATCTACTACGCCATCCAGGCAGCAGCAGCGGAGATGATCTTCCCCATGGACGCCAACGGCGACGGGCGCTCAGACCTCATGGCGTGTGGGTATGGGCAAGGGTCAGAGCTGTCAATCCTCGGCGCGGATGGAATCGAGCAGACCATAGCGATACCCAATTCGCCTACGCCCGTGGCGTTCTCCTGCAACTGGCAGCATTCCGTACCCCACGATGTCCCGGCTCCCATGGTGTTAGACGTCGACGGAGATGGAGTCGTCAACTGGATTCTACGCGATGGCGGGTCAGGCGTGTTCGCGTTGGCTCTCGAGTCTGTGACGGGCCAAGCAAGCCCCGTCGCGACCTGGAAGAACCTGAATGTGGAGTTGGGTGGGTTCTCCCCAAATCGATACGGCGCGATACGCCCATTGGATCTCAACGGGGACGGCCTGCACGATAGCGTGAACCATGTCGAGTACCTGGTGGACGGTGCCACCCGCAAGCGCCTTTCCGACGCGGAACTCGACCCCACGCTCAAAGGCATCAACGCGTCGGTCGTCTTCGGTCAGAGCGGGTTTCGCATGCAGAAGTTGGCGGCACTCATACCCCGGGTGGAAGAATGGATCTTCCAGATACCTGAGATACCTGCCCCCCTATCCACAGCCGAGAAGGACCCGTACATAGGAGTGACCGCGGCGTTCTGGGACACGATTCGTGTGCTCGACTATGATCGGGACGGTCGCGATGATCTGCTCGGTCTAGTGGACAACGAGTCGCTGAAATCGTGGGTAGTGGTGAAGGATGCCCATCCAGGGCGAAGCAACCGTTCGGTAGCCATCGACTTCGCGGCACATACAGTGCCAGAGCTGCCAACCGACGATCGCTGGTTGAAGGAAGGCACGTACCCCATGTTCGCCGACTTCGACTCGGATGGGGCTACCGACGCCCTGTTCTATCAGGGCAACGAGGTCGAGGGCGGCGAAATGCTCATGTACCGTGGCTCGCAGCCCGAACGCGGCCTGCTGTCGAAAGTGACGGACGGCTTAGGAAACCACGTGAGCATCGAGTACGCGTCTGACTCTGACGTTTACACGCCTGCTCTGGTCTGTGACACGCCGAACGTGCGCTGCCTCCCCCGGGCAGGTGTTCTCGTGCATACCGTCTCCACCTTCGACTCGACAGCGGCCCAGGAAGGCTCGACGCTCTACTCATACACTGACGCCCGCATGGGGGGTTTCGGTCGCGGACCGCTAG
>CBFGUG010000051.1:0-51851 GCA_965651905.1 uncultured bacterium | reverse complement strand
CAGGCGCCGAGATCGGCGGGCGTCCTCACAGAATGAAATGAGACCAATGCTCAGCGCGCGGAGGGGGCCAGGCAGCGGCGCTCTTGGGACCTCGGCTTCTGCTCCATTGCCCCGCGGTGCGGGCTCGCGTGGGCGTTCGGAGGGATACGGCGGTGTTGACTCGACGCGGCTCTTTGGGTTCCGCTGAGAGTGCGCGATTCGCGCCTGAACAGTCGCTTTCGCCGCACTGCAGCGTGCAGGGGGATTGCGCCTGCTTTCGCGGGTTTTCCTCGCGCGGGCGCGTGGTAGCGTTCCGCCAGGAGGTACCGTGAGAGCAAACCCCACATGGCTGACCCTACTGCTAACGATCTGTGTCGGCGGCCTCAGCGCCTGCGGCAAAGACGAAGCGATCAACGCCGATCAGAGCCCCGTGAGCCCCGATTCAGGGCCGGACGATGGTGCCGACGACGACGACGACGATGACGCGCAGGAGGACGATGAGTCCACGGACGACAGCACCGACGACGATCTGACCGACGATGCGAACGGTGGCATGGGGGGGGCGCCCGGAGGTCGGCCTGGCGCCGACGATTCGACGGTTCCCGATCCGGGACCGCCCCCGGGCTCATCTGGGATCGGGCGGCCGTGTTCGTTCGACGATGACTGCTCCGAAGGTTTGACGTGCATGACCTCGGATTCCGACGAGTGGTTCGGCGGCGGGCCCGCCCACGGTTACTGCACGCTCGACTGCGAAGCAGGCGGGGAAGTGTGCATCGAGGCAGATCCTGGTGCGGTTTGCTTGCAGACCGAAGGCAGTTTCCACTGCATGTTGGGCTGTTCGATCGGTCAGGTCGACAAGTGCCACAGCCGCGGCGACGTCGCGTGTGACGCCGCGAGCATCAACGGTGTGGGTTTCTGCCGTCCCGTGTGCAGAAGCGACGACGATTGCGACGGGCGCTTCTGCGATCTGGGCCTAGGCAGCTGCACGGACGTCGAGCCCGAGGGGGATCCCATCGGCGCGGCGTGTGATCCCGAAGCGGCCATCGGCGAGAGCAACTGCGCGTCTCAGGTTTGCTTGCCCATGGGTGAGGAATACGCGTTCTGTTCGGGCTTCTGTAACCTCACCGAGATCGGTTGCGGTTCGGACAATCAGACCCCGGAGGAGCCGGGTGAGCCGATCTGCACCTACGGTGTGCTGACGGGTTCGGGACAAAACGATCTCGGCTTCTGCGCGCAGCGTTGCAATTGTGATGGCGAGTGCGCCCACGAGGAGGGTGTGTGTCTGATCTTGCCCGAAGATCTGAGGCCGATCTTCGGCTCGGACGGCATCTGCGTGGACCCTGCGTACCCTGACGACAGCCCTGACTTCACTGTGGGCCGCGCTTGCGCCGATGAACCCGGTGGCGACTCTGGCGTGCTCGATTCTGGCATGTCCTCGGGAGATGACGGGGCCGAGGCGGGGCCCGATCCAAGCCCTCCCGAAGCGGGCCCCACCGACGTCCCCGACGCGGCACCTGCCTCAGTTGACGCGACTGCAGAAGGCGGCAACTGAGTTAGCGTGAGCGCTCGCGGCGTCCCTGACAGGCGCCGCGGGCCGTCGTGACGAGCGTCAGTCGTTCGACGTCTACGAGCGTCAGTCGTTCGACGTCTACGAGCGTCAGTCGTTCGATTGTCCCGTGGTATCGATGACGGAGGGGTCGTGGGGGCCGCGAGCATCCCGCGGCGAGCCAACGCCGTTTTCGTCCACGCCCGCGAACGCAGACGTGTGCAGGCTAGTGGTTCGTACCGCGATGTAACGATCGACGCGTTTGCGCAGCAGGTTGGCGATGGGCGTGCGGGTCACGGGCAGGAGTAAACACACGCCTGCCACGTCCGTCAGGATCCCGGGAGTGAGCAAGAAGGCACCGCCGACGAGAATCAGCGCTCCCTGCAGCAAGCCCGTGGGCGGCGGCCGCAGTTCGTGGAGTGCGGCTTGCCACTGGCGGATGACCTTCAGTCCTTCCCGTTTGGCCAACCCCCCGCCGATCAAACCCGTGACGATGGTCAGCGCCAGGGTTGGCCAGAAGCCGACCCACTGCGCTACCCACAGCAATAAGTACAGTTCGACCAACGGAACGACGATGAACGCAATCAGCAGTAGACGCATGTGGGCTATTGGGAGACACAGTGGGAGAGTTGCGCGGCTAACATTGGCGTCGCCATCACGAGGGTCAAGCATTCCCTGACACTCGAGCGAACGTGCGGGCTAAACTGCCGTCGTGCGGAGGGTCGGGCGAACGTGATCGAGGACGCTTTCCAGCTGGTCGGGACCACGGTGGCAGGCGTCTTCCGGGTGGATGCGGTGGTTGCCGAAGGTGGGTTTGGGGTCGTGTATCAAGCCTACCACTCGGGCTTCGACGCCAAGGTCGCGCTCAAGTGTCTCAAGATCCCGCAAGGGATGGATGAAAACAAACGCGGACATTTCCGCGAGCAGTTCAAGGCTGAGGCGCAGTTGTTGTTTCGGCTCTCGGCGAGTTTGCCCAACGTCGTGAGGCCCCTGCACGTCGACGCGATCACGTCGCCCAACGGGCGTTTCATGCCGTTCATGGCGCTCGAGTGGCTGGAGGGCGAGACGCTGGATGCGTTCTCAGCGCGGGAGGGCGCCGTTCGTCCGTTGCGGCGAGTCATCGAAATCCTGACGCCTGCCGCGGAAGTGCTCGAGCAAGCTCATCACTTCATGACGGACGATGGCCCGGTCTCGATCATTCACCGCGACATCAAACCCGAGAACCTGTTTCTGGCAAACGTCGCGGGCAAACGTGTCGTCAAAGTGCTCGACTTCGGCATCGGCAAGGCCAAGGCCGTGGCGTCGCAGGTGGTGGGGCGTACGAGCGTCGATGCTTCGGGCCTGTCGTCGTTCACCCCCGCCTATGGTGCGCCCGAACAGTGGGCGCCAAAGCGGTACGGGCAAACGGGGCCATGGACAGACGTGTTCGGCCTGGCGCTCACCGCGGTCGAGCTGTTTGCTGGGCAACCCGCTCTGAACGGTGATGCGGCGGCGCTGGTCGCGGCTGCTCTCGACGTGCACTCACGCCCGACACCTGGCGCCCACGGCGTGAGCGTTCCAGCCGCGGTAGAGCGGGTGTTCGAGAAGGCGCTAGCGGTTGATCCCCGGGAGCGCTTTCAGAGCGTGCGGGAGTTTTGGGATGCGCTCTCGCTCGCAGACGCGAGTTCACCTGCGAGCAGCGCGGTAACCTTGTTGGACACGCAGGAGCTTGCCGCGGACACGTTGATTTCGCGAGCAGAGGCGAACCCTCCCGATAATCACCTCGGTCGCTCACTGCAGCTGGCGAGCGCTCCGCCGCGACCGCCACGTCACGCTGTGGGCGAACGTGACGAAGTCGAGCTGCAGTTGGATCTCGACGCGGGCGACGATAACCCTCTGCGCCAAGGTGACGCGGGGCCTGAGTTGGTGCTGGATTACGTCGACCATTCTGCCGTGGAGCTGCCAGCGGTCCAGGTGCGGGCGAGGGCGCGCGCTCGCGATTATGCCGTGCCGCTTGCGGCGTTGGCGGCTGGGGCACTGCTGGTGCTGCTCGGGCGGCACCACGCTGCCGTTTCGGGGCGAGTGTTCTCGCTTGGTTCGATCGGTCTGTCCTGGTTTACGATCCCGCTGTTGGTGCTCGGGACGCTGGGGGTGGCCGCTCAGTTGCTGCGCGGGCGCAGCTCCCTGGACCGCTGACCATGGCATCACGATCGCGGGTCCAGTCGTCCTGGCGCTGCGCAGACGGACGTCGAGTACGAAGTTTTTTCGTCCTGGTGCGACGAAACGGGCAGGGGTGTTTCTTCGGCGCGGACAAAAAGTTGGGCCGTTCTGAACCACTAGCGACGCGTCCCGCCCGCTGAGCGAGTGGCGATGCACCCGCTTGCTGGACCTGACGCTGACGATCGGATAACTTCCTGCCGCGCGGTGTTGCGGTTTACCGAAACAGCAAGGGTTGGCGATGGTCTGGCGGAGGCGCGGCAGCAGGCACGTTCGTTGTGTGCTGGCTTAGCGGCATGTTCGTCGGTGCTGGTCGTCGTCGCCCCTGACATGACCGTGCTCGCGTGCAGTCGTCCGCTGAATGCACTTTCTTCACTCGTCTCAGCTGGGCAACTCGACGCTACGGCGCACCCGGAGTTGGCGGACGCCGTGCGTTCGGCCTTGGTGGCGGGCGTACAACAAACCGTCGAGTTGCAGCGAAGCAGTGCGGCGCTGCGGGGCTCCGACTCAGCCATCGGCGGCCCAGTAGGGGATCAGCTGGCGGGCAGTGAGCTGCTGCGGGTGCAGTGTTTTCCGATCGTTCTTGGTCAGGGCTTTCCGAATGCGCAGGGCTTTCCGAATGCGCAGGGTTTTGCGGGGGCGCAGGGCAGCGCAGGGGAAGTTGTTGGTCCGTTGGGGTCGAGCGAGCCGCCGGTTTCGGGCGCTCGAGCGGTCTCGTCGAACGTGGACGCCTCGGCAGGCGGGTTCGAGCCGCACACAGTCGGTGCACAAATGGTCGGTATGTTGTTCAGCAGTGAGCTAGAGCTGCACGCCGCCCGTCGCCGTTTGGACCAGGTGAGTCGTGCGGAATCACTGGGGCTGCTTGCTGGGAGTGTGGCGCACGACTTCAACAACCTGCTCACGGGCATTCGTGGCAGCCTGGCCCTGGTCAAGCATCACGTCTCTCGCGAGGGGCGCGAGAGTGCACTCGTTGCGGCAGATGCCGCGGCCCAACGTGCAGGTGAGGTCACCCGTCGCCTGCTGGCGTTCGGGCGCGGCCCGGAGGTCCTGCCGACCAAAGCCGACCCGCGCCTGGTCCTGCAGGAAACCATCGATCTATTGCGTTGCATGCCCGACGCCACGCGGGTGGACGCGGAGATCGAGCCCGAACTGGGCATGGTCGAGATGCTGCCCGCTGCGCTGCAGCAAGTCGTGCTCAACCTACTCATCAATGCCAGTGATGCCGTTCGCAGTTTGGGTGAGGTTTCTGGGGTAACGTTGCGCGCCCGGCGAATTTGGCGCCCCGCGCGTCGCGCAGGGGAGACGCCTTCTGCCTGGCTTCGCGTGAGTGTCGTCGACACGGGTCCGGGTATCGATCCGAACATCCGCGCGCGCATCTTCGAGCCGTTCTTCACGACCAAAGGCGATGGCGGTAATGGTCTCGGGCTGTGCAGCGTCAAGGAGTTGGTCGAGCGCGCTGGGGGCTGGCTGGAGGTCGAGAGCGAGTTGAGCAAGGGCAGCGCATTTCACGCGTACATCCCGTTGCTCGAACGTCCATTGCCGATCGCCAGCGACGACAAACGTTCGGACGCCGCACGCCAGGTGCTGATCTGCGACGACGAGGGGCGCCTCGGCGAACTCACCGTCGGGCTGCTGGAGGAGTTCGGATTTGCTGCGACCTCCGTCGTTCATGGAGACGACGCGTTGGGGCACCTGCTCAGCTCCGCCCCGCCACACGCCCTGCTGCTCGACGTGAACCTGTCCGCGGGCATGCCTGCATCGCAGGTGCTGCGCGAGATGGAGGCACGCGAAGTCGGCGTGCCCGTGGTGCTGACGAGCGGCCTAGCGCGAGAAGATCTGCCGCCCAACTTGTTGCGCCACCCTCGAGTGGTTGGCTACTTGCCGAAACCGTACACGGTCGAGCAACTGGTGAGCGTCATCAGTAGCGCGATCGACGGTTGAACGCGCGGCGTGAGGGGCGCTGGCCTCGCTGAGTTGGCGACGGGAGACTTTTGCAACAGGCTGCTATACCGTGGTGACGAAAGCGGTGGAGGTAGCAGCGATGGCAGGAGCGAAAAAAGCACGAGTCGATGGCGACCAAGCGTTGGTCGACGACCTTCGCCAGCGGGGGGTGACCAAAGTCAAGATTGGGGGGTTCGACTTGGATGGCGTGCTGCGCGGAAAGTACGTCTCTCTCGACAAGTTCGAGTCGGCGCTGCGCGATGGCTTCGGATTCTGTGACGTGATTTTTGGTTGGGACGTGGCAGACGCGCTGTACGACAACGCGACGGTCACGGGGTGGGATACGGGTTACCCCGATACACTCGGCGTGTTGGATCCGAACACCCTGCGAATGATCCCGTGGGAGCCGTCAGTTGCCGCCATGTTGTGCAACTTTCAAATCGAGCCAGGGAAGGCGCACCCGGCTTGTCCGCGTTCACTGCTCGAGCGCGTCATCGCGCGCGCCAACAAACTCGGGTTCGAGCCGTTCGTGGGCGTCGAGTTCGAGTTTTTCTTTTTCAGGGAGACACGCGACTCGATCGTCGAAAAGAACTTCACTGGCATGCAGCCGCTCGATCGAGGCATGTTCGGTTACAGCTGGGTGCGTACGGGACAGGACGCTGAACTGATGGCGGACATCTGGGACAGCTGTAAGAACTTCGGCATCGAACTCGAAGGTCTGCACACCGAGACGGGGCCAGGCGTTTATGAGGCGGCCATTCGCTACGCGGGCGCATTGGCAGCCGCCGATCAGGCGGCGCTCTTCAAGACCACGCTGCGCCAAGTGGCACATCGCCATGGGTTAGCAGTGACGTTCATGGCCAAGTGCCAACAAGATCTACCGGGCGCTAGCGGTCATCTGCATCAGAGCTTGTGGGCAGACGGTAAGAACGCGTTCTTCGACGGGCGCAAGCGCCACGGCATGTCCGACGTGATGCGCTCGTACATCGCGGGGCAGCTGTCCCAAATGCGCGACTGGACGGCGCTGTACTCGCCGACCATCAACAGCTACAAGCGATACGTCCCCGGGCTTTGGGCGCCCATGGTCGCTGCGTGGGGGGTCGAAAACCGCACGTGTGCGATTCGGGTAGTCGCTCCCTCCAGCGCCAAGGCATTGCGCGTCGAATACCGCCAGACGGCGGCGGACATCAATCCATACGTTGCGATCGCTGCTTCT
Source organism: uncultured bacterium (assembly GCA_965651905.1). Taxonomy (GTDB): domain Bacteria; phylum Myxococcota_A; class Polyangia; order Polyangiales; family Polyangiaceae; genus SZUA-265. The sequence continues at coordinate 44,973 of CBFGUG010000051.1, read as the reverse complement.
CTGGGAGCGGGCTTGTGGGGCATCGAGCAAGCCAGGCCGCTGGAAGCAGAAACCCGCGGCGATTCGGGGCAGGGGGGAGAGGCTGCCCTGCCGACGTCGCTTTCGGCGGCAGTCGCGCTGCTCTCCAAGAACAAGGTCGCGCGTCAAGTGCTCGGCAAAGAGTTCGTCGACCACTACGTGCGCACGCGCGACTGGGAGGTTCGCCAATTCGAACGCGCGGTGACGGACTGGGAGATGCGGCGATACTTCGAAACTGTATGATCGCAGGACACGTAAGGGGGACCCCTCGAAACGAGAAAACCCATGACCACGATCTGGAACTACCCAACGAGAATCCGCTTTGGCGCTGGTGAAGTGAAGGCTGTGGCCGCCGAGGCGGCGGCCCTCGGCGCGCGCCGTGTGTTCATCGTAACCGATCCCACGCTGCGGCGATTGGGACTCCACGAGCCCGTCGAACGGGCGCTGGCCGCTGCGAACATCCCAGTCGAGGTGTTCGACGGCGTGAGCGAGAACCCGACGGAAGACAACATCGTCGCGGCGGCGCAGTCGCTCAGCGACTTTGGTGCGGATCTGATCGTCGGCGTGGGTGGAGGCTCGGCGCTCGACGCCGCCAAGTTGCTCGCCGTGCGACACGCGGTAGCGCTACCTTTTGCGGAGCTCGACGACAACCTCGGGGGGGCGGAGCACATTCCGCACAGCCTGCTGCCCGTGATCGCCATTCCGACCACCGCGGGCACGGGCAGCGAGGTTGGTCGCGCGGGTGTGGTGATCGCCGAGTCGACGAAGATCAAGACCGTCATCTTCTCGCCCGCGATGTTACCGCGTGTGGCCATTCTGGACCCAGAGATGACGGCCAGCATGCCGCCGAAGGTGACCGCTGCAACTGGCTTGGACGCGCTGACCCATTGCCTCGAAGCGTACGTGGCAACGGGGGATCACCCGATGGCGGATGGCATAGCGCTCATGGGGCTGGAGCTGATCGCCAAGTACCTGCCTCGAGCCGTGGCCAAGGGTGACGATTTGGTCGCGCGCGGTGCGATGCTCAAGGCTGCCATGATGGGCGCGACCGCATTTCAGAAGGGCCTCGGCGCCTGTCACTCGCTGGCGCACCCGCTATCGAGTGAATTTGGCGCCCACCACGGCTTGGCCAACGCTCTGTGTTTGCCAGCGGTCGTTCGCTTCAACCGCAAGACGGTTCCCGACAAGTACGAGCGCGCCGCCTACGCGCTGGGTGTCGTGGCTGGCGGAGTGCTGGACGAGTGGCTCTCAGCGTTCGCGCGCGATCTCGGCATCACGGGCAGCCTGGCCGATCTTGGGGTCACCGAGAAACATCTGGAGCGCCTGAGCGAGCTTGCCGTGGCCGACGGCTGCCACGCTACCAATCCGCGCCCTTGCGACCGCGCAACCCTGGAAGAGCTGTACCGCCAGAGCTTGTGACTACTGAACAGGGTATGACGCGCGCGTCCTTGCGCCTTCCGAACGAAAAACCTGTCGAACGAAAAAGCCGCAACCGAGTCCCCCGCTGGGCGAACAGCGCCCCATGCAGGATTGTCGGATTCTCGATGCTGGAGCGCTAGCGGCGTTATCTTGGTTTGGGCTGTTCACCGTCGTTCCGTGTTCGGCAGCGCAGCCATCGACCCCAAGTGAGGTGGACTCCCTCGCGGCAGCGCAGGCTTCCAGCGATGCAGGGGGACCGACGGGTGGCACGCCTCAGGAGCCTGCCGACTCGGTCGTCGTCGGCGATTCGGGGGCCAGTTCCAGCTTGCCCGAAGGTGCTCGAGCCGACGATGTGCCTGCGGCCAGCACTTGTTCAGTGTCGCTCAGTAGACTGAGCGCGGACGACCCTGGTGCGGACGACGGCGAGTTTCTGGAGCTGCGCGTCGAGCGGGATGGGGACGACTCCGCGTGCCGACTGCCCGTGGTGACATTGCTCAATGGAGCGGGCGGGGGTTGCGAGCCGTATCGCAGTCTCGACTTGCGCAACCACGAGATCACGACTCAACGCTTCGTCGTGATCTGCGCCAGCGCCTCGACTGTCGACGCCGACGTGACTTGTGACATCACGCAAGTGGCCGGCAAATCGCTTCCGAACGGTTGGCTTCAAAACGGTCCCGACGACGCCATCGCCATACTGGACGAGTCAGGCGAGGTTGTGTTGGCGTATCACTACGGGGCTACGGGTAACGGTTGTTCGGGTGAGTTGGCGGGTACTTGGTTGCCGAGCGAAGAAGGTGAAATCGACGGTGATGACGACGTCATCGTGGCGTGCGGCGACGACTTCGAGCTGATGCGGCTTGCAGAGAGTCCCTTGCGCGGGGAGCCGCGCTGCGAACGACCACCCCCCGACACGGGGCAGGCCGATGCGGACACGCAGGCGCCAACCTGCTCGGATCTTCCCAATGCCACCCAACCCAGTGCCACCCAACCCAGTGCCACCCAACCCGGCGCTAATCCGCAGCCCGCCGCCACGGCACAGCCCACTGCAACAGCAGGAACCTCCGCTACGTTGCCTAGCGACGCGACGGATCCGTCGATTGCAAATGGCGTCGACGCAGGTATTCCGCCCTCCGCTCCCCGTTGGGGCCACATTCTCGACGGCTCGGTGACGAACGTGGGCGAGCCGCGCTTCACTGATGCGGCCAGTGTAGAGCGCCCGGCATCTGGCAGTACTTCCGCTGAGCGAGGGATGCCACCGCAAGTCGGCTGCGTGGTGCGCGCTTCCGGCGACGCGGGAGCGCTCGCTCGTTCGAAGCTCTGGTTTGGGATACTGCTGGTGCTGATCGGCGCCACCGCACGTCGGCGGTCTGATCGCTAGACGTCGGATTCTCCCCGTACGCGGGCGGTCGTCCTCAGCCCAGCCCGGCGTACGCGAAGACTCGAATCAGGCGAAGACTCGAATCAGGCGACCACTCGAATCAGGCGACCTGCGTCGACTCGGCGCTTTCGGCCTTCGGCTGCTGCAAGGCGGACGGATTCTTTTCGCTGCGGTTGGCAGCTTCGTTCACCTTGACGCTGACCACGCGTGACACGCCGGGCTCGCCCATGGTCACGCCGTACAGCACATCCACCGCCTGCATCGTCTTCTTGATGTGGGTGATGAGCACGAACTGCGAGCTGCCCGTCATCGAGCGGACCGCCTCGTTGTAACGACCGACGTTGGCGTCGTCGAGCGGCGCATCAACCTCGTCGAGCACGCAGAACGGCGAGGGGCGGTGCTGGAAGATCGCGAAGATCAACGCTGTTGCCGTCAGTGCTTTTTCGCCACCGCTCATCAGCTCGATGTTGCCCAGACGCTTGCCGGGTGGCTGCGCGATGATGTCGACGCCCGTTTCCAGGACGTTGTCGGGATCCGTCATCACCAACTCGCCGCGGCCGCCCTTGAACAGCTTGGCGAAGGTCTTTTTGAACAAGCCGTTGACGATCTCGAAGGTTTCCTTGAAGCGGCGGCGGCTCTCGCGATCCATGTGGCGGATGGCGCGATCCAACTCGTCGAGCGCTTCCTGGATGTCGTTGCGTTGACCGCTGAGCTCGTCGAAGCGCTTTTCCGCGTCTTCGTATTCTTGCTTGGCGTCGAGGTTGACGGGCCCCATGCGATCGATCAGCTTGGAGAGCTCGTCGATGCGGCGGCGATGCTCGGAGTCGGGCGCTGGACGCGCGTGGTAGTCACCGATCACGCTGGGCAGATGCAAGCCGCGGTAACGCTCGGCGACGTTCGAGACCAGGTGCTCGCGCTCGAGTTCGAGCTTCTGGATTTTCATCTCTCCAGTTCGCACCTTTTCGTCGACTTCGCTGAGCTCGACGCGAGCCTGACGCAGTTCGCCCTCACGCTCACCGAGACCACCGCGGACCTGCTCCAGCAGGCTGCGTACTTCTTCCAGCTCGGTAGCTGCCTCGTGTGAACGCAGTTCTGCCTGCGCGCAGGCGCCTCTGCCGATAATCCAGCGCGCTGCGGCTCGGCCAGACTCGAGGGCGGTTTCGCGCCACTCTTCGCTCAGTTTGGTGTGTCGATCCGCGGCGGCAGTTGCTTCCGCGGCGATGCGCGCGAGTGAACTGCGAGCGGCTTCGAGTTGCTCTCGAACCTGGGCCAGTCGAACCTTGCGCTCGGTGACGGCTGCCGCCTTGGTTGCGGCGAGCTGTTTTGCTTCCGCGGCTTTCGCCTCCAGATCCGAGAACGTGGCTTGCGCGTCCTCCGACTCCCGGCGAGTTTGCTCGAGCTGTTCACTCTGAGCAGCGATGTCCGTCGAAAACTCGGTGGTCTTCGTCGCCAGTTGCTCGTATTCCGTGGTCAGGCGCTCGTGACGCTTTTGGGTTTGCGCGAGCTCATTCTGCTTGCTCGACAGATCGCGCTCCGCGCTCAGGCGCGAGAGCTCACGCTCGTGTTGTGTCTTACGGCATGTCTCGAGCAGCCCTTCGAGCTGCGCCACGCGTTTGCTGGCCGCTTCACATCGCTCGGTGTGTTGCTCGGTGCTCGCGCCGAGTTCGCTCAATGCCGTTTCGAGTTGGCGCATCTCGCGCTTCTGCTCGAGCATCGCCGACGCCATGTCGTCCGCGCTTCCGCCGCTGACCAGGCCGTCTTCTCGTACCACGGTGCCGTCGAGGGTTACCGCCGTCACACCGACGAAACGTGCGTTGATCGACAGGGCGTCGGTCGCGCTCTTCACCACCACTGCGTCGCCGACGAGTGAACGGATCAAAGCCTCGTCTTCTTCGGCGTACTTGACCTCGTCGATCAGGCGAGCGAGCACCAGCGGATCGTCCTCGACCTCGCTGCGAGAGTCGGCCGAGGGCGCGCGATTTTGCGGGGCGATGGTCGCGCGGCCACCTTTGCTCTCTTTCAGGTCGTCGAGCAGAGCGATGCCGCGCTCTGGATCGCTCACGATCACGCAGTGCAAACGGTCCCCCAGCAAACTGGCGAACGCTTCCGTGTACGCTTCCGAAACGTCGACGCGGTCGGCAAGCAAGCCGACGACGGCTGGATCTGAACTCTGCAGCAGCACTTTGGTGCCAGCTCCGACACCTTCGAGCCTGCGGTGCAGATCTTCCAGCACGGAGAGGCGGTTTCGCTTGTGCGACAGCTCGTCTTTCAGCTGCTCGAGTGCCGCTGAATGCTCGCGCTGCTCCGCGCGCGCTTTCGCCAGATCCGCTTCGACCTGAGTTGCTTCCTCCGCGGCCAGGCCATGACTCTCGGTCATTCCTTCGAGCTGCGCTTGCAATTGCGTGCATTGCGCTTCGAAACCGCTCAGATCGTCGGTCAGCTGAGTTCGCTCTTGATCCGCTTGTGACTGCCGCGCTTCGGCCTCGACCAGGCGCTGCTGGAGCGACTCCAACTTGGCTTGGGTTGAAGCGGCGCGCGCCTGAAGCTCTGACGAACGGCGACGCAGGTCGGCCACAGCTGCCTCGGCTGCTTGTTCGCTCTCTTTCAGCGCTTCCAGCTCGGCGTGTTCTGCGTCGGCTTGCGCTTGGCGGGAGCTCTCGTCTTGGTCGAGCCAAGTCACCCGCTCGTCCAACGTCTCTCGCTCGCTCCGCAGTTGTTCCTGACGCGTCTGCAACTCGGCGCGTTCACTTTCGAGCTGTTGCAAACGCTGACTGAGGTGGGTCGAGCGATCTTGCGCGCGCGCCATCTCGCTGCGCAGCTCAGTCAGGCGTTGCTCGGCTGAGCCTGCGGCAGAAGTGGCGCGGTCGTAACGCGATTCGATCGAAGCCGCTTCTTGCCGGGCCGCTTGCAAGCGCGCTTCGCCCGCTGAGAGAATGTCCGTCAAGCGCCGCGACTCGCTGCGCAGCTCTCCCGTTTGATCGACGCAGACCTTCTCGGTCACGATCATTTCCAGCAACCTGTGAGCTGCGTCGTGGAGGAACAGGTCTTCCAGCTCTTCGCGGTAGCGGATGTATCGTTCGGCTTTTGCCGCCTGACGCTTGAGCGCATTGCGATTGCGCTCGATCTCGTTGACGATGTCGGTGACGCGCAGCAGGTTCTGCTTCGTCAGCTCCATCTTTCGCTCGGCTTGTTTGCGGCGCAGCTTGTACTTGGTGATACCCGCCGCCTCTTCGATGTACATGCGGCGGTCCTGTGGCCGCGAGCTGACGATCTGGCCGATGCGTCCCTGCTCGACGATCGAATACGCTTTGGTGCCGACGCCAGTGCCTAGGAATAGGTCCGTCACGTCGCGCAGGCGCACCTGGGTCTTGTTGATCAGGTACTCGCTGGTGCCATCGCGAAACAGGCGACGAGTGACTGCGATTTCCGGGTAGTCGCGGTACTCGGCAGGCAACGTCTGGGCGTACTCCTTGTCGCCATTGTCGAAGCTGAGCGTCACCTCCGCCATGCCGTGTTGGGGCCGAGACTCCGAGCCATTGAAGATCACGTCTTCCATGGCGCGGCCGCGCAGGTGTTTGGCGCTTTGCTCGCCCATGCACCAGCGAATCGCGTCGACGATGTTCGACTTGCCGCAGCCGTTGGGACCCACGATGCCGATCATGTCGTGATCGAAGTGGATCACCGTCTTGTCCACGAAGGACTTGAAGCCGCAAATCTCCAGTTTCTTGATGTGCATCGTGAAGTGGCGCCTCAGAGAATCCCGACCGTGATCGATCGGGCTATGGGTGGGGTAGCTGCGTTCGCACGAAGGAACGCGCCGAGATGGGATTTCGTAGTGGAGCCGTGCCTGCCGCTCGCTGGGCCCGAGCTGGCTGCGGTCCAGATCGGGCTACCAGTTGTCGAACAGCTGGTATTCGACCTGCGTGTATTCGAACTGCTGGAGCGTCGGATCTTACTAGAACGCGAGCCTGCCGTGGGCGCCGTACACCTGCCGACGGTCTTGGCGCAGGGTTCGACAGACACCGAGCAGACGGCACTCGAATTGACGCAATCCGTCGTGGGCACGTTAGTTGTTACCCTCACTCGACGCGTGACCCACCGCCGCCGTTTCGCAGCGCGAAACGCCGACAGCGAGTCTTTCGCCACGAACGGAGATGTAGTGCGATGCCATGTCATATGCTGTCACGTATCGCGCCCAGCGCAGGACCTAGCCTTACCCCGATTCGCTGAGCCTGACAAGCGTTCAGTCTCAAAAGTGCAGTGGTTCCAGCGGCCGTCCCGCCGTTGAACGCACAACGCGTCGGGAGACGTTGACAGCAGCCCTCAGCAGCAGCATTGAAGCGCGACTCAGCGATGACCTACGAATACGTCTGTACCTCATGTGGCAATGAATGGGAGGCGTCTCAGTCCATCAAGGACGCGCCCTTGAAGAAGTGTCCCGCGTGCAAACGTCAGACTGCCAAGCGGCAGGTGAGCGGCGGCACGGGATTCGTCCTCAAAGGCAGCGGCTGGTACGCAGACCTGTACAGCTCGTCGAAGCCGGACAAGAAAAAGAGTGACTCGAGCGAGTCTTCGACGTCGGATTCGAGCAGCGCGTCGAGTTCCGACTCCAGCAGTACGTCGTCCTCCGACTCGAACACATCGTCGAGCGAGTCCAAGACGGCAAAACCCAAAGCCAAACCCGCGAGCAAGCCCGCCAAGCCGAGCGCCCGCAGCAACTGACGGGTGAGGACTTCATGCGCAGCGTTGGGGAAGCCCTTCACTTGCGCGAGTGAGCTCCAGCCCGCTTCGATGCAGGACCGCGTTGACGCTTCCTCGGGAGGTTGGTCGCGAGGCAGCCGTGGCGGAGCAACGCTCCGCTTTTGACTCACTCGTGGTTCGACTTTGGGATAGGGTCGCCGCTCTGCATGCGCCCTCTCGTCACTGCTCAAATCCAGAGCCTGCAGCCTTACGCTGCAGGAAAACCCCTCGAAGCGCTCGCGCGTGAACGCGGTGTCACCAACGCCATCAAGTTGGCTTCCAACGAAAACCCGCTGGGGCCGAGCCCGCAAGTGACGAGTGCCGTGGCCGCCGCTGCAGCGAAGCTGCACCGTTACCCCGACGCAGGTGTTTACGAGCTGCGTCATGCTCTCGCCACACACCTGACGCAACTCTCGCAGACGGCGGTGCTGCCTAGTCAGTTGGTGTTCGGTAATGGCTCGAACGAACTGCTCGAGCTGATTCTATCGACGTTCTGTGTGGCAGGCGACCACGTGCTGTTCGCGGACCCGTCGTTCGTCGTGTATCGGATGTCGGCGCTTTCACACAATCTCACGCCGATTGAAGTGCCTCTTTCGCACCATCGTCACGATCTCGACGCCATGCTGAAGGCGGTGACGAGTGAGACGCGTGTGGTGTTCATCGCGAACCCCAACAACCCGACGGGTACCTACGTCGGGAAAGATGAACTGTCGGCTTTCTTGCAAGCGCTCCCAGCCGACGTGATCCCCGTACTCGACGAAGCTTACGCCGAGTACGCTACGGCTTCCGACTATCCCGATGGCTTGCGCTTGCGCGACGTGAGTCCGCGCCTGGTCGTGCTGCGGACCTTTTCCAAGGCGTACGGACTCGCGGGTTTGCGCCTCGGTTACGCCATCGCTGCGGAGGAAATGAGCGGCTACATGGACCGAGTGCGAGCTCCCTTCAACGCCAACTCGCTCGCGCAAGTCGCTGCGCTGGCCGCGATCGCCGACCAGGAGCATCTGGCTCGCTGTCGTCAGGTCAACACCGAACAGCGCGACCGCGTCACCGCGGAATTGCGCGGCCTGGGGCTAGAAGTCGTGGAGAGTCAGGCGAACTTCGTTCTCGTGTTGTTCGGGCAGCCAGCGGCACCGCTGTTCGAGAAATTGTTGGATCTAGGTGTGATCACGCGGCGTGTGCCCGTCGGCGAAGACGCTTTGCGCATCACCATCGGCAGCCCTGAGGAGAACACCCGGCTGATCCAAGCGTTGGAGGAGGTGCTCGGATGATACGAGTTGGGGATATGGGAGCGAGTATCGGAACCACCAAAGGGCAGTGGCCCAAAGCGCAGTGTTTCAAACGCCACTTCTTCACACTCCAGGGCTTCACACGCCAGGGCGTCAGCTGCGTGATGCTCGCTTGGCTTGCTTTGATGGTCACGCTGGGATGCGGCGGGGGCGACGATGTCATCATCAAGACCTCGGATGGCGTCGAGCTCACCGCCGAAGACATCGACAGAAACCCGCTAGCGTTGATGCCAGGGGGAGCTGTCGGCGTGTTCAACATCGACGCGCCCAGCCTGTTTCAGTCGAGTGCTGGGGCGCGGTTGTTGACGGTCGCTCAGTCGCGTTTGCCTTTGCCCCTTAGCGCGGGTTTCGCCCCCGAGCGCGATCTCGAGCGGATCGTGCTCGGCCTCTACTCGTTTCAGGGCGTGGACTTCATGGGCGTGGCCACGGGCAAGTTCGACCCCGAAGCGATCGAAAAAGCGGCCAGCGCTTCCGAGACCACGCCGCTGGGCACGCCGCTCGTGCGCGTCGAATACGCGGGGCGCGTGTTTTACGTTTCCGCGAACATCGGGTTCGTCGTGCTCACGAATCGCACGGTGGTATTCGGCAATGAAACGGGCATTCGCCGCGCGCTCGACCGCATGGAAGCGGGGCGCATCGGCGTCGAAATGCCCGAAGAGATGGCGAGCCTCATGGAGCGACCTGGGGCGCCGATTGCCTTCGCGAGTGACGCTCGCCACGATCCACAGGTTGCAGCGTTGGCATCACAGTTCGCATTCTTGAAGAACGTCGGGATGGTGCGCGCGGTCGGCAATTTCGACGCGCCGGGGATGAACCTGGCAGGCACCCTCACGTACGTCGATGAAGCGGCTGCGCTCGAAGGGCAAGCATCGATTCAACAACTGAGACAAGGCCTGGCCACGGTGGGTTTCCTGACGTCGATTTTGGGCATGTCGCAGCCCATTCAGAACTTGCAGGCGGACGTGAACGGTAGCTCCCTGCAAGTGACGATCGCCTTCGACGCCCAGGCTGCCGCGTCGCTGCTCGACACGTTTGCGAGTTCGGTCGGTGCGACGGGTAACTCACAAGCGCAACCAAGCTCGGCGGGATTCGCGCCATGAGTAGCCGTCGCGAGTTTCCGTTGGTGGCCATCGACGGCCCGGCTGGGGCCGGCAAGAGCACAGTTTCGCAGCGCGTGGCCGAGCGCCTGGGCTATACGTTGCTGGACACTGGCGCCTTGTATCGCTGCGTGGGGCTGTGTGCGGCGCGGGAAGGGGCCGTCGGGGACGAGGCGGCGGTGACGGCCATCGCACGGCGGCTTGCGCGCGAGGAGGCAATCAGCTTCGAAACCACGAAGTCCGGACAGCAGAAGGTGCTGCTGAGCGGCGTCGACGTCAGCCGAGAGATCCGTACATCCGAGGCCAGCACCCACGCGAGTCAGGTGTCAGCGATTCCCGGCGTGCGCGAGGCGTTGCTCGACCTGCAACGCGCCGTGGGGCGTCATGGCCGGGTGGTCGTCGAAGGGCGTGACATCGGCAGCGTCGTTTTCCCCGACGCCGAGGCGAAGTTCTTCCTCACCGCCAGCACGGAGGCGCGTGCGGCCCGACGTTTCGCGGAGCTGAAGGACAAAGATCCGAACACCTCCCTCAGCCAAGTTGCCGACGACGTGCGACAGCGCGATCGCCGCGACTCGAGCCGACCCGTCGCCCCGCTCATTCAGGCGCCCGACGCCGAACTCGTGGACAGCACCGGGCTCAGCATCGACGAAGTCGTCACGCGCATCGTCGCCAGCGTGAAACGAGTCGAGAAGCGCCTGGAAGACTCCTGAAACTCGCAGCGAGGCTGCCCAACCGATCTCATGGCCACACACTCCCGCGGCTCGACCAAACACTCCAAGGTACTGCTAGGTCTGTTCGTACTCTTCGTGCTGTTCCTGGGGGGCATGTGGCTGGCGTACGTTCGCCTGGTGCAATACGAGCGCCGCGCCGCGCTCCACGTTCCCGAGGGCGCGCCCTTTGCGGCTCGCTTGGACCTGGAGCAGGTGGTGTTGTTCGAACCGTTTCGGCGTCACGTGTTACCCGTCGTTCGGGACTTGCTCGCGCAGCAAGGGGGCCTCGCGACGCTCGAAGAAAAGACGGGCATCGACTTGGCGATGGACCTGCGCGAGGTGATGTTCGCGCGCGCCGCGCGAGAAGGTCATTGGGTTGCTGGGGTGGGAGGTCTGTTCCCCTCGGACGGCGTGGTTTCGGGACTGTACGAGATCGTGCAAGAGGCGAAGCTCCCTGGTTGCACGTTCGCGAACGAGCGCTTGTCGTGTCCTCCATACGGCGTGTTCGTCGAACAAGCCGATGATGGGATCGTGGTGTTTTCCTCGGACGCGCAGCTGCTGGTTCAGGCGCTCGCGCCCTCTGAGCATTACGAGCGCCTGGGACTCGGACGCAACGACGCGGCAGGTTTCGGCATGGACGGCAGCTGGCTTCGAGCGCTGCCGGGCGTGCGCTTCGGGGCGCTCGTGCCCGGTTTGGGGGCGCTCGACCAGTTCGATGGCGCGAGCGGTACGGTCGAGCTCGGCACGGAGAGTTTCGTCGAGGTGCGCTTGCGGCCCGAACAGGGCGGTGACCTTTCGTCGTTGGCCCCGACGGTGGAGACGCTGCTGAGCGGCTTCGGCACATTTCTGCGCCTCGCCGGGCAGCGAGACCACGCGGGCGAACAGGCGTTGCTCGCCCGCGCCGAGGTGACCACGACGGAAACTGGCGAGGTGAAGGTACGCAGTGTGTGGCCGCGCGAGGACATGGATCGAGCCGCGCAAAGCCTCGGACAGATCTTGGAGCTGTGGCTGCGGTCACCCCCAAAACCCTGATCTCACTTGCAAAATCCCGAGTGGCCTCGGCCATCGGGCCAGCGCGAGGCTGGGCAATCTGCGGGGAGCGTTGCGGCGCGGGCGCAGTGGGGGCAGATTTCGTCACGTCTTCGCGGGGATGTGAAGTCCCGGCGGGATTGACTCTGAGGCCCGGCCGCGCTAGGGACGCCGTCCTCCCGAGCCGGTAGGTCGCGTTTGTCGCGTCCCGGAGCAGAATGGGTCTGCTCACGTTACCCGCCTCGTCGAGCCCTCTTAACCCTCATGAACCAAACCGTCAGCACCAACACCAACCAAGCCGGCAGCGAGAGCTTTGCCGCGCTGTTCGAGTCCAGCGCGGACGCGAAGCCGCTACCCGAAGAAGCCAACGAAGGCAACATCGCCAAAGGCTTGGTCGTCCAAGTCACGCGCGACGCAGTCGTCGTCGACATCGGCGGCAAGAGCGAAGGCGTCATCTCCAAGAACGAGTTCGCTGATGCCGTAGGCAACGTCTCGGTCAAGCAAGGCGACACCGTCGACGTATTCGTCGAGAGCCGCGAGAGCGACGATGGCCTGATCAGTCTGTCCAAAGAGAAGGCAGACAAGATGAAGGTCTGGGACGAGATCTCTGGCGCGTGTGAACGCGATGAGATCATCGAAGGCACCATCAGTCAGCGCGTCAAGGGCGGCTTGTCGGTGACCATCAAAGGCGGCGTCAAGGCGTTCCTTCCTGGCTCGCAGGTGGATCTGCGCCCCGTGCGCAATCTGGACAAGCTGATCGGACAGACCTACGAGTTCAAGGTCATCAAGTTCAACAAGAAGCGCGGCAACATCGTGCTCTCTCGTCGTGTGCTGCTCGAGCGCGAGCGTGACGAGATGAAGCAGAAGACCCTGCAGACCTTGGAAGAGGGTCAGGTGCTCGAAGGCACCATCAAGAACCTCACCGAGTACGGCGCGTTCGTCGATCTCGGCGGCATCGACGGTTTGCTCCACATCACGGACATGTCCTGGGGTCGCGTCAACCACCCCAGCGAGGTCTTCAAGGTCGGCGACAAGGTCACGGTCAAGGTCCTCAAGTACAACCCCGAGACCGAGCGCGTCAGCTTGGGTCTGAAGCAGACCCAGGAAGATCCGTGGAACCACGTCCAAGAGGCATACCCCTTGGGCAAGAAGGTCAGCGGCAAGGTGATGAGCATCACCGACTACGGCGCATTCGTCGAGCTGGAGCCGGGTGTCGAAGGCCTGATCCACGTCAGCGAAATGAGCTGGACCAAGAAGATCAAGCACCCCTCCAAGATGCTCGAGGTCGGGCACGAGGTGGAGTGCCAGGTGCTCGAGGTGGATTCGAAGGCCAAGCGCATCAGTCTCGGCCTCAAGCAGCTCGAGCCCGATCCGTGGTCGCTGTTCACCGACAAGTACAAGCCAGGCGACAAGATCGGCGGCAAGGTCCGTTCGATCACCGACTACGGCGTGTTCGTCGGCATCGAAGACGGTGTCGATGGCATGGTGCACAAGACCGACTTGTCGTGGACGACCAAGGTCAACCACCCGCAGGACATGCACCAAAAGGGTGACGACGTCGAAGCCATCATCTTGTCGATCAACCACGACGAGAAGAAGGTCAGCCTCGGCATCAAGCAAATCTGGGACGATCCGTGGGGCGACATGCTCTCGCGCTTCCAGCCTGGTGCGGTCGTCGAGGATGTCACCGTGATCAGCGTTGCCGAGTACGGCGCTTTCGTTCGAGTGACCGAAGGCATCGAGGCACTGATCCCGAACAACGACATCCCCGCCGAGATGAAGCTGCGTCGCGGCGACGTGGTGAAGGGCGAGATCGCCAACGTCGATTCGATGGACCGACGTTTGACGATGAGCCTGAAGGAAGTCGGCGCGAGCCCAGCAGCCGAGCAGCTGACGACCCTCAAGAAAGAGGCGGCGGCAGCGAGCAAGGGCAGCACGCTGGGCGACCTGCTCAAGGAGAAGTTTGGCGACAAGCTCTCGACCCTGGCGGGTGGCGGTGGCGACGCTGCCGCGACCGACAGCGAAGCAGAAGCCAAGTCGGAAGAAACCGACGCGTGATGACTGACCTGCGGTCGCAGACGCGGCCGCAAGTTCGTTGATTGAGAGCCCCCGCTCGCGCGGGGGCTTTCTTACAGAAAGCAAGAGCCGTGGCGAAAGAGACTCGTAAGATGCGGCGAGCAGCCGCGGGGGAGCGTCCCTCACGCAAACCCAAGGCCGGCGTGAGCGTTCAGCCCACGGCGCCTGATCCGCTGCCCGAAGGGGCGATGAAGGCGATGATCATTCGCCTGGGCCTGCTAGTGGGCGGCCTGTGGGTGATCACTGGATCAATCGCCCTCATTTCGCAGTCCACGCTCACACGTATCATTTCGCTTTCCGTCGCTGGCGTGCTCACGTTGGCCATCGTCGGCGTGGCGATTTGGGCCACGGGGCGAGCCAAGAAAGCCAAAGGCGTCGCAGGCATTCTCGCGGGGGCCGACACCGCCGAAGGCCGAGAAGCGGCGCTCTCGCGCCTGGACAAAGAGTTCAAAGCGTCGGATCCCGCTGCAGTGTTCGCCAAGGCCCAACTGCAGATGCAAGAAGAGCCACGCTTGGCTTTGGAAACGCTGGAGCAGATCGACCTGGCGAAAGCCAACGCATCGGTCGCTGACGAAGCCCGCGCGCAGCGCGCCATGATTCACTTGATGTTGGGGGACGTCTCCAAGGCTCGGGACCTGGCGGACGGTATCGACTTGAGCCGTCACCAAGACGCCCGCACCAAAGCCATGATGAGCAGCGTCATCGCGGAAGCTTGGGCACGCAGTGGTCAGGCGAAACGCGCGCTCAAGACGATCGAGGTGTTCAACCCCGAAGACGACGAGTTCGCTCAGCTCAGGCCGCAATTGTACCGCGCCAGAGCGTTCGTCTACGCGTACACCAACAACGTCAAGAGCATGCGCTCCGCGTTGCGCAAGATGGCGCAAATCGAACCGCGCATGTTGGGCGCGTTCATGGTCAAGCGCACCCATCCGCTGCTTCAAAAAGAAGTGAAAACGCTGCTCGAACAGAGTGGCGCGATGCAGCGCAAGGTTCAGTTCCAGCGCAGCTGAGCGCCCGGGACGAGCCCACGGCGCCTGACGTCAGCGGCCAGCGACCTTCGCCGTGGCAGTGGCTCGGATGGTCACCTCGGGCAACAGCTCGGAGTACGCGACGACGGGCAGCTGCGGGTGCTCAACTTCGAGCAACTTGCGTACGAAACGTCGGATGTCGGGTTGCGTGAGCACGGCGCGGGCAGGGTTACCGTCCGAGTCGCTCTGCGCGGCGGCGCGGCTCACGGCTTCGACGATCTCGCGAGCGGGCTGAGGCGCGAGTGAAAGAAAGCTGCCCGCCGCGGTGCGACTGATGGCCTCACGGATCGTCTCTTCGATATCGCTTGCCAGCAGGATGACGTGCACTTGACCCGAGCCCCGCGTGAGTGAATACGTCAGCGTGCGTTTGAACTGAGAGCGCACGTACTCCGTCAGATTCAGTGGATCTTTGTCGTTCTGAGCGACCTGTGAGAGCGCCTCGAGAATGCCCTTCAAGTCCCGGATACTGACGCCTTCGTCGATCAAGCGCCGCAACACGTCCGTCAGCAGCGTGAGGCTGACGGGCTTGGGCATCACCTGCCGAACGGTGGCTGGCGCGATCTGCTCGAGGCGATCGAGCAAGCTTTGAGTCTCGGCGATGCCGAGGAACTCCGCAGCACGGCCGCGCAACAACGGCAGCGCGCGTTCGAGGACGTACTGCGCTAGCTGCTCGTCTGGGACGTCTCTCGGGATGAGCACCACGGACGCCGGGATCTCGAACAAAGAAATCACCACCGTGCGTTCGAGCAGTTCGGCGTTTTCGACGACAGGGCAGGCGGGTAGGGGAACGCCCAACTCGCGAAATAGCAGCTCGCGGGCCGCATCACCCACGCTGTTCAAGCCCGGTCGCATGAGCTTGTCGCTGCGGGTGGCATCGTCGAGCAGTGAGCTCAAGTCTGCGCTGTATTCCAAACCCCAGGGTAACACCACGGGCACGAAGCGTCGCGCGCGGCTCTGCCCGTCGCGCTGCACGGGCTGGGCGACGTGGGTCGACTCTTCTGGTGCATCGGGTTTCGTGCGCAGCTTGGAAATGGCGAACAACAACCCACCGATCAGTAGCAACGGCAACGCGGGTAGCCCGGGGATCAAACCGAGCGCAATCACGAACACGCTGGCTACCGTGATTGCTTTGGGCGTACGCAGCAGTTGGTTGCCGAGCTCTTTGCCGAGGGCGGTGTCGGGCTCTTCGCTGGCGACCCGAGTGACGAGAATACCCGCCGCGGTTGAGAGCACGAGCGCAGGGATCTGAGAAACTAGCCCGTCACCGATCGTCAACAAGCCGTAGCGCCTGAGCGCGGCTTCGGGGTCCATGTCGCGCTGCAAGATACCTATCGCCAAGCCGCCGAGGATGTTGATGATGGTGATCAAGAACGAGGCGATGACGTCACCCTTGACGAACTTCATCGCGCCGTCCATCGCGCCGTAGAACTGGCTTTCGCGCTCCAACTGACGGCGGCGTACCTTGGCTTCGAAGCCGTCGATGCCGCCCGAGCGCAGCTCCGCGTCGATCGCCATTTGTTTGCCGGGCATGGCGTCGAGCGTGAAGCGCGCGCCCACCTCCGCGACGCGTTCACTGCCCTTGGCGATCACGACGAACTGAATGATCGACAGAATCAAGAAGATCACGGCGCCGACGACGTAGTTGCCACGCACGACGAAGCCGCCAAAAGCCGCGATCATTTCCCCCGCGTCGGCCTGCAGCAAGATCAGACGTGTCGAAGACACATTGAGCGCCAGGCGGATCAACGTCGTGATCAGTAGTAGCGCTGGGAAGGCGGCAATCTTCAGCGCGTCCGTCACGTACATGGTGACGAGCAACACCGTGACCGCCAGCGCCAGGTTGGCGGCGAGCAGGATGTCGAGCAACTGCGTGGGCAGCGGCACGATCATCAGCCCCACGACGCTGATCACGAGCGCTGCCAGGATGGCGTCCGCCATCGCGAATCGACTGGCCTTGGGACGATTGAGCAGGGCTTGTTTGGGAGAGGTCATCGCGGGATAGGCTCAGCTCGGGGACGCGAACACCGCCAGAATGCCCGTGTACAGCTGCAGAGCTGGCGCCCCCGCAAACGGACCGATCTCGAATGCCGACTGAAAACCAGCTATCGGCAGCTCTGGAAAATGGGTGCGTAAAACTCGCGTGTCGACGTTCGGCGCGTTGTACAGATTGCGCCCGCGACCGCTGCAGTTGAAATACAGCGCAAAGCGAGGCGCAGAGCCCGCCAGCGAACGTGCCACGTCGCGGCAGATCTGCTCCATCTGCTCGCGCGACGCGCCCGCTTCACGTACCGCAAACGTGATCAGCATGTCCTCACGGGCTTCTTGCGAGATCAGCAGCGACTTGTTGTCCGGGTCGACACCTTGAATGCCTCTGACCAGCCAGTCTCCGGCTTCGGGATCAGCGCCTTTGGGGGTCAGCACGGTAAACACCAGCGACTGACCGCGCAGCGACTTGCCTTGACGTTCCAGGACGCTCAGGGCAGGGAGGCCGCCGATCTCTTCGATCATGTTGCCCTTGGCCTTGGTGATGGGCATGGGCTCACCGAGCAGGCGGCAACTGTGAGCCGTGCGCACCAGCGGGGGGGTCAGACCCACTAGTCGCAAACAGCCTGCAGAGGGTCGCTCGATGACGCCGCGTTCGACGCACACGAGCCCGGGGTCGCCGTACGTCCCCGCGCCGAAGATCAACGGATCGGGGTGAGCCTGGCGCAGTCTCCACAGCTGCTCGGGATCGAAACCTTCCGAGCGCACGAACACGATCGACGCGGCGGAACTCGTCGACTCGGGTCCGAGCATTGCGCCGAGGGCACTACTCGAAAGGTCCGCAGAGTCGTCGCAGGTGGTGAGCTGTGCTCGCCGCCCTCCCCAAACCAACCCAGTGACAGCACTCTCAGCTTCGTACTCACCGTCTCGGGTCAACACGCCCGGACCCTCGACGAGCATGAACGGCACGTCGGTCACTTTCGCGATGCCTTCGGCCAATGCGCGCAATTCACGTGCGACCCGCCCCGAGCAGAAGATGACGCCGCCACCTGGGCGTGTTACGGCGCGCAGACAACGTTCTGCGGCTTTGACGGCCGGCCCCACTGCCTCCGTCCGGACTTCGAAGGTCGAAGCGGCCTTACCCATGCGAACGTAACCTATTTGGCTAGGCCGACCATCGCAAGCGTGGGATCAGCGAATCGGGATCCCGTTGATTCCAGGGGAGTTTCGTCGCGTGCCTGCGGCATTCTGCGTCCTGGCCGCGAGCGACGCAGCCAGCCCCCAGTTGTCAGGATAGTTGGCCCGATGTCCGCGTGTCCGCTAGCCGAATCGTGTGGCAACGAGAATGCGACCCCAGACTCTCCGCGTTGTGGCGGGGCAACTGAGCGTTCGCACTGGAGGCTTTTGAAATGGTTCGTAGGCGCATTGGGGTGATCATGGGTGGCTCATCGTCGGAGCGGGAGATCTCCCTGCGGTCGGGCCAGGCAGTAGCTCGGGCCCTGGAGGCCACGGGCGACGACATCATTCCGCTGGAGGTGCGCGACGAGTCGCAGCTGTTTCAGGAGCTGAAGATGGCGCGCCTCGACGCCGCGTTCATCGCACTCCACGGCCGATACGGCGAAGACGGTTGCGTGCAGGGGATGCTGGAGATGCTCGAGATCCCCTACACGGGATCGAACGTGCTCAGTAGCGCGCTTTCGATGGACAAGCTCAAAGCCAAAGAGTTGTTTCGGCTCCACAACGTGCCGACCCCGCCCTACTACGCAATGCACGAGAGCGAACGGGAATCACTCGCGTTGCGCCACGGTTCCTTCGGCTTTCCCGTCGTGGTCAAGCCGCGCCGCGAAGGCTCGAGCGTCGGCGTCAGCGTGGCGCGCGACATGAAACAACTGGAGCGCGCGGTTTCCGTCGGGTTCGAACACGACGAGTGTGTGCTCGTGGAGCGTTTCATCGACGCCAAGGAGATCGCCGTCGGACTGCTCGACGGCCGCGTGCTCGGCGCGATCGAGATCGTGCACCAGGCGGGCTTTTACGACTACGACGCCAAGTACGAGTCCAAGCAAACGGAGTATTTCATGCCCGCGCGCCTCGAAGAGACGCGTTACCGCGGAGTGCTCAACCTCGCCGAGAGAGCCGCTGCCGCGCTCGACTGTCGCAGCGCCGTGCGGGTCGACCTGCTCGTGACCGAAGGCCAGAACGAATATGTTCTGGAAGTGAACACCTCGCCGGGCATGACCGAGAGCAGCCTGCTGCCCAAGATCGCCGCAGCTGCAGGGTTCGACTTCCAGACGCTGTGTGGTGCGATTCTGGGGACGGCCAGCTTGCAGAGGGCTCCGAAGCGCGAAGCCGAAGCTCGGGCGCAAGCGTTGGCTGTCGAGCCGATGCGTTTGGCCGTTTGAGCGTGGTGCGAGCGGCGTTCGGCTCCGAGTTCAGCCGACCGAACGTGCGGAAACTGAACACAATGCTCAGAATTCCGATTGCTCCAGCATGAGCACGGAGCTAAACAGCCGATCCCCTCAGTCCCTATCGTCTAGTCCGGCCCAGGACGTGGCCCTTTCAAGGCTAAAACACGGGTTCGAATCCCGTTGGGGACGCAACGGAACCCCGGATCACCAGCAGGTGGTCCGGGGTGTTTTTTTGGGTGTCGCTCTCGAACGCGGTTGGCGGGACCGTCTCGACGCGGCAGCCAGCTGAGCGAGTCCACTGCCCGATTCGGCGGGGTCCGCCGAGCTGCTTGCCTAGTATTCTCGCGGTTCGCCACGGGCCCGGGCGCAGAGCGATTCCGTTGAGTCGGTGCTTTGCAGGACTTGCCGAGTAGAGAGTTCCCAACTAGTGATGGCGGTCCAATGCGAATCGACTTGTCGGGAAAGCGTGCGTTGGTCGCTGGAGTTGCGGACGACGTAGGCTTCGGTTTTTCAATCGCAAAGGCGCTGGCAGAGACAGGCGCTAGTGTCTGCGTCGCGACCTGGCCACCAGCCATGAACATTTTCGAGACCATGTTGCGTCGCGGGAAGATGGACGAGTCTCGCAAGCTCAGCGACGGCAAGATGCTGGAGTTCGAGCGCATCTACCCGCTCGACGCCGCGTTCGACACGCTGGACGACACGCCCGAAGAGATTCGAAACAACAAACGTTACGCGTCGCGCGGCGACTTCACCATTCAGGGCTTGGCAGACGCGATGGCGAAGGACTTCGGCGACAAGCCCGTCGACGTCGTGGTGCATTGCCTGGCCAACGGCCCCGACGTGGCCAAGCCACTGATGGAGACCTCACGGCACGGTTACCTCGCTGCGGTCAGCGCCAGCGCCTACTCGTTCGTGTCGATGGTGCAGCGTTTCGGGCCGCTGATGCCCAAGGGCGGGAGCTTCACCTCGCTGACCTATCTGGCCAGTGAGCGTTTCATCCCACGTTATGGTGGCGGCATGGCGGGGGCCAAGGCGGCGCTCGAAGCAGATACACGCTACCTCGCGTTCGAGGCGGGCCGCCGTTATGGCGTGCGCGTCAACACCGTGTCCGCTGGGCCCTACGCGTCTCGCGCGGCGAGCGTGACGGGAGCCATCGGGCAGATCGTCGACTTTTACAAGACGAACTCACCCCTGCCAGAAGCGCTGGAAGCGAGTGAGGTCGGCAACGCGGTGGCGTTTCTATCGAGCCCGCTTGCCAGCGCCATCACGGGCACGTTGATGTACGTCGACAACGGCTACCACAGCACGGGCAAAGCGCTCGACGAGGGGGATCTCGACTGGAGCCTGGGCAAGCTCTGCTGAGCGGACACGTGCCACGCAGACGCAGCCCGTCGCCTCACGACTCACCCGATGAGCGGAGGCTCGGGCCGCGACGCTCGCTTCAGTAGCCCAAGCGAACTTTGACGCCGCGCTCGTGCAGGTACTGCTTGAGCTGCGGCACGGTGTAGTGATCGTAGTGAACCATCGAGGCCACCAGGGCTGCGTCTGCGCGGCCCTCCGTCAGCACGTCGTATAGGTGTTCGGGCTTACCTGCGCCGCCCGACGCGATCACGGGCACGCTCACGCTCTGAGCGACGGTCTTCGTCAGCTCGATGTCGTAACCCTCTTGAGTGCCGTCGGCATCGATCGAGTTGACGACGAGTTCACCCGCGCCGAGCTCGACCCCGCGCCTGGCCCACGCGAGCGCATCCAGCCCCGTGTGGGTGCGGCCACCGTTGACTACGATTTCGAACCCCGAGGGCGTCTTGTCCGAGTGCGGAACGCGCAAGATGTCCATGCTCAGGATCGTGCTTTGCGAGCCGATCGCGTCGGCGATTTCGGAGATCAGCTCTGGGCGTTTGACGGCCTGACTGTTGACGTTGATCTTCTCGGCGCCAGCCAGGCGAAGGGCGGTGGCGTCTTGCACGGACGCGATGCCGCCACCGACCGAAAACGGAATGAAAATGTTCGACGCAACGCTTTCGACCACGCCCAGCATGATGCTGCGACCGTCACTCGACGCGGTGATGTCGTAGAAGACGAGCTCGTCGAGGCCCTGCTCGTAATAGGCTTTCGCTTTTTGCAGCGGGTCGCCGATGTCCTTGGTGTTGACGAACTTGACGCTCTTGGCGAGCTTGCCGTCACGCACGTCGAGGCACGCGATGATGCGTTTACTCAGCACGCGGCGGGCTCCCAGCGACTGAAGCGTTCGAGGAGAGACAGGCCCAAGCGCCCGCTCTTTTCGGGGTGAAACTGCGCGGCGAACAGGTTGTCCTTGCCGAGCGCGCAACAAAACTCGCCGTGATAGTCCGTAACCGCTTGGACGCAGCCAGCATCATCTGGAACTGGGTGGTAAGCGTGAACGAAATAGAACTCATCACCCGGCGAAAGGTCTTTCAGCAGTGGGTGCGTGGTTTTTGGCTTCACTTCGTTCCAGCCGATGTGGGGGATCTTCACGTCGGGATCGTCGAAGCGAAAACGCCGGGCCACCCCCGGGATCCAACCCAGGCAATCGACCTTGCTCTCTTCCGACCGATCGAGGATCAGCTGGGCGCCCACGCAGATCCCCAAGATGGGCGTTCCGCTTCTGAGAGCATCCGTCAACGCCTCGTCCATCCCGCTCTCGCGGAGCGTCTGCATCGCGGATTGAGCGTTACCGACGCCAGGAAACACGATGCGTTCGGCTTTTCGGATCTTGTCTGGATCCGAAAGCACCTGGGGTGCGAGGCCAGCGGCCACGCACGCGCGTTCCACGCTGCGTAGGTTGCCTGCGTTGTAGTCGACGATGACGAGCGACATGAGTGGGCAGCCACATACCTTCGCGTGTGCTGCCGAGCAAGCGGCAACACGCGCGTTTCGCGTTCGGGGCCAGCTTTGCAGCTGCGGGGTGTCAGTGATAGAGGGCCGTCAGCATGAAGTTGAGCGTGGCGCTGCCTGCTCGGACGTCAGAGTCGCTGCCGCTCGAGCGAATGGCGGTGAACTTCACCAGTCCTCCGACGCTGAAGTCCGAAGCCACCCACTGGTCGTAGCCCCCCCAAATGGAGCCACCGAAGCCGCCCGTCTCTTCGTCTTCGCCATTGTTGCTCAAAGTCTGACCCGCGAGCCCGACCAAACCTCCCAAGTGCCACCCACCCGTGTCCTGGGGAAAGCCGTCGACGAAGACTCCGATCAAACCCGAGCCGAGGGTGTGCTCTTCAGCTGGATCGCCGTTCTGATCGAAGTCCGCAGAGAGCAGCCAGTTACCCATGAAGCCGCCGCCGATGCTGAACCCGGGGCTGGGTGAACCCCCGACGAGCAGATCGAAACCGATGGCTGAGCCGCTCGCTTTCAGGTTGGGTTCACCGGGCACGGCTAGATCGAAGTCGCCCCAAAGATAGCCGAACCCGAAGCTCGTCCTCAGATAGAAACCGTCGTGCCGCCGCGTCGTGCGGGGGCCTGGTGGCGGCGGGTCGGCGTCGGGTTGAGCCTCGAGTTGTAGACGAGGGGGCGCGGGGGGAGGGGACGTGGCTTCCGAAGCCGCCGCGTCGGGTTCGGACGTGGGTGGAGGCGGAGCCGTGGGCGCTGGAGCAGGCTCACCCGATTCGACGTCGGCGGGCGCTTGCGGCCCCGGCGCGGCGGGGGGCGTTTCAGTGGGGGGCTCCGCAGCCGAGTTTCCAGTCGCCGGGTTTCCAGTCCCCGAGGTTCCAGCGGCCGAGGTTCCAGTCCCCGAGGTTCCAGCGGCCGAGTTTTCGGAAGCTGAGTCCGCGGGAGGCGCTGGCGTTTGGGCGCACACCGAGCTCGTGAACGACACGCTAGCTATTGAAACGGCAGTTAGAAGCCACGCACCAGCGGGAGGCTTCGACCAGATGGATTGACGCTGCATCGCTGTTATCTCCGGGTCCGTTCTTCTCACGAAAACGTGCGGGTGTCCCGAACGAGAAACTCAGATGGGACCGAACATCACATTTAATGTGAGCGCTAAATCTGAGGATATACTTGGATTATTCTCCTGCGTGATGCCGCAGTTCGAGCCTGCTTCAGCCTAGGAATGCCAGCCGTCAGCGTGCTCTTCGGGCCGTCGCTCACGGTTCCGTACGACCCATGATTTTCGAGTTGGGGGGGACCGACGCCATCAGCCAAACGTTGGCGCCGACGATGGAGCCGCGTCCGATCACGGTGTTGCCCCCTAGGATCTTGGCGCCCGAGTAGATGGTGACGTCGTCCTCGATGGTCGGGTGCCGCTTGTTTCCGACGTCGCCGCGGGCCTTGCGGCTGATGCTGAGCGCGCCCAGGGTAACGCCTTGGTACAACTTGACGTTGTTGCCGATCTCGGTGGTTTCGCCAATCACCACGCCCGTGCCGTGATCGATGAAGAAACCCTCGCCGATCTTCGCGCCCGCGTGGATGTCGATACCCGTTTCTTCGTGCGCGTACTCGGCGATGATCCGCGGCACCATCGGCACGCCCGCCGTTTCCAACACGTGCGCGACGCGATGGGCGGTGATTGCCCGCAGCCCCGGCAGACTGAAGACGACCTCTTCCACGCTCTTGCAGGCTGGATCGCCGTTGTACGCCGCGAGCACATCACCGTTGAGGCAGCGGCGTAAGTCTGGAACTCGGCGGAACAGGTCCAGCACGGTTTCCTCGCTCCAGTTCGAGTTTGCGTGTTCGCGGCGCCCCGCGCGCTCCTCGTAGGTTACCGCTCGTTCTATTTGATCGACGAACGCTTCGTACGCTGGGTAAAGCGTCTCGCTGATGGTGTAGCGGAGGTTGGCTCGGTCGAGCGCTCGACGACTGTAGAAGCCCATGTAGAGCGCCGGGACGAAGTGGTTGTAGGCGTCCACGACGGCGCGTCGATTGGGCAGACCTGCGCTCTCTAGGTTATTGATCTCCTCGGGCCCGTCGTAACTGGCGGTGATCGCGTCGATGGCCGCCTCGAGTCGGGTGGAGGACAATGCACGTGCTGACATCAGTGGTGGTTCTCTAGGAAAGTTCGAAGTACGCGGCGATATGGCGCGTGATTAGCGACCCCGCCAGACTCTTGGCGGGTTTTGGCGCGCAAGTTTGGGCTATCCGGCCACACCCTCCAACTATCTGATCGCCGCAGCGCGAAGCCTGACGAGGCTCGGG
The DNA here is from genome assembly GCA_965651905.1 of uncultured bacterium. Classification (GTDB taxonomy): domain Bacteria; phylum Myxococcota_A; class Polyangia; order Polyangiales; family Polyangiaceae; genus SZUA-265. The sequence continues at coordinate 20,656 of CBFGUG010000051.1, read as the reverse complement.
CTAGAACGCGCTCGTAAGCCACGGACCCATCGACGCAAATGTCCGTAATCATGGGTCTAACGACGGCAAACGGTCGTTCGCCCAGTGTAGGAGATCAGGAAACTGGACGTCTTTTCAGTGTCCGATCTATCACTGAACACATGAATCCCAACGACACTTCATCTCGGGTCCTCACGGCACTGTTCGAACTCGCCAGAGACGTAGAACCTATCGACATCATTACTGTTTCGAAGCGTGCTTCGGTCAGCGTCTACTCCGCACTGAAAGCCTTGGACGCTTTGGGTGAGCAAGGGCTCGTTCGCCCCCGCCAGTTGCGGCTCACCTTTCTCGGTCTAGCCGCCGCGAGCGCTCTCGTCGGCCTGAGGCGACGGCGTGACGATTCGGAGGACGAAGGCTGCGACGCCTGGGAAGCTCACGTGGCGTCCGTCCGTGCACGGCGACCTCGCGCCGCTTGATCTCGTCACGCGAGGTCGGGGGCTCGGTTAGCTGAACCGATCGCGCCGATCCCGTCAGACTTCGCGGCGCTTGGTCAGAACCTGCTCGAAGTCTCGGTCGAGCACCGTCTTGCGACCGTCTTGCGCGGCAACCCGCAGCGCTTGAATCGAAAGATCGCGCAAGTGATCTGACAACACGGACATGACGTTGTCGGACGTGTTCATCGACGATTGGTCTTTGATGAACTTCTTGAGTTTGCTCGCGACCACGAGCACCTCTTTGACGGGCGGGGGACCCATGGGTTGCGTGGCGACCGTGGCCACGCGACGTTCGGGGCGAGCTTCGGTCTCGGCCGCGCGCTCCGCCTCGGCCTGAGCACGCGTGGGGGCACGTTCTTCTTCGGCCCAGGCGTCGCGGTGCCGCATCATCGGCAAGTGCGCGTCGAAACACGCGGGCGAGCAGAACACCATGCCCGTGCGCTTGCGGTTGCAAGTCGAGACCGAGCAGACGTAATGCACCTGCTCGAATGCGATGGGGGCCTTGCAGATGTTGCAGAGTCGCCAGCTGTCGGCCATCGCGGCGATTCTTAGTGACCGGGCGACCTTCTTACAATCGAGAACTGCCCTGACGTTGCCCGCGGCGGTAGCTGACCACGGCGAGATCCGACGCGCTCCCCATAACGCAGTGGGAAAAAGCGCAGCTCGGGTCTTGTCGTCGAGTTGCCCCCTTGACAGCGCCCGAGGAGGATGGATCTTCAGCCCCCGACGAGCGCGCTCGTCGCTACAGCAGGGCCGTCTGACGCGGTCCACTGCAACCCGAACCCGGCTCCCCAGAGCTGGATCCCGATCTTCGAGTGAGTCCCATGAGTGAAGCGAGTGAAGTCAAGCAGCGTCCTTTTCAAGCCGAGGTCAGCCAGGTCCTGCGCCTGGTGGTGAACTCGCTCTACAGCAACAAGGAGATCTTCTTGCGAGAGCTGGTGTCGAACGCCTCGGACGCCCTCGACAAGCTGCGCTTTCAAAGCTTGAGCCAGCCCGAGCTGCTGGCTGACGGCACCGAGCTAGGGCTGAGAATCGTGCCAGACAAGGAAGCGGGGACGCTCACGATTTCCGACAACGGCACGGGCATGAGCGAAGAGGAGCTCGAGAAGAACCTCGGGACCATCGCGCACTCGGGCACCCGCGCGTTTCTCGAAAAGCTGTCGGAAGGCAACGCCAAAGGCGACGTACAGCTGATCGGGCAGTTCGGCGTGGGGTTCTATTCGGCGTTTCTCGTCGCAACCAAAGTGGAAGTGGTTTCACGCGCCGCGGGGAGTGATCAAGCCTATCGCTGGGTATCTGAAGCCAAAGAGTCTTACACCATCGAACCCGCCGAACGAGACGGTCACGGCACCGACGTGATCCTGCACGTTTCGGACGATGCCAAAGAGTACTTGAGCGGCGGACGCTTGCGTCAGCTCATCACGCGCTACTCCGACTACATCGGGCACCCCATCGAGATGCCGACGATCGAGACGGAAGATCCGAAAAAGGAACCCGTCTTCGAGCGTGTCAACCGCGCCAACGCGATCTGGCAACAGAACCCCAAAGAGGTCGAACAAGAAGCGTACGACGAGTTCTACAAGCACATGGGGCACGACTGGGAGCCGCCCGCAGCAACCCGTCACTTCCGCGTCGAGGGCACACAGATGTTCGCGGGGCTGTTGTTCCTGCCCAAGCGCGCCCCGTTCGACATGTTCGATCGCACGGCGAAACACGGCGTTCGGCTGTACGTCAAGCGCGTGTTCATCATGGAAGACTGCGAGGACTTGGTCCCGCCGTACTTGCGCTTCATTCGCGGTCTGGTCGACTCGGAAGATCTACCGCTGAACGTCTCGCGTGAACTGCTCCAGGACAACAGCATCGTTCGCACCATCAAGAAGCAGGTGACGAACCATGGCCTGTCGATGCTCGAACAGCTGCGCGACGACAAACCCGAAGACTACGCCAAGTTCTGGTCCACCTTCGGCCCCGTGCTCAAAGAGGGGCTGCACTTCGCCGAAAACGACGCCGAGCGCGAGCGTTTGGCCAAGCTGGTTCGTTTCCAGTCGACGGCGGGCTCTGAGCCCACGTCACTCGAAGACTACGTCGGCCGCATGAAGGAAGGGCAGAAGGCCATCTTCTACGCGACGGGCCAGACGCGCGCGCTGCTCGAGAGCAGTCCGCACCTCGAACGTTTGAAAAAGAAGGAGTACGAGGTGCTGCTGCTGACGGATCCGGTCGATCCGTTTGCGGTGGAGGGCCTGGGTGAGTTCGACGGTAAGCCGCTCAAGTCGGCGATGGACGCGTCGCTCGAACTCGACGATGCGGAAGACGAGACCGAAAAAGAGAAACGCGAAGAGCAGAACAAGGCGGCCCAGCCGCTCGTCGAGCGATTCAAGGGCGTGCTCGGCGACCGCGTGGGGGAGGTCGTCGTTTCCACGCGCCTCACGGACTCGCCCGTGTGTCTGGTGATCCCCGACGGCGGGGTAGCGCCGCACATCGAAGAGATGCTGCGCGCTCACAACCCCAACATGCCGAAGACGAAACGCATCCTGGAGCTGAACCCGACCCACCCCGTCATCGAACGACTGCAGACGGCCCACTCGAGCAACGCCGAGTCCGAGTCGGTCGGTGACTGGATCGAGCTGCTCTACGATCAGGCGTTGATCGCCGAAGGCAGTCCCGTCGAAAATCCTGCTGCGTTTGCGCGCCGCTTGGGTGAGCTGATGCGTCAGTCGGTCCCCAGCTGACGTCCTTCAGATACGTGTGGACGCAGCCGCGGGCTCGTGGCTGGTCAGACACTGATTTGGCAGCTCCACGAGTTTTTCAGCCGAAAACCTGCAGGAATTTGCCTGGCAAGGAGATTGCTACCTAGGCTTCCGACTGGGCGCAGCCCCCCAGTCGAGGAGCAAGCATGAACAATCAAAATTACTTGTGGTTTTCACGACTGTCATTCGGGTTTTCGGTGGCGGCGTTGATCAGTTCGTTAGTTGGTGGGTGTCAGACGAACGACCCCAGCGTCGGTCCCGAGCAGGACCACGTTCGATCCAATCTCGCAGCGGCCGAGCAGGCGCCGAGTGAACCGCGCGTGGACTCGAACGCCAACGACGAAGCGAAGACCAAAGGCGAAACAAAAACCACAGAGCGCTCGACTGAGAAGCCGGCGGACTCCGACTCGAAGCCACGTGCAGAAGATCCACAGCCCAAAGTCACGAAGACCGAACCCACCGACGAGGCCGAGCGTCCCGATACGCCAGCGAGCAGCGAAGGGCTCGAACTGGCGCGTCTGATCGTCACCCAGAAGATCGACAATCGCGAACCCGAGCAAGCGGACGAAATGGTGATGGGGGATTCACCGATCATCGCGTTCGTGGAAATGAAAAACGGCGGGGAAGCTCCCGCGAAGATCCTCGTCACTTTCGAAGAGGCCGAAGGCGACTCCAAAGTCGGCTTCGTAGAGCTCGACGTCCCCCCGAACAAACACGGTTGGCGAACCTGGGGCCACACCCGCATGATCAAAGCACCCGGACAATGGGTAGCGGTGGTGCAAGGCGCCGATGGCCGCGAACTCGGACGAACGCCGTTCACCGTTCGCGGTGGGTGAGGGTTGCCCTGCAGGGCTGCATCGAGAATGAATGACTGGGAGCCGGAGGACGGCTTCCAGTCTCTCGATGCGGATTCCGTCGCGATGACACTGCAGGTGCGTGTCGCGGATGACTGCCTAGTCAAGATTGCTGCGGGCTTGCCGCTCGTCCCGCCCTTGGCTCGAACGTCGATTATGAGTCACGACGCCTTCGCTCTGACATTCATGCCGCCATCATCATCAAGCCGCGCCGGGGTGGCGCATGCGCAGCAGGCCCGGTTGTATCAACCAGACTCCGAGCGGCACGCGCTCACTCTCCCGCCATCACCACGTCACTATCCGTGATCTCCTCGCCCAGTTCGATCGGGCAAGTCCGTTCAACCTCGTCATCCCGTAGTTCTACGTTGAGCGCGGTGAGCGTCTTTTTTGCGTCATCTAGAATCCCGCTGAGCCTCTTCTCGCCAACTGAGACCAGGTTTGTGATCTTTTCTGCGTGCTTGCGGATGCTCTCGGCGGCTCTGCGAATATCATCGAGGCGCTTGAGCTCAGTAGTGATGCGCTGTTCAATTTTCTGCAGCGCCTGCAGGTCGCCTTCATCTACAGCGGTCTTGTTACGCGTCGCCAGGGCGAGGGCCACCATCAGCGCCCCCTGCAAGTACGGATCTGTGCCGGGGTTTTCGTCGTCCCAGATGACGATGATGTCGTGGCCGTAGCGAGCAAAGGTAGTGAACCCTGCCGGGGCGTGTGAACGGGCCATCACGAAGATGCCGGCGCCTGCGTCGCGATTCTTGCGCGCGGTAGCGATCTCGTCGAGGCACTTGCTCAGCGTGTAGCCTTTGTGGCGTTTGGCTTCGATCACGACCTTGTGCCCGGCGAACGCGTGATCTGCGGGGAACTGGATGACCACGTCGCCCACCTTGCAGTTGGGGCGCAGGCCCACGACGTTGCCCAGCGTGTCCACGATGTATTCGAGGCGGCCCATTTCTTTTTGCACGAACTCCGCAACGGCTTCTTCGAACACGCCGCCACCGCGGGCGTTACGCTGCTCCTCGCGGCGGCGGGTTTCGAGTCGCGTAATGGCGTCGCGGACGTGGCGCTCATGTTCCGCTGCCTGCTCGATCATCGCCGACGAGTGGGTCTTTCTATCGAACAGGCTTGATTGAAGCCTGGGGTCCAGGGCTACCGGCGCATCCTCGATGCGTGCCGCGACGCAGGGACGACGTCGCCGCGCGCGGCACACGATGGGGTCTGGCTGGGGCTCGAATGGGAGTGGGTGCCGCCGAGCGAGCTGACCCCGCAAGTCACCCCACCACTCGGGAGTCGCAAATCGCTGTAAATGTTTATGAAATTGTCAACATGCTGACCCTGCAGTGGATGTCACCCTGCAAGTCCACCCCGCAAGTTGAGGAGCGGCTTGGCGCGTTAGACGTGGGCGGGCCACTCAGCGGGACCTCCGCGCGGCGCTGGACCGATTCAAAGAAGCAACACGACCACCCATGAACACCGGCAAACTACGAGCGACGTCGAGAAACAAGAGCATCCACTCGTCGAGTGGATGCAGTCGTGGGCGACGAGTATCTGGAGTGCGTGCCACCAGGGGGAGTTGGCCCGTCGGAGCTAGAGTTGGAGCTAGAGTTGGAGCTAAAGTCGCAGCGGCATTCATTTGGAGGGGCATCACGCATGACAAGCAAACTGATTCCTGCTCCCCTCGGCTACCCCGAGTGGCTCAAGGAGGCATACACAGCGCTCAACAACGCGCCTCGAGGAAGGTCAACCAGGAGCTCGTACTGCTCTACTGGCAGCCCGGCCGCGACATCCTAGACCAATTCACGCCCGCGCACGGCGGGCGACGTCCCCAGCTCGCCACCGCGAGGTTGCCCGAAACCTCTTGTTTCAATTCACGCCCGCGCACGGCGGGCGACCTGTCCGATAGCGTAAACCCGATGGGTATACAGTGTTTCAATTCACGCCCGCGCACGGCGGGCGACCTGCGCCTTCAAGCGTGACGAGCCGCCGGGTGCGAGTTTCAATTCACGCCCGCGCACGGCGGGCGACATCAGGAATCTGAGGCGCGGCCGGAAGGGTTCGTAGTTTCAATTCACGCCCGCGCACGGCGGGCGACATCGCTCGCTGGCTGTTCACCGATGACGGTACGGGTTTCAATTCACGCCCGCGCACGGCGGGCGACTACGAGCGCATCGCTGGCGTCCTGAGGCTGTTTCCGTTTCAATTCACGCCCGCGCACGGCGGGCGACCGTCGGCCAACTCGCGCGTCATGCGCAGAAGGTGTTTCAATTCACGCCCGCGCACGGCGGGCGACCGTGATGGTGGAGAAGTTCACCTGCCCAACATCGTTTCAATTCACGCCCGCGCACGGCGGGCGACAGGCCGAGCTCGAACACACCTACTACTTCGAACAGTTTCAATTCACGCCCGCGCACGGCGGGCGACAAGCTCAACGAGCAGCCAGTAGATGTCTTCGGGCACGTTTCAATTCACGCCCGCGCACGGCGGGCGACGTGCGCGGCTTGTACTTGGCCTGGAAGTCGATAGGGTTTCAATTCACGCCCGCGCACGGCGGGCGACCTCACCGGGCGTGGCTCGTTGAAGTGTTGGCGGGTTTCAATTCACGCCCGCGCACGGCGGGCGACGAGTGCGTCCCCTATTCCCACGGAGAGATCCGCAGTTTCAATTCACGCCCGCGCACGGCGGGCGACTCGATGCCGCCCCACTTGACCGACGGATCACGGTTTCAATTCACGCCCGCGCACGGCGGGCGACGTTCAGGTTGAACATGACCAAGTCGGCGATCTGCTGTTTCAATTCACGCCCGCGCACGGCGGGCGACGCGCGGTCATTGGCGATCTGAACTTCGAACTTGTGTTTCAATTCACGCCCGCGCACGGCGGGCGACGAGGACTGCGGCGAGGACAAGCCGCCTGGAGATGTTTCAATTCACGCCCGCGCACGGCGGGCGACACAGGCTCGCCGTTTCCGACGTCGGGCCTGTGAGTTTCAATTCACGCCCGCGCACGGCGGGCGACCGACTACCTGCAGCTGATGCGAGGCCACGGCGGTTTCAATTCACGCCCGCGCACGGCGGGCGACGCCGCTCCCGAAGACATGGCACTTCGACGACTTCGTTTCAATTCACGCCCGCGCACGGCGGGCGACTAGAAGCCGCACCATTTGCCGTGACCTTCGCAGTTTCAATTCACGCCCGCGCACGGCGGGCGACCTCGCTGCGCTCACTCAGGCGAACGACCAGCGCGTTTCAATTCACGCCCGCGCACGGCGGGCGACTTCCCAGCCCGGACAACTTGAAAGGTCCACGAAAATGTTTCAATTCACGCCCGCGCACGGCGGGCGACGGTTCAGCAGATTCTGTTACGGGACATGCTGAAGTTTCAATTCACGCCCGCGCACGGCGGGCGACTCGAACAATCGACACAACGCACTGTCACTTCAGTTTCAATTCACGCCCGCGCACGGCGGGCGACCCTGATATTTGGACACCTTGTAACCGATGACTTGTTTCAATTCACGCCCGCGCACGGCGGGCGACGTCTTGGCGAGCTTCTCGACCACCGCCATCAGCGGTTTCAATTCACGCCCGCGCACGGCGGGCGACGACCTGGATCTAACGTTCCCTCTGCCGGACTTCGGTTTCAATTCACGCCCGCGCACGGCGGGCGACCTTCGTTGGCGAACAGTGGCGCGGCGGATTGGGTGTTTCAATTCACGCCCGCGCACGGCGGGCGACAGCAACGGAATCCCGCGCTCACCCATGACGCGACGGTTTCAATTCACGCCCGCGCACGGCGGGCGACAACGCTTCGCCGGCGAGCCCTTCCGGCTCCGAAGGGTTTCAATTCACGCCCGCGCACGGCGGGCGACTGACGTCCTTGATTTCCCGTTCGATCCGCTCGTGTTTCAATTCACGCCCGCGCACGGCGGGCGACAGTTCGACAGGCGACGCTTCGGGCTGGCCGAGGTTGTTTCAATTCACGCCCGCGCACGGCGGGCGACCAGCGTACGAGTTGGTCGTGTCGCCGATGGCCGTTTCAATTCACGCCCGCGCACGGCGGGCGACCGCGGGTTCACAGCGCCATTCGCCATCGAGCATGTTTCAATTCACGCCCGCGCACGGCGGGCGACCTCCAGTCGGCAATACGATCGCGTGGTGGTCGCCGTTTCAATTCACGCCCGCGCACGGCGGGCGACGGCGTCGTTCGGGCGACGCGAGAAAGGGAAACGTGTTTCAATTCACGCCCGCGCACGGCGGGCGACTCGATCTGCTCGCGACCGTTGTAGCCGTTGAAGTTGTTTCAATTCACGCCCGCGCACGGCGGGCGACTGGAACGAGCAGGTGGCGGAGTGGGCTGAGAGTGTTTCAATTCACGCCCGCGCACGGCGGGCGACCCGCGATGAAGAAACACCGCGAGCTCGCTGCAGTTTCAATTCACGCCCGCGCACGGCGGGCGACGTCACCCAGTCGCGTGTCCGTGTCGATGCTCGCGTTTCAATTCACGCCCGCGCACGGCGGGCGACGGTCTGTGAGGCGTATGGATTCGACGACCCCGAGGTTTCAATTCACGCCCGCGCACGGCGGGCGACCGTCGTGGTGGACTTCGATCGCATCGAGCGTAAGTTTCAATTCACGCCCGCGCACGGCGGGCGACGGCACCAACCCAAGCTCCCTCGAAAGATCGATGGGTTTCAATTCACGCCCGCGCACGGCGGGCGACCGTTCACAGGAGAGCTGAAGAGCACAGTGGCTCTGTTTCAATTCACGCCCGCGCACGGCGGGCGACGGCGTCGACCGATTGCCCCACGTCGTCCGTCATGTTTCAATTCACGCCCGCGCACGGCGGGCGACGTACCAGGTTGGTTCATCTCCGCGAGCGATTCTGTTTCAATTCACGCCCGCGCACGGCGGGCGACTAGCGGTTCAGCGGGCGGACGCATTGTCTGAGGTGTTTCAATTCACGCCCGCGCACGGCGGGCGACGCGAACGCTGGCCATCCAAGCACGCGGCACCGGTTTCAATTCACGCCCGCGCACGGCGGGCGACAGGGGCTTCGGAAGGCGTTGACGAAGTAACGTGGTTTCAATTCACGCCCGCGCACGGCGGGCGACTACCTGTGCGTGGCGGGATGTTGATCACGAGATTGTGTTTCAATTCACGCCCGCGCACGGCGGGCGACTCGGTGTGCCGCTGGTCGTCGCAGCTGGTACATGTTTCAATTCACGCCCGCGCACGGCGGGCGACGTTGGCCCCTGAAACGCTGGCTTTAGCGTTACGTTTCAATTCACGCCCGCGCACGGCGGGCGACGGCGGCGCGGATGCAGGCGTTGGCTCTGCACTTGTTTCAATTCACGCCCGCGCACGGCGGGCGACTCACATTCGGCGACGTGTACCCATCGCCAGAGATGTTTCAATTCACGCCCGCGCACGGCGGGCGACTGAGGCTATGCGCAAGGCGTGTGAGTCAGCTAACGTTTCAATTCACGCCCGCGCACGGCGGGCGACTGGGTCGGCGCTTGAACCAGTCGTGCGAGTTTAGTTTCAATTCACGCCCGCGCACGGCGGGCGACGTACCTCGCCCGAAAGGGTGGCGTGCACAAGCTGTTTCAATTCACGCCCGCGCACGGCGGGCGACTTCGTCCCTTTCATGTTCGTCCCTTTCATGTTCGTTTCAATTCACGCCCGCGCACGGCGGGCGACAGACCCGCAGGCTCACTCCCTCGTGCGAGATGTGTTTCAATTCACGCCCGCGCACGGCGGGCGACGCCGTGGCGACGGCAGGGGCAACGGGCAGCGCTCGTTTCAATTCACGCCCGCGCACGGCGGGCGACGCGAAGCACGGCGGCGACCCAGAGGACTGGTGCTGTTTCAATTCACGCCCGCGCACGGCGGGCGACGCGATCATGCGGTTACCCTCTAGCGCTGACTTGTTTCAATTCACGCCCGCGCACGGCGGGCGACCCTGAGGAGTGTACGCCGCTAGCCAGGGTGCCTGTTTCAATTCACGCCCGCGCACGGCGGGCGACTGCTGCCAGTGTGTCGCGCGCCAGCTCTCCGTAGTTTCAATTCACGCCCGCGCACGGCGGGCGACCATGCGCTGATGCTTCCGCACACGAGCGAGCAGTTTCAATTCACGCCCGCGCACGGCGGGCGACAGAGGCTAGCGCTGTGCGCGCTTGCTTACTCCAGTTTCAATTCACGCCCGCGCACGGCGGGCGACCGAAGGTGCGAATAAACGCCTTGTCATCACGCAGTTTCAATTCACGCCCGCGCACGGCGGGCGACGATGATCGTCGACTTCGAAACGTGTTGAAACCAGTTTCAATTCACGCCCGCGCACGGCGGGCGACCACTAGGTTGTGAGCCGATGGTCGAGGAGTTGAAGTTTCAATTCACGCCCGCGCACGGCGGGCGACCGACGATCTCGAAACAGCACTCGCGGAGCGCGGATGTTTCAATTCACGCCCGCGCACGGCGGGCGACTCGGTGTCGAAGCACCTTGTTCACAACTAACCGTGTTTCAATTCACGCCCGCGCACGGCGGGCGACGGAGCTGCAGGAGGTCGTCGATCAGATGGTCTCCGTTTCAATTCACGCCCGCGCACGGCGGGCGACCGTCTCGCGCGGGGGTGTCGCTTGGTCCAGGGTTGTTTCAATTCACGCCCGCGCACGGCGGGCGACCTTCAAGGGCCTGTGGGACAGCATCAAGAAGGTCGTTTCAATTCACGCCCGCGCACGGCGGGCGACCGCCCAGGAAAAATCGCGTTCGGAATCCGTGGCTTCCGAAGCGATCGCCGCTGACCGCCGGAATTCGACGGGCCTGGTGAGAGCGGCTGTAGTGTCATGTCAAAGAACCAGTGGATCTCCGCGAGCATGCGGCGATCGCTAACCTAACGGCGGTTGGGGCGTCGCTGGAGGGTAGCGGAACGCCTCAAAATTCCAAGAGACCTTTCATGTCCGGGCCCTTGTTGAGGCCAATGTGCTCGACCTTTCGTTCCCATGTGGACCCCAGGAGGTAAAATCGAAGACTGTCTTGTTCGGGGTCAATCTCGCTGACGAGCCGCGCTCGAAGCGCAACCCACTGCGCCGGGTCAACCTGACACTCGAACACGGAATACTGGACGCGAACTCCGTAACCCGTACAGGCTTTTGCAACGGTTCTCAGTCGGCGTTTGCCGGCCGCAGACATCGTGCTGACGTCGTAGGTTACCAGTACCATCATCAGATCACTTCCAGAGGAACGCGGGGTACAGATCTAGGTCGCCCCGGATGAATCTCGCTAGCAAGCGGGCCTGTTCAAGAAACGCTACGCCCAGCTCCATCTCCTCGTTCAAGAATGGGTGACGTAGCTGTTCGCGTTTTCTCTTCTGGTATGCCGCCAAGAAGGTCCTTCGCGCTTCCGGTTTCATCGCTATTTCGCCACTGGCCTTTTCCTCGAACGCGTCGACGTCAATCTGTCGGAGGTTGACCAGTGAGAGCACGAGCCGATCCGCGATCGGCGCCCGAAACTCCTCGACAACATCTAGTGCGAGGCTCGGTCGACCCGGACGCTCCACATGTAGGAACCCTACGTACGGGTCCAGGCCGACCCCTTCAAGTGCCGACCGAATGTCCAAGGTTAGCATCGAGTATGCGAAGGACAGCAGGGCATTGAGTCGATCCATCGGTGGACGCCGTGTTCTTCGTTGAAACGTGAACCGCGCGTCGGACACGCGAAGCATCTCGTTGAACACGCCGAAGTACTGTCCTGCCGCCTCGCCTTCTAGCGCGCGGAGAGCAACGCGGGTGGGTGTGATAACAACACGCCGCTGGATGTCCTTCAGACGATTTGTCACCGTCTTCACTGCGTCGGACCCTGCCATCCCGTCGTGGTTGCGTAGGGCGCGCAAGAGGCAGGTTCGTTGGTTTGCGACTTTCGCGGCGATGCAACACTGAGCCACGGCTAGCGCGCGTCTTGGATCGTCGGCGTCGTGGTACTGTCGCCGCCGCAAGATGACGTTCCCGCGGATTGCGCCCACCATTCTAGCCAAGAAGCGGCCATTCCCATTGATGTACGTAATCGTAACGCCTGCGCCCGCGCAGAACTCGGCCAGGGGGGCGGACACGCTGACTCCAAAACCAAAACATACGATGTCGCCGATCGCGATCAGAGGGAACTGCCCAATCTTGGCTTTCTCTCGTCTCACCACGATCGACTCGCCGTCCTTGTGCAAGTAGGTGCCGTCCTCCGTAACGTAGAGCGTGTTCTGAATGTGCCTCATTCGAACAAGGCTTTCCGATATGCATCAGTACTTGAACCTCGAACATGCTGCGGCTGACATGCTGCCTGGAGCGAGCACGAGGCGCAGTGGCGCTTGAACACCGGTTCTGGAAGCAGGCGCTGGTCGATAATCTGGTGCAAGCGCACCGTTGCTCGTTGCGTGGTCTCGCGCAGAGACGCGTTGAACTCCACCTCCTCACGCCTACGGGTCTGACCATAGAAGAGTGAGCCGGTGGGAATCCGTGTCCCCGTCATTTCTTCCAGACACATCGCTTGTGCGCAGACTTGCACCCGATCCGCGTCATGTTTTTTCGGTTTGCCCCGCTTGAACTCGACCGGGTGAAGTTGCCATCGGCCGGTGAGTCCAAGAAAGCCCGAGATTTCCGGCCCGTCCTCCGCCTTGATTAGCTCGAGCACGTCCAGGCGGCCGTAGAGCCCCATGATCAGGCTTCGCGCAAGCACTCCAGCGAATTGCTTGAGACCGCGTCGATACTCTTTGTATCCCTCGTCGACTCGCTCGTGCAGCACTCGTCCCTCAGCGGTTTGCTGATTCTCATCCCACTCACGCTCGACGTGGATCAGCGCGCACTGGCGTTCGCAGAACACCAGGTGTTGGAGCGCTGAGATGGGTAACAGTTCGTCGTCCGCGTAGACCATGCCCCGTTCCCCGCTATTTTCCCCACTAGCCTCGTCAGTCCTGAGCTGGTGACTGTTGTGGGTCATGCTCAGACCTCGATGTGATCGGGGGGCTCATCCAGACGTGCAGACACTCATAGAAAAGGCGCTGAGCTTCGCCCCGCCAACTTGCGGCCAATGCGCGTTCGACCCCCATTCTGACTACGGAGTTCATAGCGTGGAACTGACATGGAAACTGAACAGGGGCTTCGCCCCGTATCCACGTTTCGAAGTCCGTAATTATCGAGCTTGGGCTGATCAGGTCGGGGGCGATGATATCCAGGTAGCTCCGGACCCGGTTGCCACCGGGCTCCAGTTCCCTTCGCGCCCGCACCAGCTGACTGGGTGCAGTCTCGACATCGGTATCGAGCCCGCGCCAGCTTTCTCCATGTGTCCGGTAGAAGGCATGGATGCCCTCATTGCCGGTGGGCGACACAACGCGATGAGCCGTCAAGTACACGGAAGTGCTTCAGGCCGCTACAGGCCGGCGGTGGGTTGGGCCAGGGTCGAGTTCAGCCGCTTCGATTAGACCCAGATCAATCGGCGCCCGGGCACGTTGTTCTGCGAGCCAGCTATCTGCGTCGGCTCGCTCATCTTCCGTCATCGCCCACCACAGTGAGTCCATCTCTTCTCGAATGGCGTCGTCCGCCGCTTCAGACAACGTGCCCCAGGCTTCATCCTCGAGAAGCTTTTCGGTCAGCTCGCGGTAGCGTTCCTTCGGGGTCATACGATCGTCCAATCTGTTCGCGTTTGACAAAGGGCGTGCTGGTACCGGGTCAAGGTTTGCCGTTGAGCGGGTTCGACCCAGCCGTGCTTGGGATTCTCGGGATCGGGGCAGTACTTCAGAGAGAGGCCCAAGGTGAAGGAGCCTATCACAAAAACGGAGTCCTTTCCCGTACCGCCATGGGAGGGAGGTCTGCGGTGCTGAGGCAGGTTGTCCACGCCGTCAGGTGACACCGACATCCCGCCCGATCCCGGCTGAACCTGTCCGGCATCGTCCGGCGCGATATCCCCGGGCGCGACAACCCCCAGTCCTCGTCGGGACGGGGCACACTCGGGCGCGCCGTCCGAAGCGGTCTTCATCGAACGAAACAGCCTCTGCACGTGTCACACCTTCTCGTGCAGCGTGACTTCCTTGGGGATGCCGGTCCTATCGATGGTGACCGCGTAGTCAGAAAACGCCCGGGCTGGCTTGGCAGCGTCGCCGTTTCTCCCGATCGTGATCGTTTCGAACAACTTGTTCGCGGGAGCGTTGCCCAGCGCGTCGGAATGTTCGAACACGTACAGGCCGCGCGTCGACATGAGTCCTCGCGCCGCCGAGCGATCGTGCTCGAACATTTGGGTCAGCGCGTGCCAGAACAACTCGAGATCGTCCTGCGTGAACTGGGTCTGGTTGGCAAGGTGTGCCGACACGAAGCCGTGAGCGCGGTATAGGCCGTACGGGACCGTATACTTGCGTCCCATGGTGCGGTTGTCTCCGCCTTGGTCTTCTGCTTCCCCTTCCGTAGCTACTGCCATGCGGGTGATGCTGTGTTCGAGCGCGACGACGGGCTCGGTAGAGCGCGCGAAGGTCAGCTGGATCGGGCCGCGCACCTGACCGGCGTTAGGTCCCGTGCTCATCACCGCTCCAAAGGTGCGGACATCGTAGAACGTCGCACACATCTTCGCGCGGCCCTTGTCAACCTCGCCGCCCTGCGCCGAGTCGGCCTTCTTGCGCTTCTTTCCGTCGCTAGGATCTGCGGGCGCTCTCTTGAGGTCGATGTTCAGCGCTTCGAACGCGCCCGCGATGCTGCGATTGAGCACGCTCTTTTCCTTGATGAAGATGTCGAATCCCGGCTTTTCACTTTGGGTGAGTTGGATGAAGTTCCGAACCTTGCGCTTGATGCACACGTCGGTGACGAGTCCCATACCCGTTTCGGCATCTACTCTTGGTAGATTGCCGGCGTCTGGGTCGCCGTTTGGGTTGCCGTCTTGCACGTCGAAGAGCAGGACGAAGTCGTAACGTTTCGTGATCGGGGTACTCATGGTTTTCTGCCTCTCAGTCGTGCTGCGGATCGGGTGGGTCGTCTTTGCTGGCCTTGGTAAACAGCGCTTGCCGCTGATGGTAGTAGCCGACGGCAAAGCGAGCCTGGTCATCCATTCGAAGGTGTGATGGCATGTCTGCGGCTAGCCCAGAGAATATCTCCCCCAGTCTGCGTTCGTGAGCGCCCACGAACCGAGGGTTGTTGAGCTTTTTTAGGTGATGGTTCTTAAGCTTCAAGAGTTGCGGGAACACCGTAACTGGGTTGGCCGAGGCCGCCCCGTAGTAGCGATCTCGAATGGTGGCATTGAGCCCTGGGTTCGCGTCCTCTTGTATCTTCTCCAGCACGGCGAAGAGGCGTCCCAACCTGTAACCGACGTTGGTATTTTCTTGGTCGAGTGACACGGCGATTTCCTTCTCTTGATTGGGATAGGTTCGTTGGTAGCGATTTAGGTAGGCTTTTAGGATAGCGGCGCGCATTCGGTTCACAGTCTGCTCAGCGCGAATACGACGCACCGCTTGCTGCAATAGAGGAGCGGGGTAGGGTAACGCCGCCAGCACCGAGCGCACGATGCCCCCTGCCAGGTTCGGCGGCACGTTGTCTAGTTTGCCTTCCGTGCCAAGCTCCTTCAGCAGCCAGAACATCGAATAGCGGCCGATGTCCTTGGGCCCCCGGATGATTTCGAGATCGTCGAAGTGTTGACTGATGTGCGAAGCGAACTCCTTCGTCGTCCCCTGATGCCAGAACCGAACCGACAACCGCGACGCGTTCGGTGAGAGACCAAGAACGAAAAAGCGCGTGCTGGATTCGGTGTTCGCCGCGCCGGTGCTTAGGCTCTCATAGACTGCGCGTACCGCGCGCACCTCTCGATCGGGGTCGTTTTTCGGCGCCAACGTGAACAGGTCCGCGAAGCCCTTTTCGAACTCGCTCGCCCCTTCCGACCAAAAGACTACTGTCGCGTCGCCAGCCGAAACCCGGTTGTTCGATCCCTTGGAGAGCAGCGCATTCAGTGCCGTGGTGTAGGCGAAGGTGGCGTTGGTCGAAACTGGCGCGTTCAGATTCTGTTTCTTCCCGAATGATGTAAACGCGTCCAGGTTGAAGGATACGAGTGACGCGCCTGACGATTGCGCACCTCGAACGCCTTTGATCGAGGGATGGATGGACTCGACGGGTCCCGTCTCGGCGGACACGAGACAGAGCCTGCTTTCTCCAGTTACTGGCGCGCTGCATCCAATGTGCTCGTGAAATGCGTCGCAAAGGGTCGGGAACGAGTCGCCGTCCAACCGAAATGTGACGTTCGCGTTTGTTGAAAGCGCGTCCTCCCACACGGTCGAGATGTCTTCACGCTGGGAGATCTGCTCCGCAGGTTTCGCATCGATAAACGCGAGGAGCGCCTTGACCCTGAGATCTTGTTGTGGGTCAGGCAAGCGCGATGCGAGTTCAGTTCGAAACGCTGCCGCACGCTCGGCGATATCCTTTCGATCGCGAGGATTGGCCCCAGTGGCGTATTCCAGATTGTCCCACAGCAAGTTGGCTCGAACGCCGACGCTTCTCTTAAGTCCCTGCGGGACAAGGATTGTTCTGGCTTGCTTGTTCTTTCCCTCGCCGGTCCGCGTATCCTCCAGGGTCACGAACTTCCCGTCTTCGTCGATGACGATGATGAACGGAATGGGTTTCCACTCGAACCCCAGCGGGGCGATTCCGCTTTCTGGATCCGCCGCCTTGCGCTGGTAGTAGTCGTACAGCGCCTGCAGGATCATTTGCGCACCTCGTCGCTTTCCCAGGCCGGGACCTCGATGACCCCCTCGGTCAGCTGCGGTCGGTAGAAGGCGGGTTTTGGGTTACTCGGATCATCGAAGTCGAGATCGTACAACATGAACCCGAGATCTCGTGTCTCGGCGATCGGCGGTGGCTCGCCATCCAATGTCTCAACTAGGCGGAAGCTGCAGCTGAATTCGCGGCACCCCAAGTACGGCTGGTTGAAGCACTGGCCCTTCTTGGCGCGACGCTCGAACATCGCGTTGTACTTGCCGGGATTCTCGTCCTTGGCCCAAGCGACTCGCTCTTCTCCGGTTGTCAGCGCGTCAGGTACAGGTCGCACCACCGCTGGTCTGCTTGGTGGAGGGATGAACTCCAACGCCGCGTGCAGGCGGTAGCGCACGTCACGCAGCAACAGGCCCGCGCGTTGCTGCCGCTCGTCTTCGATGTAGATCCCGGAGCTGCCCGCGGCTGCGACCTTGCCCACTTCGTTGCGACGAATGGACGTCCAACGAATCGGAGCCAGCACCTCGATGCGCTGCACTCGCCAGCGCACAGCGGGCTTCCAGAAGATTGCCGAAAATAACGCTCGCGCAGCGGAGGGCGTGATCACGTCGTAGCTTACCCGCTCGACCTTCATCTCAGGCCGCGTAAAACAGGCGTACTCACCTTTGACTTCGATGCAAAACGTCTTGTCTGTGTAAGTCACTCAGTGCTCCTTCTCGGCTTCAATCCTCTAGCTATGGAGGCTAGAGGACGAACTCGTCGCCTTGAAATTCAGGGCCGTCTACACGTAGGCCAAAGGTCGCGTCGTACAAACCCGGTAGCGCCTGTGCCCAGAGGTCCAACGGTCCATCAGGGCCACGCAACTCTTCAATCGCCCCCTGCGACGCCAGCTCCGACCAGACCCGTTCCGGGACGTTGACCGTACAACGCTGTAGGCGACGCATCAGTGTGCGAAACGGTCCGACCCGCTTCAGCTGTTCGATGATCTTCTTGGAGTCCAACGTTTTGCCATTGGCGCGGTCCCGCTTGTACCAAACGATGATGGCGCGTTGTCCCTTGTCGTCAATCATTCGGAACTTGGAAGCTGCGGTCCGGAACTGAAACTGAAAGCTATGCGCGTCTGTCATGAGCAGCGGCATGATCTCCTGCGCGTCGAAGCCATGCACGCGGGAGTAGAACTGCTTGAAGTACTGGCGAAAGGCATCAGGGCGCAAGCTGGCGGCGAGCTGCGGTGAAATCCGAAACATCTCCTTTGCGGCGTCTTCGCCCTGTCGTAGCAATCCCATCGGGGCGGGTTTCGGGGGCACGAAGATCACGACTCGGCCGAGTTGATCATCCGGTAGGGTTCCCTCGCGGTTGCAGCGTCCGGCCGCTTGAGCGATCGAATCAAGCCCCGCCATCGCGCGATAGACCACTGGGAAGTCGAGATCGACTCCCGCCTCTACCAGTTGGGTGCTGACGACCCGCAGCGCCGCTCCCTCGCGAAGCCTCTGCTTTAAGTCCTGGATCACTTGGCTTCGGTGCTCACCACACATGAGAGCGGATAGATGGATCGCGTCGTCAGGCAAGAGTGAGTGAAGGTCCCTGCAATCTCGACGCGTATTGACGATACAGAGCACCTGACGCTCCTTCGCCAGTTCTTGCGCGACGTCAGACCACTGGGAAACCTGGCGCAGGTTGGGGGGCAACACCTCGACGCGCCTTAGCTTTTGCGCGAGTTCGTCTGGGTCACGCATCAACTCCACGACGTTGCTCAGTCCAGCAAATCCGCCTTTCGACCCGTGCGACGCGCTGCCGATGTGGCCCGTGAGCGCAGGTTGGGTTGCCGTGCACAGCACCGCAGTGGTGCCAAAGCTTTCAACGAGCCCACGCAGCACCGACAAGATGGGTTTGAGGAACTCCGGGGGGAGCATCTGCGCTTCGTCGAGGATGATCACCGAGTTCGCAATGTTGTGCAGCTTCCGGCACGCGCTTGTCCTTGCCGCGTACAGTGACTCGAACAGGCGAACGTTCGTCGTGACGACGATTGGCGCATCCCAGTTTTCCGTGGCCAGCTTCGAGCGCAAGCTGTCGCGATCTGGATCGATGTTGCTGTGGTGTTCGAGAACCGCTTCGGTACCAAACACGCCCCTCAACACCTCCGCGGTCTGTTCTATGATGCTCGTGTAGGGGATCACGACGATCACCCGGCGCTTACCGTGAGCGAGCGCATGGTTCAGAGCAAACCCCATAGAGGCCAACGTCTTGCCTCCTCCGGTCGGCACCGTCAGCGAGAAGAGGCCAGGGGCGCGCTGGGCGCCGTCGCGGCAATCTGCGAGTACCTGGCGCCTAACTCTGTTGACGGGCGTGTCCGCAGCGCCGGCTTCCTTCGATGCCATGTGCGCGTCGAAGCGTGTTAGCAGATCAGCGAGCTCATGGCCTGATCCTCGCAGTTGTGGGCGTTCGAGGTCCATGAACGCTTCTGTGTCCAGGAAGTCAGCGTCTACCAAGCAGGAGAACAGCATGCGCACCCAAAGGTGAGCGTGCTCCGGTGCGATCGCCCGACCGCAAGGTGGACTCGACGGTCGTTCGCCCGCGAGCACTTCGGCCGGCGGTTGTTCAGCCAAGGTCTCTTCCAGGTGCCGGCGATCTGAGAGACGCTCCTGCAGGCTTCGCCCAGGCGCATCGATCTTGTACCAGTCGGGCAATCCCGAGTGATGCCCCGCAATCAAGTACGCGAGGATCCTTCCGAGCTCGCCGAGTTGCTCTACGGCGTGAATTGCGCCTGCCGCAGTATGATCGACCCTGCCGGGTCCCCCCTCGTCAGCTTCGTCACGTTCGAATCCAGAACGATCGCGAATGTACGATTGAAACGCCGCCTTGTACTTCCCCAAGTCGTGCCATCTGCCGGCCAAAGTCGCCCAATCCTCGTTGTCGAACGAACGTGCAAACTCCCCAGCGAGTCGTCCAACCTTCTCGAGGTGCTCATGCAATGCATGCTCAAGCCAGGACCCTGTTACGTCACGTCGCACATGAGCGACGTGACGTAGATTGCCCCCGCTATGCATCAGAGCAGTCTTACAGTTTCCGCAACAAACGCGCAATCCAGCAGCGGTCATTGTTTGTCCGCTCAAGGGCGCCGAATTGGTTACCCGAACGCACTAGTATCACCTCCTGACACTTGCAGTTGACAGGTGACGTCCATAGCTGACGTACGGCCGTCATCGTCTTCGCGATTGCTATGAAGTGCACTGCGCGCCTTCGCGGGGTCCTGTTCTTGGCGTCAGCGACGGCCGGGGCCAGGTGCGCTGCGCGCCTAGTCTCGAATGGCTCAGCAACAAGCGATTGCTTCCCCCCCTCACGTCTCGTCGTGCACCTCCGCCGCTCCCGCGTGCCGCTTCACCGCGTCGATGCCCTCATCGCGCTTCTGCTTGGACGAGTACATCTCGCTGTTGCCGATCACTTTGTTGTTGTCGGCGCGCAGCACGAAGTAGGGATCGCCGTTCTTCGCGTCGAGTCGCAGGTAGTTGTCGTCTAGCGAGGCGTGAGTCTTGACGGACGCGATGCCTTGTTGGGCTTTTGCCTTCTCGGTGTACGTCTCGCTGTTGAGGATCACTTCGTTGTTGGGGGCGAGTAGGTTGAAATAGAACTGCTGATCTTTGCTGCGGTGAATTTCGAATCGGGCGTTTGCCATGGGGTGCCTCCTTGGGGTGAACGTTCGTTGGTATGTGGTTATCGGATGCAGCGTGCTGAGTCAACGTCGGGCTCACACGTTTCGATCGCCATAGGAGCGATCTGTAGCTCGCTGCGTCACGACGGATCTGTTCGATGCAACGCGCGTGCGTCGACATGGTGCGTCGACATGGTGCGTCGACATGGTGCGTCGACATGGTG
>CBFGUG010000050.1:0-52718 GCA_965651905.1 uncultured bacterium | reverse complement strand
CGGAGGACGACGACAGCACCGATGATGCGTCGTCGGATGACGATGGCGTGGGGCCCGCTGAGCTGCCCTCAGACTTTTTCGGCAGTCAGCTCACCATCACGGCGCCCGTGTCGCTTGCTGGTACCTATCAGATCCCCGTCGCTGGTACGGGGTACCAGGACGACACTTGGTTCTTCGAGTCACAGAACTTCACGAGGGAGCCGTTGTTCCGATTCGGCTTTTCCGTCGTTCCGCGCGAAGAAGGCTCTTTCGAGTGTGAAGGCTTTGAGGGCGTTCGCATGATCTTCCAGAACAACGATGACTTCTCGTCGTACGCCTCCTTCGACGGACGCTGTACGGTCGTCGTCGATGAATACGAGGAAGGCGGTGTGGTCGCAGGCACGGTGGAAGCGTCACTCACGAGCACCGAAGAGACCCTCGAACTTACTGGTGCATTCCGTGCGATGTTGATGAGCCCTTGAGCCCAGCGCTGCAGATGTTTTCCGTCGTTCGAGCTCGGGCCAGTGGGCTCGAACGGCGCTCAGCGTTCGAGCAGCTCGGTGAGCTGCCGGGTTGCGGTGAACATCCAAGCAATGCGACGTCCGCCGAACGCGATGGCGGGCGTCGGGCCGCTTACCACCGTGCAGCGCTTGGACCGGACGTGCTCTAGCGCCGCGCCTAGGTCGTCGACCTCATAACAAACGTGATACGCGCCAATCTGCTTCCGAAGCCAGTTAGCGATGGGAGACTCGTCACTGCTCGGGGCAACCAACTCCAGCTGAGAAGCGGAGCCCGCTAGCTGCATGAAGCAAACGGATACCTGCTGCAGTGGGTCGTGGTACGGACCTCCGAGCAGCTCTTGTCCGAAAACGTTGCGGTGAACTTCGATCGCTCGCTCGAGATCATCGACCGCGACACCCACGTGATGCAAGGTCCAGTCGCTGGCTGGATGCTTCATCGCGACAGCTGCTCTCGAACGACCGCCAGCACTCGAGCGAAGTCGGTCGCTTCCGAAAACGCCTCGAACTCCAAGTCCGCATCGAACTCTTCACTCAGCGTTGCGATCAACGTGACGTGGCCCACCGAGTCCCAGGCGGTACACGTCGTCTGACTGAGCTCGTGCAGACGACTCGGGGCTTCGTCAGGGAAGACCGTGGCGAAACATCGACGGGTGCGGGATTCTATGTCGTTCATGGGGCGATAGAGGCGGACGGGGTTTCGAACTACTCGTCGATCGAGCGCTGTCCTGCTGCGGAGCCTGATGAGCAGCGTACAGTGTGCGGCAGTTCCCCGTCGAGGGCGCGCGACAACACATCGGGCGATAGCTCGAGTGGTCCACGGCTGTTCAGGTCGAGTCCCAACGATTCGAGGAAGCCCTTCATTGGAGCATTCTTTTGGGTTCTTGCGAAGGCGAGCCGCACTGGGAGGTCGGGCGCGAGCTGACCCACTGCGTGTAGCATGTGGTGTTCGAGCTGCCGCGACAGCGCGCGACAACTCAGAACCCAGTGGCGAACGACCAGCGCGTCTGCTTCCCGCGTTCCCGCCATCACGCCAACGTTGCCGAGCGATCCGTATTTGTCGCGGTACGCTGCGGCAAGTGCGAAGCGTGAAGGTTCCGTCAGGTAGCTTTCCCACTGCGTTTCGTTCAAACGTTCACCATTGAGGTTGAACTGGTTGGTCTTGTTGAGCAGCTGCAAGCCGCGCAGGGCGTCGACATCGGTGTCGTAACTCAACGTCAGTTCGCCGCCCACTTGGCGCAGTAGGTCCTTCGAGTCGAAGCTCTGATCCAGGTCTGCCTGGAACGCCGCAGACGCCCGAATACTCGCGCTGCGCAGTTCGTCTTCGGGGCTGACGACGTCGCGTCCGAACAGCATACGAAGCTGACGAAGCAGCTGCAGCACCGCCGCTGGGTCCTGTGCGTCGAAGCGCAAACACGTGAGTTCGGGAAACGCCGCTCGGGCCAGGTCGAGCTCGAGCTGACTGTCATCGACGAACACCACCGCGTCAGCCGAGATGTTCCACGTAGCGAGACATTGCGCGATGGCGTGGCGCTTGTCATCCCAGCTGGCGCACACGGGGAACAATCGCGTCGAGTCCAATTGCAAGTCATCGCGAGCGAGCCCTGCGTTCGCGCTTTCGACGTCGTTTTTGGAAGCGACGCCCAGCAGCACGCCCATCTCTGTAAGCTGCTGCAGTTGCGACTGATATAAGCCATGAACCTGGGCCCCGTCAGCCTGGGACCAGGCCAGCCCGGCTGCGCTCACTTCTCCCACGATGCCTCGCCAAAGCGTGTCGTCGAGGTCCGTGATCAGACCCTTCATCGGTGTGCGAGGAAATAGCAGCGCGATGAGCTGCGCGGCCAGGGCACTCGCGTGGGGCAGCCGATAGGGAAACCCCGTACTCAACTCCGAGCGCGGATCGTGGCGGAGTGAAACTGGACTCAC
Organism: uncultured bacterium; assembly: GCA_965651905.1. Lineage (GTDB taxonomy): Bacteria > Myxococcota_A > Polyangia > Polyangiales > Polyangiaceae > SZUA-265. Next base: position 50,295 of record CBFGUG010000050.1, on the reverse strand, counting down.
GTAGCTGAGCTCACTCGAGCTGAGTACTCTTACGAGCGACTCTTTGGAGACTGCGACGAGAAACTCGCATAGCTCATGTTGCAGGTGAAGTTCGAACTCGCTCGCTTGGGCCAGAGGCGTCGAGCTACCGAGTAGCAAAGGCAAGGTTGGCGGACACACGACGCAGCGCATCCGTGCCGCGAGTTGAGTTACCCCCTGAGACAGTGCCGAGAGCCGCGTTTTGACGCCGTCGATGATATCGCCCTGACGATGCCCGCTCCACGGCCCGACGCTGCGCGCGCTGAGGCGTGGGTCTAGGTCAGACCACTCGAGTACGACCGCGGCTGCATCAGCGGCGCTCGCTGCTGCGCGTGTGATGTTACCGAGCAAGTCGCCATAGGTTCCCGTCGCGACGTCCAAGGTTCCGCCATCGTCACGTCGAGAGCCGACCAAGTAGTGCGCCCTGAGAAAGCTGCCCAGATGCAGCGCTTCGAAGCCGCACAGCAACTCGATGCGTGCGGTCACGGGCCGCGAACTCGCTTGGCGGAGCTTGTGCAGGGCTTCACTCAACTTCATCACACGTCGAAAGGCGAAGTAGCATGTTCGCGCGCGCGGCGCACCTGTGCGGTGATTGTCGAACTAGCGGACGATTGCTCGTGGTTCGTACGCAGGTCGACTGGTAGAGTGCGACCGTGAGATCGAGCTTTCGCCCGTCGAGTCCAGCTGATCGCCAGGCCATCGCGGAATTGTGTGGGCGTGTGTTGTACGCGCCCGCAGGCAGCCCGTTACTTTCCGAACGACACATGGCATGGAAGTACTGGCAAACTTGGCCAGGCTTCGACGGGTCGCGGAGTTTCGTGCTGGAGAGCGGCGGCCAACTCATCGCGCACGCGGCGGTGTTACCCCTGTGCATATCGCGCGACGGGACCACGCATCAGTTGCTGCAACTGCTCGATTGGGCGGCGGCCCCCGAACACGTTGGCGCTGGGGTTACGCTGCTCAAGAATCTTGCCGCGCGCTGTGCGGGGATGGTTAACGTGCGGGGTAGCGACGCGACTCAGCGCATCTTGCGTCCGCTCGGCTACCGCAGTCTCGGCAGCACGATGCGGTACGCGCGAAGGCTGCCTCACGACTCCGAGCGTGCTTCGCAACCCACAGACCCAAGCTACAGCGTGAAGCGCTATTCGTCGAACTTCGATGGCGCGGCGGCGCACCCACTGGCGCTAGTCTCGTCGAGTGACGTCGAAATCGTGCCGCTGCGCAGTCTCGAGTTGATGCAGGCGCTGTGTCGTTGTCCTTCCGCCGCCATGAGCTACTTCGAGCTGTGGAGTGCGTCGCGGCTGGTCGGGTGTTTCTTGCTCTGCCAAACGCCTGGTCAGCAGCGTTTGGTCGATGCTTGGGCGCAAAGCCTACCCGCTTGGCGAGCGCTTTTGTGCGCGGCCAAAGCAGAGGCCGCCGCCGATCCGAACGCGCGAGAACTGGTGTGTCAAACCAACGACCCCACGCAGCAGAGCGCGCTCCTGACCGCTGGGTTTTCCGAGGCAGGCGAAGATCGATTGCACGTGCTCTGCGACGAACGCCTCGTGCCTCGCGGTGCGCGGTTGAGGCATCAACTCGTCGACAGCGATCTAGCCTATCTACACCACGGTCAGCCCGAGAGCTGGTCCGACGAAGCCGCCGCGCGTGACGGCGAGTAGATCGCCGTCGGAGGTTGCGTCAGTTGTTTTGTGGCCCACACTGCAGCTAGCGCGCCACACACCGAGTGGACCCGTGAGCTGCCACCCCGACGCACTTTCCATAGCGGGAGCCGCGCCGATCCGTCGACCTCCGCCCCAAAGGAAACGCGAAACGTACGTCACGTGCCGTCACCGCGATGTCGCGACGTGCACGTCGCTCGTCCTCGTCACTTCGTCGAGAAACGTACGTCAGGTGCCGTCACCGCGGCGTCGCGACGCGCACGTCGTCATCCTCCGATCGCGGTGCGCACGTCACGCGGCGGGCTTGCGCCAGATCACGTCGTGAACGAAGCGCACCTTTTCGACGACCTTGTCCGAGAGGGCAAAGGGGTATGCATCGGAGACCCCCATGCTGCGGCAAAGCGAGTTGAGCGGGACCGTCAGGAGTTGCCACTTCTCGACCAATGCGTCGAAGTCGCCGAAGTCGAGCGTTTCGAGTGGTTCATCTTCCAGTTCATCTGCCGCGGCACCCGTCTCGCCTGTTGCGCGACGTAACGTCAAGCCATGAACGTGAGCGGTTTCGAGGGTGTCGAGCATGTGCAGGTAGTGCGCCCAGCTCTCGGCCCAGTCTTCCCAGGGGTGAGATGAGGCGTAGAAGCTGATGAAGTTTGGCGGCGGCTCGGCCGCTTTGGGTTTCGCGTAGTGCGCGGCCAACGCCTCCTGATAGTCTGCGCGGTCGTCACCGAACAATTTGCGGAACTTCGACAACTGCGGGGATGGCTCGATCAGTCGAGCCCAGTAGTAGTGCCCCACCTCGTGACGGAAGTGACCGAGCAGCGTTCGATAGCGTTCACCCATCTGTTCGCGCGTCGCCTCGCGTTTCGAACCGTCAGCTTCGTCGATGTTGATGGTGATGACGCCGTCCGCGTGCCCGGTTATCACGTCCTCGGGGCCGTCGGTGTCCGCCAAGAACCGAAACACGAGCGGAAAGTCGCTCGGCTCGGGGCCGGGGTGGTAGCTCAATCGGAGCTGGTACTTCAAGGTATACAGTAGTCGGCGCTTTGCGCTTTCGAGACGGGCCCAGCGCTTTACGTTTTCTGGTTGCGACAGGTCGGGTACGACTTCGTTCAGGGCACACGATTCGCAATAGAGGGCCTGCTCGGCAGTATCTTCTTCGCCTGTCGACTGCTTGTTCACTGCTCGAGCGCTCGCTGGCTGAGCACCGACTGGCTCAGCAGTGACTGGCTGGGCACTGATTGGGATGGCCCAGTTGCACGCGTCGTAGTCCAGGCGGTTCTTACAATGGCGATAGTGCTTCTGCTCGTGACCGAGTGACGACAACACGCCATCGACGTCAGTTGGCTCCACGACATCGAGCGTTCCTTCGTCGGGCAAGAACGCGAGCGTAGAACCACAGCTCGTGCAGATTGAATTTTCGAAGAACAACTGCTGGTCACACTTGGCACACTGGAAGGTCTTCATGGTGCCGATCAAATAGCTGAAGAGTGTGCCTTCAGCGAGCTGTGTGAGCGCCGCCTCGGAGACTTCCCGGCCGCGTATGACGCGGGTCGTTTTGCCCCAGTCTGGCTTGCCTCATCTCGTACTCTTCAGGCTCGTTCGCCATCAGCCCATTCGCCTCGGTTTCGGTGATCCCCCAGCTGGCTTCGTTCCGGGCTAGCCGGGCCTTGTTCGCCAGCTGGGCGCCTGACAGAATGCCGACATGACCCATCCCGAAGCGACGCTAGAGCTAGACCAAGCTTGTTTGGTCGTCGCGCACCCGGACGATGAGGCGTTGTGGTTCAGCTCGATTCTGGCGGACGTGGGCCGCGTCGTCGTTTGTTTCGAGGAGTGTGACGATCTGCCCGAAGTCGGGCCGGGGCGGCGGGCGGTCCGCGATGAGTACCCACGGTCGGTCGAGTGGTTGCGGCTGCCCGAACCCTGTTCTGTTCATTTGGTCGACTGGAGCGCCCCAGCGTTCAGTGAGTTTGGCCTGGCGCTGAATGCAGCGGGGGCTCACGAGGGTCGTTATCGGCAATGTTTCGAGTCGCTTCGCGCGACGCTCGCGCAGTTGCTGCGCGGCGTGCGTTGCGTTTTTACCCACAACCCGTGGGGCGAGTACGGTCACCCAGACCACGTGCAGGTGTGTCGCGTGATCGAAAGCCTGAGGGATGAACTGGGCTACCGCGTGTTGCACTCGGGGTACGTCGCCTCGCGCAGTATGCCGCTCGCCGCGCGTGAGCTTCCGCGGTTGAGCGGCGTGATGCGGCTTTCGACCAACCTGGCGCTGCAGGAGACGCTCGCCAGCTTGTACGACAAACACGGTTGTTGGACTTGGCCGCTCGACTTTCAGCGGTTCGAGAGCGAGTGTTTCCTCGAAGCGGACGGGAACGCGCCGCGACCTGGTTCGGGGTTTCCGCTCAACTGTGTGACCGCGTAGATAGTCCAACGCCGAAGCTCGCCGCTCGAAATGCAGCAAGGGGACGGCGGCTTGCCGTCCCCTCGCGTCTGGTCGTCGGAAAGGCTCGTGCGCCCGACGAGTTATGGTGCTTTGGTGAACAGTGCGTCGTCGACGTAGACGTCGACACCCGCGGGAGCACCTTCGACCCACACGAGCAGTTCGGCGACCTCGTATCCGACTTCGCAATCGGTGTCGAACTGGCCGCTGATCTGCGTCCAATCTCCGCCTGGGACAGTGACGGGACCGCCGATCCAGACGTAGGAATCTTGGCGGTCGTCCGGATCGTCCACGTTCACACACGAGAGCTTCTTCGTGACGTTGATGTTGGCGTCGACGTCGAGCACGCTCACCCATAGGCTGAAGTCGTAGGAGGCGTTCAGCTCGACGAAGGCCGTCAGGTCGACGATGGCTCGTTCGCTGCCCGAGTTGCGGTCCGTCAGCAGCAAGCTGCGCGACCCGCCGTGGTAGTGGTCGGCTGTACTCAGCACGGTGCCAGCCCACGAGAACCACATATCCGTGCCCGACTCGAAGTCGGCGCTGACCTGGTCTTGGGGCAACTCGAAGAACTGCACGTCATCGAGCAGAAAGTCGATGCCCGCACCCGCACCTTCGACCCACACCAGTACCTCGCTGAGCTGGTAGCCATCCGCACAGTTGGTGTCGAAGGCGCTATTGTACTCGACCCATTCGTCTTCGCCGACGACGAACTGACCGCCGATCCACGTGTACGAGTCTTGTACGTCCGCGGGGTCATCCACGTTCACGCACGACAGCTTCTTCGTGAGGTTGAGATTCGCCTGCGCGCCTTCATTTGCTGGATCGTCGAGTCGCGCCCACAGATTTACCTCGTAGCTACGCCCCTGACTGACCAGACTGGTCAGGTCGATGATGGCGCGCTCGCTCCCCGTGGTGCGTCCCGTCAGGCGCAGACTCTGGTTGCCGCTGTGGGCGTGCTCGGTGTCGAGGACTGGAGTTCCGCTCCAGGAGAACCAGCCGTCCAGGCCCGTTTCGAAGTCAGCTTGGCTGATCGGTGTTCCTGGAGGCGGCGGGGGACCGATGAACCCCAGTGCATCGACGTTTGCCACGCCGTAAGTGTCGTGGAATACCAGGTAGATGGCGTGTGAGCCCGAGATCGGCGCAAACGGCACCTCGACGGTCTCGTTGCTGCCCCAGCCCGCGGTTGGCGGAAGCTCCAGCTCGACTGCAGCAGGTGCTTCCAGGCTGTCGATGTGCAAGCTCACGCTGCCTACCTCGGTGTTGCCTTTTGCGTAGGTGACGTAGAACTTGTCCCACGATTCTTCGAACTGCACGGCGGCGAAGCTGAGCCAGTCGCCATCGTCGGTGTAGGCTACGGATCCGCCGAGCGCGACCAGACCCTGCTGAGTGTCGAAGTCTTCTGCTTCCAGGTCGAGGCCGTACTCATCACCGACCCACGGAGCGGGGACGTACTCGGGGAGCGGGCAGTCTTCACCGCCGCCGATCGTACACATCAGCCAATCGAGACCTGGTCGCGTCGTGTCGTCAGTGCGCACCAGGTACGCGTCAGCTTGCCAGACGCTGCCTTCGAGATGGCCCCAGTGGGTCACACCGACGACCGAAGGATTGCTCCAAAAGATACTGAACAGTTCAGCGAGGCGGTTGGCGTGGCGTGCGTCGTCTGCGAAGTTGACGTCGAACTCCGAAACGTAGATGGGCAGCCCGGTAGCCGCGAGTGAATCCAAGTTGGTTTCGACCACGTCGAGATCCGCGCGCTCGAGGAAGTGTGCTTGCACGCCGATTCCGTCGATCAAGTCACGCTCGTGGAGCACGTCGACGATCTGCAAATAGTCCGCCGTGAAGCTCTCCAGGATCAAGACGTTGTAGTCGTTGAGCAGCAGCTGGGCGTTCGGGAAGTACTCGCGCGCCAGTTCGAACGACGCGACGATCCAGTCGAAGCCCGTCTCGCCAGCGCCGCCCAATGTTGCGGCGTAGTCTGGCGGCGCGTGCATCGGCTCGTTGACGACGTCGACCATCTCGACGTCGGGGTAGCGCGCGGCCAACGCCGCGATCCACTCCTCGATTTCTTCGAGCTGTTCGCTCGTGGACAAACTAGCGAGCCACGCGGGCTGCTGCTGGCCCCAAATCAACGTGTGCAGCTTGAATGGCAGGCCGTTGTCTTTCGCGAATTGGTAAGCCTCGTCGAGCTCGTCCCAAACCATGGTGTCCCGCTCGGCTTCCACCCAACCCCACTTGCCTGCGTTTTCCGGGGTCAACTGGCCGAAGTAGCTGAGCAGGTGGTCGTAGTCTTTGGGGGCGCCTGTCGCCGTGCCTAAGAACCGATTGCCGATCGCTACAAACACTTTTTCCGAGTCGGTTCCTACGTTTTCCGAGGGATCGACGGCGGTTGCAGTGAAAACGTTGCGCCCGTTGAGTGAATCGTCGATCTCGACGTCGAGCGTGTACGGTGGCTCCCAATCTTCGCCGAGTACCTCGCCGTTCAGTTCGAAGACCACCTTGCGCACCGCGACGTTGTCGCTCGCTTCGGCGGTCAACGTCAGGGATCCTTCCGAGGTGAACAACTCTTGGCTGACATTCAAGGAGACCACTGGCGGCACCGTGTCGCAGCGTTCACCGTTGATCGAGATGACGTAAGGCGTCACGTCGTCGTACGTGCCCTGCCCGATGAAGGCGAAACGATAGCGTTGGTTCGTTCGGATCTTTTGCCACTGAAGCCAGCTGGGTGCGGTCACGCTGTAGCCGCCATCCGCCTCAGCGTATTCGGCTTGATAGCCGTCGACGATCGTCGTGTTACCAACATCGACGAGCACTTCGAAGTCGACCCCCGTGGCTCCCTCGACGTTGTGGAGTTCGACCCAGGCCTGGTATCCGTTCGGCCACTTGCCGTAGGTCCCGTCCGTTACCTCATAGCCGCAGCTGTCAGCCAAGGATGGTGCGTCGACCGCAGCCTGACTCGCGCTGTCTAGCTGATCGTCGGACCGCGCGCCACAGCCGATGGATGTCAGCGCTGCGAGGGCCATGGATAGTGTGGCGCCCCGAGCATGCTTGTGGCGCATGCAGCCGTAGAACTTCCCGCTCATCAGCGTGTCTCTCCCCGCAGCGTTCACTCGCGTGCTGCGTGTATAGGGTTAAGTAGCGTTGCCGCGTCGCCAGAGACTCGGCGGCGGGAACCTATACGGCAGCCCAGTATGGTGTCAAACCGATCGAACACCGAACGACGTGCTGCGGCACCGAAGATACTTTGTCGTCGCGGAAACGACTACGGCGCGCCGAATGACGACGCGCCTAGTCATTTGTTTCGAGTGTGTGCCTTCGCATCCTTTGCGGCTACGAAGCGATCATGAGAAGTAGCCTCAGCCAGGCGTGAACATGATGGGGTAGACTACTGTCACGATTCCGTTCTCGGGCTTCGGAAAACTCAGTCCATAGAACGCACGCACCACGCAGTTGACGACCGCAGAGTCGGGAACGCTCGATCCACCATTGCTGACGTTGGATACGGAGCCATCACGGTTGATGACGAAACGGGCGGCCACACGACCTTGCAGGTTGGGGTTCTGGCCTAGGCCTTTCTCGTAACAGTTGCGGAAGCGTCCGTAGTTTTGCCGAACGATGCGTTGGATCACTTCTTTGGGCAGGCGTCCGCTGACCGTCGTAGTGCCCGGGCGCATCTTGAACGTCTTCGTGTTGTGTCCGTGACTGAGCCGACCGTGACCCGCGCCGAAACCCTGACCGGGCCCAGTTCCTGCGCCGCGCCCGATGGTTCCAATGTCGCCCAGGCCGATGCCTTGCCTGAAACCACCGCCTCCGTCTCCGAGGCCAGCTAGCCCCAGACCGCCAGACCCATAGGCATCACCAATTTCGTCGCCCCACATGTTACCCATCGCACTGAGCTCATCCGTCCCGAGAGAGGTGTCTCTGCCCCAAGGCGCCGTGGGCGCGTTGGGATCTCCCACGGATCCCGTGTTGATCAGACCGATCAAACCAAACTCAGTGGCTTCTTTCAGCGCAGCTTGCCGAGCGATGTGGGGGTCGGGGTTGTCGGGCGGACCCTTGACTGCGAACCGCTTGTTGGTGTCGGTGCTCGACTCTTTGCCCATCGAGCCTTCTTCACCAGCGGCGCGCTGTCCCGTGCCACCCTCGTCGCTGTCTTGATCGGAGACTTGTTCGCTTTCGGTTTCCTCTCGTTCGCGTTCAGCATCCGCGGCAAGGTACTGTTGGATGAGGATTAACTGGTCTTTGTCGGAGAGTTCGCCGTCCGTCAGACCCATCGGGGGAACGAAGTAGGCCATCGCCAACATCAAGCTACCCACGGACAGGAACGAAAGGCCGAAGTAGCTCGCGGCATTGGAATCGAAACCGCTCGCCAGGCCATGAGGAATCGGCTTGCCGGCGTTCACGGCCTGTACCTGAAACACCAGATCCTGCACCTGGATGCGCGCTTTCGACGATGGGGGGAGCGGCAACTGCATGGCGCCCGCCAACTCCACGCAGGGTTGCGCCATGGCTCGTGCTTCGTCGAGGGTCATCGCAGGGTGCCTGCTGATCTCCACGGTTCCGTGCGCTCCGTCAGGAATGACCACGGACGTGCCCCCCGCGTCTGCTATCACTATCGGCAAGCGCGTGGTCCCCAGCTTTTCCGCGGGGACGAAAAAGTCGACCGAACGCTTGGGATCGTCTTCGCCGAGATAGTAGCTCCGCGGCGGGGTCAGGTGATTCACGTGCAGCACGTTCTCGCCCCACGACACCACGACCTCGACGGCGGCTACGTGTGCGAGCTCGACTTCTTCGGGGGCGACGTCGGGGCCCGACTTGATCAAGTTGTAGGTATAGGTTTCGGCTTGGGCTACGTGGTGGTCGTCGTTGTGATTGTTGTAAGTGAATGGGTTGTTGGACATGACAGTTATCTCCCTAGCGACGGAGACATGTCCGTCGTGCGATCAAAGGGACTAGCGCCTTTGTGGGTGCTAGACCGCGTGTGCACTGGGGCACTGGAGTGCTGACGATGGGTCGTCATCACCTGCCAGGACCCCAGTCCTGGTCATCGAACGATTGCGATGAGGTCGCCGTTCGAGCGTGATGGTTGTGACAGCTGCATCTGACCAAGGTTCCCGGAACTTTTTTGGGGTTCGGTTTCGGCCAATTCGGGAAGGATCTGCGCGCTTCTTCGTAACCTTCAGATCAGTGTTCGGTTGAGGCAATGGGACGGAAAGGGAATAGGCGCGACCTTCCTCCTGACACGCGAGCTGGTGAATCTTTGGGCCGCCGCGCCCCGCGACCAGTGACGCAGCCGTGCTCTTGCTGCCCGCGTCGTCACCACGACCTCGACAATCCGCACACGCCGGGATTTCTCCTACGAACTTCGGGTTTGTCGCAGTAGGGTAAGCGGGCCATGAGCCGCATAGCCCTCGACCGAGTCCGCAAGTATTACGACGACAATACAGCGTCGTTCGAGCGATTCGGGCAGGGGCACGCGACGATTCATCGTGCGGTGTGGGCGCCGGGCGTCCAGTCACGGACGGATGCGTTTGCCTACATCGACGCGCGCATCGAAGAGGAGCTCGCGGGGCGTTTCGGTACGGCACGGGAGCTGCGCGTGCTCGATCTGGGCTGTGGACTCGGCGCGAGCCTGATGCGGCTTTGTGCGCGTCGTCGAATGTTGGGTGTCGGGGTCACGATCAGTCCCGTACAGGTCGAGCGAGCGACGGCGATCGTTGCTGACGCAGGGCTCGCGTCGCGCATCGAAATAATCGAACGCAGCTTTACGGACCTCCCCGAAGACATGGGGAGCTTCGACGTCGGGTTTGCAATCGAAGCGTTCGTGCACTCGCCGTCTGCGGAACAGTTCTTCGAAGCGGTCGCTGCGCGTTTGCGACCAGGCGGTGTGTTGATCGTCGTCGACGACTTTCTGACCAGCGCAGGCGAGTCGACGGAAGATCCCGCGCAGCAACGCCTGCTCTCCGACTTTATGCAGTGTTGGTTGGCGAACACCTCGATCGGCGACGGCAGTGCTGCGCAGATCGCGGAGCGCTTCGGCTTTCGACTGGTGAGGAACGAGGATTGGACGTCCCACTTGGAACTGCGACGACCGCGCGACTTGGCGATCAGTGCGCTAGTCAAGTTAGGGGGACGTCTGCCGATTCCGGGTGAACGCTGGCGCGCGTGGAAGGGTGGCGACGCCTTGCAGCTGGCTCTGAAGCGCGGCCTCGTCGCGTTTCGTTACTTGGTGTTCGAGCGCGCGTAACAGCATGCCAGTCGGCGTGCATCGCCACTGTACGTCCGCCATGCGCACGTCAGCGCAAGTTCGGGATGCGTTCCGCGCGGTACACGACCCAGCCTCGCGCTGGCTCTGGCGAGCGAAGCACGAGGTCCGATACGACTCCCGTCGCGGCCGTGCGAGCAACCTCGATCAAACGTGCGCGCCGTTCTGGAACTCCTTCCGACTCAGCATCTACCGACCCGTAAACCATGAGCACGTTGTTCGTCGTCGGCAGCACGTCGGCATCTCCCAGCACCAAAGAGAACACGGCTGGATTGGGCTCGAACTCCCAAACTTGTTCGACGGTCATCGCGGATTCGTCGATCTGGTACTCCACTGCGCGAGAGCGAGCCGCAGCTCGGTCCAGCGGGGTGATCTCATCGCCTGGGCTGGCCCGATGCACACCGTTGTCGAACAACATCAGGTTGCCTTCGCCCGTAACCTGCGGCGCGTGTTGATGATACGGCCAGCGGAAGTCGTCTCCTACTGCGCGCAGCAGGTAGGGCTGAAAGGCCGTGCTCCAGTTGCTGTGGTTCGCGAGGATCCAGCGCAGCTCTCGCCCATCGCGACTCACTTTGAACACGGCATCTTGATGACGAGTCGAGATCACGACGTTCTCGCCATCGTCAGTCGGGATGATGGCGTTGGCGTGCGCCCAGTCACGTGGGGTCCCGTAACGCGCGGAATCCTCCAGCGAGTCGAACGCCAAGCGACTGGGATCGAGGATGTCGACGAAGCGCACGCGAGTCAGTTCGTCTCCTCGCGCTGACAATTCGAGTAGCAGGTCGTCGGTGATTTCGACGTCGGCGGTTCGACTCAGGTCGTCGTAGTCGACTGGAAAGGCTGGCATCGAGTGCACTTCGTTACCCAACGTCAGGAACGTGTCGCGGTCGGTCCACACCACCTCGTGGTGGTAACCCATTTGGTCACCTGAGCTCAGGCGTCGCACTTCGTTACCGAGCAGGTCCATCTCGACGATGTCGACGCCCTCGAAGAACAACACGTGCCCATCGTCCAACAATCGAGCGTCACTGACGTCTCGATCATCTGAAACGTACACCCACACGAACTCTGCGTTTTCGTCGAGCATGGCCAGGTAGGCGGCGGTTCGCCCCAGATCTAGCAGGGTCCAACCTGGTTCCGTGAGCGTTTCGTCGTGGACGAGCCGTTCCACGACGGGAAACGGCGACGGCAAAGAGCCCACACGCAACGCGGGCGGCTGCGTCAGAGTCAGCGCGCGCCCGTCGACGTTGGCGCGGACGTCGACCGAGTACTCTTCATCGGGCTTCAGTCCGACGATGGCCACCGTGTGTATCTCTTGCACGTCGTGGCTCGTGAGGCGCCAGCTGTCGACCCCCGTGACCGTGACGTCGACTTGGCAAGCTGGTAAACACCCGACGCTGAGCTCCGCCGCTAGTGGCGTGGTGCCGTTCGGATCGAGCACCAGTTCTACTTCTGCGGATCCCGCGTCGCGGGTGAATGGTGCTTGACTCCCAGCATCGCCAGCTAGTTCGGCGATGGAAGCGTCGAGGGGTGTCGAACCAGTGGCAGGACGCTCCGTGTCTGGTTTCGCCGCGTCCCATTCCGACGTGTCTGGTGCTTCCGCGTTTGGCGCCTCCGAATCCCCGCTGGCACTCGACTGGTCGAGGGACGCCCCGCCTGCGTCGTTTCCTGATGCGTTGGACGTGGTTGATGAAGGACCAGCGCCCGAGGAGACTTCAGCCCAACCGCTCGAGGTTGAAGCGTCGTGGAGCGTGTTACTGGCGCCGTCAGCGGTGCACGCGATGCAGCCAGCGATAGCTACGAGTGGGACTCGCTTTGCTTGCCTCGAAAACATGAACACACGCGGTCCGCGCGAGGCGCGGTCTGTGAGACCATAGCCTCGTGCCCGCAGGGGGCAACGTCAAAGTCCACGATTCGCCGAACACCTGCATCCGAGGGCTGGATCGACGATCCGTTGCGACCCCCGCTGGTTACGCGAATTCAGCGCGGGCTTCCGAGCAGCGGAGACCGAGTGCTGGGAAGTTCCAACGATTGTGTTTCTGCGGCGCTCGACTGACTTAGTTCAACCGTGCTGTCGTTTCATTCGGGTGGCTTGGGGCGATGGGTTGCGCAACTGACGCCAGTGTTGAAAAACGGCCTGAGTGCACCCGAGGTGCGACCGACGTCGCGCGCCGAGTCAACGCCGCTTGGTTCGGGGAGGGGGCGAGTGTGGGTTCGACGGACGTACGCGTCGCGGAGTGGTCGATGAGTAGAAACGCTGACGAAATTGATCCGTTGCTCGTCCAGCAGTTGCGCAGCGACGGGCGCTGGTTGCGCAGGCAGCTGTCTGCCGTGGATGCAGTCAGCTCGTCGATTCACAACGCACCCACAGTGTCGTTGGAGCCGTGCTCGGTGAACTCGACGCGCTCGTGGGCAATGAGACGGTCAAGCAAGACATTCACGGATTGCTCGACGTACTCGAGTTGGCGGCGGAGCGTCGTCGTCGGGGGCTGCCTGATGTCAGCGTGCGGCGGCACCTGGCGTCTCGACCACATCGTTACGCGAGACGGAGCGCTGCCTGGGAACGCGACGAGCCTTCGTGAGTCGTTCGAGCGAGCAGTCGCGCGTCAGGCCCGACGTGTTTCGGAAATGGCGGGGTGCTCACCTGCGCAGCTAACCCTGTTTCAACCCGGGGACTTCATTTTCGAAATGGTGCCCGATGGTGTCGCCGAACGGCGGCCGAAATTCGTGGTCGTGGAATGCCAGCATTGCGGCGCGCGTGGTCGGTTGCCCGCGCGGCTGCTCGGGGAGCGGATCCAGTGCCGCGCATGCCGTCACGAAATGTTGGCAGACTGGGGGCTGCCGTCGCCACCCCACGTGTGACACCCTTGCGTTGGACGGCGTTTTCGGGGCCGGGACGTCCTATCGATTCGCGTCGGGGCCGGATCGCTAGCCCTAGATGCGGAGGCGCGCGGTGTCCTTGCGGGTTCGGTCGGATTCGGTGGCAGGCGGCTAGCTCGGAGGGCACGCAGGGTGCTCGAAAGCGGAGTTAATTTAGGATTCGGTCCCGTTGGGGTTGAGCTAGACTGTGCGGCGGATGCCGCGGCAACCGACAGATTTCAACGAAACGGTTCTGGACCTCACCAAGAAGTCCGAGCCTGGCGCTGTCGCGGCCAATCAACAAACCGTCGTGCAAGACGATCGCACGGTCACTTGTTTGAACTCGCGAGTCGAAGATGCCGCGGCGCCGCAGCCCGCTCCAGAAGAGCTGAGGGCGATCGATCCTGCGCGGTTCGAGAAGCAGGCGTTGGTCGGGCGTGGTGGGATGGGGACCGTGCATCTGGCGTTCGATCAGGTGATGTTGCGAGGTGTCGCCCTGAAGACGCTGTCGACGGATCGAAAGCGGCATCCCAAAGCGGAGCAGCACTTCTTGGAGGAGGCCCAGATCACTGGTCAGTTGGATCATCCCAACATTGCTCCAGTGTACGATCTCGGTCTCGGCGGCAACGGCGTGCCTTGCTTCACGATGAAGTTCGTCGATGGGCAGACCTACACGTCCGTCATTCGTGCTTTTCACGAGAGTCCGAAAGAGGCGTGTCTGCACGACCTTCTCCGAATGTTCTTGAAGGTGTGTGAGGCGATCGCTTTTGCGCATGAGCGGGGCGTCATTCACTGCGACATCAAGCCCGATAACATCATGATCGGCAGTCACGGCCAGGTGTACGTCATGGATTGGGGCGTCGCGCTATTGCGACAAGGCCAGCGACCTTCGGAGCTCGAACCCGAAGTGTCACTGAGCGACTATCGGCGTCGGCGTAACTCCATGGGCGGTACCATCGGCTACATGGCCCCCGAACAGATCGAGGGCGAAGACGACCGCATCAGTGCAACGACCGATGTTTACGGTCTTGGTGGGATTCTGTTCTTCATGCTGACGGGCAAGTCGCCGCGACACGACTTTCTCGCGGGTGCGGGCGGCATCGCCTGGGACTCGGACGTCGTGGACATCGAGGGGCAGCGTGCGATGCCTGTCGTCCCGCCTCAACTTTGTCGAATTGCCGAACGAGCGCTGCGTGCCGACCCAGCGAAGCGTTTTCAGAGCGTGGATGAGTTGCGCTCAGAGATTGAAGGATTTCTGGCCGGCGGCGGCTGGTTCGCAACCCGCCGTTTCGAGGCTGGAGAGGTCGTGATCCGCGAAGGTGAAGTGGGCACCGAGGCGTTCATCATCACCGACGGCGTGTGTGACGTGTTGAAATCCACTTCGCGTGGAGACGAACTGATTCGAAGCATGGGACCCGGGGACGCTTTTGGCGAACTCTCCGTGCTGACGAGTCTTCCGCGTAGCGCAACAGTCGTCGCCAAGACCGACGTGAGCGTGCGAGTCGTCACTCCCGAGACACTCGAGCGTGAGCTCGAGCGAAATCCCGTGTTGGCTGGGTTCATGTCTGCGGTCGCAAAGCGTTTCATGGATCTGGAGGCGCGCTTGGCTTCCAACGAGGGTGACGACTGACGCTGTGGGGGCGGTCGAGCTTTGACGAAACGCGGCATAGAAATCCTGGAACGCACGGGCCTGTTCGACGGTGCGCCGCTTCGCTTGCTGGAGCGGCTAAACGCCACTGCGTCGACGTGCCAGTTTCAGGCGGGCGAAATCGTGTTGTCTCAGGGAACGCGCACTGGACACGTCCACTTCATCGTCAGTGGCGCGTTCAAAGTGACCAGCGTTTCCGTTTCTGGAGACGCGATCACGCTGGCAGTGATGGGGCCCGACGAGGTGTTCGGAGAGTTGGCGTTCTTCGATGGTGGCGAACACTCAGCAACCGTGACGGCACTGGTCAAGTCCAGCACGTTGAGAGTTACTGGTCAGGCGCTCGACGAGACCACGAACGAATTTCCGGCCACGCGCGAGGCTCTCTCGCGCGTGCTGACTTCTCGTTTGCGCCGCCTGAGCAGCGTGTCGCAAGCGATGGCTCTGGAAGACATCGCAGCGCGTTTGGCGCGTCAGCTCATCGATCTCGCGGATCGTTTCGGACGTCCGCATCCTCGGGGCACGCGCATCGAACTTGCGTTGTCTCAGCGCGAGTTGGCCGAGCTGGTGGGCGCCACTCGTGAACGCGTCAATCAAGTGCTGCGTCGTTGGGCGCAGGAAGAGCTGGTGGTATCAGAAGAGCGTCGTATTTTGATCACCTCACGCGGCTCTTTGGCGAAGCTGGCGCATCTGGGCCCCGCCCAGAAATAGCTGATGGATTTGGGTTGGTTACCAGCGCGCGCTGACGTCTCGAGCGGCTTCCCGCGTAGCGCGCTGAGTGAGGCTATGTAGGCCGTTCTGGTTAACCGACCCACCTCAAATAGGTCAGTAATCGACCTCGGGTGTGACGTACTTCACAGACCGGCGTCACGCGCTCGCCCAGTATCGGGGGGTCGGTCGAGGTTCGCCTGCGGGGGTGTGGCGGACCCACGACCGCACCTAATTCATGGGAAGTCGAGTTCGTTCCATTGCCAGCGATGTGCGCCCGGATCCGAACGCGCTGGACCCGAGGCTGGAGGCCAACCGCGCAGCGACGAGCGAGCCGCACAGGTTGCCTGGAGGACGGCTTGCAACGATGCGTGGCCTCGGGGGATTTTCTCCAGTGATGCCTCTAGTGGTCGATCTCGATACGCTGACCGACGAGCTATAGAACTGGACGCCGTTCTTGGTCGCGCACATCGGCTTTCATGGGCGGCGCAACTGCTGTCCCAGGTCCCAACCGAACTGCGTGGCCTCCTCCTCGGACGTCGGCCATGGTGCTCTGGCTTCCGCGTATCGCAGGTTGTCGCCGTCGGCGTCAGCCAGCATGCCCCGCAAGAAGATCCGTTCTGCTTCGCGGATGGCGTAAGCGCCAACTGGGATTTGGCAGTTCCCCTCGACGGCTCGCATCACCCCGCGTTCAGCGGCCACGATTAGCGCCGTTTCTGGATCGTTTACTCGAGATAGTAACTGTCGAATCGTGTCGTCGCCGCTGCGATGTTCGATGGCCAGGGCGCCTTGGCCAACCGCGGGCAAACACAGCTCGGGCGTCAGTATTTCCGTGATCTTCGACTCCAAGCCTAGGCGCTGCAAGCCCGCGGTCGCGAGCACGACCGCGTCGACCTCACCTTCGTCACACTTGCGCAGCCGTGTGTCGACGTTGCCGCGAATGGGAACAAACTCGAGATCGGGTCGATGTTGCTTGAGCTGTGCGATTCGGCGCAGGGACGACGTCCCGACTTTCGCTCCTCGGGGGAGTTCGCTGAAAGAGCAACCGCTGCGGGTTCGAATCGCGTCCCTCGGGTCAGCACGCTTGGGTATGCAACCCAGCTCCAACCCGCCTGCGAGTTCGGGGGGGACGTCTTTCAGCGAATGAACGGCACAATCGGCACGGCCTTCGAGGATGGCTTCCTCTATTTCTTTGATGAACAGCCCTTTGCCGCCGATTTCGCTGAGTGCCCGGTCGACGATCTTGTCGCCTGTGGTTACCACGTGTAGTTCACGCGTGCGCGCCCCTGTTGCACTGCAAAAGTCTTGCATCCAGGCACGTGCTTGCGCCAATGCCAGGGCACTGCGCCTCGTGGCGACGGTTACTTCCGAGGGAATCGTTGGCACTTGTTGATGCTTCTTCCTGAGTGATGGCGGTCGACTGTGCTTCAGCCGACTCGTTTCTTCTCCGACGTCTCAGCGTCGTCGAGGTCGTCGCTACCTTGCTGCGGGGTTGCGTCCGCGGGAGGAGGCTCGAGCGACAGTCGTCTTGAGCCTGGCAGTGCGAAGGCGTCTCGCAGGGCGGCAACACATTGGTCGAGTTCAGCTTGCGACTCGCTGTCTTCCGCGAGGCCGCGCAGGTGCCGAGTCGTGGGGTGAAGTAGCTTGTTGAGCGCTGACTCGAGCATCTTCGACAGTGCGTCGCGGTCGGTATCTGGCAGATGTTTGAGCCTCGTGCGCAAGCTCTTTCCTAGCTCCGCTTCCAGGACGGAGCCGAATTGTGATCGCAGGGACACAATCGTCGGAGTGGCCTGTTCGGCGACCAAGGCTCGAGCGAAGTTCGCGGTCTCAGCCAGCACGATGTGTTCCGCGGCTTCCGCTTCTCGCTGCCGGGACGAAAGTGTCTCCGCGACGATCTGTGAAAGGTCGTCGACGTTGTAGAGAAACACGCTGTCGAGATCGTTCACTTTCGGGTCTACGTCGCGCGGGACAGCGAGGTCGATCAAGAACAGGCTGCGCCCTTTGCGTTTCTTGCGGACCGCAGCCAGCTGCTCGTGGGTGATCACGTAGTGTGGCGCGCTGGTCGTCGTGATGATGACGTCGGCTACTGACAGCTGATGCGTCAATTCGTCGAATTCGAACGCTTCTGCATCGAGCTGCTCCGCGAGTCCCGCGACGCGCTGTCGATTCCGTCCGACGACACCAAGAAAAACTCCCGCTCCAGCGAGGAGCTTGGCCGCCGTTTCGCCCATCTGGCCAGAGCCGACCAACAGCGCTCGGCGCCCTGCCAAGTCGCCGAAAATTTCTCGAGCCAGATCGATCGCTACGCTGGGTACGCTGACTTGGCCTGCGCCCAGTGCCGTTTCCGTGCGCACGCGTTTGGCTGTGCGCAGGGCGTGTGACACCGCGCGATTCAGTGAACCGCCGATTGTTCCTCGCCTGCGCCCGTGCTCGAAGGCTTGCTTCAGTTGCCCGAGAATTTGGGGTTCACCCATGACCAGCGAATCGAGAGAGCTAGCCACGCGGAAAAGGTGCTTGATGGCGTCGTCACCCATGTGACTGTACAAGTGCCCTGCGACTTGCGGCGCATAGCCGAGCAATATGCGTTCGGCCGCCACTGCGACTGGTGTGAGCGCGCCGTCACCTTGTCGCGCAGGGCTTCGAGATGCGACGATCTCGACTCGGTTGCACGTCGAGATGACCAGCGCTTCGTCGATTTCCGCATGAGCGACGAGGTCCGTCAGCAGCTGATCACCTCGTTCGGGTGTCAGTGCCGCGTGTTCACGCACGTCGATGGGGGCGCTCTTGTGGGATAGGCCTACGACTGCGATCATGCAGAGCCGCCTCCCGCGCCGACGACGTACGCGAGCATCACCAGCAACACACAGCTCACGCCAGCCAACGTTCCATAGGCAGCTTTGCGCCCGCTCCAGCCAGCCACGGCGCGAAGAATCAGTACGGCGGCCAGCAAGATCCACGATAGGTAGGCCAACGCTATTCTCGCGATCACCACGAGTGACAGCTGCCCGATCGAGCCGAGAAAGAAAGCTCCCGTGACGACTCCGAAGGTCAACAAAGGGAATCCAGCGAGCAGGAGTCGATGTTCCGTGAGTTCGAGCTGTGCCAAGGGCGGTAATCTGCCGCCGCCGAACGACCTGCGCTTGTTCTTCAGGCGTCGTTCCTGAAACAGATAGAAGCCGCCTGCCGCGCCCGCCAACAAGAAGAGGCCGAGGCCCAGCAAATTGGCCGTGATATGGAGAGCGAGCAACGTGCCCGGCATTTGATGAGCGGCAGAGTGTCCTACGAACTGGGCGCCGACCATGAAGACCAGACCGATCGGTGCAACTGCGATTCCCATAGCGCCGATCGCAAGTCGCCCGCGCACCAACAAGTACACGACGCTGGTGCACAGCGCAGTCAGGCTGAGCGCAAAGGGTAGCGAGGCAACAGGGCAAGTGCGGGTCGCAAAAGCGGCCAAGTTGAGGTGCGCTGCGTGAAGGATGGCCGCCAACAGCAGCGCGCGCGGACCCCAGTTGGCTGCGAACGCCGTGCCTTGCCGTCTAGCGACACTGACGAAGAACAGCGTTGCGGACGCGGTGTAGGCCACGACGCCCAACACGAACGCGACTTGGGTCAGTGCCTGCATGGGCGATCATCTTCGTCTGTCGCGAGAGCCCGGCAACAAAATTCCGCTAATCGCCCGAGATTTAGCGGATCTTGCTGCTCGTTCCGATGGTGTCAGCGGGCCCGGGGGGTACTCGATCGTTCAGAACCCGGAACGCGCGATCGCGCGATCACCGGGCACGATCTCGACGGACGAACGGGTGACCAGCGCCAAAGAACTCTGCTTGTCAGCGCGCACGATACGCAGTTCAGCCACCACCTCTTCGGGGAAATCCTGCTCGTTGCCATGCATCGGGACCGCTTCCACGTCCAAGTTCTCGTCGCTGTACATCTCGATACGTGAACTTGCCATGGTGGTCGTGGTTGCCAAAGTCCGTCGCCACGTGTCCCCGCGCCGCGTGACGAAAAGACGGTTGCCCGCTTTCAAGCCGTCAACTTCGCCGCGATCGATGAACACTACTTGGTCTTTGCCCATGATCACGTGAGGGTACATGCTCGTCAGAACGCGCGCGGTGACGTCCTTTTCCGCCTTTCGGGGTTCGACGAGTTTGTAGTCGTGGTCGAGCAGCCCGACCTTGGAACCGCGTTCGATCGTATGCACTGACTCGGTGATGACCGCCCGCACCACGCGTGTCTTCAGGTTGACATACTCGACGCGCAGAGTGCCTTCGAGCGCCACGATTTTCCCGGGCGGTCGCCGCGCTCCCTGCACTCGCGGTGGGTCTCGAACTTCTCTGAAGACCGTCAGTTCCTGTCCGACCTCGACCTCTTCACCTGGTTTGAGGACCACGTAGGGATGTTGACCTTGACCCATGAGTTGAACGGGTTCCACCGCACCCACGACTTCGCCCATGATGCCTTTCGCGGGGTCGTCGATGTAGGCCAGCTTGCGTTGAAAGACGCCATCTTTGGGGACGAGCTGCTTGCGAAGCTTGCCCATGCCTGCGCCCAGCGTACGGGAGTCACCTGAGCCCGTTCCCGCGTCTCCAGTCAGGCGGATTTCGTCACCCGGGTAGATCCAGTGCGGGTTTTGGATCTGTGGGTTGAGGCTCCACAACTTGGGCCACATCCATGGCTGTCCGTAGATCTGTTGGGAGATGTTGGACAGGGTGTCACCAGTTTGGACCACGTAGACGCCAGAACTCCCACGCACCTCAGTGGCGATCACGCCAGGCGCGCCAGGCGCACCGCGCATGACGTTCACCTTCGGGCCGCTGTCCGGTGTGCTCAGCGTGTCTCCCTCGTTGATGTCCATCCGTGGACGTGAACTCGGAGGGAGATGTGCGTTGGGGTCCACCTGGGGGTAGTTGGTCGTATTCGTCGTACGCACGATGGTCGGCACCGTTTGCGTCGTGGTGACCTGGGTTGGCGTTTGAGCGACAGGAGGTGCCGCGGGAGCTGCGGGCGCCGCCTCCCCACCGACGTCCTGCGCGGACGCGTTGGAAGCGGCAAGCGTGGATACCAACACAGCGCCGAGTGCCACGAGCGACTTCACGTGAGAGTGCATCTTATTACTGTTCCTCCGCAGCAGGCGTGAGCTTGGTGTCATCCTCTACGGCTGTTGCTTTCAGTTCCGTGCCCGTGCCCGAGATGAGCACACGCCCTTGCGCGTGGGACACTCCCGCTGCCGCATCTGGTGCTGCTGGCGGGGGCGGATCGGGTTCCAGCGTGACGACCTTGAGGGGAGGCCGACCCGGGAGGACGCCTTGGGGTTGCGGTTTGGTCGCCAGAGCCTGTTGTTGCTCGAGCGCGCCCAACCGTTCTTCCAATCGGTCGCGCTCGTTTTGCAGGATGGCGATCTTCTCGTTTACCAGGTCTAGTTCCTTCCGCGTCTTTTCGCTCTGACTGGCACAGCCGAACGAGAGCGAGCAGCAGAGGAACGGAGTTATGCTTACAGCGGAAATTAAGAACTTGCCCATCCTGACTCAATCGTAGGCCGCGTCAGCCAGCCAGGCTAAATTTGTCGCATTCAAATGGGGTCTGGAGGCAGCTGCAACGCGGCCAACTGGACGCTGCTCGGGCACCCAGATAGCCTAGGCATTCGTGGGAAAACGAAGGCAGCGCCGCTACCGGCGGATCCGTCGGATCGACCTGAGGAAGACGCTCTTCGTCCTCCCCAACCTCGTGACGTTGGCCAGCATCTTCTGCGGCTTCAGCGCGATGCGCGTGGTCGCGACGGACAATCCAAGCGTTCAGGATTTCTATCGCGCAGCGGTGTTCTTGATGTTCGCGATGTTGTTCGATCTGCTCGACGGGCGAATCGCACGCATGACGCGCACTCAAAGCGCGTTCGGCCTGCAGTTGGACTCTCTGGCCGACATCATCAGCTTCGGTGCTGCGCCGTCACTCCTGATGTACAAGTGGATGCTGTATCGCCTACCTGGCGGCGAGTTCATTGCGTTTTTGTTCACGGCGTGCGGCGCCATCCGCCTCGCAAGATTCAACGTGCTGAGCTCGGGCGCCAGCGGTACCCCCGTCAAGCCGAGCAAGTTCGTGGTGGGGCTGCCCATCCCTCCGGCTTCGGGCATTCTCATCTCGTTGTTGCTCGCGAACCACGCCGTGGGCGGGGCGCTCAGTCACGAGAAGTACACGGTTGGTGTTGCCGTGGTCACCGTGGTGCTCAGCGTTCTGATGATCTCCAACGTGCGCTTTCGCTCGTTCAAGGAGCTCAAGTTCAACGTCGGGACTGCAGTCCTGGTGTTGTTCGCCGTGCTTTCGAGCGCCGTCGTTTGGCGTTACTCACGTCCGCAGTTCGTGCTCATTTGGCTGCTCAGCTTCTACATACTCATCGGTCTGGTCGAGACGGTTCGTTTCTTGGCAGCACGCTGGACATCCAAAGAACCTGATCCTACTTCCCTCGAAGATGTCACTGACGTCGGCAGACCAGTGAAGGACCAGTGAAGGAGCAGTGTAGGCCCGTGCGCATTTCCAGGCAGCTCGAACCGTCTCTCGTTTCGTGCGCGATCGCGCTTGTGTGCACCCTCGCATGTTCGCGGGAGGAGCCTGGGGTAGAACAGGATCCTGCCGAACCCGTCGTCGGCGCCACACCGACGCCCAACGAGCTGCCGCAGCTGACGCTCACGGACGACACCCCCGACCTATTGCTGACGTGGATCGATGCGAAGGGTGACTTTCACGTCGTTACCAAGACGTCGGAAGTTCCTGCCGAGGGGCGAGAGCAGGTTCGAGTAGTCGTCACGACCAAGGAAGAGGGGGTTGGGCGACTGGTTTACGTTGCCGACTTGCGCAACAAGCAGGCGGATGGAACCTATCCAGTCAAGACCTTGACGCGCGCGCAGTGGAATGACATCGGCGCAGAACGTCGTAAGGTCCGAATGGAGGCAGTTTCGCGTGCGGAACCTGCGGCGGAAGCTCCCGTCGATGAAGGCAAGTCGGGTCACGTCAGTGCCGAAGAGAAGAAGCTCAACGCCAGGGTCCGTGCGGTGGTGTATGGCGCCGACTGGTGCAAGCCCTGTCACGACGCGGAGGACTATCTGAAGGAACTCGGCGTGAACGTCACGAAGAAAGACATCGAAGAGAGCCGCGCGGCACGTGCCGAGATGAACGAAAAGCTCGCGGAGGCTGGCCGCATGGGCGCGTCGATCCCCGTGTTGGACGTTGGCGGAAAGGTGTTGATCGGTTTCAGCCGCCCCACCGTCAAGCAAGCCGTCATCGCGGCACGTAAACCCGAAACACTCTGACGGCGTAGGCTTCCGAGTCGAACAGGGATGAACGAGCCACCCATCGATGAAGTGAACTTTGATGGGCTCGTCGGGCCCACCCACAATTACGCGGGGTTGGCTCGGGGAAATCTGGCCAGTCTGCAACACGGCGGGCGTGAGTCGAACCCACGTAGCGCTGCGTTGCAGGGGCTCGACAAAATGTGGCACTTGGCGCAGCTGGGGCTGCCGCAAGGCGTGTTGCCACCACAACCGCGCCCAGACTTGATGACCCTTCGGCGCTTCGGGTTTTCGGGAAGTGACGAAGCGGTACTACGTGTGTCTGCTGAACAGGCCCCCCGCTTGCTCGCTCAATGCAGTAGCGCTTCCAGTATGTGGACAGCCAACGCGGCGACCGTGGTACCAGCCTGCGATGCACTCGACGGCCTGGTTCATCTGGTGCCTGCGAACCTCTGCAGCTTGGTACATCGACAGTTGGAGGTTGGGGTCACGACGGACCTGCTCCGCGCCATTTTTTCCGATGAGCGACATTTTCAGGTCCACGACGCTGTGCCTGCGCTGAGCGAACACGGAGACGAGGGTGCCGCGAATCACACCCGATTGCATACAAGCTTCGGCGTGCTGCACCTGTTCGCGTGGGGGCGAGACCCCGACATCAAGCGTCGCGGCCCGAGCCTGCATCCAGCACGACAGAGTCGCAGCGCGAGCGTGGCGGTGGCTCGGCTGTGCGCCCTGCCAGAAGCGGTGTGTGCGTTCCCGCAACAGCACCCCGACGGCATCGACGCGGGCGGGTTTCACACCGATGTGCTCGCGGTCGGTAGTCGCAACGTGTTGCTGGTCCACGAACTCGCGTTTGCCGACTTGAAACAACTCGTCGAAACGCTGCGCAATGCGCTCGGTGACGAACTGCACGTCGTCGTCTGTTCGTCGCGCGAGCTGTCGGCGACTGACGCGGTTGCGGCCTATCCTTTCAACTCGCAACTCGTGTCATTGCCGAACGGCTCGATGTGCGTCATCGCACCGATGGAATCGAAGGAACAGCCCGCGGCGAAGGCCTTCTTGGACAGAGTGGTCGCGGAGGACAACCCCGTCGAGCGGGTCGACTACATCGATGTGCGTCAATCGATGTCCAATGGTGGTGGTCCCGCGTGCCTGCGTCTGCGAGTACCGCTCACGGTTGAGCAACGTAGCGCACTCACGGGTCGCGTGCTCCTCGATCGGGTGCTGTTCGACGAGCTGCGTGGTTGGGTGCAGCGTCACTATCGTGAACGGCTCACGCCCGCGGATCTCGCGGATCCTCAGCTGCTGCATGAATCGCGCACTGCGCTGGACGAGCTGACTCAGATGTTGCAGCTGGGGAGCGTCTACGACTTTCAGCGGTCTTGAGTTGACGCTCTCGGCCTACTGCTGGAAACTCCGCGGGCGTCCTGAAGTCTCCAGCAGTAGGTGCCCTCGTCTTGACGGCACTCAGAGCGGATGATCGTGATCAGTCGTACTTGGCGGCGCCCTGCATGGTCGTGCTGAGGACCGTGTAGACGGCTACCCACGCGTCCTTGGTTTCGGGGGTGAAGTCGTCGCCGAGGCCTTTGCCTAAGGTGTCGAGCAGTGCGACTGCGACCGTGTCGTAGTGCTTGGGCAACACGCCGTAGTCCTTGTGGCGGCGACCCAAGTCCTCCACGATCGGGACGAGTCTGTCCAAGTTGTTCAAACTGTTCACGGCTAGCGTGATGGTTTTCATCAGTTTCGCTCCCTGGGCGCTGAGGTCCGACTTGAACAGGGGCTTGACGCTCGGATCGAGCTCGAAGAGCTTGGCGTAGAAGAGCTTGGCTGCGTCGTCTGCAATGGGTTCTACTTTCGCCCAGCTACTTTGAACCAGGTCTTTCTGTGCTTCGGTTACCATGACGTTTTGATCCTTTCTTTTGGGCTATGTTCGGGGATGAGCAGCGAGCGTTGTTCGTGCATTCAGCCCGAAACCGGAATTCGAATGACGACGCCGCCCATCACCTCGCCCAACTTGAAGTCCTTGCGCGGCGAGTCTTTGTGTTCGTTGTGGCAAGTCACGCACGCTTCGGCGACGCCCTTGTCCGGATAGATGGCGGTGAAGTATTTCTGCCCGCCGAGCTCTTCCTCTGCGTAGAAGTTCTGGCCTACGTTTTCTGCGATGTACCTCAGGCCTTTGGTTTCGACTTCCGTGCTGGGCTTGTTCTGCTTGTTGACGGGCCACTCGGAAAGTAGGGCGTAGGTGAATCCCACGTCCTTCTTGGTGACCATCTCGGCACCCATGCGGAACATCTGAGCGGGCAATGGTAGCGCCTTGTCATCTTTCCAATGTTCACTGGCTTTGATGACGGACTCTTCGTTCTGCAGTCGGTTGACGACGTTCTTCGTATAGACGGTGCGGTCTGCTTCCATCACCGCGTGAAGTGCGTCGGCCATTTTCTGGGGCGAAAGGCCGCCAGATGTCTTGCCTTCGCTTCCGCAACTGACCGCGAGCGCGGCGAGCAGTATTGTCGAAATGGGGGTGCTTCGTTTCATCGTGGACTCCTTGGATGGGTTACTTGGGGCGGGTTCACTCGGCGGTTGCTGTCCCGAGTTCATGGTGTGTCCTCTTGGACTGGTTCAGTTCGACAGCCTCCTCTCGACCAGCTGCATGGACGGCAATGGCAGCTGGGGCGCGGCTGAAAAGTTCGAGCGCACGAGGTCTTCGTCCGCGAGGGCAGCCAACGCAAAGCCGGTGCCGTGACATTGAGTGCAAACGCTGCGAACCATCTTTTCCCGCGGGCGCAGGTTGTCGTTTTGGTTGTGCTCGACAACGACCAGGTCGCCTCGGTCCACGCGCGGCATGTGACAGGTCGCGCAACTGACGCCGCTGTTGGCTGCACCCTCGCCTGTTAACTCCTTGGTCCACAGTGCGGCGTGCGTGGAGCCCGCGTACGCGTTGCTGTGCTCGTCGACGTGGCACCCTTGGCAGGCCGCTGCGGCTGCGTGACGAGTGTCCGTCGCGTGGGCGCTGTGGCAGCTGTTGCACGACAGTTTCTCGTGTGAGCGATCAGGATTGAGCGTCGCGCGGGCCTCGCCGACGACCATGGCGCCCAAGCCTTCGGCTTCGCGCATGCCATGACGTCCTGCAAGCCAGCCCTCCGCTTCGTGCTGGTGACACTTGGCACACGTTTCGTGGCTGACGCTCGAGTCGGCGGATGTGGCGCGCTCGCTCGAATGGCAACTCGCGCAGCCGACACTCGCGCGCCCGTGTGCGCTGGCGTCGAATACCTGTTGTTCTGCAGCAGACAGCTGCGGGATGTCAGCGGCGGGCGCGGGGGGCGTTGCGTGAGAGCCCGTCGCTTCGCTGAGCGCCAATACCAGCTGCCGCTCCAGTTGCGCGGGCGTATCGACGTGACGCTCGAGGTAGTCTTCGTATAGAGCGCGGTTGTCGTGGAAGTTGTGACACCCCACGTCATCGCACGAGTCGAAGGGCATTCCTTCGTGGCTGGGCCGATCCTCGGCGATGTCGGCGTGGCAGTGCGCGCAATAGTCTTCCGGCAGCGTGACACCCATCGCGTTGGTGGCTGCCGGGTTGTGCTCTTGATGACAGGTCACGCACTTGCGTGCGTCGAGCAACGCCACCCGCTCGGCGTTGCGCGGATCGGTGAACTTGGCCTTCGGGTGTGAGTCATTCGCGCGCTCCAGCTCTGCGCCATGGCAACGTTCGCACGCCGATTGAAACTGCTCGACGCCACCAAACGGATCTGTGTGGCATGACTCGCACGCGAGCTCGATTTGGTAGTGCCCCGACGTAGTAGCGCCAGGGAGGAACATCTTGCGGGTCTCGCCCTCGGTGAACATACTGCCGAGTAGCGCTGCCGATGAGGCGAGCGAAATGGCCGTCCACAGTACTATGCTCGGTGCGGTGCCCATCGAACCCAGCTCTCAGAAGAAGTACACTTTCACCACATGGGCCAGCGTCAGCACGGGCAGTGGCCACACGATCCAAATGTGTACCTGTGTCGCGTAGCGCTTCAGCCTTGCCCCAACGCCTGCGCTTAACTTGCGCTCCAAACCTACGCACATGGCAGCCAATCCGCCCACCAACGCTGTCGCGCAGAACGTCATGTTCAACGCTAAGTCGAGGTTCGCGCCACTGCGGAAGCCAGTGTGCGCGGCAAGTACGACCAGTAACCCAACGCCGATCAGGACGTGAAACGTGCGTAGGCTGACGTGCTCAAAGCGGCGTAGCCAGCCCAGGCGCTTGCGTGCCGACAGAGCGAGGCCAACGACCGTCAGCGCCACGATCGAGAAACCAGTGACTTGTTTGATGATGGGGTTTCGCCACAACACGTCCCACGGCACGACCGTCTGGACCGACTCTTGATACGGGGCCCCTGACCAAGCCATTGCGACCGACGCCAGTATGATCGCCGCAACACTCCCTGCGGTCAGCCAGCCCGAGGCCGTGGTCGCAGCGACTCGCTCGCCAGTACAGAGTGACACCAGCAGTGGCTTGCAACTACCGCACACGCTTCCTGCACCCGTTTCCTTGGTCAACAGCTCTGCAGTCGTGGCGCCACGGGCGCGCGCGTGGCGAAGCGTTCCGCAGGTAACTCCCGTGCATGAACACACGGGTGCAGTCGCGGGCCAGCTCGCCAGGTCGACGCTTGCTCGTCCCCAAACTGGCCTACCGCGAGTGAAAGCCCGCAGCTGCCGCTCGGAGATCCGCGATCCAGCCGCGATAGCTTGTTGAGCCAGGTGCATTTCAGGCCAACTGCCCACCACCGAGACGCCAATCAGCTTCCCGCGGCGTACGACGAGCTTTCGGTAGCTGGTTTCGTCCTCGTAGTCGCGGTGCATCGTCGCAAGATCACTGACGGTACTCTCACCCACGACGCTGACATCCACGTCTCTGCTCTTCAGTCGGGTCGTCATCGTTGCCCCTGTGAAGGTCGTTTGGTGACCTGCCAGGCGCCCAGCGAGCACATCGGCCATCTGATAACCAGGCGCGACCAGACCGAACGCAATGCCGCGATGTCGCGCGCACTCGCCGATGGCGTAAACCCCCGGCGCAGAGCTCTGCAGTGTGTCGTCTACCTCGATGCCCCCGAACAGGTCGCACACGAGTCCGGCTTCCCGAGCTACTTCGTCTCTTGGGCGCACCCCCGCTGCTACGACCACCATGCACGCTTCGAGTGTGCGTCCGTCACTGAGTTCCGCGCGGAGCTTTCCTGCGTGACCTTGGAGGCGAGCAAGGCGAACTCCGCGATGCAAGGTGTGACCAGCGGATGCTACCTTTTGTTCGACGCGGCTGGCTGTTTGTTCGTCGAGCTGCCTCGGCAGGAGGTGTGTGCCACTTTCCACGAGCTCCACTCGAAGGCCTATGGCATGAAGTTCGGCAGCAGCCTCCAAACCCAGCAGGCCTGCGCCGATGATCACTGCGGGTCTCTCCGAGTGCGCGAAACGTTCTGCAAACTTGCGAATCGTCAGCGCGTCCTCGAGCGACCGAAACACGCACACCCCACCCTCGTCCGCACCTTCAATCTTGGGCAGCAGGGGTTTCGACCCTGTCGCGAAGACGAGTACGTCGAACGCGTGTTCCTCGTCGGCTGCGCGTACCTGTCGTCGCTCGAGATCACAGGAGCTGACGGCTGCGCCGAGGCAGAGTTGGATTCCGTGAGCGGCGTACCATTGAGCAGGCTCCAGTGTGAGCGATCCCACGTCGTCACCGCGTAAGACCCGGGACAGGTTCACTCGATCGTACGCGACGACACGTTCCTCGCCGATGACGACAATCTCGAATACGTCATGGAGACCGAGCCTGACGAGCTCTGCGCAGAAGTGGGCGCTCACCATGCCGTTTCCAACGATGAGCAGCCTCCGCTTCGCCACTTCGGGACTCGCGCTCTCGCCAGTCCGTAGATCTTCGGAGTCGCGCCCGAGCGAGTCGCTCGCCGTGCGGCGAGTCACCGTTGGGGTAGGGGCGCTGATTGGGTTGGTGGGCATCTGGTGGAGGGTTAACCTGCGTCGTAGGGTTGACGTCGGATTGGTTAACGGCTTCGTAGGTGCCTGCGCAATCCCAAAGTTGGTTCCTCAGTGAGGGGAGAGAGCCGAAACACTGTTCGTTCGTGTTTCGAAACGAATGCGTGGAGTATGTGAACACGACGCGGACATCTTCAGCGGTAGAGTGAGCTCGTCTGTTACCATCAGCTGCCCTGGCCGAAACCTGGGTCATGGACGGCGTCGGCCGACTCGTCGATAGTTGTACTTGGGTTTCGAGCTCGTACCCGCTCGAGTGGCGGGGCTCGCCCCATTGCGCGCTAGCCAGCGCCTAGCCAGCGTGTCGAAGCACCGCAACGTTTCGTGTCAGCGTGTCGCGAAACGAGCGCGCGCGGGGGACCACACGTGCCCGAAACGCCATGGCTCCGAGGCGGACGCCCAATATCGACGAGGTGTCGTCAGTTGCTGGTGCTGTGGCTAAGCGGTTGCGCGCGGCTTTGTTTCAAACCGTTTCGAGAGAGAGTCGGAAAGTGTCAAGAATTCACCTTTGGCACGATGCTGGGTGCTAGTCGCGCGCGTACGCACGATCAGATGCACCAGATTCGGTGGTCGCGTTCGGCTTGTCGGAAACGAAACGAGGCCCCCAGCCGTGTGACTGGAGGCCTCGTGGTCCTGCTTCCTAGGCGCTGCTGTGTCAGGCGCCGAAGCGCTTGGCCAACCTGCCGAGGTCGACGCCTGTGGCTGCGCGAACCTGTTCGGCGGCGCCGACTGCAGTTTTCGCCAACTCGGAGCCGGGTGCCTGAGCTGGCAACAACGTCACCTTTTGGATGCTGAGCTTCTGCGTAGAGCCCGAAACATGGGACAGGAGCGGCAGCAGATTCTGCAGGACGAGCACGTCACGCGCGCCAGCCCCGCCAGTACGGTAGGCTTCGACGAGCTTGCGCAAACTTTCGGACTCGGCACGGCCGCGCTCGATCGTTTGCGCCGCTTCACCGCGCGCGTCCTCTTCCGCCGCTTGTCGGGCTGCCACGGCGGGCTGGACGACGTCGGCATCGAGCTGGCGCTTGACCTGAGGCGCGCGAGCCACCTGTCGACCGATGTCGGCCCGGACCTCGGCGATCTTCGCGGAGATTTCACCTTGAGCTTCTTTGATTAACGCCTCGCGACGGCTTCGAGCATCAGCGACGCGCTTGGCCGTCTCTTGTTTGGCGATTTCTATCTGTGCGTTAATCTTTGCCACTTCGCTGCCGCACCAGTTCGCTGCTTGCTGTACCTCTGCGTCAGCTTGCGCTTGGACTTCGCCAGTTGCCTGTTGCTGGTTCAACTCGGCCGAGCGAATGCGCCCGATCGATGACAGGTAGTTGACGTTGTCGAAGACGTTCTGAATCTTCAAGGTGTCGAGCACCAAACCGATCCGGTTCATGTCGTGTTCTGCTTCTTCCACCAGGGTTTGGGCGAAGCGCACCTTGTCTTCGTTGACTTCTTCGGGGGTGAGGCTGGCGAGGACGCCGCGTAGATTGCCTTCCAGGGTCTCTTTGGCGACGTGGTAGATCTCTTCACGAGAACGCCCGAGGAAGCGAACGACCGCATTGGTGAGCAGCGGCTCAGCACCCGGCAGCTTCACGTTCGCGACGCCCTGGACCGTGAGAGGAATGCCGCCGCGAGTGAACGCTTGCTCCACGCTCACCATCACCGTGAACATGCTGAGATCCAGTCGTTCGACGCGCTCCAGGAGCGGTTTGCGTAGCGAACGGCCACCGCGCACGAAGCGATAAGGAATGATCTGCCCGTTGACTCGACGAGTCGTGCCGCTGAACACCAACACTTCGTTGGGCGTCGCGACGTAGAGCAGCTTGGTGATGGTGAGGTACATGAACATCACCACGATGACGATGATGGCGATGGCGCCAAGAACGATGAACATCATCGACCTGCTCCTTTGTCGTTGGACGCCAGCAGTGCCGACATGTCCACGCCGATGGCCCGACCCGTTTGCCTCAGCACTTCCGCGACAGCAGTCGGGTACATTGCGAGTGCGTGTGCGAAGTTCTTGCCGTCGCCGCCGTCGACTACGTTGAGCTCTCCGATCGTCGAGCCTTGAACGCGCTGAGCGGCAGCTTCCACGAAGTGTTTGAGGTGTTGTAGGACGTACAGGTCGCGTCCCGCTTGTCCTGCATCAGTCCAGGCTTCGGCGACGAGTCGTAACGCTTCGGCTGACGCGCGGCCAGACTCCACAACTGGTGCGGCTTCGGCCTTGGCGCGTTCTTGCTCCGCGAGACGCTTGGCTTCTGCTGGGAGAAAGACGTCTACTTTGAGGCGCTCCCGTTCGAGTTCCGCGCGCATGCCTTGGAGCTCTTGGTCGGCTTCGGCGCGCGCCGTTTCAGCGGCGACCGCAGCCTCGTTTTCGATCGCGAGAGCTTCTGCGTCGAGGGACGCTTGGACAGCGCGAAGCTCGTTCCGTCTAGTCAGCACTTGAGCCTCGGCCTGTTTGGCGGCGGTTTGCGAACGCTGTTTGGCGCTTGCCGTCGCTTCTGCGATCGCTTGCTTCGACATGTTTTCCGCGTTTTCAGCGTCACGG
The DNA here is from genome assembly GCA_965651905.1 of uncultured bacterium. Lineage (GTDB taxonomy): Bacteria > Myxococcota_A > Polyangia > Polyangiales > Polyangiaceae > SZUA-265. The sequence goes on along the minus strand of CBFGUG010000050.1, from coordinate 18,865 downwards.
ATCATACGTGCGATGCGAGCACGACCCATACTCTTCAAGTAGCCCTGTTCATCCGAAACACTCTGGATCTTGAGCACGTCGAGTTCGAGCCCCAACTTGTCGAAGTCATCCTTGGCGTTGCGGATCAGCGTTTCGGCGAACTTCAACCGATCCTGATTCACTTCTTCGGGGGTGAGCTCTGCGACGACCTCGCGCAGCGCACCTTCCAGCGTCTGCTGGGCGATCGAACCGATTTGTCGTGGGGAGAGCGACAACAAACGCTCGATGGCGTTTCGGATCTTGCTTGGGTCGCCCGTTATCTTGACGTTGGCCACGGCGTGCACGACCAGCGCGATACCGCCCTTCGAGAACGCATTCTGCACTTCCACGATCACGGGGATCAAGCGCACGTCCATGCGATTGAGTTCCTCCAGGATCGGGATTCGCAGACCACGTCCGCCGTGCAGAATCTTGTAGCCAACGGTCGAGCCATCCGCCAAGCGGTGTGAGCGACCGCTGATGACTAGAATCTCGTTAGGTCCGCAGATGCAGAGCACGTTGGAAATGAACACGATCAAGATTGTGATCGCGGTGACCGCTCCAAAACCGACCAGGGCGACCAATCCGAAGTCGACCTGATTGAGCAAACGATTGATTGCCTGTTCCATTCATTCTCCCCAGCTTCGTGGAGCGGGCAGGATAGGAGCGACGCGCGAAAATCTCAATCGTCATGCCCGTGTAGGGTTCGCGACCACATGAAGCACGAGTGACGAGTTCGCGTACGACTCGTCGAACGACGTGAGGTCGTGCGGGGGTTTCTCCCATGGGCCGTGCGCGACGTCGGCTGGTCCGCGCGCCACTCAATCGCTGTACTTCAGTCCCGCTGGGGCCGGAGATACGTGTACTAGGTTACCGCGAATCTCTTCGACCAGCACGCTCGACCCAGGGTCGAGTGTTTCGTCGTCGGACGTCGCGACGTAATCGACGATCTGGCCTCGAACACGCAGGCGGACCTTCGCTCGCCCTTCCGTGTTGAGGGGGAGCATTACCTTGCCAATTTGGCCGACCAACTCCATCGACTCGGCGCCCGAGTTCGGACTCGAGCGTGACAATTTCAAGAACGTCCAAGACGCTAACCAGCCCGATGCGAAGCCCAGACCGAGCGAACATCCGAGCGTCGTCCAGAACGAGGCTAGGTCGAAAAAGTGCAGAAAACTGCCGAGCATGCCAAACGCCATCAGGGCGAACGTCCAAAAGCGCAGACTGAGGATCACCGCGAGCGGCGCCATCGGGCTGCCGCCGTGGTGTTGATCGCCTCCGTCGGGCTCGACGTCAGCCCCCACGTCAGATCCGTCAGCCGTCAGATCAGCTCCGTGTGCGACGTCGAGATCGTGTCCCACGTCCACGTCGTGGCTGAAGTCCTTGTCCCCCGATAGCAACAGCTGGACCACGACCGTGCCCAGGCCGATGATCATCGCGACTAGATAGGCGGTTCCCAACTGACCCTCCGCGGCAGATGTACGGCTCGCCACTGTCTCGCCGCAGCAGGCGTCGGATCCTGGGCTCGCGTCACCAATTGAAGGATGAGCAGGTGAGCGACGCGCTGCAAGTCTGTACGAAACGCCGTCGGGCCGATGGCCCGGGTCGTTCGCGAAAGCAACCGTGCACGCGGCCAAACGTACTGGCCGGAAGGGTCACGACATGCCCTACATGTGCTCCGAGCGCGACGAGACCCTCGGGAAGAATCATCGGAGTTAGTCCCATGCATCGCGTCGGACGTCTGGACCAACGTGCCGGGCGTTCCGTGACGCGCGTGGCCGAAAAGTCGGGGGATAAGGTGGCGACTTGCCGCTAGGGCCACATTAGACTGGGGCGCGAGATGTCCCGGGGCGACGATGACGGCTTCAAGGCGATCAGCCCCAATGAGCGCACGCGGCGGCGAGGGCCTCGCGTGCAAGGCCCGGACGACTCCCTGCTCACGGACGACGACTTGGAGGCGGTTCCACCGTCGTCGAACGCGCCCGAACACCACCGCATCCGCGCGGGATCCATCATCGCCCAACGTTACGAGGTGGAAGGTGTGCTCGGTGAGGGCGGCATGGGCATCGTGTTTCGCTGTCGCGATCACAACACGGGTGGGGTGGTGGCGGTCAAGCGTGTCATCCGTCCCGAGGGGCGGATGGCGCACGATTACATCGCCTGGTTCTACAAGGAGGCCAGAGCGCTAGCGGCGTTGAGCCATCCGAACATCGTGGGCGCGCGTGACTTCGGGCAGCTTCGCGACGGATCGCCGTACCTGGCGATGGAGCTCGTACGTGGCCTGTCCTTACACGACTACACCAACGCCCGCTTGAGCTTTCCGATCATCTGGGAAATCGTCGATCAAGTGTTGGGGGCATTGGCTCACGCACACTCACGGCGGGTGATTCACGGTGATCTGAAGCCATCCAACGTCATCGTCGAGCCCGGAAACGGTGGACCCCCACGGGTTCACATCCTCGACTTTGGTCTGGCCTGGCTCAAGGGTGATCCTCACGACGAGCGACTCGATGGGGAAAAGCCCATGGAGTTCGAGCCGCACGCAGGGGCGGGCACGCCCGGATACATGGCTCCCGAACAGATCATGCACGAGATGCACCACGTGTGTGGCGCGACGGATCTGTACTCCCTGGCGTGCATCCTCTACAAGCTGCTCAGCGGCAAGGCGCCGTTCACTGGCGACCCCAAGGAGCTGCTCAAGCTTCACGCTTATCAGGAACCACCGCCGCTCAAGCCCGCGATCACCGTGCCCGATGGCACACATGAGTTCTTGGCTCGATGCATGCGCAAGCAGCCGTGGGATCGTTTCGAGTTTGCAGCTGAGGCTCGTCGCGAATGGGCCAAGCTGCTACCAACTGACGTCGAAGAGCGGTTGTGGCGTTTTCCAAGAGTAACCGGATCCACGCCCCCGAAACTGTCTTCGGCAGACGCCACCACACTGGGCCCGGACACTTCCACCCCCCCTGTGCGACCCGATCGCACGCGCGGACTATTGGGAATTCGTCCCAGTCCGCTCGTGGGGCGCGAAGCGGTGCGCACCCGTCTGCTCGACATCTGCAACGAAACCATCGAGGGCCACGGACCCCCGCACCGCCTAGTGCTATTGGTTGGCCCCGCTGGTGTCGGCAAGAGCCGCATCGCCGAGTGGCTTGCGGAAACCGTTCACGAGCAGGGGCGAATGGTGCCGCTGGTGGCTCGCTATCGGCGCATGCGCGGTCCGCTCGACGGCATGCTCGGTGCCGTCACCCAATACTTCAACTTCGAGCGCGCGGATCGGACCACGGTGGAACGCTCGTTGCTCAAGCGTTGGCGCGCAGGGCGTGACGACAGAGCGATGCGCACGTGGGTAGCAGGCGCCGCCGAGTGGCTGCGTCCGAACCGTCCGGGCAGCGAAGAGGTGGGGCCGAGTGGTGTGCGTTTCTCGCTGGACACGTTGGATGTACGTCGTCAGGTCGTGCGCTTCACACTGCGCAAGATCGCCGACAAGCGGCCGCTCTTGTTCGTTTTGGACGATTTGCACAACGCGGCGCAGACCACGCTGGAAGGGCTGCTCAGGATCCACGAAACCGAAGCCGACCAGCGCATCTTCATGGTCGCTACAGTACGTGCAGAAGACGTACAGCTTGGTACGGCCACCGCGGAACGACTGCGGCGCGTTCGTGAACAGCTAGACGGCGACGTGATCGAGATCAACCCGATGGATCGCGAAGAGACCATCGAACTCTTGCGCGCGTCGCTCCCGCTGGACGAGAACGCGGTTGCTGAGGCGGCACGACGCAGTCGGGGGTTTCCGCTGTTCGCCTTGCAACAGCTCCATGCCTGGGCATCGGCGGGAGAGCTGGAGTACAGCGCTGGGCACTTTCGTGTTCCCGATGAGGTGCTGACGGTTCGCCCCAAGACCACTTCGGATCTGTGGGACAGCCGCATCGCCGCGCTGACGGACGAGTACCAGCAGGCGGCATGTGCGGTTGCCACCTTGGGACTGGACATTCGTCGCAACGTGTTGATCGCGCTCCTGCGTCAGCTCGGTATGAACTGGAACGACGTGATCAACTCGCTGCAGAACGCGGAGATCATCCTTCCGCGCGATCCGAGTCGTTACAGTTGGGCTCACGCCCTGTTACAAGAGCATCTGTTTCGGCGCATTGGGCAGCTGGAAAACTCGAGACAGCTCTTCAGTGCCGCCGCAGAGGCGCTCAAATCGCACCCCCTTGCGAACTCTCGACGCATCGTGCGGCAGCGCGCTGCGAACCTTCTGTACGCGGGTGAAGCAGACGAAGCGGCAGAGATCTTCTTCGAGTTCTTGGAGCATTCTTGGAACGGCGCGCGCCAGCCCCTGGCAACGGTCGCGGACCTGGATTTGTTCAAAGGACAGTTGCACGGCAAGAGTCAGGCGCTCGCACAACGTTGGCGCGCCGAAGCGTTGAGGTTGCTCGGAAGGAACGAAGAGGCGACGCGTCACGCTGAACAAGCACTGCGTGGCCTGGGCGCGCTCGATGAACGCGAGCAACTCGCGCACTGTCAACGTCTGCTCGGTCAGCTACGCAGCCAACAGGGTGATTCCGACATCGGGCTCGAGCTTGCGCATCAAGCACTCGGTACGTTCAAGGCGCTCAGCAACATCCCGGGCATGGCGCAATGCGATCAAGTCATCGGGCAGATCCAGCTGCAACTCGGCAACTACAAGCTCGCCCGCGAGTTCATCGAGAGCGCTGAGAGCCACTTCGCGCAGCTCGGTCGAGCGATGGGGCGCGGCGAGTGTCTGCTGCTACTCGCCGCCGTCGAGCACTCCGAGGGCACCATCGAACGGGCGCGACGCCTGACGACGCTCGCCCGAGAGGAGTTCGAACGAAGCGGTTACCAACTCGGCCAAGCCGAGGCTACGGCAGCGCTCGCCCATCTCGAACATCGCTTGAGCAATTTCTTCAACGCCGAGCAAGGCGCCCAAGACGCGCTGGACAAGTTCGAGTCGCTCAAGACCCTTCGCGGCCAGGCGGGGGTCGAGCGTTTGTTGGCGATGATCGCCATCGATACCGACAACCTCGATGCGGGTGAAGTACACTCGGATCGCGCGGAGCGGCTTTACTCGTCCATGCGAGATCCCCTGGGGGTCGTCGAGTCACGCCTTCTGCGCGCGCAAGTGTCCCTTGCCAGACGTGATCTGCTCAGCGCGCGGCAGAATCTGATGAAGGCCCGCGAGATCAGCGTGAAGGAGCCCGAGCCTCGGCAGCACTACTTGCTCACCCGAGCGTGGTTCCAGTTCGAGAGCGGTGACTTCGTATCAGCGCGCGAAGCGCTGATTGCAGCGTTGAAGGTTTACGCCAAACCTTGGCAGGTTGGCGATCACACGCCCCACCTTTTGGGGCGTTTGACACGTTTCGAGTGGCCCGAGCGTTCGGTGGTCGACGAGGTCGAGCAGTGGCGCCGTGTGATCGGCGATCACGCGAGGCGCGACCGCGTTTGAGGTTGACGTCGCCCGAGAGTGGCGAAACTCACCGCTTCACGTGGCTGTGTTCTGTTTGCGCGGAAGCCTGATATCAGGGCTTCTTTGGCCGACCAGCCTGGTTTGGAGGAGGCCGCTGGCGGATGTCGCCAGCGAGACGTCGGCCGCTGCTCGTCGAGAGGCGCTTCGATGCCGAGCTGCCATCGATTTCTCGTGTAACCCTGGAAGGCGCGTTCGGGGGAGCATTGTGGGTCACGAATCGTCAACCATGATGTACGGTCCCGTTCGCCAGGTTTCCTGTCGGGGGGAATGCCAGCCCCGGAGTGCCCCATGAGTACGAAGTCCAGCCAAGCAATTTTCGAGCGTGCCGTCCAATGTTTGCCTGCAGGGGTCAACAGCCCCGTTCGCGCGTTCGCTGCGGTGGGTGGACACCCACCTTTCATCGCCAGCGCCAAGGGGGCCAGGCTGACGGACGTCGACGGCAACGAGTACATGGACTACGTCGGAAGCTGGGGTCCGGCGATCCTCGGACATGCTGACGACGACGTCGTCTCTGGGGTCACCAATGCTGCCGAGCGAGGGCTTTCGTTTGGGGCTCCCACGTCTATCGAAGTGGATTTCGCGGAGGAGATCTGCACGATCTACCCCTCCATCGAGATGTTGCGCTGCGTTTCGAGTGGAACCGAAGCGACGATGAGCGCGCTGCGTGTTGCTCGCGGGTTCACGTCACGTGACGTGATCGTGAAGTTCGCTGGCGGGTATCACGGCCACAGCGATTGTTTGTTGGTCAAAGCGGGCAGCGGCGCGGCAACCTTCGGCTCGCCCGACTCCGCTGGTGTTCCTGCGAAGCTCGTCGAGGATACGTTGGTAGCTCGCTACAACGACCTGGACGCACTTGCCGCGTTGTTCGACAAACACGGAAGCCGCATCGCGGCGGTCATCGTCGAGCCAGTCGCGGGCAACATGGGCTGTGTCCCGCCCGAGCCTGGTTTTCTCGAAGGGCTCGTACAGTTGTGTGCGGATGCGGGTGCCGTTTCGATCTTCGACGAGGTGATGACGGGATGTCGCGTCTCGAAGCGTGGCGCGCAGGGCCTGTACGGTATCAAGCCTGACATGACGTGCCTGGGTAAGATCGTCGGCGGCGGGATGCCGCTGGCCGTCTACGGCGGCAAACGCGCGATCATGGATCGCGTCGCGCCTGTGGGGCCCGTATATCAGGCGGGAACACTGAGCGGTAATCCCCTCGCGGTCACGGCGGGGCGCATCACTTTGGGCAAGCTGAACGACCAAGCCTACGCCAAGCTCGAAGCGCTCGGTGCGCGCTTGGAGAACGGTCTGAGCGAAGCCGTGCGTCAACTCAAGATGAAAGCGTGCGTTCAGCGTGTGGGTTCGATGCTCACTTTGTTCTTTCACCCCGGCCCCGTGCGCTCGTGGGACGACGCCAGTAAATGTGATACGTCGAGCTTCGCCAACTGGCATCAGCAGATGCTCAAGCAGGGCATTTATTGGCCACCTGCGCAGTACGAGGCCGCGTTCATTTCTCTCGCGCACACGGAAGCCGACATCGACCAGACCATTTTGGCCGCGCGAACGGCGCTACAAAAGCTTTGAGCCCGCCAAAGCTCTCGGTTGACGCGTGGCCCGAGGCCACGCTAGCGCAGGTGGGCGAACGAAAGCTCCTGGCGTTTTGCGGCTGCGACTACCTCGGGCTTTCGCATCACCCGAGCGTGCGAGCGGCGATCGAAGCGGGCTTGCGACGTTTTGGTGCTGGCTCGAATGCGTCACGCTCCACGACCGGGACGACCGCTGCCCACGAACGGCTCGAACGACAGCTGGCGGACACACTGGGGCTGCCTGCGGCGCTGCTGACCCTCGACGGCACGGTGGCGAACGTGGTGGCGTGTGAAGGGCTGGCGATGGACCACGACAGTGCGCTCATCGACAAACACGCCCACGTCAGTTTGCGGATGGCGGCGCGTTCCGCAGGCTTGAACGTGCACTCGTACGCCCACGCCAGCGCGACGAGCGTCGCGATGCACCTCGTGACGCATGACGCGACCCACGGCGCGATCCACGGCGCAGGCTTGGTCATGACTGACGCGGTTTTTGGCGCACGAGGCACGCGCGCGCCGCTGAGGGCGCTGCTCGATGTGCTTCCGCTTGCGAACGACCACGCGCGGCTGCTCATCGACGATTGTCACGGCCTGGGGGTAATTGGTCCCAGCGGACGTGGATCGTTTGCCGCCATGGGCGCAGCCGACACGCGAGTGATCGTCACCGCCAGTCTCGCAAAAGCCATCGGCTGCGCGGGGGGCGTGGTCGCTGGCGAGGCCGAGTTCGTCGCGCGTTTGCGCGAAGAAAGCGCGACGCAACGTGGGTGTACGCCGCTGCCCTCCGCCATGGCGCTGGGCGCGTGTGCTGCGTTGACCGTACTCGAACAAGAACCAGAGCGACTGCAGGCGCTGCGCGACAACGTCGCGTGGGCGCAAGACTCATGCGCGAGGCTCGGCGTAAGCCCGCCCGCAGATGAGGTCCCCGTGTTTACGATCACGCCACGAGACGCGCAGCACGCGGGTCGCATGTGCCGCGCGTTGGATGAAGCGGATCTGCTGGTGCCGCTGCTCGAATATCCGGGCGGGCCTGCGGCGAGTTACTTCCGTGTTGCGCTGAACGCCGAGCACACCGAGGCAGATCTCGAACGTCTCGAACGGACGCTCACGCCGCTGCTGGCTGGTGTTGAGCCGAGCGACGCAGCAGGGGAATAGAGCCGATCGTCGCCACGACTGCGAGCACGGCGGCGGCGCCGAACACGTCGCGGCTGCCCGCGACGTCGTACAGGCCGCCCCAGATGACCAGACCAACCGCGCCGCCCGCGGACATGGCCGCCAAACAGAGGCCCTGGGCCGTTGCGAGGTTGGAGCTGCTCGCGAAGCTGCGCACGATCATCATCGACACCACCCAGCGAAGTCCGAAGGTGAGTCCGTGGATCGGTTGCATCGCGACGATCCAGTCGATGTCTGTCGCCCACGCCAGGTATGCCCAGCGAAGTGCACCCACGCCGAGCGCTAGGAGCAACCACCCGGCGAGAGACCAACGCCGCAACAGCCACACCGAGACGGCCATCAGCAACACCTCACCCGCGGTGGCGCTGGCCCACGCCAGGCCAACCGTGCTGCCGGAACTCCCCAAGTCATGAAGGTGCAGCGAGATGCACAGATCGTACGCGGAGTGCGCGGCTTGACCCAAGGCGGAGATCACCAAGAACCACTGGAACGCGCCGCGTCGCAACAACTTGCGCGTCTCTTCTAAGGTGGGGGTCGCGGGTAACTTGCCGCGTGCAGGCAACGCGAAGCTGATGAGCAAGACGACGCTGAGCGACAGCGCAACCGTGAGGGGAATCACCCAACTCGGCGTGAGCGGGATGAAACGCCCGACGGCGAGAGCCGCGAACATGAAACCAATCGACCCCCAGGCGCGCAGGCGTGCGTAGTCGCCGGTTTGCTCGAGCGCCAAGACGTCGGACAGCTGCGACATGGGCGAGCGAAAGAACGTGAACGCGAACAGGCCCACGAACAACACCGCAAAGCCGAGCGTCCCGCTGAGGTAACTGCCGAAGGCAAGCGCCCCAATCGACGATACCGCGCCCACGCCCGCCACGCGGATGAGGGCGCCGCGCAGGCCGAACGTGTCGGAAGCGAGCCCCAACAGCGGCGGCGCGAGCACGCTCATCACGGGCATGAGCGCGGTGAGGAGGCTGATCTGCAAACCACTCAGACCCTGCTCTTTCAACCAGGGCGGCAGGTACGGAAAATACGCGCCCATCGCGCCGAAGAACGCGAAGAAGTAGAGTCCGAGAGCCGTGCGCAGACTGAGCACGCGCGGGGTATAGCAGCCTCACGCGCGGGAGGCGCGTCGCGGGCAGCGCAAACGCGCCGTGTTCGCGCCGCCCCGGCTTGCTTCGGGTCAGCTGGCGTACAGCCGTTGCAGCAACCCTACAATGGCGCGGGTTCCGAATACCTCGCCGCCCGCGGGGCGTCCCGGCAACGAGCTGACGTTGTAGCCCATGGTGTCGATGTGCATCCAGCGCGTCTCGGGCGACACGAACTCTTTCAGGAAGAGTGCCGCGGTGATCGCGCCGCCAAACGGGCCGGCGACGTTGTTGATCTGCGCCACACGACTGTCGAGGCCCTGACGATAGGGCTGGTGGAGCGGCAAGCGCCACAGCGGATCTTCGAGCTCTTGCCCGACTTCAAGCAGCGCGTTCGCGACCGCGTCGTCGGTCGAGAACAGCGCGGGCAAACTCAAGCCCAAGGCGACGCGAGCGGCGCCCGTGAGCGTCGCGATATCGATCAATAGATCGGGCTTTTCGGAGTCGGCTTCCGTCAGCGCGTCGCTCAAGATCAGGCGACCCTCGGCGTCGGTGTGTCCCACCTCCACGGTGATACCCTTGCGCGTTTGCAGCACGTCCAGCGGGCGAAAGGCGTTGCCCGAGACGCTGTTTTCCACGGCCGGGATGAGCACGCGCAAGCGCACGGGGAGCGCCAGCTTCATCACCGCGCTGGCGATGGCGAGCACGGTGGCGCTGCCCCCCATGTCTTTTTTCATCAGCTTCATGTTGTCGGCGGGTTTGATGTCGAGACCGCCGCTGTCGAAGCACACGCCCTTGCCGACGAGGGTCACCTTGGGGTGTTTGGGATTACCCCAGGTCATGTCGAGCAGGCGTGGCGCGCGGCTAGAGGCGCGGCCCACGGCGTGAATTGCTGGGTAGTTATCTTTCAGCAGGCGATCACCCACGACCTGCTTGAACTTGGCATCACAATCTTTCGCCAGTGCGGCGGTCGCATCCGCCAACTGCTCGGGTCCCATGTCTTCGGCAGGCGTCGTGATCAGATCTCGCCCGAGCATGATGCCTTCCGCCAAGCTGGTGACCCACTTTTGGTCCGCTCGTTCAGGCCACACCAGTTGGCTGAAGTTGGCCTTGCTGGGCTTGTAGCGATCGAAACGGTACGCCCCGAGGATCCAGCCGAGCGTCGCGGCATTGGCGTGCGCAGGCTCGAGATCCGCGTCGAGGTAATAACGCCCTCTGGGCAGCGCTGCGGGCAACTTGGCGAGCTGCCACGTCTGCTCCGCGGCGTCGACCCCGATGAGTACACGCGCGAGCTTACCGTCCCGCCCCGGGACCAAGCAGATGTTTCCCGGCCGCGGTCGGTACTTGGTCGACGTCACCCAGTTGTTCGTCAGCTTGCTCTCTTTTTCGAGCCACTTGCGCAGCGCGCTCTTACCCGCAAGCGGAGTTATCGGAATGGTTGTAGCGGTGCGTTTCGCGACCAAATTCATCGACAAAGGTTGACCTCCGCGGCCAGTGTCGAGCCAAGTGGCCGCCGTGTCAAACCTCCGTGCCGTACTGCGGGCGGTCACCGTGCAGTCCGCGCGGCGTGCCGGGGCGACCAGGCTGGGCTTGTGCCCGCTGGACCCTCGTGGCAGGCTTCACCACAGCAATGCAGCCGCAAACGCTCGATGCGCTCAACGAAGCCTTGGATGCTGTGCGGCGCGATCTTGCCCCGCGCGCACAAGATCTAGCGGCCCGTAACACCAGCGGTGCGTTGTCCCCCGAAGAGAAGCGGGAGTACTCTGAGATCGTCCGCTTGAATGATGCGCTCGCCCTAACCAGGTTGCAGGCGCAGGCATCTTGAGCCAATCGCGCCGCGTCGTGGATCGTCAGAAGCGGCAGGTTTGGCGAGCCAGGATGCTGACGCGTGCCCGACCGCAGGACTTTGAGCACCGCAAAGAGTGAACGGCTCGTGACTGAATCGTGCAGCTGAATCTACCGAAAGGCGATAGAGGAGCTGTAGCTAGTAGAGCCGTGTGTAGCCGCCAGGCTACGGGATCTTCGCCGCGAGCGTCTGCCCAAGGCGGGCCGCGTACAAACGTCTGATTACGTGAGATAGTGCTCGTAGCTCATCTCCGAGGTCGACATCCACGTCTGTAGTACGGCCGGAATGGAGGATTTGGCTTCGCAACGCATACGCGTTGCTCACGACTCGGACAGCATCCGCGCAGTCCGGCAGGGCGCAACGCACGACCCTCCGTATCGCCTGCCCAATCGACTCCTTTCGCAGCTGTTCGAGTCTTCCTCGCACGGAGTCCACCGTGCTGGGTGAGATGCCCGCATTCGAGAGATCATTCAGAGCCTTGGTGACGAATGCATCAACGGCGGGCTCCAGACACTCCGCTTGAGCAAGAGGTTCAAGAGCTGACACCATCGCCACGAAACGAGCGCGTTCACTGACCTCACACGCGGCACCAGCGAAGAGCTCCATCGAGAGTAGAACCTGCGGGTCAGCTTCCCCCAATGTGGAATGTGAACGGCTCAATTCATCTAGGATCTTCTCTCGACTCCAGCCGACCGAGGCGTATCCCTGAATCTGCGCGCCGGGAGCTTGCGTTCGATCGAACACCACGGCAGGTTCTTGCGAGGAGTACCGAAGCCGAAGTGGAAAGTTCAGGCTCACTGCGGTCCACAGAAGGACGAGCGCGAGCTGGCTGCCTGCTGCCTCGGCAGCGCGGGCAGTTGCGAAGCCACAGACTTCGAAGACATACCTCGAGGTTTCCCATGGAGCTCGGCTGTCCTTTCTAAGGTTCAAGACGTGTCCGGTCTCCAGTTCCAGTTGGAGTTCGTTGGCATCGTCCAGTGCGCTACCGTGACCAAGCTGGACATGCAGGCGAGCTCCGTATCGGCGTTTCGCGGGTTTCTCAGCGATGATCCGCCGTTCCGCTTTCGCGGACTTCTTCATCTCTCGTCGGTTCACGTGTGCAGAGCTAGCAGATCCGCTCTAGTTCGGGGCAAGGACCCGTCGGCGCAACGGCGGAATCCACGTGGTGTGCGACGCAGTGTCATGGTTGCTCTGAGCCACCGGTTTGGTGCGCCCTGCTCTCAGGTGACTGGGCGGAGCGGCCGATGAACTGCAAGTGCGCAAGGGTGGACACGTAGGGCGCTAGTTCTACTGACTCGTGAAGGCAGCCCAGCCTGAGGTGCATCGCTGCCGACGACCTGCGCAGTTGCTGATGAGGGCCGTGCACTCGCCGCCACCGGCGGCGGAGGGATCTGGATGGGTCGTCAAGTTGCCCGGGCAAGCGGTGCGATTGGTTGGAGCGGTTGTGCAACTCGTTCGGGACGATGTGCAATCGCCGAAATCTGCTGTGCAACTGTAGGGTATTGGAACTATTGAATATTGGTCGAAGGGTCAGTGCGAATCGGGAGTGTGCCCGCGGGGGCGGGTTTTTGGGGTGTGAAAGGTGGCGAGCCGGCGCCCGAGCCAGGTAATCTCCGACCGCTCGCCGTGGGGGCGGGGGAAAGAAGCGAAGGAGCAGCAAAGTGGCTGGCATCAGTGATTCGGGCAATCCCGACGACATCCGCGTTCACCTGGAACAAATCATCAGCGCCGACGCATCACGCAGGGAGATGGTTCCCGGTGAGAGCGATCGTGAAAGGCTGACCAGAGAGAGCGTGCTTCTGAGTTCTGACCTGGAGCAGCGAGTCAAGTCGTCACTCGCTGACATTTCGGGTGCAGTACCCGGGCTCGGCGACGCCGAGGCGACCAAGATTCTTACCACACGCGCGGGGCGCGACGCGCTCAAGAAAGGTAAGCGTGCGCTTGCGCGGGTGGATGACCACCTGCGCTCCGTCACGGGTCAGCAGAATCCACAGATTGGACGCGCGTACGGGGTTACAGTCAGAATCCGCGAAGTTTCGCGGGGGTGTATCGTGCTCTCGAACAGAGCGTTGCCGAAAACGCTCGCGTCAGTGCACTTCCCTCAGCTGACGCCGAATCCAAACGTGCGTTTACTCCCTATATCGCGCTCCTGGTTAGCGAAGCGCGCGACGAGCTTCGCGCGCTGCTGCGAGCCCGCGTCGAGACTCGGGCGGAGCACTCGCAACAAGTGGTCGTCAAAGACGACGTGCTCTCGCAAGCGAAGTCCGTGATCTCCGCCGTGCGCAGTCACCTGTACGCCAACCTTCCGAACAGCAAACGGGATCCGGACCTGCGCGATTACGGTTTCCGTCCGCTGCGTGCTCGAGGGGGCACGGCGTCACCGACGGAAGAGGATGAAAGCGACGACGAGAGCGAGGAGTGACCTCGGTCAGCTCTTGCGCGCTGAGTCAAGCAAGTACCCCACCGCCGACTTCCCAATAAGGCACGGATCTATCCAAGCGGAGTCGCACGCGACGTCGTCGGTGCAACACCTGGACTCTCATGCTGTCAAAGAGGATCCCAGGACTCGGCCTGAAAGCACGCACTCAGTTCGGGCTCACTGAGGCCAGCCGCCCCTAGCAGCCTTCCGTCTGCTAGTTGGCACTTGAGAAACACTTGTCCAGGACAGAGTAGTCCCACGCGCTCGTCGATCGGCAACGTCGTGGAGTGCCTTGGTCTAGCTGGCTCGACCAAGGTGCGATGAGTTGCTATGGTCCAGGGCGTCGGCCGCGTGCCAAAAAGTGTGGGGTCGGAGTACGAACCAAGGGACAAACTATGGTTCAGATACCTTCATCTGGGGCGGTGGAGCCCTCGTTGCTCGTTGTCACCAAGCGCATCGCCCACTTCGAGACGATGCGATATTCGCTTCGACGTTGGCGCATCCGATCCGGTCCACTTGCACGTGATGGCCTGGCAGATGTGGTGCTCATAGACTGGACCGGACGAGGACTGCCAAGACGGTCTGAGAAACGGCCACGCTTCCTACGATCTGCGTTGGTCATCGTTTCGAGTTCGGGCGCATTTGATGAACGCGCGGACGCAGTGCGGGCTGGGGCAGACGACTTCCTAGTCTACTCGGACTTGGCAAGGCACGATCTCGAGGATCGCCTTCGAGCTGCACTGCTCCGTCACGAACTTTGCGTTCAGCGTCACGCGTCACGTACAGTCAGCGAAGGCCAAGCGGAAGAGGATAATCACCGCGGAACGTACCGTGGTATCGACGTGGATCTGTCCACCCGTACGATCCTCATCGATGGAAGAGCCGCCGATCTCACGCGACAACAACGTGCGATACTTCTCTGTCTTGCCACGACGAATGTGCAACGGAGTACCGCGACACAAGTCTGTGTCGCAGCGGGGATACAGCCAGACGTCGAGTTCAAGAACCTTCGAAATCAGATGTCTCGACTTAGAAGGCGGTTGGGAGACCACTCCGTGTTGATCGAAGGAAGCCCGCGCAAGGGTTATCGGCTTCAACGTCACGCTCGCCTCCAAAGATGAGGCGGGCGTGACCCTCTCCTGTTTGATATGTTCGCCATGTCGCTCGGCGTACCACGGGGTTCGCGGGACCTGGTCGTGGGCGCCGTCTTGAAACTCAGCTAGTGAGGTACTGATGAAACTACGAACCAACCTTCGAAAACGGCGTGTTGTCAACCTGCATCTTCTCGCGGCCGGAACCACCTTCATAGTGGGAGCGGCTCCCAATGCTGCCTTGGCTTTCGGTCTGACCGTGTACTCAGTCGATGATTATGACCCCTGTGGGGCGCTCGACCTTCCCGGTGCGGATAACTCAGCGGACGGGTTCATGGACGGCGTGCAGGGATACTTTCCTGCAGACACGGTCCGACAGCAGAACAATTCAGTCTATCAGAACCGAATGCGTGACCCGGCGCTGGTGTCGGGTGGCGTTGATAGTACCTACGGCTGGGATCGAGTTAGCACGAGAATTGTCTACTGGGCGGGACATGGAACAGGGGCACCGGGAGGGAACGTTGGGGGAGGCCCTACGCTCTACAATTGCGGCCGTCCGCAGGACCCGCTCTGCTCCACTCGTCCGACACCTGCCGGCCACAAGAATCCGGTCGTTTGCCGCAAAGGCCACCCACAAAGCGTGACCACCGTTGGGAAGTGCAGGTGGCAGTACGCTCATGGCCCTGTCACGTGTAGCTCAACTGACGGGTCTTCCACCAAAAAGCCCAAATACAGCAAGCAGTTCACCAATCACATACGATTCGAAAGACCCACAGCAGTGTTCTTCGACATGAGCTTTCCCGCACACTACGGAAGCGAGCCAGACGATCTAGGTGGAATGTTCAACGGTGTTCGACTCGTGGCGACTATGCATGTTGTCACCGGAGACTCCGCAGTGCCAGCGGCCAGAGGTACCTCCGCGGGTAGTCTTGCGTACAACTTTCCCAACGCGGCGATATCGGACACTTGGCTTGATGCGGCATCAATGGTTTCCACCGGATCAGGCTGCTACCCCGGTGGACCAACCGCTCAGGGTATCAATGGATGCGGGGGCCATATCGTTCTGAGCGGCGGTGTGTCCCATTCGGCGGCCCACGACGCGCATGACATCACGTGGGATCAGGCGGACTCGTCGTGGGTGCAGCAAGCCCACTACACCGTCACCCGTAAGACTTGCAACTACGACTGCTTGACGTATCCCATCATTGTTCCGGGATGACGAGGCTCAACATGAAGACGATCCAAACCATATCGACCATAGTATTGCTCACGGGTTGCGGTTCCCTGGAACCGGATGAACAGACCAGTTCGCAACTGCAGCCGTTGACTCAGACCGAGCGCCCCGCGGCCGAAGAAGCCGATGCAGCGTCCGCCTCCGATTCGTATCCCCGCTTTCTCATAGAACGTGATGCGTTCGGCTCCAGGCTAGCTGATACCTTACGTCTGCAAGATGGAGCGTATGAACGATTCTCGTCAGCAGACGGAAAGAACATGTTTTTTCGCTCGGTGGACCAAGCGTACAGTGGCTTCTATGCGGCTAAGCCCGTACTGGAGATTGTCCCGTTCCCTGGAAGCATTGAAGAACATGAAGCGGCAGTAATGAGCTTGTTCATGGACGCTGGGCTTCCGTCAGATCAGATCGAGCGAGCGAGCACGACCATTACCGTTAGATCTGAGGCACAACAGACAGGAGTAGAGAGTACAGGGATACGACCTATGCAGTTGGAATCCCATACGACCCGGATTTCTCGCGTGGTCGGCGGTGTCGAGGTACCCAACTCCTACGCAATCGCGAGGCTGGACCATGAAGGTAGGGTTGCGTTTCAGATAGCGTTTTGGCCGGAAATACACGGAAGCGTTGTCGAAGATGCGGAGAGGCTGAAGTCGAACCTATCGGCCTCCACCGAAGAGATCGTCGCGGTGGCGCGCGGAGTTCTGCCCTCCGCCGTGGACAAGGATCTGAAGGTCATCATTACTCACGGTCTCCAGGGCAAGTTGCGGCCACCGAGGGCTGTCTACGCGGTCAAGACAGACCAAACCGACGTCTTGGTCGCTGAAAGCGCGGAGGGCGGCGAGTTGCGGGCTGTTGAGGTGACCGACTAGACGAGACGATCGTCGCACGGACGGTTGCTTTGCGGTGGCGGGGCCCCGGGCCCCGAGCCTGCCCAGACCCTGTCGGTGGCCAACAAGGCCTTCTGACTCCAGGGTGCACTTTGCGCGGCTGGAAGGTGTGGCCACCTGTCTTGAACTGGCAAGCCAGGAGCGACGTCATATGGTCTTCTTGTACTTGGCGCGACCGACTACCCTGAAAGGATGCTTCAAAACGTAGCGAGCTTGATTCAGCGCCATCGCGTGGCGATTGCGCTTGCCCTGGTCGCCGTGTTGCTTCGCACCCACCGACTCACGGAGGTGTTCGCGAGTTCTGACGCTGCGGACCTCGCCTACCGCGTGGTGAGGCAGGTTTGCGGTGGGCAGGGGTGGAGCGACGCGATGACTGAGTTCACGTTGTGGCGCCTCGGTGCCGTTCAGCCTGTGATTATTTATCTTCACGCGCTGGTTGCGGACTCGCTCGGCATCCCAATGCAGGCCAGTTCCTGGGTCGCCACCACGATCGTCGTAGGTGGCGTAGGGACCTTCTTCGCGTACCTGCTAGCTGCTGAATTGGCCGGAACAAGAAGCGCGGGATTCTGGGCCGCCCTGATGTTGGCTGTGAGCCCCATTCACATCATGTTGGGCAGGCACCTCGGCGCACCATGGGCGCACGAGATCCTCTTCCAGCTCGCGATCCTCTGGCTTTTGGTCCGACAGATCCGAAAACCAAGCCGTGCGGCGCGCAGACTACTCCTACTTGCGGTCGCACTGTACTTCTGGTGCGGCAACCAAATGCTGGCGATTGTTCCAATACTCGGGGTGGGGGTGATTCTGGGTTATTGGGACGTCGGGAAACGCATCGGGTTGAAGGCATACCTTCTTTCCCGGTTCGCGTCATGGTTTCTGTTAGCACCAGTCGCATCGGCAGGGTGGTTAGTGGTCGTTACTTTTTACTATCGGGAAGGCCACCTTGCGCACGCGCTGTTCGACAAGGAGAAGGCACTAGGCTGGTACTATTCTAATTGGCAGGCTGATCTTACGAGGGACATTGGGTACGTCCCCCTTGCTGTCGGTTGCCTTAGTTTACTGCTGCTCTTGGTGTTGGTCATGGGTCGCAAGATTCGCCCACTCCCGGGCGGGATCCTATTGGCCTACTTTGCGTGCTACACGTTGCCGTTCTGGGTGGCGATATCTCGCAGCACGACGCTCACCACTGGGTACGTTGTCTACTCCATAACAGCGATGTTGGTAATCGCTGCGGTTGTGCCTTTTGCTCTCAAGCTGAGTAGTAAGTGGTCACATCTGCTCCCGGCCATCGTGGTGCTATTTTTGTTCGCCGGCAGTTTCTCTGTTGTTTATAGGCATTGGAAAGAAGGCGCGAGCTATCTAGGCGTTCAGGCGTTTCAGGGGGCGTTCAAGGCGAACAATGGAACGACAACCGCTGCTGCGTTCGTGCGGTTGCATAGTGGGAACTCAAAGGCGCGCGTGTTCTCTGACGCGTCGGGTGGGGCTGGTCTTGAACCCCCTATCATGAGCCTCTATTTTCGAAGACCACAGTTTTCCTTGTACGATGCAAGGCAGCGAAGTGCTCCCTACAAGAGGTTCAGAGCTCGAAAGGACGAGATCGAGTATCTTGTGGTAGAGGCGAGGAACAAGGCCTACCCAAGGAAGTATTTCGGTGCGGAGTTTGAACCCCTGCTTCGGGTTCGGCGAGGTCAGAAGACGCTTCTGTACGTTTTCGGTCGCGACGAAGCTGCGCGACTCAGGTCGATTGATGTCGCCGAAGGGCACCGCATGTATCTCGATGCCTATCCGACGTTGTGCTCTAGGTAGTGAATCAATTGCGCGGGGTCCGGACAACAGGGGGACATCGGGATGTCACTGCTACAAAGGCCGTCGCTCGAGAACCTTTGCGTCGGGGATGCCGGTGAACCAGGCGTCCTGCTCCGAGATGCCCTAGCCCGCGCAGAGTGGAAAGTCCCAGTTTCACGTCGTCACTGCCGTAGCGGCAGCATCTCGGCGAACGCGCGCAGGGTAACCGATCAGCCGGCGACCACTGGCCGTCAGGGGTAGGGCTTTGCTAGCGAGG
>CBFGUG010000049.1:0-53242 GCA_965651905.1 uncultured bacterium | reverse complement strand
CGCAGCGTAAACCAGTGACATCGCGTCGGATTCAAACCGTTTGTCGCTCTAGGCTTCGGCCGGGGCTTCGCACGTGATGTTGTTGTTCTTGAACATCACGCGAAGTGCGGTCTTGTCGACGGCTTTCATCAACGCCTCATCGCTGGTGACGAGACCCTTTTGCACGAGCGAAAGCAAGGCTTCGTTCAACATCACCATGCCCTTGCCGCGATTGGTCTGCATGATTGAGGGGATCTGAAACGTCTTGCCTTCGCGGATCAAATTGGCGACCGCGGGGTTACCCAGCAGCACTTCGAGCGCGGCGATTCGACCGCCACCGATCTTCTTGCACAACGTTTGGCTGATGACGCCCTTGAGCGACTCACTGAGCATCACGCGAATCTGCTCCTGTTGGTCGGGTGGAAACTGATCGATGATGCGGTCGACCGTGGAGTAGGCAGTGCTGGTGTGAAGCGTGCCGAATACCAAGTGGCCCGTTTCTGCGGTTTCGATAGCGATGGCGATGGTCTCCAGATCGCGCATCTCGCCGACCAGGACGACGTCGGGATCTTCGCGCAGTGCCGCGCGCAGCGCTCGCTTGAAACCCTGGGTATGCACCCCGACCTCGCGCTGATTGATTAGACATTTCTTGTTTTCGTGCACGAACTCGATGGGGTCTTCGATGGTCAGGATGTGATCATCTCGCGTGCGGTTGATCAAGTCGACCAGCGCACACAGCGTCGTCGACTTGCCGCTGCCCGTGGGGCCCGTCACCAACACCAAACCCTTCGTCAGCTTGCACAGATCGCGGATCGGTCCCGAAAGTCCTAGATCGTCTACCGTGAGGATCTCGGCGGGGATCGTTCTGAAGACCGCCCCCACCCCTTTGCGATCTCGAAACATGTTCGCTCGAAAACGAGCCAAGCCCTTTATCTCGTAGGCGAAGTCTGTGTCGCCATCCGCCTCGAACTCGGCGCGATTGCGCTCAGGCATGATCGGAAGCAGCAGGTCGTAGAGTTCACTCGAAGACAGCATCTTGTGATCGATACGCTTGAGCGAACCATCGACGCGCAACATCGGGATCTCCGCAGAGCTCATGTGCAAGTCCGACGAACCACTTTCGACCATCAGCTTGAACAGCGCGTCGATCTTCGGTGGCCCCGTTTGCACGCGAGGCCCCGGATCGCCGTTGGCCTGAATCACTTGAAGCGTCGCTCCAAGCCCTTTATCTACCGCTTTGGGGCTATCGCCGACTTTGGACCTCTCGGTGACACCTGGACCGTCGAGTTCCACGTGCGGTGGCTCGGGCGGGCGCTCATCGCCAATCGCACCGTCCTCTTGCAACATCAACGTATCGTCGAAGGTTTCTTCCTCGCCTGGGGGCAGTGGTTCGATGCGAAAGCTGGTTTGCCCTTGCCAGCCCTTGACCTTCACGCGCACGGGCGGGTGCGGATTGAGCTCGTAGGTGAACGTGCCCGAGCCCCTTTCGTTCAACTCGGCGCGCACCGAGTTTGGCGCGATCTCAGCTAGCAGCTTGCGCACCTGTTTGGCGTTGGGCGTCTTGTTGGTCAGCGTGAGACGTTTGTCTCCCTCGAGGAGCACTGGCTCTCTGTCGGCAGCGAGTTCGAAGCCGCGTGCCGAGCGCTGAAACAACGCTTCGATGAATCGATCGAGTTGAGCCATGGACTAATAACTACGAAACGTCCGAACCTGATGTTCGCTAAAGGCCAAACTCCAAGCCTAGCAGTAGGAGCGTTCGAGTCGTGTTGATGTGGCCGTTGACCTCCACCAGTGTGCTGCTCGCTTCAGCCTCCGCATCGTAGAGACCAATCTTGGAAAATTGGATACTCGCGTCGCAACGCAACGCCAAGCGATCGTTGAGCGGCCAAATCACGCCGACGTGCGGGCCGATGAACGCACCGAGTCGGGGCGACTGAATCACGTCGAACTGCTGCTGCTCGAGTTCGTCGAGCCTATCTTGAACGTCGTCTCCCGGGAACGTGACGATACCGCCTGCACGCAGACCGAACATCACGTCCAGTTTCGAGGCCACATCCGCTAGCACGTACTCGGCCTGCATGAACAGTTGGAAGGTGTGCCCGACCTCGTACTTGTCGTCGTTGTCTTCGTCGTCGGGAAACTCGAGTGTGTACGCGTTGAACCACGCAATGCCGCCTCCGAAACGCAGCCGCTCGAGCAGCACGGGAAACAGTACCCAAGCTTGCAGCTCGAAGATGCCGTCGCTGACGCGTTCGTCGCGTTGTACTTCTCCATCGCGTCCGCCGTTGACGAAACGGTCTTGGATGATGTCCGTCTCTTCGAAGAAAAACCCGGGCCCAAAGCCGATCACCGACGGCAACAGGGGTGAAGTCGGGCGAGGGCGCGCGCCCGATGAATCTGCGATGGATGAACCCGAAGCACCGACTGACGCAGAGCCTGAAGACTTGGCAGGCTCTTTTTTCTCCTGCGATTCTTCCGCGTCGTCAGCAGTCTCGTCGGTCTCCTCGGATGAACCCGCCTCGTCTGCAGATGTGTCGTCGGGCTTCGCGCTTTCGTTCGCCTTGGTAGCGGGCGCCTTCGCCTTGGATGGTGCAGCGACTGCAGAATCCACTACCGCTAACCCGCAGGCCAGCACCGCTAGTGTAGTTCCGACGAACAGCGCCCGCCGTACAGCTACAGCTACTGCAATGACTGACATGCTCACTTCTCCCCGACTCATCCCTGGCGAACTCATGTGTTTACCGACGGAAAGGTAGCCGCGAGCAAAAAAGCTGACAAGCGACAAGGTTTGGAAAGGCGCGCTTTGATGTTTCCGCACACGTCGAACGGCCACCGCACATGAGGGTACTAGGCGCACCTTTCTCATCTTGCCGTGATGTGACCGCGCCCGCATGGGTTACAATTGCCTTCGGATGTTGGGAAGAAGTGCATGGGCTAGCGGCTTTGGCACTCTCGGCGTTGGGATAGCTCTGCTGCTCACGTCAGGGTGTTCGGACGAAAACAAGTTCTTCGACTCAGACGAGCCCGAACGTGGTTTGTCGGAGCTATTGCCTTCACGTTTGGAGCCGCTGACCAACGGCGACTTCGCGGGCGGCAATGACAACGTGCCCGTCGATGAAGAACTCGACTGGCAACCTGAAACACCCATACGTTGTGGGGACGCCTGTCTCGCGAGCTGCGACGCGATGGGCTTCGACAACCCAGTCAACAAAGGGTTGTGCACGAGCCTCTGGGGTCCAGGCGGCACGGGAACGCCCATCGTCGCCGAGGAAGCCTGCCGCCGACTCTGGGTGGACACGCAGGGACGCTTTCCCACGCGGACCGAGTTGACCGACGAGTGCCTCGATCGCCCGTGGTCGGAGGTCGTACGCGACTTGATCGATAGTGAAGCGTTCGTTCGACTGAACCGCCGCATGTGGGCAGACCGCCTGCGTTACGACACCGAGGCGGTCAGCGTGGAGCGCATCTTCGACATGGATCGCATCGTCGAGGCCGTCTACGAAGGGAAGATCGCGTACGACCACTTCGCGGCATTGGTGAGCGCGCATCCTGTGCTCACTCGGCGACACGATACGTCCGGCGACCGCGCCGAGGCCATCATCTGGCTGCTCTTGGGACGTCCCCCGTTCGGTGATGAACGCGCCGATCTCGGGCGACTCTACGCGCTCTGGCAAAACGACTACTACGACCACCCACAACTCGGCATGCGGCTGCCCGACGCGTACGTGCGCTATCGCTGCGTGAACGACAACGGAAAGCGCGATCCCAATCGCGCGGGCGAATGCACGAGTACGGAGTTTGGCTTCCAAGAGTTGATCCTGGAGCCCGACGCTCGCGCCCGCGACGGTCGCGACGCCAAGATGATGTGGAGTGGACTCTTGACCGCAAATGAGTGGGAGCAACTGCAGGCTCCGGGCCGCCTGCTCGCGGAAGACTTGCTGTTCTGGGAGAATGCAGCGCGAGTGGTGATGGAGCAGTACCTCGGATACGACATGGGCAGCATGGTGCCTGAAGTAGCTGATGAAATGGCGCGCTTCATCCTGGCGAACGACGGTGACATCCGATCGCTGCATTTCGCCGTACTGACGAGTGCTCCGTATTTGCAGAGTGCGCGAGGTGATCGCGACCCTGCACTTCGTTACACTTACGGCCCGATGAAGCAGATCGACGCAGAAGGCTGGGTCGACTCGATGAGCGTCTTGACGGGCAAGGAGACGTCGGTTTGTGACTTGCGGCTCAATCGCCCAGGCGATTTCTTGGACTCCGAGAGTCCCAGCGCTCACGCCTTGATCGCGAGCTCCGAGTGGACGCTGAATGAAGAAGGTCGCTTGCAGACGAACTATCGCGACTTGGTCCGTAACCTCGGCGGCTGCCCCGACAACTCCCAAGGCGGACGATTCAAAATCGTCAGCGTGCTGACGACCGCGAACCAACTCAACCATGCCTCACGCATTTGCGACCCTGCCCTCGACCAGGACGGTAACCGCAGCTACCGCGCTTCCATTGGCGAGCTACTTCCGAGCGGGGTCGAGAGTGACGACGTGCTGAGCGAGGACATGGCTGCTGACATCTTTCAACATCTCACCCGTCGCTTCTTCTCGCGATCAGCGACCAGCGCCGAACTCGAAGCCGCACGCGGCTATGGAACTGCCTGTTTGGCGGATACCTGCACCGCGGAAGCGTTCGCTCGTCCCACTTGTTACGCACTGCTCAGCAGCGCTGAGATGCTCTTCTACTGATCGACTCATACGCCATGAAGAAAACCAAACAACAGAGCAACACTGGTGCCTCGGAGCTAACGGCCAAATCACACACATCCAAACTCTCGCGGCGGCGTCTCCTACAGTCTGCCGTGGCGGTGGGTGCCGCGGGCCCGATGATTTGGCTACCGAACCCGACGTACGCGCAGCAGTGCGAGGGTCGAGGTGGGGTCAAGCATTTGGTTTATGTACGTCTCGGTGGCGGCTTTCGATTCACTACCGCGTTCAACGGCGACGTCGACAACGAGTTCAATCCGTTTGGCATGGCGCGCAACCTGCCGTCAGGTGTCGAGTGGGGAGCCAGTCGGCTGTTGGAAGGCGCCACCTGGCTCGAGGGAGATGGCGGTCAGGCATTAGCCGATCTCGGGATGCGTCCCGTCACCCGCTTCACGGATGAGATGGCTGTACTCGCGACCGTGGACCATGAACCCGACGCCGGCAATGCCGACGGCAATCACGGCACGGGCCTCGAGCGCTTCAACACGGGCTACGTGGCGGGAGAAAACAGCATCTTCACGATGTTGCACTATGGGCTGCGTGCTCGCATCGAAGCGGCCGCCGCCGAGGGGAACATCGAACTACCGCCGTTCGTGCTCGGCTCTGCAGGCATGGCGCGTGGCGGTGGGATGCATGCAGCGTATCGACCCCCGTTGCTTCAGGGTGACAGCTTCGACAATTTCGTGTTTGCCAGCGCCGCGCTGCCCGACTGGGCGAACCAGATGGCGGCCGACGCCGATTTGAACATGGCGGCGCGTTCGATGATCCCCACGCGCTCGCTAGTCGACGCGTACATGGGGACACGCGAATCCACGCGCAAGTTTTCGGAGATCTTCAGCAGCGACATCCTCAAGATCCGAAACAACTCGAACGACCAAGTCGACGGCATCAGCAACGCGCAGTTGGCCCAGATGTTCGGTGATGGCGGCTCGGCCCGGCAGCTGCGCTTAGCCTTGCGGCTCTTTCACTTCGGTTGCCCGGCGGTTTACCTCGACCAAGGTGGCTACGACATGCACTCAGGCGAAGACGAGCGACTGCCCGACTCGATCACCGAGCTGAACCGATTGCTGAGCGCACTCAACGCAGCACTTCACAGAATGGAGCACCCGAGCGGTGGCACTTACTGGGACCACACGCTGGTGGTGTTGGGTAGTGAGTTCGGGCGCACGGCGCGAGGCAGCGGCTTCAACTCCGCTGGTGGCAGCGACCACGGCGGTGATCTGGCGACGCGCTGGATGAGCATGCCCTTCATGGGCGGAATCGTCACGGACAGCGGCATCGGCGGTAAACAATTCGGTGTCACCGCCAAGAGCAATCTAGAACACGATGGCGTAGTCTTTTCCTATCGTTCGGTCGCCAAGACGCTGATGGACCTGTTGTGCGCGGACCACTCCGAGTTCTTCCCAGAAGACGCACCGATCACGGGGGTCTTTTGATGTTGGGGAATGGCAGCTTGATCAACCGAGTACTGCTGGCGTCATC
Source organism: uncultured bacterium (assembly GCA_965651905.1). Taxonomy (GTDB): domain Bacteria; phylum Myxococcota_A; class Polyangia; order Polyangiales; family Polyangiaceae; genus SZUA-265. The sequence goes on along the minus strand of CBFGUG010000049.1, from coordinate 47,024 downwards.
ATTCGCGCTCGCTGCGGGGTCGTGCGGGCAAGACGCGTCGGAATACGGTCCCGGCGGTACCATCGACTTCGAAACGAATCGTCCCGAGTTGATGGGCGCGGAGACAGTCCCCCCCTACACGGGCAGTAACCCCTACGTACTCGACGCCCTGGAACTACACCCTACGGGCGAACGCCTACACAAGAACGTGATCATTCGCACATGCGGACCGACCGCTGGCGTCTGCCACAACCAGATGGAATACCCTGGGCTCAACACTCAATCGAACTTCCTCGCGGCCATCGACGCACCCTGCAACGTACAACCCGGCGATTGGGCCTCGGTCTTCGATGGCTGCGAACAACCTGGCGCCCGTATCCGAATCGGTGACTCACGTGAAGTGGAGATCGCTTGGGTAGATCTGGTACCTGGCGCAGAGGATCTCGGCGGTGACAACGGCCCTGGACTCGAATCCCCAGGCTTGCACATACACTTGCAGGCGCCTATCAACGTTGGTGGTGACTCCGGGCGCACGTGGGGCACGGCGGCGTTTCTCACCAACGAAATCGTCGATGGCAAGGTCAAGTCTGTTGCGACCGCGCACTACGACACGGAGTGGTTCGTGCTCGAGGGCGGGCAGCACCTCGTCGGCGAGGTACGCGAGTGGCAGGTCGACCGCGTGACGGGTTTGATCGACTCGGGCATCCAGCAGGGCGACATGAATCGCAATGGTGTGTTCGGCGCCCGAGAAAGGGAGCCACTGAGTTTGCTCAAGGCGGGAGATCCCGAGGGTAGCTATCTGATCGGGCGACTGCGAGGTGAACTCAAAGGCGAGGCGATTCCTGGCACGCGCATGCCGCTAGCAAACGAGCCTCTCACCATCGTCGACATGCTGGCGCTTTTCTGTTTGGTAGAGAGCATTCCGACCCAGCGTGCGGGACTCTACGACTTGGAAACGCCCATCAACTACGAAGAGTGCAGCTGGGCAGAGGATCCCGAAGGTTTGAATCTGCTCGGCAAGGGCGCTACGTGGCTCGGCCGGGTGCAGCCGCTGCTCATCGCCAACTGCGCGGGGTGTCATGGCAGCGAAGCCCCTCAATCTGGCTTCGACGTCGTTTCCGACGGACTCTACGAACGCTTGCTCGCGCCTTCGCTACAAGTTCCCGAGATGCCGTACATCACGCCGGGCGATCCATCGCAGAGTTACCTGTGGCTGAAGCTCACGGCGGGCGACGGGGCCTTGGGCCTGCAGATGCCCCTCGACGCGCAGAACGTGCCTCGTGAACTCGGGCCAGGCCCGCTCACCGACATCGAGACCTGGATCAACAACGGCGCCCTCGCCGAAGAGTGACGGCAGCGCGACGATTCGCGCGGCGCCGTTCACACGTCACCACACTTCTTCGTCGCTCACATGGGCGGCGGCGGACGTGTGCTGGGGTTCGTCTTGCTGGCGCGCTCGAGAGCGAGGTGATGGGCGCGATGGTAAGCCTCGCCCAACCGTTGCCAGTCGAACGAGTGTGAATGCGCTTCAACCGAGTTTCGTAGTGCCACGCGCTGGCGTCGATTGAGACGACAGAAGGCGATCAGACGATTCGCCAGCTCTTTGGCAGATGAATTGAACGTTTGATCGCGACGGCCCAGCACTGTGATGCCGTGCCTGTCGTGGTCTGGGTGAACGTCAGCGAGGTAGCGTCCGAACCCAGAAAGATCACTCGTAATCGCGGGCACACCCATACAGACGCACTCCAGCGGCGTATAGCCCCAAGGCTCGTAGCTGCTCGGGAAAATCCCCAGGTGGCAACCACGGACGAACTGCTCGTACTCCATCCGCCAAAGTGGGTTGACCGAGTTGATGAACTGCGGATGGTAGACGATCTTGACGGGATCGTCCTTGGCGTTCAGTAGGTTGAGCGATGTGATCTTGCGCAGAACCTCGTCACCATCCTCGTTGGAAAGCACGTGCGTCGTCAGGAACGGCAAGCGATTGGACTTGAACGCGTACCGCGTGCGCCGATAACGCACCATCCAGTACTCGTCTGCCAACGCATCGAGCGCAACCTCTTTGCCCGCAGCGCCGCGCATGAACAGCTGCTCGGAGAGTTCGTCGGCAATCTGGCGAGAAACAGCACGCAGCTCTTCGAGCACGCCGCGATCGCTCAGTGCGTGAGGATTGAGCGACTGGACGGGTTGATCCGTCACGATGAAGAATACGACCGTGACCCCCAACTTGGCGGCCTTGAGCTCCGAGTTCAGTCGCGCCATCGCCTCCAACGACAGATCGAACCCCTTGTTGTGAGGCTCGAAACGGCCGCTCGTGAAGAAGAACAGCGTCTTGTCCAAGTCGAACGAATAACTCGGAAAGAAGTGCCCCATCGTGAAGCGACGGATGCCTTGCTTGTGCTGGGCGTGCAGCGTCTGAAAGTCGTGTCCGACGTCGTAGCGTTCCGTGTTGATGCCGTTCGGCGTGATCACGTCAGGACGACGGTCGAGTAAATGGTCACACTCCTCGCCCGTGATGGGAGAGACGGTCGTGAACACAGTGCACGACTGGGCGCATACCTGTTCGATGCGGTGTTGCGCGCTGATGCCGAAGTGTTTCGCTTCCGCGACGTCGTCGACGTTGTGCAGCCCCTGGTATAGGTCGTCGCGGCTCGACGCGATGTAACGGCCGAGTAGCGTGGCGTGCGTAGTGAACAGCGTCACGATGGGCTGGCGTTGATGGAAGATCAACGGCAGCGCGACGCCTCCCTGCCACTCGTGCAGATGGGCGATGGCCGCGCGCCTTTCTCCCTGCGCGATCCAGCGACGACACACGGTGTGCGTGAGCCGTGACACTACGTAGCCGAACGCCACCGCGTTGTCGATCAGCGGCATCGAGGCGGGTGACTCGATACCGAAGTGCTGCCACAGCAAGTGCTTCTGTTCGTTGAGCGCCTGTCGCCCGATGTTGGTTTCGAGCAGCAGCACTTGCGGTTTGCCTGCAACCAGCCAATGCCCGTAGTGCGCCTTGATGCCCTCCTTCTCTAGGGTGGCTACGATGTCCGCCATGATTCCCGTCGGGATACCTGGCTCGAAATCAGTCGCGGCTTTCTCGGGGATGTGGGGGCCGACCAGGCAGTAGTGATCTTGCCAAGCGTGGATCATGAAGTCGGCTTTGGAGCGCAACACCGTGTAGATGCCCCCCACCTGATTGCAGACCTCCCACGCGATCTCGAACAGCAGCGTGTTATCGATGGTGTCGCGGGGATGAGGAGAGATTTCTGCAGTTGCAAACATGTCGACTACGACCGGGTTGAGACCAATGAAAACCTAGTGCGCTGAAGACGCCTACGAAGCGGCCCGAGGCTGTACTTGCGCGAACCGCTCGACGTAACGCCTGGCCAAGTCCGCAACCGCCTGCTCCCCTTCAGTGGACAGCAGCTTGTAGTCGGCGAGATTGCTCCCAACCCCCAAAGCGACCGCTCCCGCTTGCACGTAGTCGGCCATCGTCTCGAGAGACACGCCCCCAGTCGGCATCAGCGGCAGATCTGGGAAAGGACCGCGAAGCGCCTTGAGATAACTCGCCCCGCCCAGCGCAGAACAGGGGAAGACTTTCACGACGTCGCTACCCGTCTGAGCCGCTTGGAGTACTTCAGTGGGCGTGAGCGCACCGAGCATGACGGGCACGTCGGCTGCGTGAGCCACGCCGACGAGTTCGGGCAGGGTCGCTGGACTGACGATGAACTCGGCGCCCGCACTCAGGCATTCGGTCGCGACCGCCGCGCTGGTCACGGTACCCGCGCCAACCAGTGCATCGGCTCCGAGTTTCGCTCGCAGGCGCTCGATGACGCTCGGACCGCCGGGCACGGTCATCGTGATCTCGAGGCAGCGGACGCCGCCAGAGAACAACGCCAGTGCCAACGCCACGGCACCCTCTGCCGAAGGCGCACGCACCACGGGCACCAGCCCCATCCCCCGTACCCGTTCACAGACCGCGGCGCGGTTCATCGAACGATCCTCGCTGCTCCACCACGCATGTGACGTTCGACTTCCGAAAGGCTCGCCATGGTGGTGTCACCCGGCGTCGACATCGCCAGCGCGCCATGGCTCACACCGCAAGAGAGCGCCCACTGCGCGTCGTGGCCGCTCAGCAGACCGTAGATGAACCCAGAGGCGAACGAGTCGCCGCCTCCGACACGGTCGAAGATCTCGACGTCGGTTTGTGGCACTTCGACGAACTCTCCCTCGTGCCAGCAGATCGCACCCCAAGCGTTGACGCTCGCCGAGTGCGCGCTACGCAGCGTCGTGGCTACCGTGGATAGGTTTGGGTAGCGCTTGACGACCTGTTCGATCATGCGACGGAAGCTGCCGGTCGCGAGCTGAGTGAAGTCTTCGTCAACGGCGTCGAGTTCGAACCCCAGCGCCGCGCTGAAGTCTTCTTCGTTGCCGAACAAAACGTCCACGTGCGGCACAATCTCACGATTGACCTGCTGCGCGCGTGACTTGCCGCCCACGGCATCCCACAACGAAGGGCGGTAGTTGAGATCGTACGAGATGCGCGTGCCGCTGGCTTTGGCCGCTTGCATGGCCGCTTGCAACGTTGCAGGTGACTGCTCACCCAGCGCCGCGAAGATGCCGCCCGAGTGAAACCAGCGACTGCCCGACTTTCCAAACAACGTTTCCCAGTCCACATCGTCGGGCCCTAGCTGGCTCACTGCCGTATGCCCACGGTCGCTACACCCAGCTCCCGCACGTGGTCCGAAACCCCGCTCCACGAAATTGAGCCCGTTGCGACTGGCGCGCCCGACGCCGTCGGTCGCGCGCCACACTAGGTGCTCCAAATCAACGCCCCCTTGCAGCATCAAGTCCTCGACGAGTCGCCCGACGGCATTGTCGACGAGTGCCGTGACGTGTGCCGTACGCAAGCCGAAGCAGCGGCGTAGCCCACGCACCACGTTGTACTCGCCCCCGCCCTCGGAGACGTCGAAGCTGCGAGTCGTGTGCACCCGACCGGGACCAGGGTCAAACCGTAACATCACCTCGCCGAGCGCGACGGCGTCCCAGCGGCATTGTGATATGGAGCGCAACTGCATGCGCCGAGCATCACCCGATCACGATGCCACTAGCAAGTTCTCTCGTCGCGGTAGCTGTCGGGGAAGCAAGAGTCAGAGTGGCTGCGGCGTCGGGTGCAACGTCGACCGCTAGTCATTGCCCAGCGTCCCCATCGGCCCCAGCGTCCGACGCCGCGGGCTGAGGGAGGCCAAGTAGTTCCTCGTCAGACATGGAGCAGTCGACTTCAGCCAGTTCGGGACCACGCAGGCACGTGGTCTCCGTCTCCAGCAGATAGGCGCACTGGTTGCTCGGCAAACACGCCGCCCGACGAACGCTGACGTCGATCGTCCGCTCCGCGTCAGCCTGCCGCAGGTGGTCGAGTTCCGCGCACAGAGCTTGGCACTCGCCGCCGAGCGAAGTGCAGCCCGCGAACTCCGACGCATCGTACAGGCAGATCCCGAAGCGACCTGCGAGCGCGCACCCCGTGGCGCCCGTCGTCACCTTCACGACGACATTGCTCCCAGAACATTCGCAGCTGCTCTCTTGCGGAGCCTCTTCGCACGCGGACATGCTGAACGAAGCGGGAACTGGCGTTGGTCTAGACAACTGTTGAGCCTGCTGCTCAGCGACACCCTGGCAGGAACTCTCGGCACATTGGTCGCCCCCACCAACCTCACTGCTGCCACCCGCGCTCGGACTCGTCATGTCACCATCAGGGACACCGGGGTTTTCCATGATCGCGCCGTCATCCGCCTCAGCTATGTCGTCGCTGAACCCGTCGGGGAACATCGGGCGCCCGTCGTCCACATCGGGATCCAGGTCTGGGTTTCGGGGAGTGTCCGAGTCGTCGGCGGCTTCGTCCTGCAAGGCGCTCGAATCGTCGCCAAGGTCATCGTCACCATCGTCGACCATCCGCGCGTCGTCATCGACCACGACAGCGTCGTCTAGGTTGCCTAGGTCGTCGTCAGAGAAATCTGGCAGCTGGTCATCGTCGAGTGCGTTGATGCCATCGTCTACGGGTGCGTCGTCGTTGGGCGAATCAAATCCCGTCGCTGGCTCATCGAGCCCGTCGTCCACGCCCAGATCTGATCCGTCCGTGACATCGTCACCCGTGTCGTCGGGCTCGTGCACCGATGGTGGGCCAGGGGGGTTGATGGGGTTACCCGATTCCGTGCCGTTGCAGCTCGGGCCACACAGCAGCAACCACAGCCACGCAGCACCGCACCACCAGCCCCGCGATTGGAACGCGCGCTCGAGCTTCACGACTCCACCTCCCGATCCGCGGGGTCGTCTGTGCTGAGCCGAGAGGCATCAACCCCGTCACCCGTCGTCGAAAGCGGGAACAGCTGGAAGTTGACTTGCACCACCTGACGGGGACTCTGCTCCAATTCCGACAGTTTGAGCAACTCTCGTCGAAATCGCACGATCGCGCGCTTGACGTTCTCGAGCCCGTCGGTGCCGAGACAAAGCGTCACCGCCGAGATATCGCGCTGCTCGTACGCCACCCGTTCGAGTGATTCGGAAGCCAACCCCATCATGGTGCGGTGGTAGTTTACCATGTGCAGGCCAGCTGTTTCGGCGCCGCTGGTCACGTGCGGCGTACCTTGTGCGAGGGCCCCACCTTCCGTGGGAACGAGCATCTTCAACTGCTTCAGCACGTCGAGCGCGGCTTTTGCCTCACTCGGCTTGATCTGAGGCACTAGTCGATTGGCGATCCAATGAGGATCCGCCTCGAAGTCCTCCGCCAACGCTAGCTCTCGGATCGCGGGCAGGTACCACTTGGAGTGATACTCATCCTGCGCGATCTGCAGTTGGTTGGCTTCTCGGTACTGCGCGTAACGCTTGAGACGAGAGTAGATCTCGTTGCGTTCGTCCATCGTCGTTGCCTGGCCGAACGCTACCAGCTCGACGAAGAACGACGAGCCTTGCCCCGTCAGACCACACGCGGCAGCAAAACGTTTGGCCATCGGCGGCGTGAGGTTGCGCTCGCCGTCGATCACCAACTTCAGGTAATTGGGGGACTTGAGCTTCGCGCGCATCGAAAACGCGCGATAGGAAAACGCTGTGTGCTCCTTGCGTCGTCGGTAGAACTCGCGCAGGTACGCCCGATAATCGAGGTAGTCGAAAATGTCGGGGTCGAACTCGCGAGACTTTTGAGAGTCGTTCGACGGGCCTTTGGGCACCTTGGGCACGGCCTGAGTGTATACTCCCTCCCCGGGCATGCCACGAATTACTCCGTCGCATCCCGCATCGAAACGGTCATTTCCGTATACTGGAAATCTGCCCTGAGGACGCCTCCCGGGGAGGCGACAACCGCGCCGCTGCGCGATCCGACGGTTTCCCGTGGTCGCGGTGAACCACTCATGGGGCTGCGTCACCCTCGAGACAACCGTTCGCCTACCGGGCTCGACGATCACGAACGTGGTCACACGACGCGCGAAGCTAAGCGCCCGAGCGCAACACGAAACGCACGATGCCGAACGAGCACCAGGGCCCGCTCGGCATCCACCACATTCGAACTGCCGCTACTCGTTCACTTGTCAGTCAGCGCAGCCACACCTGGCAGCGTCTTGCCTTCGAGCAACTCGAGTGACGCCCCGCCACCTGTCGACACGTGGCTGACCTGGGTGTCGACACCGAAGTTGGCCGCCGCGGTTGCGGTGTCGCCGCCGCCGATGATCGTCGTAGCCCCTGCCTTGGTTGCGTCGACGACGGCGTCCGCCACCGCGCGCGTGCCTGCGGCGAACTTTTCGAACTCGAACACCCCCACTGGCCCGTTCCACACCACCGTCTTGGCCCGACGCACAGCTTCGGCGAAGCGAGCGCGCGTCTCTTCTCCGCAGTCGAACCCTTCGAGATCGTCGGCGATGCCATCCGAGTCTTTGGCGTAGCCGACGTTGGCGTCGTTGCTGAAGTCGTCACCCGTGACGAAGTCGCTGGGCAGGTGGATCTTGACGTTGCGCTGCTTCGCCTTCTCCATCAGGTTGCCGACAATCTTCGCACCTGCTTCGTCATACAGGCTGCGGCCGATCTTCATCCCTTCGAGTTCTTTCTTGAAGGTGTACGCCATCCCGCCACCGATGATCATCTCATCGACTTGGTCGAGCAGATTTTCGATCAGCTGAATCTTGTCGGCGACCTTGGCGCCGCCCAAGATCGCCAGGAAGGGTCGCTTCGGATCGGACAGCGCCTTGCCGAAGTAATCCAGCTCCTTCTGCAGCAGAAAGCCCGCGGCCTTTTGCGGCAGGTCGACGCCCACCATCGACGAGTGCGCGCGATGCGCAGTACCGAACGCGTCGTTGACGTAAACGTCGCCGAGCTTGGTGAGCGAGGCGCGGAACCCTTCCACCGCGGGGTCGACACTCTTCGCGGTTTCTTCGGCATGAAAGCGCAAGTTCTCGAGCAAAATGACGTCGCCTGGCTTGGCCGCCGCGCATGCCTTTTCGACGTCGGGACCGACACAATCGTCGAGGAACGTCACGGGGCGATCGAGCAACCCCTGCAGCGCAGCCGCCACCGGACTGAGCGAATACTTGGCCTCAGGTTCGCCCTTGGGGCGCCCCAAGTGGCTCATCAACACGACGCTGGCACCCTGGTCGAGCGCGTGGCGGATCGTGGGCAGCGCCGCGACGATACGTGCGTCGTTCGTGATCTTGCCGTCTTGCATGGGAACGTTGAAGTCCACACGCATGAGGACTCGCTTGCCTGCGAGATCGAGATCAGAAATGCTGAGCTTGTTGAAAGTCATGCTGAAGGTCTCCTGAAGCAGTGGTCGTCCGCTGATACAACAGCGGGGCCGCGGGGGCTAGCCGCGTGTGGTGACAACTGGTCGGCTTGCCTTCAAAAGCGTTCTTTCGAAAACGGAATGGGGTTGCCTCTCGGTTTCGACGCGGGGGCGGCTTTTCTGAGCGCTCTTTCGGAGGCTGTTTGCTCACCAGGGTTGCGCCGCTCGGGGGCATTGCGGGGCGCACGCTAGCCGATTTGGTGGTGCCCGCGCTCGTCGGTGCCGCGACGGCAGCTTGCGTCGGCGCCCCAGCGTCGGCGGCTGAGTCGGCGGGCCCCGCCACAGCCGCTCAGAGCGTAGACGCCAAACCGATCAACACGACGCCTGCCGCTACCGCATAAGGCCAAGCCCGACACGCGGAGTTCGACGCGGCTGTGCTGCGACGCGTACGCCGACGCCGTGGACGTGCCGCGAGTTACCTTCGCGTCAGTTACCTCGACGTCGAGTTCACCAGCCGCATCGCTAACTTCACCACCACCCGGGTGCGCAGCGTCAGCGGCTTCCTCACACGCTTGGAGCTGCGGAACTGTCGCTGCGTTGGCGGGCGCAGGTTCGTAACGCAGGTCGCTCTTGCGAATGGCCGGCACTTCGTCTTTGGTTTCCGCCAGCCCTGCGCTAGCGACGATCTTCGTCGTGCGTACAGCCGACATCGTCCCGTCAGGGGCGCAGCCACCGCAGGTGGCGCTGTCGGAGAAAGCTGCCCGAGCTTGGGGCTCTCGGCTGCAGGCGTAGCAGGCACGACCGTCCGCTTTGGGTCAGGCGCGGCGCGCAGCGGCGTGATTTCGACAATGATGCTTGGCCAGCCCCGCAGCACGAGGCCCGGCGACATCTCCCGCCGCAGCCAGCTCGGAGCTGGGGCTGGGTCGGCCGACGGAGCAGCTCCGACCTGGGCGACGGCCGGTAGGGTCCGCAACCGCTGAGGAACTGTTTTCGTCAGAACGGAAAGCTTCATGAATCGCCGCGAGCCAGTATATGCGACACTTCTGCAGACGACCCACACCTAGCCTGAGCGTGCGCTCCGTGTTCGGGCCGTCTGGCCGCACCCGACACACTGAACGGGCATCCAATGCGCGGATTTGCATCGGAGTTGGCGTGGCAAAACTACCTTCACCCACCCTTGCCTAAACGACACATTGCGGTATGTTCACCTAGGACCTTCGAGGTCCTCCCTCCTGTTCAAATAGATCCCTGCATTCTCCGCTGCGGAGTAGGCAGAAGCGTTGGTTTTCAAGCGAGAATCGGCGGCTAGCACGGCGTTTCGGGTTCCCTCCCCCGATACGCCGTGCGCTTTATTTGGGCTCCGACACGGGTCGACGAAATGGGGCGGATCACGCGTTCGCAAATGCTATTCGACCCCGCGTGAAAACCTCCTACGTCCAGTTCGGAATGGGGGTGCTGTTGTGCCTCGCTTGCGACCAAGAACGCAAAGAATCACAAGCGTGTGTGGACTCGCGAGCTGCCGCGAGGACTGCCGCAGCGTCGGGTGATGCAGTTGAAGCAAAACGACAACTCACCCTCGCCAAAGGTGAGTGTGGCGAGGCATCCGAGTACGACATCGACCGCATAGAACGACAACTGCAGCGACTGCTTCGACGACAACGTCAAGTTGCCGCCAGCACCGAGCGTCGAGGGCCCTTGGGCCCGTTCATGGATTGGGTAGCTGCTCAGCGAGAAGAGAAGGACCGCGGCAAGGGACCAACCGTGTGCGCGCCGCGGGGCAGCGAGTCTTTCGGATTTTGTACGAGCCGCCTCGAACGCGAGAACCAGGCGCCGTTTCAAGTCGAGTATTTGGAATCGCGACCCGACGAGGTCTTTCGCTTCCACTGGACCACGAGCGCACCCTTGCACTGTGGTGACGCGGGCACGCATCGCCTGGTCGGTAGCTGGACCCAAGGCGAGACCACGTTCACCTTGTGCGAGTTGACGGAACACGACCTACGAGGGCTCGAAGCTCTACTGTCACGCACCGAAGAAGGGACGGACGTGCAAGTTTTCTCTCAAAGTTACCTACTGGAACGCCCGGAGTTCAGCGCGGCCCTGCGCAGAAGATGACGACGAGGTGACTCGGGGATGCGGGTGAACAGCTTGCTTACCCGTCAGCCGTGAATGCGCAAGCGGGTGGCCTGCACTTCGAACTGCTGACGTGCGCGCTCGTCGAGATACGGCGCTTCCTTCGGCGTTTCCCGCACCAGCTGATCGAGTTGAATCACGCTGCGCGGCCCCAAAATGGCGGACGCCACCTGTTTGTTCTGCAACACGAAGCCTACCGCGCCCGCGCGCATGGACGGCGTTCGAATCGATTTCAGTGCGTTCATGGCGCGCAGCTGGTGAATACGGCGTCGCAACTGGTCGGACGTCCAACGCTCGCTGCGGTGGTCCTCGGGTGGAAACGTCTTGTCGGCGGGCCAAAAACCGCTCAATAGCCCGTGAGCCAACACCGAGCGGGCGAAGACCGCGACGGACTTCTGCCTGAAGAGGTGTTCCATACCGCGCAAGTCCGACGGAAAGAAGGCGTTGTGGGCGAGCTGTACGATGTGCGGCACGGGCGCGGTTTCGATCGCCGCAACCATCACGTAAGGTGTGCCAGCGGAAACCCCCCAAGCCTTCAGCTTCCCATCGTCGACGAGTTGTTCCAGGTACGAGGCTGCGCTGCGATCGCGGATCACGGCCTCGCTCGGATTGTGGAGCAACACGATGTCGAGCACGTCGCGATCTTGACGACGTCTGCACGCGTCGATCGCCTGCTTCAGATACTCGACGTCGAAACGCTTGCGGGTGGGCTTGCTTTCGAGATCTGTCCCGATCTTGGTAGCGATGAAACAACCTTCCTTCGGGAGCCGCGCCCCGAGCTTTTGCTCCATCGCCCCGCCGCCGTACACATCTGCAGTTTCGAACAGATTGATGCCGTACGCCAAGGCTCGGTCGATAACTCTATCCTGCTGTTTTTCCTCGACTTGTCCGTAGCCGTCACCGCTGAGCCCCCACGTCCCCAAACCCAGCTCTGACACCTCCAGCCCCGTGCGTCCGACCGTACGCTTCTTCATTGCGCTGGCTCGTATAGCAGAGCTGTCCGCAGACCGCCTTTGAGTTAGCTCGTGGTGCAGGGTGAAGGGGTCGCAGCCGGACATCGGGGTTCGAGAGCAGAATCAGTTCGCGCGCTGAGTGGCTGGACGCCAAACCCAGGCGTCCGCGGGGCATTCGCGGTTGGCCCTGCCTCGGCTGCTAGTTCGGCAGAGCTGCGGGGTTCGTCCGCAAGTTTCAGACGTCGTGCATGGACCGCTCCAAACGCTTTGCTCAGCCAGCGTGACAATGCTGCAACTTCAGCAGTTCTGTACACTTGAACTCGCTTTCGAAGCCAGCAACAGCGTGCGCGACACGAACCGTTCCGATGCGCACCGCGCGCCAAATCTTGTCGTGACATGGCTCGGCGGGTCACTATGTAAGACAGTATGCGTCCTTTGATCGGCTCGTTGTGTGCGCTCGCGGTCTCGCTAGCGTGCGTGCGAACGCCACGTGAAGGCTCGCACCCTCCCGCGCTCGAGCGCGTGGATGCCGCCGTGAGCTCGACCTCGGGATTGGTCGCGAGTTCCAGTCGCCCGAGCGCGCCGCCGTCGTTACGTAGCAGCACCCAACAGCCGCTACAGTCGCTGCCCCCGAAGACCGACACCACGGCACGTGCGCAGACGCCGGTCGAGGCCCCACCGTCACCGCTCGAGCAACTGCGCGACGCCCTGAGTGAGGATCGTTTCGAAGAAGCGCGCCTGCTGCTCGACACCAAAGCACTGCAAGACTTCGCGATTCGCCCGTTCGTGTTGGGCTACGTCGAACTAGAGCTAGGTCAGTACGACGCCGCGCTCGACGCGTTGAGTGTGTCGGAGCAACGTTGGCCGCAACTGACGAAGGTCATCACGCCGCTCAAGCGTCGTGCGCTGCTGCGTTCGTCGCGCTACGCGGAGGTGATCCCGGGACTTGCCAAGTCCAACGACACCGAAGAGTTGTTGATCGTCGCCGAACGCCTTCTTCAAGACGGTGAGCCACAACAAGCCGCACGTTGGTTGCGTCGAGCTGCCATGTTCAGTGGGGCACGTTCGAAGCAGGCTCCGCTCAGGGCGCTGCGCGCAAAAGTTGCTCTGGCCAACAAGCAACCCTACGGAGCGTTGGCTGACTGGCGCTGGCTGGCGATGAACGCCCCCTTGGAACCCGCGTCTGCCGGCGCCGACGACCTGATCGCGGCGCACTTTCCCAAGACCCCACTCAAGACCGAGCAGCGTTACCGTCGCGCGCAGCGTTTCGCAGACGCCGGGCGCGTCGAGGAAACGGAGCGAGAACTCGGCTTCGTCCGTGGAGCCAGCGACTTCCAGGTCAAAGAAGGCGAGTTGCTCCACACGCTGGGCTGGGCGCATTACAAGGCGCGTGACTACGCCAACGCGGCCGAAGTACTAGCGCGCGCGGTAGAAGCCAAGAGCCATACTTCGCTGAACGACATGTACTACTCGGGCAAGAGCCTGGCGCGAATCGGCAAGGTACGCGAAGCGCTGGCCACCTTCGACCGCGTCGCCAAGTTGTCGCCCAAAGGCGCTTTGGCCAATCATGCGCGTTTCGCGCTGGGCCGCGAGTGGTTGGTTCTGGGTGAGTGGGAAAACGCGATCGACGCACACACTGCGTTCATCAAGGCATATCCGAAGAGTGACGAACGCCCCTCGGCGGAACGCGAGCGCGCCGTCGCCTACTTCGCACTGGGCCAGCATGAACGAGCAGCGAATGCGTTTCGCAGCTTGCGCAACTCCAGTAACTCCGACACCTCGCTACTCACCCTGCTCGAAGCCGTCGCGCGCGAGTACGCGGGGGACGTCCAAACGGCGGTCACTCTGTTACGAAGCTTGGAGCTCACGACACCGTTGACCTACGCGGGTCACGCAAGCCGCGAGCGATTACGTGCGCTGGGTGAACCAGTCGTTCCACTGGCCCCAGCCCCCAATCAGGCATCAGCTCCGTTGGTGTCGTTGCCTGAGCCAGTCAAGACTCTCGACGCGTTGGGCTTCAGCGGAGCCTCCGAAACCGCACTGATCGCCTTGGAGTCAGAGTGGCTACGGGACGTCGAGGGCGATCGTTACGCAACCCTATGTGAGACCTACGGGCAGCTGTCTGCGAGTCGACGGCGTTACGTGCTGGGCGCCGCCAAAGCGTCGAGCGTCAACTTCTTCAGCCGCCCGAACGAACGCGAGGAGTGGCTATGGCAATGCACCTATCCCACGCCATATCCCGAGTGGGTGACGAAGTACACTTCACGCTGGCAGGTCTCGCCCGCGCTCGTCTACGCGATCATGCGCCAAGAGAGCGGTTTCCACAGCAGCATCGAATCGCCCGCGCGCGCCCGTGGCCTGATGCAGATCATTCCGCCCACGGCCAGCCGCATCGCCGACGAACTCGGCGAAGAGGTGATGGCTGGCTTGATGGATAGCCCGCAGCACAACATCCGTTACGGCACCTACTACTTGAACAAGCTGCTCGCTACTTTCGACCAGCACCCCGCTCCCGCCATCGCTGCCTACAACGCGGGACCATACTCGGCCATGCGTTGGCGCCACGCCACCACTGAGCTACCCGTCGAGCTGTTCATCGCGCGCATTCCCTTCAACGAAACGCGCAACTACGTCCAGCGGGTGCTGGCCAACCTGAACATCTACGAAACGCTTTACCCAGAGCTCGGCAAGCTCGACATCCCGCTCAACCTCAGCTCGAACGGCGTGGCCGCCGACTCCCCGATGTCGCCCAGCGAGATCCCCGTCGATCCGAGTTGGTACTGAGCGCCGCACCCGCCTCGGGTGCCAGGCGCGGGTTTCGCCGCGGTCGCAAAGCCGCACCTCGGTGCGCCGCTCGTGCGCGCGCCCCGTGGCGAGGTCACTTGTCGTGAACCCAGTTTTTCAGCTCGATCTTACCGTCCGCAATTTGGACGTAACTACCACCCTTCACCCAGTTGCCCGAGTTGATGTAGCGACGGCCGCGCCCGAGGTCCACATCCTCTGGACGGTGGGTGTGCCCGAACACGACGACATCGAATCCGCGCGCCAACAGCATGTCCGCGGCTTGATAATACACGCTGCGTTCGATCAAGCTCTTGCTGCGCCACGAGCGAATGCGTTGCAAGAGCCCCTCCCAAAACGACCAGACGCGATAGATGTCGGGAAAGATGCGTAGGAAAGGGCCCGCCAGCTTGGTCAAGAACTCGTAGAAGCCCGGACTACGAACGAACGCGGGATCGTAGAGGTGGCCGTGTTCGATGCGCACGCGCGTCTTGCCCACGGTCACGTTCAGGAACGGCGTGATCTGTATGCTCGACCAACTCTGAAGGAACTGTTCGAGCACGATGTCGTGATTGCCGACGATGTAGTACACTTCGAGCCCTGCATCGATGTGTGAGCGAATGCGGTTGAGCACGTCCACCGAGTCGTGCGCGAGGGTCGAGAAACTCGCCTGCAGGATCTCGAAGCCATCCCCGTTGATGCAGACATTGAAGCGTTCACGCCGCGCGAAGTCGAAGAACGCACCCAGGCGCCGACGCGCCTCGCTATATGGGTTACCGACGTGCATGTCCGACACCACCAGCAGCCGCTCTTGGCGGGTTTCGATCAGCATGCTGTTTTCAATCCCCGTCGGCGAGTTCGGGCATGTACATCATCATCGTGCCAGCGGGTCCCGATGGTTGGCTGCTGCTCACCTCTTCCCCACCCTTTTCGATGGCCTCCAGCAAGCGCGAGTTGAGCGCACGCACGCGACCACTGAGACGATGTAACAATTCGAACGCGAAGGTCGGATCTCGACGCAGACGTACTAACAGTGCCCCCGTGCTCATCACCAGAACGCGCGTAGAGCCAACAGCGCTGGCACTGGCGTCGCGAGGTAACCCTTCGAGCACACTCATCTCGCCGAAAAAGTCCCCTCGGCTCAGCAGTGCCAAGTCGAGGTCCCCTTTGGCACTCGCCTTGAAAATGCGAACACTGCCTTTCTGGATCACGAACATCTCACTGCTCGATTCTCCCTCGCTGCAAATC
The DNA here is from genome assembly GCA_965651905.1 of uncultured bacterium. Taxonomy (GTDB): domain Bacteria; phylum Myxococcota_A; class Polyangia; order Polyangiales; family Polyangiaceae; genus SZUA-265. Next base: position 31,178 of record CBFGUG010000049.1, on the reverse strand, counting down.
ACTTCGCCGTCCGCGTAATCGCGCTCGAACTCCGCGCTGTTGGCCGCCTTCTTCGCCACGGCTGGACTGTAGCGAGAAATCGCGCCGATCACAGGACTGAGCGGCGAAATCGCGATGCTTTTTCGGGGAAGGTTCGTGTCGCAGTGACGTAGCTGAGCGGTTTTCGGAGCACCAAGCCGCTGGCCGACTGCCGTGCTCGATGTCGAGTGTAAGCGATCCGGGGGGGCGTCGTTGGCGACCCAGACCCCAAACATCTGGAGACCGCTGACCCATGACCGTTCGCAAAATCTTGTTGGTGCTGTGCTCGACCCTGTGGCTGGCCCTCGGCTGCAGCACGTCCACCCCCAAAAAACAAATCGCCAGTGGTGACGACGCGCTAGCGGGCGAGTCGCCCGCCACATCCGAGGATTCCGCGCCGTACTACGAGGGACAACACGCCCCACCGCCAGCAGCCGCGCCCGAACCCTACGGTGGTGGGCGTTACAAGGCTGAGCGCAAGTCGACGGGGCGCGGCAGCTACGACCTCGGTGAGCAAGAGTCAGCAGAAAGCGACGACGCTCCCGCCTGGCGTCGCCCAGGCCTCGCCACCCGCTGGGGTGAAGAGCGCGACAGTCACATCCGAGAAGTGCACTTCACGCGACAACACTCTCCCGCGGCGCTGATGAAGGTGTTCTACGACAACGAGCGGGGCATCGAAGCGGTAACGGGGCGCGACGAACGATTCGCCCATGCAGGCGTATTTCCCGTGGCGGGCGGCGCCCTCACGGTTTCCGTGACCGACTCCGATGGTGATCCGCTGCCCGCACTGATGAACGGCGGCAACAACTACGTGATTGGCGACCAAGGTGATCGCTACCAAATCCGCATCACGAATCACACACCAGGGCGTTTCGAGGTGGTGGCGAGTGTAGATGGCCTGGACGTGATCGATGGCCAAGACGGCACTACCTCGAAACGCGGCTATATCGTAAACGCCTGGTCGAGCCTCGACATCGAGGGTTTCCGAGACAGCGCTCAGAGCGTCCGAGCGTTTCGCTTCGGCAGTGTGGAAGACTCGTACGCGGTGCAGCGGGGCAAAGGCCGCAACATCGGGGTGATCGGTGTGGCATTGTTCGCGGAGCGGGGCTTCGACTTTCTACCGTATGGCCCTCCCTATGGTGAGACGCACCGCCGCCGCACCGCGGATCCGTTCCCTGGCCGTTTCGCACCGCCGCCAAACGGTTGGTGACGAGTGCGGGGGTCTCGAGCGGCTAGCGCGTCAAAACGACTGACGCGCTAGCCAAGCCGTTCAGTACGACAGCGTCGCCGAACAGGATCCGGAATTGCTCGACGCAGCGAAGCTCCCCGAGCCCGACTCTGGTGTCGAATCGGCGTTGAAAGTGAACGTGATGTCGTGCCCACCCTGCCCAAACTGGGTCACGTTGCTGCCCGCGGCCGTGCGCCCCGTGCCTCCTGTGAGCGTCATTTCGATCGGGTTGTTGTTCGCCAAGCCTTCCAAGGTGAACCCGGTCTCCGTGACGTTGGTGATGGTCACTTGATCGTCCGAGTCGTCACACCCCGACAGCGTGACTGTTCGACCTTCCAACGCATAGAAGATGTGCGGACCGCAGGCACACTGCGCGGCCGAGAAAAACGGTGTCTCGCCCGTGCAGTCCGCTTGACTGACTTCACAGACGCACTGACAGGTTTCCGGATCCCATACGGGGAAAGCGCCCGAGCAGTTCTGTAACTGCGAACATTCACACTCGCAATTGTCTGGATTGACGGTTTTTTCGGGCGAGCAATCCTCGTTGGTCGTCTCGCAACCACAAGTGCAAGTGTCTTGAAAGAGGACCTGGCCGGGCAGACACGACGCTTCCTGATCCAGGATGCACTCGCACTCACACGTCTCGGGGTTACGAGCGAAGTCGGGAGGACACTCCTCCTCCAGATCACAGAGGCAGTCGCACGCTTCGCCGTCGAAGTAGAAGTTGCCTGTGCACTGTCGATCGGCCTCGTCGTACGAGCAGTAACAACCACAAGCCTCCTCGTCGAAGAACTGCCGTCCCGTGCACTCGTCTGCCGTGCGCTCGCACACGCAGTCGCACAGTTCGGGGTCCCATACTTTGTTCAACTGTTCACACCACTCGGGTCCAACCACCGCGGCGGCCGCGTCGCATTCACACTCGCAGGTGTCTAGGTTGCGCTCTTGGAAATCTGATGGGCATTGCCACTCGCCGTCGATCGCTTCTTGGCAGTCGCATTGGCATTGTTCTGCCCAGAACACGAGAGGACTCGAGCAGTCGTCGGCGGACACTTGGCACTCGCATTGACAGCTGTCACTGTTCCAATGAGGCGTCGCGCCAGAACAGTTCTGACGCTGGCTACATTCGCACTCGCAAGTTTCTGTGTTTACCCTCTGGAATGACTCACAGTCGCCGTTGGTCAGCGTGCACTCGCATTCGCAAGTTTCGGGATTGACGCGTTCGTTTTCGCTGGGACAGCTGCTGTTGATGCATTCGCAGGCGCAGTTTTGGCTGTTGAACTGCATCCCAGCGGGACACTCGTAGTTTTCATCGTGAGGGCAAACGCACTCGCAGTTTTCCAGGTCCAGCTGCTCCAAGTTCTCGCAGTCCTGAGCCTCGTCTAAGTCACACACCTCACACCCGACGGGCCCGATCTCGACCGCGACGAAGACTGGAGTCTCCCCGCGGGTGATCACCGCGCCACCCGAGATGACCGAGTCGCCTTCCTCGAGACAGGTCCACGTAGGTTTCTCCAAGTCGATGGCTCCGCTACCTGACACCGACTCGCTACTGCCCGGGTACCAGAACCCGCCAGAGAGCCCCGCGATGAAGCGGTCGCCTTCCATGCTGCTCGGAAAAGCCACCCCAACGACGCCCAAGTTCGAACTGGACGCCGCTGGACGCACGGAACTCACCGATTCAGCGGCGTTGCCTGAACAACTGAACGAGAAGGTGGTTGCTGGCCAGGAGTAACCCACTGAGAACGTGCCCGTCGCCGCTGCGACGCGCACCACGCAACCGCGGTTGGTCCCAGACACCACCTTGTTGCTCAAGTGGTCGGTTTCGGCTGTGACCGTCAGCCCGTCGCCTTCGCGGGTGTAGTGCAGCTCGGAAGCCAGCTCTTCGGGCTCATCGCCCTGGCTCTGCGAATAGACCAAGCCCAGCACCGCGGCGCCGTCTTCGTCGAACGCCAGTGCATCGGGAACGTCACTCCACTCGAAGCGGAGCTGCGCTGGAACGGCGAACTGCAGGCCATCAGGCTGTACGTCGTAGACGGCAGACGCTGGCTCCAAATCACTGACCGCCTCTGACCACTCTTGCTCGGGCACGATGCGGATGCTGATCTCCGTGTTTTCTTCGAGCGCCCCCTCGGGGACGATCAAGGTCAGCACGCCGTCCGCACTCGTGAGCTCTCCGCCTGTCGCCGCGTCGATGGTCTCGCTGACCACCTCGCCTTCGCCCGGTTGCTCAGCTCCGTCGTCATCACCGTCGTCAGCCGAGACCGACGCGTCCGCGCCATCGCCTGCTTCGTCATCCCCGGTTTCATCGTCTGCCCCGTCGTCTTCGAGCGATGCGTCCGGGGCGTCATCCGTCGACGAGCCGCCGTCGTCATCACTACACGTCAAAGCGGCGACACCCACCGCCAAGACACCCAATACACGTTTCCAACCGTTTTCCCGTCCCAACATGGTCGCAAGTTTACAGGGGTCGGGAACACGGAGTCACCAGGTAGTGCACCTGATTATCGGTTCGCTTTTGATGGGACAGCAATCACGCGTGCGCCGCTGTGTGATGATGTGTCCCAAAGTCGCTCCTCGAGCTGGGAGGCCGTGATCAACGTGTGCGTCGGAGAACGCCTCGCGGGCCGTCCAGGTTAGAGCCAGCTGACGCACGACGACGAAACGACGCGGTGCGGCGCAGCCCAGCCTTCACGCGTTGATCGCACGATCGGCGAACACACGATGTTTTGCCATCTATCTCCAACGATCGGCCACGAGACGTTGCCGTAGAGGCACGCGTTGCTCACTTCGCGTCCGCTAGCGTCGCGCGCGTTGCCCGTCAACTCGACGGGCCTGACCAACACCGAGGCACAATCATGAAACGAATACTACTACCCCTCTGTTTGGGTGCTATTTCACTGGCTGCGGCCGCCTGCAACGAAATCGACCAAGCACCGCGAGGCGAAGAGGCGGAGCAAATCTCTCAAGCGTTACGCGGCGCGCCCGCCGCCCACGCGCACGGTCCACGTCACCCTCGGGATAAACACGCAGGTCACGGACACCACAAGCCGCGATCGCAACGGCCCAAGTCCATTCAGCTGGGGCCGCGCCCCTTCTACCTGGTCGACGACATGGACGAATCCGACTTGAAAGACGATTTGCTCGCATGTTCGGAAGGTCCGTTTCGTTCGAGCGATTTCTCGATCGGCCATCGTGGTGCACCCCTGCAGTTTCCCGAGCACACCAAAGAGTCATACGTTGCTGCTGCTCGCATGGGCGCTGGCATCTTGGAGTGCGACGTAACGTTCACCGCGGACCGAGAGCTCGTGTGTCGTCACTCGCAGTGTGACCTTCACACCACCACGAACATTCTCGCGACGCCCCTCGCAGACAAATGCACGCAGCCTTTCGTCCCGGCCGACCCAGAAGCGGGAACCCCCGCCTCTGCGATGTGCTGCACTAGTGACATCACCCTCGACGAGTACCGAACCCTGTGCGGCAAGATGGATGCGGCTGACCCCAGCGCCACGACTGTGGAGGAATACATGGATGGCACGGCCAACTGGCGCACGGATCTGTACGCGACTTGCGGCACGTTGATGACGCACGCGGAAAGCATCGAGCTGTTCTCGTCCCTGGGCGCCAAGTTCACCCCCGAGTTGAAGTCACCGAGCGTCGAGATGCCCTACGATGGCGACTACACGCAAGAAGACTACGCGCAGCAGCTGATCGACGAGTACATCGCGGCTGGCATTCGCCCGCGTGACGTTTGGCCCCAGTCCTTCAATCTCGACGACGTGTTGTACTGGATCGAAGCCACGCCGTGGTACGGGCGCCAGGCCGTGTACCTCGACGGGCGCGACGCCTCCCCCGACTTCGACTTTCGCGACCCCGCCACCTGGTCACCGACGATGGACGAGCTCGAAGAAATGGGTGTAAACATTCTGGCGCCACCCACGTGGATGTTGCTAGATCTCGACGAGAGCGGAAAGATCGTCGCTTCGGACTACGCTATAGCAGCCAAGAGCGCTGGCTTGGACCTCATCACCTGGACGCTCGAGCGTTCTGGCCCGCTCGTGACGGGCGGCGGTTGGTACCATCAGAGCATCACCAGTGCCATCGACAACGACGGCGACACCTACGAGGTGCTCGACGTGTTGGCGCAAGACGTCGGCATTCTCGGTATCTTCACGGACTGGCCGGCGACGGTAACCTACTACGCAAACTGCAAGGGGCTTTGACTCGAGCCTGAGCGGAACCGAGGCAGCCTCGGTTCAAGCCGCTACGGGGTGTGGCACCACGCCGTAGCGGCGCCAGGCGCCCGTTCGAAAGCGCAAGAAGTTGACCAACCCGCGCGCGCACTCGTCGATGGCCATGGCCGTCCACACCCCGACGATCCCCAGCTCCAAGTAGATACCCAAAAAGTAGCAAAGAGGGACAGCCAAGCCCCACATCATGAGCGCCCCGACCACGCTCGCGAAACGCGCGTCACCACTCGCACGCAAGGCTCCGCCCGCCACGACGTTTGTCGCCCTTCCCACTTCGAGCGCAAACCCCAACAAGAACAAGAGACGCGTCGACTCCAAAATCTCTGGGTCGTCCGTGAACAGCGTCACCAGCGGCACGCGAAACACGTTGAGTAACAGCATGATGAAGACGCCACCGCCGATCGCCAGCTTCAGACTCTGGCGCAACTGACGTTCGGCTGCTTCGAATCGCTGCTCTCCGATGCGGTGAGCCATCAGGATCTGCGTGCCAATGCCCAACGCAATACTCCACACCACCCCCAACATACACAGATTGAAGGTGTACACACGCGCAGCCAGCGCGACCGAGCCGAGGGAAACGACGATCATCGTCACTACTATCTGGCTGCTTTCGAACGACAGTGGCTCCAGCGCAGAAGGCACGCCGATCCGCAGTATCGGACACATCGCCTCGCGGAGCTCCGCAAAGCTGGTGCGCACCCAAACCCGCACCTGCAGGCGGTAGCGCAGTACCAGTGCGGCCAGCACCAGCCCAATCACTTTCGACGCGATGGTAGCCCATGCCACACCCACAACACCGAAAGAACCCCACGGCCCGGACAGGAACAACAGGTTCAGGCTGATGTTCGATACGTTCGTTGCTGCTGAGTGCGCCAACGTCCATTGCGTAGCGCCCCGCGAATTCAGAATGCTGAGTAGAGCATGCTGCAAGCCAGTCAGAATCTGAGCTCCGCCGATCAAAGCCAGGTACGTCTGCGCGTGCCCCAACTCTTCGCCCTGCATGCCGAGCCAGACGGGGATGTGCTGGTACAGCTGCAGAAACGCCCCGCCAAACATGATGCCCAGGCCGCCATTGATGAACAGCAACGCCGCATAGGTGCGGGGCACTCGTGCGTACTGACGCGCGCCGAGTAGTTGACCTGCCACGGCAGCCCCCGCCTGCCCCATGGCAGAAGACACCGCATTGGTCAGCGTGAGCACTGGGAACAGCGCGCCCACCGCCGCCGCTGCAGCGTCGGATTCACGACTGAGAAACAACGAGTCGGTGATGAACAGCGACAGCGTGAGCGCCAAACTCACGAGCATCGGCCAGCTGAGGGACCATAGGCCTTTGTTGAGCGGCTCGCCGTCCATTGGCCGCGGCAATACGATGCAGTTGACCAAATCGCCAACGCAAAATCGCGCGCTGGGTTCGAACGCTCAGCGAACTCGACGGCGATGACACACGGCGAACCCCGCTAAAGACAGCCAGCAACCAAGCCAGCCGTTCAGCATCGCCGGACCCGGCGCTGCCGCGCAGCTCGCTTCATCTCCGTTTTCGATTCGAGTGTGCGGAGCAGGAGGCGGGGCTTGCACACTAGGTGGACTCGCAACGGGTGCAGGCGATGTGGCGGGCTCAGCGCTCTGCTCTGGTTCAGGCTCGAGAATGAAGATTTCCGTGCCGGTCGTGTCGGGTTCTTCTTCATGGGCGGTGGATGAAGGTTCACACGCGTAGTCCAAGGCGGGCAGCGAGTTCAGCTCCGCGTACTCCTCGTACAGCTCGAACTCGGACACGGCACCATCGCAACGCTGGGTAGAGCGACTCTGGTGCCACGTCAGAGGAATTTCGTCGGCAGGCACGCAATCATCCGGAACCCGCAGAGACGAGAAGTCCCCAAGGAGGCGTTCGCCTGCTTCCCCTGCGACAGAGATCTGATACTCGTGGAGCTGCACGCTCAACACACTCTCGAGAAAGCCCCCGGACGAAGCGAAACTATTGCTGAGCGTATGGAACTCTCGCCGCTCTTGCCCCATACACGGCATGGCTTCCCACCGCAGGTGTCGCTCGATCGGAGAGTCGAACCGCGCGTCCGAAGTGGTCACATGGAGATCAATCTCCACTATGTCTCCAGCTACGGTTTTAGACCCCAAGTCGAGATAAAGGTCGACGGGCGAGTCTCCGCTGCCAATGCTGCATCGGAGCGCGAACGTTGGCGGCGACTGACTACGGTCGTCCGCCAACGTAGCGTTCGACTCGACCGACGCTACTCCTACTTCTGTCGTCAGGTCTGGGGTCAATTCCGATGCTGCCGAATCTCGAGCTGTCGTCGGGTCGAAATAATCGGACTCCGCTTGGTCGAGAAAAGAACCGTCACTCGCTGCATCCGTCGGCAAGGGAGCTCCGGCATCGAGCGCTGAATCCGCGACTGGCGACGCGGGCGTTCCCCCGTCGCGAAGTGTTGATCCTGTAGCTTCCGCGGGCTCTCCCGCAACGTCGAACCAGAGGTGTGGCTGCCAGGGATACGCGTCGTCGTCCCCGAACAGACAACAGTCACCCGCTTGCCCTTCTGCGCATTCCGAAACCGAGCCCCCGCCACACGAATGCATCGTCGTCCAGTAGACGCACGATCGAGGTCGATGGCCTCCGACCAGAATTCGAGCTCCCGTCGGCAGCGGCGGACCCGTCCGCTCGTAGCGCTGGCGACCGTCGAACACCGACACCCAGTCGGAACGCAATGACGTGCCGTCCATCAAACGCAACTCGGGCGGGGACACGGCCGCAAACTCATCGACGATCGCCACGACGATCTTGTGATTCGGAGTGACGGTGCGCCCAGCGAGCGGACGCAGGAAGTAGTAGCCATCCGTGCCGCAGGCGAACCGATGACGACAAACGATCGCCGACGCTTCCTGCATCGACAGCCTGGCTTCGCCGAACCACCCCACGCACCCGAGGGCTAGGATGACGGCAAGCCTGCGTACTCGCATCACTAGCCCCGTGCTCAAAGCGACTCCAAGTACGCGACCAAGAGATCGATGTCTTCGGAAGCTGCCAGCGCGAGATCACCATGGGCGCTACCACCGCAAGCTTCGTCGAAACGCTCGCGCAAGGTGGGGGCGCATCCGTCGTGCATGTATGGGGCGCTGTGTCTCAGTCCGATCAACGTCGGAGTTTGCAGTGACCCGCGTGTACCGACATCGTGGTTCAAATTGTCCGTCAGCTTCTCGCCCGAGTGGCAAGCCTGGCATCCGAAGCGCTCGAACACTCCACGCCCGGCGGACACCAGGTGGGGATCCGCCGAAGGTTGGGGCGGAAGGCGAACACTGTCGAGCCACATCCCTACCGCCATCGCCTGCGACGCCGACGGTGTTTGGCCGCCCATCCGCGACGTGTAAGTGTCCAACATCAAGGAGCGCACGGTATCGAGTTCCCCACCCCAGTGCAGTGGCGCCGTGTCCATGATGCCGCCAGCGAGCGCTTGCGTCTGGCGCAGACCCACGGTTGCGAAATCCCAACTCACCCCATCCTCTCCCGCCTCAGGGTGACAGGAGACGCAAGCGACGCCACGGAGCGTACTCGCGTGAAAGATGACGTGCCCGGTATCCCAACGCGAATCGTCGGAGAGCGCCACGTTCACCTCGCCGATGCGGAGCGCCGCAGGTTCACGAAACTGCACGAGCAACTGCCCGTCAGCTGTGTAGCTCAGCGCGCTCGCCTGACCTGGCAAGGACTCGATGGACAAGTCACTGTAGTCCACCTGGGCGCTCGGGCCTCCATCCCACTCGACGATGCGGGTGTCGTGGAGGCCCAGATCGAAGACCGCGACGCGCGTGCCATCGGGAGACAGAGCCACGTCGAGAAACTGCCCGATGGTGAGGAAGCTCGGTGCCTCGAAACTTCGCGTCGTCAGGTTGAACTGAGTGAGCACACCGCCCGTCACACCGCCCACTGATCCCGCAGTTGCGTAGTACGCGTTCTCCAATCGAGCGCGGTTGGCTTTCTGATGAAAGAGCAAGAGTTGAGAGTCCGAGCCTGACAGCAAGCGACGCAACACGCGAGGTTCGTGCACACCAGGCGCCGTGGGAAACGAGCCATCATCATTCACGGGCGATCCAGCGTCGGGGTAGATTGTCTCGGGACGCAGGGTCACGTGAGAACCCGTCGTGCGCTCGACCTCTAGCAGTTCTGCGGTCTTGAGGCGACTGACGTAGTAGTGCTCACCCGATGCAACCACGTCGCGCAAATCGTTCGGTAGCTGAACTTGCCAAGTCACTTCACCCGACTCGTTCAGTCGCATGAGCTGTCCCGAGTAACACGCAACCACCAACTCGCCGTTCAACGGGTCGAGGGCGAGCCCGCGTGGTGCGGGGCATACGTCGTGACGTTCCAGCAAGATGCCTGCATGCGGGTCGATGGATGCGACAGCGCCTCCGCGTCGGAGAGCGACGTAAACGTTCCCCGCCGAGTCTGCGACCAACCTGGCGGGTTCGTCGTCGGCGCGCAAACGAATCGTAGACGCGAGTGCGCCCGCGGCGAGATCGACGACGTACACCTGGTCTCGGTCGACATCGGCAACCACAGCCAGCTGCTGATCGCGAGTTACCAACAAGGTACCACCTACGATCGGCTTGGCGGGTCGCTCGGATTGGATCACCTCCAGACCACTGATGGACGATTCGGGGCTACCGTCACCAAACTCGGGCACTGGTGGGGGGTTCATGTTGACGACGCCGAGAGTCCCGAGGGAGGGCGCAGGGCTCTCCTCCGCGATGGGCTCATGGCCGATGTAACTCGATGCCGGACTCGTCGCCTCCGGGGGCGCTACGACTTGCGTTGCATTGGGCGCAGGAATTGCTCCCGGACCCCGCGCCGCACTCGGGGAAGCCCAAGGCTCCATGTCTTGCGTGTCCGCCGCACACCCAGCTCCACACACCCAAACAAGTACCAGACCAACGATAACCCCACGCATGACGCGTAGGTTCCCGGGAGCTCCAGAGGGGAGCGATCATGCTGCGGTGTCGAGCGCCCCAATCGTGACGAACACGCGCAACTCTGTCGTGCAACAGCACGTCGACACACGCTGGATCGCATGTGGGTGGATCGACTGAACCACGGGGATGCAGCCGATCACGGGCCGAACGTAGCGTGACAGCCGACGCGCAGGAGCAGCGCGCCGACGAAATTGCTCACGTTCGGGGGTTTCGGGTACGAATCTTCGATGCGCGTGAATTTGGTGTGGGCTTTCGTGCTGTTCGCTGCTTGCTCGGACGGAGAGCAGGACGACTCGGGGCAAGAGCCAGCTGCAAACCAGGCCCCCGACGCTGGCCCAGCCCATGACCAAGGAGGACAAGTACCAGGCTCGTCGTCCGCTGAAGCCCAGGCTTCGTCGACCACGGCCAATGATGAGTCCCCGCCAGAATCTGCGCGCGCCGCCGCCTTCCACGTGCTGGAGCCGCTGCCCAACGAACTCGTGCAAGAGGCAGACAATCCCACGCAGATTGAAACGTTCATTCAGTTGTTCGGTGGCGGCGCGGATGATCTGTTCGGGTTCTCTTCGGTGGTGGTGACGGACTCTGCGGGGGTGCGGATCGGCTCTCAGGTGTTCCGTTGGTCCGCTGGGGTCGAAGTGGTGACCCTCGACGACAACACTCCGTGGAAGCGGCTGCACTTCGCCGCCGATGACATGCGCTGGGTGGTCGGAGAACGCGGCTCGGGATTGGCTTCGGCCCAGGCCTTCGTCTGGAGCGAAGCGGAGGGCTTGCGAGAAATCGCCGTAGGTGATGATCTGCCTGTGCTCGTTCGCGGCGTCAGCGCTGACGGCAAGGTAGTGGTGGGTGACGGGCAACAGGATGGCAACTGGCGAACGTACCGCTGGACTTCCACGGCTGGCGCCGAGCTCATCGAACTGCCCGCAGGACACGTCAGTTCAGGCTCTTCCTCCGTGAGCGCAGACGGAGCCACGGTGTACGGCACGATCTCGTCCGGTGTCGTGCCGGCGCAATGCTTCCGATGGGAGGCAGCCTCAGGCATCACGCTGCTCGACCCCGTGCCTGATGCGGACGGCTGGGCTGCGGGCGGCTGTGGGGTAACCCATAAACCCGCCGCCGACGGCAGTGCGACCGGCGGAACACGGAGCTACAGCCCGACCGAAGCGACCTCCAGCCAAGCACGCTGGGAGGCGTTTCATTGGGCGCCCCAGAGCGGCCAAACCACCATCTTGCCTCCTGATGGCTACGGGCACACACAAGCGTTCGAGACTAGCCGTGATGGCAACGTGGTTTATGGCCAAACCTGGGTAGACAACACGTCTACTTCAGCCGCGCAACCGTTCCGCTGGACAGCCGAGACGGGCACCGTGGCGCTCGGTATTCCCTCGGGCAGCAGCCGAGCCGAGCTACTTGCCGCAGATGCACGAAACCGCGTGGGGATCAGCGACGACGGACACACGGTCGCGGGCAACACGGTCAGAGGCGAACAACGAGGCTTCATCTGGTCTCTGAGTGAGGGACTCGTCACCCTCGAACCGCTTCCCGGGCACACGAGAACACGGGTGACCCAACTCGCTCCCAGCGGACGGCTCGCCGTGGGTCTGAGCATGGGCGATGGCGTCGAAGCAGTGGTGTGGGATGTGTCAGGCAAGCCGCAGGCGATTCGAGAACTGTTGACTGATGCAGGTGTGGACATCGCGGAGTTCGACTTTGGTAATCAGTTCACTGAAGACGTTGGGCTGCTCGACGAGGGAACGCGCGTTTTCGGCATGGGCACGACCGATAGCGGTGGTCCGGCTGCATGGATGGCGATCCTGCCCTGAGGCGTGTACGTAGGAGAAAACCCAGCAGCCGCTCCCGAGTCTCCCGCACGAAACGCCTGGACCCAGGCTAACGTCGAGCGTGCTACACCCTCGCGCATGCAAGACTCCGACCTCCCGGAACACGTTCAGGAGAACCGCCGATACTGGGACGCGATGGCCGACGACTGGGTCAGCGCGGGCGAGAGAAACTGGAACTCCGAACCACACTGGGGCTGCTGGCAGGTACTCGATCGAGACCTCGGTCTGTTGCCAGAGGACATGTCTGGACTCGACGTCGTCGAATTGGGCTGCGGAACTGCCTACTTTTCGGGCTGGATGGCGCAGCGTGGCGCGCGCGTGGTTGGGATCGACAACTCCGAACGTCAACTGGCGACGGCTCGAACGCTAGCCGAGAAACACGGCGTCCAGCTCACGCTGCTTCACGGAGACGCCGAGCGCGTACCCTTCCCCGATGGCTCCTTCGACTTCGCACTCTCGGAATACGGCGCTGCCATTTGGTGCGATCCTCATGCTTGGATCCCCGAGGCTCATCGCTTGTTACGCCCTGGGGGGACATTGGTGTTTCTGGGCAACAGTCCTCTTGCCTCGATATGCACACCACCGAACGGCGCGGCGGTGGAACCTAAGCTGCACCGCAATTACTTCGAGCTGCATCGCCTGGACTGGACGAAGGTCGAGGTCGATCCGGGCGGTGTCGAGTTCAATCTGCCGTTCTCTGCCTGGCTCCGACTGTTTCGTGAGACTGGGTTCGAGGTGTTGGACTACCTAGAACTGCAAGCGCCCGAGGGCGCTGCCGACCTGTTCAACATACCAGGCGCTTGGGCTAACCAATGGCCCGCAGAACACATCTGGAAACTACGCAAACGCTGAGAGACCGCCGACGAATGCCGATGGCTGAAGTTAGGCGTCGTCATCGCGTGAGAGCTTGTAGCGCTTCATCCTGCGATAGAGCGTGTTCCGAGGCATGTCGATGCTACGTGCGACGGCACTGACGTTCCATCCGTGAGAGCGCAACGCCGCGAAAATTCGTTCAGCTTCTTCGCTTTCGAATTGCTTGCGGCTGCGGGCACTGAGCTTCTTTGCTGGACGCGTTTCGAGCGCCAAGTGCTCGGGCGAGATCACGCCTTCGCACAACAGTGCTGCCTTGGTAAGCACGTTTTCGAGCTGGCGCACGTTACCCGGCCACGAGTACCCGAGCAGCCGCCCGAGCGCTGCCTTGCTGAGGGTCGGGGTTTTCACACCGTGTTGTTCCGCAATGCGCTGGAGCAGAGCTTGACACAGCTCAGGCACATCCTCCAATCGCTCACGCAGGGCTGGCACTTCGACCTGTACCACGCTGAGTCGAAAGAACAGGTCCTCCCTGAAGCGACCCTTGGCAACCTCCTCGGCCAGGTCGCGGTTGGTCGCGGCCACGACCCGCACGTCGATGGACTCTTCGTTTGCCGCGCCGAGTGGCCGCACGCTGCGCTCCTGTAGTGCGCGTAGCAGCTTGACCTGGGACGCCAGCGGCAGCTCACCGATCTCGTCGAGGAATACCGTGCCCCCGTCGGCGACTTGGAGCAGGCCGCGGCGATCCTGCGTGGCTCCGCTGAACGCCCCTTTGCGATGACCGAAAAGTTCACTCTCGATCAACGTGTCGGGCAGCGCGCCGCAGTTGACGCTGACGAAGGCGCCTTGCTTGCGCCCACTGTTGGCGTGAATGGCTCGCGCCACGAGTTCCTTGCCCGTACCGCTTTCGCCGCCTATCAGAACCGTCACGTCCGTGTCGATGACTCGGTCGAGCACCGAGAGCACCCGCTGCATCGCAGGTCCACGCCCGACGATGCGCTCGTAGGCGTAGCGGTTGCTGATGCTCATCTGCTGCGTCTCCAGCGTCCGCTCGAGGCCGCTGATGCGACGTTTCTGCGCCGCAACGTGCTTCTCCAATGCTCGCTTGGCCTCCTCCAGCTCTTCGCGACGCTTCATCAGGTCGGCGTGCAGCTGGGCGTTGTCTAGTGCGATCGCTACCTGATCACCCAACGCCACGAGCAGATCTGAGTCCTCATCGTGAAAACGCCCTCCCTGCAGTCGATTGTCGACGTAGAGCACGCCGCGCGCCCCGTTCGCTGAAACGAAGGGCACACAACACACCGACTTGAGCTGCATGGCGTGCACCGAGGCTTGTAGCGCGAATCGAGCGTCGCTCATCGCATCCACAGTCACCACCGCGCGCTCCGTACGCAGCACGCGTTCGGCGATGGTGCGACTGAAGTCCATCGACTCCCCTTCCAAACCACCACGACTGATGTTGCGCATCGCCCGCGGCGCAACTTCGTCTTCTGCGGTGGCCATGAGCACGAATCCGCGCTCCGCGCCCGTCAGTTCGATGGCTGCGTCGAGCGCTGCGCCGAGCACCTGGTCGATGCTGAGCGTCGAGTTGATGCGGCGATTGAGCGAGAGGAACTGCTGCAAACGTCCGCGCTGCAACGTTCGCTCTCCGCCCACCTCGCCACGCGCAGAGGCCACGTTCGGCGCGAGCAGCGGCAAGCGCTCTGGGTGCCCCCAAAACGCCTCGCGGTAAGACTCCGGCAGTTCCGACGCGATGCGATTGTAAGCCCGCCAGGCTGAGTCGCGGTGAGTGAGCGCGCTCGCATCATGGGCCGTATTCAGCACCTGAAACAACAGTGTGTGCGCCTTGGCAGTGAGCGCTGGGTTGGTTGCGCTCTCGGCGTGCTGCAGTGCTGCGCGAGCGTGCTTCAGAGCGCCGTCCACGTCCGCGTCGATCAGACACAGACGGGCTTTCAGCATGCAGCACGTCGAACGCAGGTCGCTCTCTTCGACATCACTGCAACTCTGGTCTTCCAACGCCAGCTTGGCGTCGTCGGCTCGGCCGTGCTCCGCCGCGACCCACGCCGACAGCAAACGCGCTTCTGTTTTCTCACGAGCCGCGCCGAGTTGCATCGTCAGGTCGACCGCCCGCGCCGCGTAATCGGACGTGACCGTCGCCTGTCCTCGGTTGGAAGCGAGCTCGGCCAAGGCGATCAGCGCGCTACACTCCATCGGTCTGGTGCTGCTGCCCTGCGCCGCGGCGAGCACGCCTTCTAGCAGCCGCTGAGCGTGGTCGAATGCGCCGATTAGCTGATAAAGGTTACCGAGATTGTAGCGCAAGCTGAGCACGGTCGTGTTTCGCCCGAGCGCACGCGCTAGCATCATGGCTCGCTCGTATCCGCGCAGCGCAGCACCCCAATGTCCCAACTGCTGGTCCAAGGTCGCACGATTGAGCAGCGCGCTGGCGATCAAGTCGGAGTCGCCGTTCGCTTCGGCCGCTTCGAACGCATGGTCGTAGGCGTCACGCGCAGCGCCGAGATCGCCCTGACGAAAGTGGGTGATTGCCAAGTAGCTGTAGCAGCGTGACTCCTCGCGGCGCTGGCCGAGTTGCCGAAATTCGTCCGCCAGCGGGCGCAGAAGTTCGACGGCTTGCCTGGTTTGCCCGAGGTAGGTCGACGCCATGGCTTGCACCTGGCGCAGCTCGGCAAGTTGTTCAGGCGTTGCAGTGAGTCGCAGCCCCGCCGCACAGCGATCGCTCGCTCGTTCGTACTGGCCTAACTGCAGTTCGGTGCGAGCTAGCAGCAAGAGCGCAGGCAGCGTCTCGAGCTCGAGCGCTTGCCGCCACGTCAGACAACGCCTCGCCAAACGACGAGCGCGCTCGAGCTTGGCCGTGCGTAACGATAGCTCGACACCAAGCTCGGCAAGTTCAACGCGAGCGCGCGTGGATGCCCTCGAAAAGCCTCGCCCCAAGAGCTGCCTGAGGTGCACGTACTCACCCGACGCCAACAGCACTCGTCCCGCGAACAGTGATAGCGCCACAAAGTTCACGCCGTCGTCACGGCTCCGAGCCAGCTCTTCGGCGAACGGCAACCAGTCGGCGTTCGGCTGCGCGCCCACCACCAACGAAAGCGCCGCCGCGACCTCACCCCGAGCCAGTTCGTGACGCGCCAGGCGCGCTGACAGTGAGGCTGACGCGCCACCCGCCTGAGAGCCATCGACGGCGGACCTCAGGCGCTCACAGATGCGGGCATGCGCCTCGACCATTTTCGGTTCAGGCAACTGCGCCCGAAGCGCGTCGCGTTGGGCGTCGTGCAGTAACTCGATCCCATCAGCCGTACGCCGCACCCAGCCACGCGAACTGAGCGCCGCCCAGGTTTCTGCGCTGGCGAGCGGCGCGGCCAGCTCTCTAGCCCCCGCGACCAAGAGCGCAAGCGCGCTCAGCTCGTGTGCGTCCAGCGCCGCAAGGTCGTGCCGAGTCCCGACGTTGGCGAGCAGCTGTCGAATCGCACCAGGAAAGCCCCGAGATTGAGAGAACAGCTGGGCTTCCGTCAGCTCGGTGCTCGCCGCGCGATACCACGCAGCAACACTCGAACGGTCGAGCGGGCCCAGTTCCATTTCGAGCAGTGCCGTAGACTCGATCCCGAGCGGCGCACGGCTCGCACTCAAGCACAACATGCGGTCTGCGGGCTCGGTGGTACGAGCGAGCGCCTTCAGCAGCTCGAGCTGCTTTGGTTGGAGGTGGTGAGTGTCGTCGATGATCACGACCATCGGATCGCCGCGGTGCGCTCGCTCGCGCCACGCGGTGAGCACTCGTTCGAACGATGGCGCTGCCTCGTCGACCACCATGCCACCAGCCGCAACGCTCCCCGCGCTCCCTTTCGCACCTGCCCCCGCCACCCGCACAGCAAGCTCAGCGATGGCGTCACGGCGGGAGCTGACCGCTTCCAACACGTCGCCGTGAAGCTGCGCCCGAAACTTCGCCTCTTCCAGCAGACGAGAGACGCCAACCCCCGCTAGCCCCCAAATGTTTACCCAGCGGACGTCATCGCTGCGCGAATGTACGGCAGACAGCACCCGCGCGAGCTGCTCCAGCTCCTGGCCACGCCCCAAGAACTCAGGAGCCTCCCCGCTCCCTGCCGAGGGCGAGGCGTCGTGGACGCCCAGCGCCTCCAGCGCTTGCGAGACCTCGCTGGGACGGGCACTGACCACGGGCGCCGTCAGTGTCGACAAGAGTTCGCGCTCAGCAGGCGGTGGGGCTTCACTGAGCGACGGCAGCAGCGACTCCAACGTCTTGCCCAGCGCGTACAGATCCGAGCGCGCGTCGAACGCGCCTCCCCGTTTGAGCTCGGGCGCAGCAAACGCCAGCGTTCCGTAAAACTCGTCGCTCTGGACACCGAGGCGCCGCGCGCAGCCGAAGTCGATCAACACGCCACGACCTCGGGCGTTCACCATCACGTTGGACGGCTTGACGTCGCCGTGGCCCAAGCCCCGCGAGTGCAGAAACCGCAACCCGCGCAAGACGTCGAGCAAGACTTGGCGCAGCTCGCCCCAGGTTTTTCCGACTGCGAATCGATCCAAGGTCACCCCCGACACGAAGTCGGAAACCAGGTACTCGACGCGCGGCTCGAAGCTAGCGTCAACACCGAAGCCCCGCGGCGGGTTGAGGCTCGGGTGAACCAGACCTCGCAACACCGTAAACTCGTGGCGCAACGCGGGTGACAACTGACGATCCGACAGGACCTTGAGCACGGTCTGCCCGCCGCGCAGGGTATCCGTCGCCAGGTAGGTTCTGGCGGTAGCGCCCTCCCCCAAGAACTCATCGACCACGTAACGCGTCGAAACGACGACACCCGGCTCGAACGCTGACGCGACTCGAACTCCTTGGCGCGAAGACGACTCGTCAACGGGAGGATCTGGGCGCATGTGCCACTGTACCAGCGCCTCAGCCTAGTGCAATCTGGAACACTTTGGAACAACTGAAACCACGGGAGCAAATGCACCAAATATCTGTAATTCCTAATCTTCTTGGGATACCGCGCGATCTGGACCAAACGTTGCACTCTGTCTCGTCGTGAGCCCGATTCGCGGCTCAATCGACTCAGCAGCCCCTGGCTGCCCCAACAGAAAGACACGACGATGCTCAGAATCTTATCCCTAACCTGCCTGGCCCTGACGTTGAACTTCGGCTGCTCGGGCGACGACGGCGGAAACGACGACACCGATCAGGCCGCCAACAGCGGCGACAAGACCGACGACAGCAACGATCAGAGTGCCGACGTGCCCGCGGATCAAGCGGGCGGCGCGTCGGGATCGCAGCTCACCGAGTGTGACACCGACGTTCCCAGTGATGGCGTCTGCGACATCAACGTCGCTTGCGCGGCCTACGATCCCGACTGCACCGACGAAGACATCGCAGCCATCCCGCCGGGTGAAGAAACCGACGACGCGGCCGCCAACGCGGCAGGCGGCGGACCCGCTGGCGGCAGTCAGCTCACCGAGTGCGAAACCGACGTGCCCAGTGACGGCGTCTGCGACATCAACGTCGCTTGCGCGGCCTACGATCCCGATTGCACCGACGAAGACATCGCAGCCATCCCGCCGGGTGAAGAAACCGACGACGCGGCCGCCAACGCGGCAGGCGGCGGACCCGCTGGCGGCAGTCAGCTCACCGAGTGCGAAACCGACGTGCCCAGTGACGGCGTCTGCGACATCAACGTCGCTTGCGCGGCCTACGATCCCGATTGCACCGACGAAGACATCGCAGCCATTCCGCCGGGTGAAGAAACCGACGAAGCTGCGGCCGCCGCTGCAGGCGGTGGTCTCGCGGGCGGCAGCCAACTCACCGCCTGTGACGAAAACCAAGTTGCAGACGACATTTGCGACGAAAACGAGCCTTGTGCTGGATACGATCCAGACTGTGGTTACGAAGCCCCCGATTGCGAACTGGAACCCGCCGCCGACGGGCACTGCGATCTGGACGATGAATGTTGGGGTTACGACCCCGATTGCGAAATGCGCTGAACGCGCTGACGTAGTCGGCTAGTTCGAAACCCGACTCCCCTTTCTGCACCTCCCCTCCGATGCTCCCTCCTCTCAAACCCCTGTCTCCGGTTGCGCTCGCCACGCTGTTAACTGGCTGCCTGCTGCCAAACTGCGGCGGTGAGAGCACTGCTGAAAGCATCGGGGGGGATGGTGCGGACCCACTGGCCACCCCCCTGCCCGAACCCCCCGCGTTCGCGCCCGATCCGTCGAAGATCGGCACCGACCCTTCAGGCACTGGACTGGCTGGTACTGTCGCCATCGCTGGTAGCGCGGGCGCTGTCTCGGGCGGCTCTCGCGTCACCATCACCAATCTCACGACGGGCGACTCGGTGACGACTACGGCAAACGCAGACGGCTCGTTCGCTAACAACTTCGTGGGCATGAGCGGTGATTTCATCCGTGTCGAATTCGAAACCGACGCAGGCCGTTCGCCCCACACCACGCTGCTCTACGACGACGAGATCTCAGGCGAGGAGTTCCCAGCCGTCGAGCTGGACGACTGCGTTCAGCTTTCACCCGACGGCTTTGGCGACAGCGGTCCAATCGTGATCGACAACGCGTGCGACGACACCATCACGATAGTTGACGTGCTTGGTGTGCCCGCGTCGGTCGCGCTCAGTTTCGACCCCGAACTCACGGACTCGGGCTTGCCCTTGTCCCCTGGTGATTCGCTCAGTATCGGCTTCGAGACCCAACAATCTTTGCTCGTAGTGGCGCAAATCAACGTTGACGGACAAGTGCTCCCGTATTCCGTCGTGATCGTGCCGTGATGTCGCGCTAGCCACGGCGACGCGCCCGAGGTAAATCGCCGCCATGGACGCACTGTCCGATGTGCTGAGCACGATCAACCTGTCGGGAGTCATCTTCCTGCGGGCGAACATGGGCGGCAAGTACGGCATCTCGATGCCCCCGCCCACGATTTCTCATCCAGACATCAAACCCCACTCGCCCGAGCACCGCTTGGTCATGTTCCACATCGTGCGCAAAGGTACGGGGTACGTGCAGGTCGAAGGTTACGAAGCCGCGCAACTCGACGAAGGGGATCTGATCATCATCTTCGATGACCTGTTTCACTCGGTCGTCGACACCCCAGGCCGCGAGTGTATCGACTCTTCGGAAGTCGTCCCGCAGCGCACTGAATTGGCCGCGCCGCCTGCTGCGACGATCGGAGACGGCGAGCCGAGCATGTTCCTGGTTTGTGGCATGCTGCAGTTCGTGAGTCGCGGCTTCAATCCCGCGCTCAGCAGCCTTCCGCCTTACCTCCTCATCAAACGTGACGAAGGTCCGTCTTCCGAGTGGCTGCAGGCTAACCTGACCCACATCATTCGCGAGGCCGAATCAGGGCGTCCGGGGGGCGCAGCGCTGCTCAGTCGTTTGACGGAGCTGCTGTTCGTCGAAACACTACGGTCGTATCTCGACAGGCTGCCCGAAGGTGAACGAGGCTGGTACGCGGGCCTGCGCGACCCCATCGTGGGCAAGGCGCTCGAGTTGATGCACTCGGCGCCCCAGCGCGACTGGACGGTACAAGAGCTCGCTCGAGCCGTGGGCGCGTCACGTTCCGCGTTTTCGGCGCGCTTCACCCAGCTGCTCGACATGGCCCCAATGACTTACCTGACGCGCTGGCGGATCCGCGTCGCCATGAAACTGCTCGAAGACCAGGGTCACACGATTGCCCAGATCGCAGGCCTGGTCGGGTACGAGACGGAGCCGTCGTTTCATCGCGCGTTCAAGCGTGAGACAGGCGTGCCCCCCGCCGCATTCCGACGTCGAGCCCTCGGTGGCCCGACGCCAGATGCCCCGCCCCCCAACTAATTCTACTGCCAGAAATTCTGCAGGAGCGACCTGCGCAAAAGTCTCCGGCAGTAGTGATAACCCACACCCCATACGGAAGCGCGGGCGTCAAGCGGGCTCGAGCCCGAGCGCCACGCGGCCAGAGAACGCGTGCTGCCGCTTGGCTTGCAGCGGGTGGTAGTGCGCGGCGCGCGCGTCTCGACGCAGCCGTTCGAGGCCGAGCCTACGGAAGAACCCTGCCCCACCCGCGAGTTCCATCGCCTTGTCCGTCACGCGCACGACGCTGTCCGACAGAGCAGTCTTGGCTTCCGTCGACCGACACGCGCGCTGAAACTCGGGAGTGAAGTCGAGCTCCGCCGCGTTTTCGACGTGCGCGTTCCAAAGCGCGCGGGCAATGAACAGCTCGGTGCACAACTCGCCCGCCAGAAACTGCACGCCCACATCACTGCTGCGCGGTTTCGCCTGCTCGATGGCGATCTCTACGGCGCGCTCGGCAATGCCCACGTACGCGCTGGTGATGATCGGTAGAGCCGCGGTCGCAATGACCAAAAACGCCGGGTGCCACGGTCCGCGAGGGCGACTCAGCGCGATCGCTTGT
The DNA here is from genome assembly GCA_965651905.1 of uncultured bacterium. Taxonomy (GTDB): domain Bacteria; phylum Myxococcota_A; class Polyangia; order Polyangiales; family Polyangiaceae; genus SZUA-265. Next base: position 9,656 of record CBFGUG010000049.1, on the reverse strand, counting down.
TCTGGGATGAACGCGTTTTCGATGACCACCGTGTGCGAACCCGTTCCGCGCATGCCGTGGGCGTCCCAGTCGCTGCTGACGCTCACGCCCTCGGCCCGCAAAGACAGCGGAAAGTGCAGGACCAACGAACCTTCGGTGGGGTGTTCGTAACGACCGCTGGTGATCAGCAGATCCGCCATCGGGCTGCCGCTCGCGAAAGCCTTCTTCGACGTGTAACGATACCCGCCGTCCACTTTCGTCATCACCCCGTTGGATTCCAACCAGTCACCCGCCCCAGTGCTGACCAACACCGTGCCCTCGACGACCTTGCGAAGCAGCGCCTCACCAGGTTGTCCCTTCTTGTATTTGAACACGGTGGCCGCCACCAGATGCGTGTGCATCGAGTAGGCAAGCGCCGTCGACGCATCGTGCTTGGCCAGCGTTCGAATGAACTCACAGATGTCGCGATAGCTCGCGCCACCCCCGCCCAGCTCCGTGGGCACGAGTGCTGCGAACAACCCGTCTTCCTTCAACGCGGCGTAACCCTCTTCTGCAAAGGTTCCGTCTTCGTCGTGTCGAGCGTAAAACTCCGCTAGTTCGCGGCCGAGCGACTCTGCCTTCTTGATCCATACATCCGACGTACCAGTCATTGACACCTCTCCTTTCGAGTAGGTGCACAACGTCGCACGCACGCCCGCAGTGCGGTATGGCAGCTAGTCCGAAGCGCTTACCCGAGCGTCCAGGAACGCGGTGAGCGTGGGAGACTCTCCAGCGATTGGACGGTGAAACGCCGCGAACTCAGCGCGCGAGAAACGCGATGGTTTGACTCGTGACTTCGCTGACCACGCGTACGGGATCGCCCGAAGGAACACACTGAGAGATGTTTTGGAAGTAAACGCCTTGAGGGTAATCGACCCACGCCACACCCGACGAATCGGGCGCCCAGGTCAGATGACGCATGTCGGGTGCGGCCCTGCGCCGCAAGGTGGTGTAGTTCGCGGGTTCATCTAGCGGACTGATGCGGATCTCGTGGCTAGCCCAGCTGGCCAAACACTGACCATCAGGAGAGACGTCGATGAAACTCGGCGCATCTTCGACCAGCACGCTAGTGGTCAGCGTCGGCGTGTTTCCGGTCCCTAGCTGGAGCAGCTGCAGTGGCGCTCCACCCGTTTGGCACTCCCGATGCAACATGCGACGCGCGTCGAGCCACAGATGATCGCAACCGTACCCGAGTTCATCCACCTCGAGTGGCGTACCGAACGTCGTGTCACTCGAGACGGGTACGAGACGCCCTGCGTTGTCCTCCGCATAAAACACGTATCGACCATCAGGCGACCAAACCCCCGGCGACAGTGACGTGGCCCCCAAGGTGTCGAACGCCGACGGATTCTCCAAGTTGACCAGCCTCAAGTCTCCGCTACCGTGCAACAGCACATGGCGGGCGTCGGGTGAAATGCTGTAGTTCGGGTTGTAACCCGCGTCGGGCGCGCTCGCCATCGTCACGTCGCTGCTGACGCCCGGCTCCGATAGCCAGATCCCGCCGCCCTCGGACGCGCTGATGCCGTAGGTGACGAAACGCGAATCACTCGACCACTGCGTCGACAGTGCAGGCGAGCTGTAAGCGCTGCCCAAGAGCGCTGGGGCGCTTTCACTGCCGTCTACTGCAAGCGTGAGCACGTCGAACCCCTGCTCGACGACGTATTCCGAGTACAACATCGAGCGGCCATCGGGCGAGAACGTCGAGCCATTGTAGAACTGCCCAACTTCCGCCAGCGGCGTCGGGTTCGACACGTCGTCGATGGCATAAAGCACAGACTCGGAAATGACGAGCGGGCGACCCATCGTCCAACCCACGACGACGGGTGATGGCAAGTCCAGTCGCGTCGCGACTACACCATCGTCGGTGAGCGCGACCAAGTAGGCCCAAGTGCCGTCGACAGCAACGACCTGAGTGCCGTCGTCCGCAGCGACCGGGCGCGCGTTGTCGAGCTCCCACGCGAGTTCCATTTCGAGCACGCTGTCGAGCGGTTCGTGAACGTTCACCAGTAGCGGAGGTTCGCGCGTCGCGAGCCACAAGGGAGGTTCGGGCGGTTGGTCCGGATCGGGCGGGTCATCATCCGTTTCGGGCGGATCGTCATCCATGTCGGGCGGATCGTCGGTGTTCGATGAATCATCCGGGTTTGGTGGATCTTGGTCGGGAAGATCGTCGGCGTTCGGCGGATCGTCTGGGTCAGGATCGTCGTCGGACGCGGCGTCGTCAGTTGGTTGATCGTCAACCGCTTGATCGTCATCTGCTTGATCGTCGCTGGCCTCATCGTCATTGGCCTGATCATCATCTGGCGGCGCGTCATCAGCTGGCTCAGCCTGATCGGGATCGTCTGCTGAGTCATCGTTCGAGCTGTCATCGTCATCACTCGGCATGACTCCCGGAAGGTCCGTCGTGGGCTCAGCATCGTCCGTCGCCTCCCCACCCGTTCCAGGATCCGACCCGGGTTGCTCGGGCATGGACTCGCCGCCAGCGCTCCCGTCGTCGGAGGGTTCGTCGGTACCACTGGCAGTCCCGTCGCTCACTGCATCGTCACTCGCGGGGTCGCCGACTTCTGCGTCGTCCCTCTCGCCGCTGCTGCCTGCGCCGCCATCGCTCGTGTCATCAGAGTCGAGCGGACGCAGCGGGCCATCACCAGCGACACCTGAGTCAAGGCCGCCTCGATCCGTGCCGTCACGGTCTGCTTCCGCGAGATCCGCCCGTCCGCCGCAGGCAGTCGCGCCCACCGCCAAGATCGGTGCGAACACCCACGCCATCCACCTCGCCTGACCGACTTTACGCTCTTCGTACATCCTGCAGCCCTTCTAACAGGTTGCCTGCGTCATCGCACGAGACACGACCGAGATAGCTCGTGACGCGCGCTCAGCGCGAACGCCTCTGTCCCGCATCGACCGCTGGAATCTGCGGGCACGGAAATGTTTCTCCGCCAGGCCCGCGCCGACGCGAGCGTTCATCAGGCGAAACGCGCTGCTCGCGGCGCGGACATCACGCCGTGAAAGGCTCCACGGTGTTGCACACCTGGTCACGCCGACGCCGAGTCCGCGTCGCCTACTCCCCCAGCGAACAAACGAAGTCGAAACACGCAGGTTCGAACTCGCGGCGCGCCCGCTCCAGCAAACGCTCCGTTTGCTCGTCGCTCAACTGCTGGCGATTCTTGCCAACCGCCCCTTCACGAAAGAAGTTCGCGCCCTCTTTCCAAAGCCCGCGTTCCCACTGTTTGTCGCGCTGCGCGTTCTCCCGCCGCATGCGCTGAAAGTCGACCAACCCGATTACCCTGTCGATGGCTGCGTCGTCGATGTCCCAACCCAAAAACGCAACGAGGCGTGCAATCACCGTGCGAAGATCACGCTGCATGTCTTCGTAGCGCAACCACAAGAAATCTTCGTCATCACGATGCGGCCAAAACGAATTGACGAAGCTGAAGTAGAGGCCCAGCTTCATCCACTGTTCGAAGTATTCATCGAACTCGCCCAGCGGCTTGCCATCGAAGCTGATCTCACGATTGAGCCCGCGCAGGTGACAGTACATCGAATACGGCACGTCACGCGGATCACGCGTCACGGTGATGACGCGCGCCTTCGACCCAGGCGGCCGCGGCACCTCGTCCCAAACCACGTGCAGCTTGAAGATGCGCGGACTCGGCAAAGCATCCAGCCGCCGCATCACGTCCGCCACTTCATAGGGCCGTCCCTGCAGCCGCTCAATCGGGTTTTCGAGCCACGGCGTCACCTCCAACAACGTCTGCCCCCTCAGGTCGGGGTACTCACCTCGCGTCGACAAGTGAAATAACAACGCGAGCAGCCACGTCTGCCCACACTTCGCCGTCGTCGTCACGAACACGTCGTCATCACGAACCGTCGGTTCGAACGCCTCGAGCAACGGCCCGTCACACATGAACGTCGTCGGATATCGCGCCATGGCGTTCGTTCTAACACGGCCCACGCCAGGACTGCAGCTCCAGCGACGGCAAGCCATTCGACACGACAGGGCCCCCAGTCGAGTATTCAAGCGGCGCCGCACTAGCCAATTTCACGCCGACCCGGCAATATCTGCTCGTGTTCCAGAGCCACCCGCCAGTCTCCAATCGCGAGTCGCAAGCCATGCGAGGGGCGTCGCGTTCAAGACGCTCGGGCGTGCGATTGCAAGCTACAGCAATGTCGTGCCTAGTGCCCCGAACGAAGAGGTCGATCTGCGGTTTCTGCACACTTGCGCTCTTTCTGTGCGTGGGGCTCCTTCCGACGGGTTGCATCACGGCGGCTGTCGTCGGTGGGCTCGAGCACGAGCGCCATGAGAAGAAGACTCGGGAACGGCAACGCGCAGTGGGCCAAACGTACCTGGAAAACGTCAGCATGCTCAACGACGCCGAAGCCATGTCCTGTCAGATGATGCAGCGTCAGGCGTTCGAGCGATACGTCGCTCAGTCGCGCGACACCAATCAACGGCTTTTTGACGCTCGCGACCCGTTCGAGATGAACCAGTTTCAATACACTTTGATCAAAGAGCTCGAAGACTGGAAACTCACGTGTCAAGCGGCGCCGACGCCGTCAGCCGCGAGCAACAACACGTCGAGCACCGACCCACCTGCAGTCAGCACGACGCTTGTGAACCCCCAACCCTCAGCAACACCAAGTCAGACCGCAGAGTCGACTGCCCCCACCGAACCAAGCTCATCAAACAAGATAGAGGATTCAAAGGAACCAGGCGATTCAAAGGAACCAGGCGCGCCCACCTCGGAGGCAGCACCGTCACCTGAGTCTTCCGCCGCCTCACCCCCTTGACTCGCTTCAACCACCGCCGACGTCCTTCCCCTCCCAGTCCGCTTTCGTCAAGGCGTAACACGCCGTGTTGCGACGACCGTCGCCGACTTCGGCGAGCTGCCCGCGTAACACGCCTTCGAGCTGCATGCCCGCCTTCTGCGCGACACGCACAGATGCCTGGTTTCGTTCGTCACAACGCCACGACAAGCGAAGCCACGGCCACTCGCTGAACCCCCACTGCATGATCGCCGCCAGCGCCCGAGTCCCCAACCCTCGCCCAGACTCACTGCTGCGTATGAACATACCGATCTCCGCGCAGCGCGATTCGAGCGGCCCCTCACGCAAGTGAAACCCCGAGCCACCCAGCAGACGTGTCTCGTCGGCGGAAAAGATGCCCAAGACGAAATCTTGCGCGAGCAAGTAACGACCCCGAAACTGACGCACCAGACGCTCCGATACCTCCACGCTTTGGTGCGATAGGGCCCATGGCATCCATGGCTTCAATTCCTCGTACGACTCGTTCACCGCATCCGAGAGTCGCTCGCCGTCCCCCACGTCGTAACAACGCACGACGAACCCATCTCCCACGAATCGCTCAGGCGCGACCAAATAGTCCATACCCCATTCTAACTAGCGCGCGCGGTCGACGCTACGTGGCGCAAGCGTCTGCCGACTCGCCCCTGACCGCAACTGGTCGCGACTCCTTCTGAAACCTGACCCCGCTGCGACTCCGCTGAAAAACCGCACCTACGTCGCGAGGTTCCCGCGCGGGTTCGCTGAGATCAACCACCGCAGCCCGCGGTCCGCTCAGGGCGGGGTCGCGACGAGAGTCAGCGAACGCCTGCGGGCGGGAACGCTGCGTTAGGCAGGCTTGGACGCCAAAGTCGACGATAGCTGATACTTCAGGCTAGGTGCCCGGCTGCGGCGCTCGCGAACAGTGGTCGATACTCAGCGGGCATGTTCAGCAAGTGTTGGGCGTTCACCCGCAGGGGTGGCATCTCGCTGAAGTTGTCTGCGTCGCGAAACCACGGGCGACTGTAAACGATGTATAGAATCGGGCGAGGCACCAGGCCGCGATTGGGGGTACCGCCATGGCAAACCCGATAGTCGATGAGTACGGCATCGCCCAGCGACAGGGGCAAAACCGTCGAGCCGGGCAGCTTGCTCGTCCACGAATCCGGCGTCGCCATCAGCGGCCCACGCGGCCAAACTTCCGTGCTGCCCGTCGACTCGTCGAGGTCCAACAAGGGGATGATCGCCGTGAGCGCGTACGGCGGGGCCGCCATGCTGGCCCCCTCATCGCTCGGGAATAACATGCCGTGATCGACGTGTATGCGTTGAGCATCGGCATCCGGCATCGAAATGACGACCGCCAAGCTGTTGATGATGGCGTCGACGCCGAGTGTCGCACGTGCGATGGCCAAGAGCGGCGGACTCGCAAACAGCTCTGGCCGATCAAAAGGTGGATTGAGGTCGAGGGTGACCATGTAGCGCCCATCACCGACGCGGATCCCGCGACGCTTGGCACCCTCGGCATCCAGACCGCACAACGTCTCGACGATCGCTCGGTTCGCGACACTCGCGGCATCGCGATCGACCGAGTCCTGAAGCAGCACGATCCCCGGGCCCGTCAATGCACTCTTCGCCTGCTCGACTGCGTCTGTCCCCGGATGCGTCAAATTAGTCCGAATCGTGGTGACAGGCATTCGTGGGACTTCTATCCCGAAGCAGCGGGCGCGGCGAACGTTACTTCTCCAGCTCGTCCGCTCGTGGGCCGTAGTGACTTGCGAAATGCGCCTAATTGCCAGCATAGTGCTCCAGCATTTCGCCCGAGCAAGAGCTCGAAGAAACGAGGAAGTCTCATGAATTCGTCACATCATCACAAGCTCGTCGTCCGTCTGCTCAGCCTCTGTTTGACGTTGGGTTTGGTACTCTCGACGGTTGGAGCCCACGCCGCAGGTTACGCCAAGTTCGATGGCGTCGACGGCGAAGCGACGGACAAGACACACACCAAATGGTCGGACATCCTCGGCTTCAAACAGGCACAGTCCGCCAGCGGAGGCAGCACGGGGCGGGCCCGCGGAGGCAGCACGTTCTCTGACATCACCGTCGAAAAACGAATCGACGCGGCGTCCGTCAAACTCTCTGAAGCGGCGGCCAAGGGCACGAACTTCAAGAAGGTGACGTTACATCTCACGGCCACCGAGGGGGGCTCGCGAGTTACCTTCTACGAGGTCGAGTTGACCAACGTGCGCATCACCAACTACCAGTTCGCTGCAAGTGGCAACTCGGTGCCCGTCGAAGAGATATCCCTGAACTTCGAGAAGATCAAAGTGACGTACACCAAGTACGATGGCTCGGGGAAGAAGTCCGGCAGCGTGTCGTACTCCTTCGACGTGTTGGCAGGTAAGTGATCGACTGATGTGGCGGGCCCGGGGCGCGAGGGGTCCCGGAGCTTGCCAGTCGGTTCCGACGTTTCCAGCGACGCGGGTGCGTCGAGTTACGATTCGGCGACACGCCGAGCTGGCGCTTGTTCATACGAGCAGACCTCGTAACCTTTCGCTGGACATGCCCAGAGACTCGGAGAGTGGACGTTCGGCGCTGTTGAGCTGTGGTCTCGGCTTGCTCGCGTGTTTGCTTCTCGCGTTGGCTTGCGGCGATCCCGTCGCGAACGCGTCGCGGCAAGACGGCGACACTGGGCGGCGATTGGACGCCAGTGACTCGGCGAAAAGTCGCGATACGGATGCGGGGACTGCTCACTCAGAACCGGAAATCGACGGCGGCGCTTCAGCCCGCGCACGCGTTCACTTTTCACAAACAGCCTCAAACTTCTGGCGAATGCCGTGGCCGAGTGACTTGCGGCGCGAAGCGGACGGCAGCTTCGATTGGCAGGCGTGGCCGGACGTCGCTGACGCGCCTTGGGTGCAGATGTGGTTCGATGCGCTAACGCGTCGCAAGGACGCTTGGGGCGTCAACTCTGCGATCGTCGTACCCGTGAGCGGCAGAGTAGACGCAACTTCCTTGCCAGTCGACGGCCAGGCGAGCCTGAACGATGACGCTTCGGTGTTTCTGCTCGACGTCGATCCTGCCTCACCTGAGCGCGGTCAGCGGCTTCCCGTGTCCGTGAGCTACCGAGCGCCCGCTGAGCTCTACGCGTCCGAACACTTGATCGTAGCTGTGCCGCATTACGGTTTCGTGCGGCGGGCAAACACGACGTACGCGCTGGTGGTCACACGCGACGTGCTCGACTCGCACGGGCGGTCACTCGTGGGCTCCGACGAGTTCGCGAGGGCGCTCGCGGATCCTGACGCTGACGACGAGGCTTTGGCAGCACACCTAGAGCCATTGCGCGAAACACTCGAACGATTCGAACTCGAGCCTGCAGATGTCGTGGGGGCAGCGGTGTTCACCACGAGCGATCCGCACGACAAGTTGCGGCGACTCGCCGCCTGGGTCGAAGCGCTGCCGCTTCCAGAGCTCGGGTCGTGGCGCTTTCACTCGCAGACCGCAGACTACGTCGCTGTGGAGGCGGAGTTCGACGTGCCCATCATCCAGCGCGGCGAGCCCCCGTTTCGGGAAATTGGCGAGGGGTTGATCGAGTGGCAAGGTTCGGCGCCCCACGTGCTCGGCGGTCAGCCGTTTCGCGTCGTGCTCAACGTGCCCACGGCTGCCGCAAACCCCGAGCGTCTACCGCTCGTGATTTATCTGCATGGCTCGGGTGGTAACGCAGAACAAGTACTCGACCGCGGCCCCACGGATGAGATCCGCGACGCGCCGCACCCAGTTCCGGGAACTGGACCCGCGAGCTGGCTAGCGCAGGCGGGGCTCGCGTCAGTCGGCTTCGACTTTCCGCTGCACGGAAGCCGCCACGATCCACCCGACCCGACGGGGCTCATGCTCTACAACCTGCTCGGCAACATCGACGCCACCGTCGACAACTTTCAAGTCGCCGCAACCGAACTCTGGCTTCTTACCCGCGTGCTCGAAACGCTGCAGCTCGATTCGAGCGAGATCTCCGAGCTGCAACAGGCCGTCGGCGACCGGACGATCGCCTTCGACCCCGACGCGCTGTCGGCGATCGGACAATCGATGGGCAGCACCATCGGCATTCCGTGGGCATCCCTCGACCCGCGTCTAGACGCCGCCGTATGGTCGGGCGCTGGCGGCATCTTGGCCGAAATCGCGCTGAGCGCACGACAGCCGCTGGAGCTGAAGCCCATTCTCGCGCAGCTGATGAACCTAGAGCCCGCCGAGTTGACGTCCGATCATCCACTCTTGCACGCGCTGCAAACCCTGTGGGACCAAGTGGACCCCGTGTCCGTCGCGGCCCACGTCAGTCGCTTCCCCATCGAGCCGAACGTCGGTAAACATCAACTAATGCTCGCGGGCTACGAAGACGGCTACTTCTCCCCCCGCGCCCAAGGCGCGCTCGCGCTTGCCCTCGGCACGCCACTAGTCACTGCGCCCGTCGAGGAAACGCTCCCCTCATGGTTGTGGGGCGCACGAGAGTCAGCACCAGTAACCGCCAACCTGCACGACCAACTCACCGTCGGCCTGTCCCAATGGCCCGCACCCAACGGCCTCGGCCACGACGTGTTGTTCAATCAACGACAAGTGCAGGAGCAAGTGTTGTGCTTTCTCGTCGGAGTTGGGGAACGCACCGCGCCGAGTATCGTGGGGGCGGGGATGGTGTGTGGCGAATAGCTGAGCCATGCACGTCTCGTGATCGTCGACGCGTTCAGACGTTCTGTCCCGAAACCGTTCACGCTCGAAGCGCTCCTGCTCGGACTCGTCGCGGGTCGGTACTACGCGATCGGCGCCGCGTGGTCTGCGCCAGCCGCCTAGTGGGAAAGACTCCGAATGGGAACGTTCAC
>CBFGUG010000048.1:0-53410 GCA_965651905.1 uncultured bacterium | reverse complement strand
CGGAACCATCACTGGACCCGGAACCATCACTGGACCCGGAACCATCACTGGACCCGGAACCATCACTGGACCCAGAACCATCACTGGACCCGGAACCATCACTGGACCCAGAGACGGCTGGTGAACTCGCGCCTTCCGCTACTCGACGTTCCCCTGCACCTTGATCGGTGTCATCGCCTGAGCTGCAGGAAGTGAGCAGACAAACGCAGACGGCTACGCTGCAGGCTTCGAGTGACCTGCCGTGTTTCGAGATGCTCGGTTTCCAGTTGTTGGTGAGATACAATCGTCTTCCTCGACTCGTCGTTGGGGTTCGGTAGCAACAGTTACGAACGGGCCAATGCGAAGTCAGGGTTCCTGTCAGAAATCGCGGCAAGCCGACTCCCTATCCAAATTGCCCGGGGATTTGCGCTCAGAGAAGAAATCCCAGGTGAGTTCTGCGATCGCACCACATCTGAGATTTTGCTGAGATCGCGAGCACACGTTGTGGCTTTCGGCCTCGCTCGATCACTCAGCGTACGACACACGATTGACACGTCGAGATGCGGCCAGCGTTCCGCGATGCAGAGTTTTCGATGGGTCGCCGTATCTATGACGGCGCGAAGTTCGAACAGCTGACGTGGCATCGCGGTCATTGACGAACTGCGCGCTGCGGAGTGGTTGTGTAGGGTGAATGTTAACCAGTCTAGGTAATTGTGGCTCCTTGCTCACGATGACCGTGGCGGCCAAGGCGAAGCCGGATGTATGACACTGACGACGGTCGTGGCGTGCGTCTTCCGTCACTCTGTCGTTCGGGCTCGTTCGGGCGTGCTCGACAGCCGTTCCCACGAAGCGGTTGGGTGGCGAACGTGTCGGAGCCCCATGCAACCAAAGTTGCACTTCCTGAACTGGAACGCGACGGGTAGCGTTGCCGCCCGTCAGGCAATCGCGGTGTGCAGTGCGTTTGCTTCCGGCACCAACCTCACCGGCAAAGGAAGTGAGCATGGTTCAGGTCAGTTATCCGGGTGTATACTCGAGGGAGATATCCTCAGGGGTACGTACGATCAGTGGCGTTTCGACGTCGATTGCGCTCTTCGTCGGGATGGCGAAGCGAGGCGTGATCGACAAGCCTACGCGCGTCTTGGGGTTCGCCGAGTACGAGCGCATCTATTCGTCGGACACGTCACTCGGAGAGATGACAGACCAGGTTCGTCAGTTCTTTCTAAACGGCGGCGAACAGGCGTACATCGTGCGCGTCGCCGAGGGACACAACGCGGCAAGCGTGGGCTTGGATGGCCCGGCTGGTACGGTGATCACACTCGAGGCCCGTGATGCGGGGGGAGATGGCAATAGCCTGCGAGCGCGCGTGGACTTCGACACGTCTAGCCCCGAGTCGACGTTCAACCTGACCGTGTTTCGCGAGGTGTTCGATGCAAGTGGGCTGCCCGTGGTCGAGCAGACCGAGTCGTTCTCGGATCTGGGTATGTCGCCGACGGGCGCTCGCTACGTCCAGACCATCGTCAACCAGCAGTCGAGCCTGGTGAGAGCGAGTGTCGACGAGGCACTAGTAGATGGCGCTGCAGTTGCTGCAGCCTACTCCGCATCAGCGCGCGTTTTCGCAGATGACGCGGCGGCGGAGACGGCGATTGGCGCCGCCATCGCGAACGCGAGTCCTGCAGGAACTCAGGGTGCGTTCAGGATTCGCGTGGGTACGTCTCCGACGCTCACGATTGCCGTCGCAGCCGGAACGAACGCACCTTCAGACATTCAGACGTCGATCAACACAGCGCTCGCCCCGCATCTGCCCGGCGTGACTGTCGCCGTCACGGTGGGCGGTGCTGCAGGGCCGTTGCGCTTCACGGCAAGTGCGGCGGGTCACGATGTTCACCTTTCTCCAGCGCCACAGCTCGACATCGCATCCGAGTTGGGCTTGGGGGTAGCGCAAGGTGGGGTTGAGTCGAGTAGCTACTCGGCTACCCGGCCATTTCCGTCGATGCTCGTTTCGGAACCCGGCGCGGATCTGTCGGCGTTGCTCTCGTTCGGTGACGCGGACAAGGGTGCGTTAGATGCGCTTGCTGTACTCAATGTACAGCCCTTCGGGCCCGTTCCCCAGGCGAACATCGGGTATCCCGTTGCCGCGGGCAGCATGCTCGAAGGTACCCAAAGCGGACAATCGTTGCTCAACGTCAGGGAGAATCTGGAGGCGATCGCCAACGCGCTCAGTGCGGCCAGTGACCACTGGCGAGCCGAAGTGCACGGATACCGTCTGGCTCTGATCCCGACGTTCGGTGACGCGAGTTCGGGAAGTGGAGCTGCATTTCAGTCAGCCACGCCCAACCTGGGAGCAGCGAACGAGATCTTCGACACGACCGGCCGCCGTGCGGCGGAACCCCTCGCGGGGGGCCTCGACGGATCGATGCCGCAACTGGCGCAATACGCTGACGCCTACGCGCGAGTCGACTCGGAAGTCGACCTTTTCAACATCCTGATCCTGCCGAGATCCGCCGAGGATACGGGGTTTCCGTCAGTGCGATCGACGGCGTGGGGGCCTGCCAGCGCGTTCTGTCATCGAAAGAGGGCGTTCTTGCTGGTGGATGCCAATCCCGCGCCTGGCAGTGAAACGCCAGCTGGTATGTTGACGGAGATCAACAACCTGCGCGTCGGTGTGGTCAAAGACCACGCAGCGGTTTACTGGCCCAAGATAACCATCAGCTCTGATGGAGTGCGGAAGGATATCGATCCTAGCGGCTCTATCGCGGGCTTGATGTCACGCATCGACGGAAGCCGAGGTGTTTGGAAAGCTCCCGCAGGGCTGGAGGGTGATCTGCGAGGCGTACTTGGCGTGCGTGTTCCGCTCTCCGATCAGCAGAACGGCTTGCTCAATCCCCAGGGCATCAACGTCGTCCGACGTTTTCCCAACGGGATTGTCAGTTGGGGGGCCCGGACCATGGACGGCTTCGACAACTCGGGCAATACGGACTATCGGTACATACCCCCACGACGCATGGCCCTGTTCATTCAGGAGAGCCTGACGCGTGGCCTCGCGTTCGCGGTGTTCGAGCCAAACGACGAGCCGTTGTGGGTTCAGGTACGGCTTGCTGCTGGTGCGTTTCTCAACGGACTGTTTCGGCGTGGGGCCTTCGCTGGGAAAACGGCGAGTGACGCCTACTTCGTCAAGTGCGACGCGGAAACCACCACGCAGAGCGACATCAACCTAGGCATCGTCAACGTGCGCGTGGGGTTCGCAGCGCTCAAGCCTGCTGAATTCATCGTCATCACGCTCCAACAAAAGGCCGGGCAAGTTCAAGTCTGAGTCCACGCGCTTCGTGAAAGGTCAACACCATGCCGAGCTTTACCAAGAACGTCCAACGCCTGGACCCCTACAAGAACTTCAAGTTTCAGGTGTTTTGGGAAGGAAGATCCGAGCCAGTAGCGGCGGTGAGCAAGATCAGCGCACTGAAGCGGACGACTGAAGTCGTGAGCCACCGCGATGGGGGAGACAACAGTACCTCGCGACATGCTCCTGGGCTGACCAAGTATGAACCCATCACGTTGGAACGCGGCGTGACGTTCGACCCTGACTTCGAGGAGTGGGCGAACAAGGTTTACAATACTGACGGGTCTGCATCCGTGTCGTTGGCTGGATACAAGCAGAACATCTTGATCAAGATGCTCAACCTGCAGGGGGTGCCAGTGAAAGCGTACCGCGTCTTTCGAGCTTGGGTCTCCGAGTACACCGCGTTGCCTGAACTCGACGCCAACGCCAACGCCGTCGCAATAGAAACCATCGTGCTTCAAAACGAAGGTTGGGAGCGAGATCCCGACGTCAAAGAGGTCGAAGAGACCTGAGCGTTCATCATGTTCGAGGTCGTTCTCAACTCGCAGCTCGACCACTCCGGAGTTGCTCCTCGTTCTCTGCTGCTTCGCGAGCTGTGCGGGGAAGACGAACTTCTCGACTTGTTCGGAATGGCAGGGGTACGACTTCTGGTAGAACGGTTGCACCATGATCCACGCCCGTCGGGCTCCGCATCCGCCGTCGAAGGGTTGACGCTATCCGAATTGGATCAGGTGTGCGCTGCGCTGCACGACGAGCTGTACGGAGACACGATTGAGTGCAAGGTCCCGTGTGTTTCATGCAACGGGGTTTTCTCCGTGAGCTTTTCCCTGAGTGCTCTATGGCGGTCGTTGGTCGACGAGACGGCTGACGGTCGACGGGCTCTAGGCGCGCGCGGTCCAGATTCAGGTGGCGCTTATGAACTCAGCGACGGGACGCGTTTTCGATTTCCCACAGCGCGAGAAGTGGAAGACGCACGCGGACTCGACCCGCGAGAGGCCTTGGCGCAGCTGACTCGGCGCTGCGTTGTTGAAGTGACGCAGCTGCAAGGCGAGTCCCTGGAACGCATCGATCTGGCCATGCAGTGCCTCCAGCCGCGCCTGGAGCTCGCCATCGACGACCGTTGCCCTGGGTGTGGAGAGGCGCTCGATCTCCAGTTCGAGATCGGCCCGTTCTTGCTATCCGCACTCAGGCGTGAGCGTCCGATCTTGGTTCGTGAAGTACACGCACTGGCCAGAGCCTACGGCTGGTCCCGCGCTGAAATTTTGAGTTTGCCACGAAGCCTTCGGCGAGAGCACGTGGGGCTAGTGCTAGCCGATGCGGAGGGAGCGTCGGGATGGGCATGAAATACTTGTCTGCACAGCTGCGCGGTTCAGCGGCTCGGTCCATCGTTCCTACCTCGCCGAGTCGTTCACCTTTGGCGGTGGCAGATCAGCGACTGAACCTCGACGGCTTTTCCGGTCGCGTGGGCACGGGCGAGCGCGCTGTTTCCTCGGAGCGGAGTGAAGCGGACGACAGCGAGCGTTTTGCCTCGGCCGCGAGTGCGCGTGACTTGCGCTCCCCGCAACGATTCGTTGGCGCAGCCAGTACACGGCGAGTTGTTCCTTCAGGTGAGCGACAGGCGGGCTCATCAGCGCCAGCTTCGCCGACTCCTTCCGAGAGATCACCATTGAAAGCGCAACGTCCGTCAGGTCCGTTCCCGCAAGGAGCAGGATCCAAGGACGTTCGCGGACCCCGCTCGCACGACCAGACTCACCAGTCTTTCGCGACAGTGGAGCCAAGCTCAACGGCGGCGCTCCGAGACGTGCTCGCACGGAAGGATTCTTCTGAGGAACGTTACAGCGCAAGTCGGGACGAGTCACACTCTGCTGCTGACTCGAGCGCAACCCCGCTGGCAGGGACGGAGCGCCGCGTGCCAGGTGCGAGGGATGAGAGAAAGGATTCGGCTTCTCAGGTTCGCGACATCGACGCCGCACTCTCGAAAGTGGCAGCTTGGCTGGAGCGGCCGCCAACCAGTGTCGCGCAACATTCCAGTTCTGCCGAACAACCCAGTGCTGCGGAACAACGCGGTGCTGCCAAACAACCGAGCGCCGCAGCTTTCGAGCAGTCACCAGGACGACTTCATTCCCCGTCTCCTGCCGCCCTCAGCGAGCGACGGCCACCAGTGCTCAGGGAGACCGCGCCGAGTCCCATGCGCATAGAGATCGGCAGCATCGACGTCGAAGTGGTTCAGCAGAACCCAAGCCGAGGTTCGAAGCGAGCGCCAGCCCGCTCGAGAAGCGTTCGGAGGGGTGCGTCTTCTCTGCCGTTTGGTTGGAGGCAGGGCTGATGCCGCTGACGGACATCTCGCGGGTAACGACGGCGATCACGACGTTGTTGCAGCAGCTGATCGACACGAGGGACTCTCCTGTTGAGGACGTCGTGGTGTCGAGTGCTCCCGCCGACGACAACATGATGGCGGGCGAAGCGGTCGTAAACGTTCACCTGTTTCACCTCATCGAAGACCCGCATCACAAGAACTTGCCACCAGTCGTTCGGGGAGCTGCGGTGCCGACGCGGTTCAACCCGATGGCGCTCGTTCTCAATTACGTCATCACCGTGCGTAACACGGCAGCTGTGGATGTCGCGGCCCAGGCGCTCAGCGAGCAGCGTCTACTCGGGTATGTTGCGAGGTCGCTCCACGATTTTCCAGTCGTCGATCACGCGACGCAGGTTGGGCCCAACCCCAGCGTATTTGCGACCGCGGGCATCGACGACGAGACGACCAGGCTCGAACTCATGTTGCGGCCTGTGGGTATCGACGAACTCGTCAACTTTTGGAGCGCGGAGCAGTCCCATACGCCGCGGCCGTCACTCTTCTTCGAAGCGCGTGTGGTGTTGCTCGACATCCCTCCGCCGCCGCCGCCGCCGGGAATCGTGCTGTCGTTGGGAACGTTCGTGTTTGCGGGGGGGCCGCCGCACCTGCTTCGCACGCGCAATGTCTTGGCGTTGAGGCCGCCTACGCCCGGGCTTTCGGTCGAGCCGCTGCGGCTTTCGTCGGACCCCGCTCGGGTTGCCGTCTTTCCAGCAGGAGCCGTGCCACCCGGGGTAGCAGCGTCGAATTCACGGCTGCTGGTAGAGGGTAGTGGCTTCCAGCCTACGGGAACGAGTCTGGAGCTCAAGGGCCCAGTCATCATCGACGGAGGTCCACTCGAAGACGCTCGTTTTGCGCTCGATCTGAACAGCACGACGATCAACGCCGCTTGGGAACTCGACCACGACGGAACCCGCATTCAGGCCAGTGTGAGAACCCAGGTTACGGACGCACAGGGGCGGAACGTCGAGTTATTTCCAGGCATCTATCAGGTTCGAGTCCTGGTTACGTTGCAACCGCCCAGCGATACGACTGGGAACGCGTTGGAGTTCAAGAGCAACCAGTTGTTTTTCGCCGTGATACCTCAGGTGTCCAGCGTGGTGCCCGGCCCAGGCCCGATGAACGCACGCCCGTACACGCTGACACTGCATGGCAATGTTCTACACGACGACCTCGACGTGGAGTTGATCGTCGGTGGAGTTGCGCTGCAGCGCAGTGCAGCGCCCGGGCCAGGGGAGTTCGACTTCACGTCTGGTACGAATGTCGTCGACTTCGTAGTGGACACCACCCAGTTGACTAGTCCCGCGCCTGTACGTCTGGCGGTCGAGGGCGCCGATGCAACCCCTAGCTGGTTGGAGTTCTGACAATGGCCCAACCACTGTTCGAGCTCCCTGTCGAAGCTGACGCCAGCGTCGCCTCACTGACCGAGACCATCGTGGCTTGGGCGCGCTTGCTCGTTCGTCGTCGAGTGCTGTGGCTTTCGCGCGTGGCGTCGCAGCCGCAGTCCGGGCACGACGGACTGTCCAGTGAACTCGTGCGAGTGCTGACCAGTGGTGACGATCCATCGCAGGAAGCGACGTTCTGCGAGACCGATCCCGAGGCACGAAGCCTGACCAAACGCATAGACGTGATGCGACGGACTGCCGTCGACGGCTACGGCGGCGTCGTGTCAGCGTTGCAGAACAATCTCTGCCTGGAAGATCGCGAGCTGGACCTCCTGTTCATCTGTGTGGCGGCGGACCTCGAACCCGAGTTGGGCGGAGCGTTCGCTTTCTCGAGTGGACAGTCCCACCGCCGTCAGGTGACCGAACGCATGGCAGCTAGGCTCTGCGGACATGGTCGCTTGGCCTTGAGTACCCCTTCAGGGGCGTTGCGCCAGTGGGCGTTGCTCACGGAGGACGAGGCCGACCCAGGAGAGCCAGTTGGCTTGCGTGCCGATCCGTTCATCGTCGCGTACTTGCTCGGGCACGACGAACTCGACCCTTCCCTGCTACCGCTTGCACGGCTCGTCCCGCCTCGCGCGGCGCTACAGGGTTGGCCCGTCGAAGATATCGCTGGCGCAGTCTCCAATGCCCTCACCCGTGGGTTACCCAGTCGCATTCACATCATCGGCTCGGTTGGCGGCGGACGCAGGACGTTCGCCGCACTCGTCGCGGCTCAGCTCGGCGCACGGTTGCTGGATATCGACGTGGGCAATGTTGCGCCTGGTGAATGGCATGACGTCAAGCGTCGAGCGCGCAGACAAGCGCTGCTCGAGGGGTATGCGATCGCGTGGCGGGGTCTGGGTGATCGTGACGTAGACGACGCGCCCGCGAAGACGCCTCTCGAGTTCGTCATTGCGGAAGATCAGAACGAGGTGAGGACCCGGGCGGGGTGGCACGAGCGAACCGTGGCGCTACAGCGTCTGACCGCCGATGTGCGAGCGACACTTTGGCGTCGATTGCTCCCCGATTCTCAGGCATGGCAAGCAAGAGAGCGTATCGAGATTGCCGAGCGTGTCGCGCTCTCGGTTGGGGAGATTGCTCACATTGCAGAACAGGGGCCCGAAGGACCCGAGGAGGTCGCTCGGCGTGCGCGTGAGCTCACGAGAGGGCGTTTGGGTGAACTCGGCAAGTTGATCGAATGCCCGTTCGCGAGGGACGATTTGAGGTTGCCTCAGCGCTTGAACGAGGTGCTCGACGACTTCCTGTTCGAGGCACGTGAGCGCAACCGATTCTGGGAGGATGATGCAGCACGTCGGCTGTTCCCGAGAGGCACGGGTCTGATGGCGCTGCTTTCGGGACCGCCCGGCACGGGCAAGACGATGGCGGCGCAAGTGATCGCGGCTGAGTTGGGAATCGATCTGTTCCGGATCGATCTGGCGTCGATGGTCAGCAAGTACATCGGAGAGACCTCGAAGAACCTACGGCGTCTGTTTGCCCGCGCCAAGGACATGAACGCGCTGCTCTTGTTCGATGAGGCCGACGCGCTGTTCTCCAAGCGCACGGAGGTGCGCGACGCTCACGATCGTCACTCCAACGCGGACACGAACTACTTACTCCAGCTGATCGAAGAGTACCCTGGTATCGCACTCTTGGCGACCAACCGACGTCAGAACATGGACGAAGCCTTCGTTCGTCGCATTCGATACTCGATTCACTTTCCTCGTCCTGACGCAGAACAGCGACGCGAGATCTGGCTTCGGCTGGTGCGTGCCTTCTGCAACGTTCAGATTGATGACGAGTTGACGGCGCAGATCGACTTGCTCGCGAGATCCGTCGAAGCGACTGGTGCTCAGATCAAGAATGCCGTCTTGGCGGCAGCTTTCATGGCGCGCCGCAGCGGTTGCCCAATGGGGCTCGAACAACTGTACGCAGGGCTTTCACGCGAACTCGGCAACGGGGGCATGGAGATCCCGAAATTGCCGAGCCGTGATTCGCACCCGCGGCGAGCTGGAGCAAAACGATGAAAAGCAAACGAGATCGGGTCGAGTTGGCTGCGCAGCGAGGTGCGCGGCAGCTGCGTATCGAGCGCGTGAAGATCCGCGTCAGCGGTTCCGATCGTCGTACTGGAACGCTGCTAGGCAACGAGGTCGCGCGACAGCTAGGTGTCCAGCTGGGGCGAATGCTGGACGCAGGTTCACTCGATGGGCTCGCCCTGGCACGCACGGACGCCATCGGCGTGAAGGTAGCCCCACGAGTCGGAGCTCGAGCCCCTTCGGCAGTAGCGGCTCAGGTGAGTCAGCGCGTCTCCAGCTCCTTGATACAGCGCGCGCAAACTAGAGCTAGCGATGACGCAGAGGAGGAATCCTGATGGCAGACACTGGTTTGAGACGCAGTCCGCGGTTGGTGCGGGGCGCGCTGGTCCAACTGTCCGAAGACATCGTTGGAGTCACGCCGAACATCATTCCCTTTCAGTACAATCCCGAAACCCTCAGCCGAACGCTCACACCTTGGAATCCGTTCGATGTCGAGCAGTCTGGTCGCGGGCAGATCGCGCCCACGGCTCAGCCCTACGACCCACAAGAGTCGATTTCGATGACCGTCGAGTTCGACGCGGCCGACCCGATGGGGGATGGCGATCCTCTCGCTGAGCAACTCGGTGTAGCAGATAGAATCGCAGCGCTCGAGAAGACACTGATGCCATCAGCGGGACTGATCGGCGATCTGGTTGCGTCCGCGGCAGATCTCATCGGTCGTCCTCAGCCACCGAGTCGTGGCAGCGTACCCATCGTTCTGCTGGTGTGGGGCGCAGGCCGCATCCTGCCCGTTCGCGTCAGCAGTTACAGCATCGAGGAAACGACGTTTCTTCCTTCGCTCCAACCCATGATGGCGAGCGTGTCGCTCGAGCTCGTGGTGTTACCTCCAGACGTATTCAAGTGTCAGTCAGGGGCGGTGATCGAATTGGCGATCGCAGCCTACAAGTTCTTTCGAGTTCAGCAGGACGCACTTGCGACCGCGCATGCTGCGCGTGCTGCGGCGCAAGTCATTCTGCCCCCGACCCCATTTTGAGGAGAGAGCATGGCCGTCTTCGATCCCAAGAGCCGCTACGTCAAACCCCCGCTCGACGTGTACTCAGCTACGGATCTTCGCGGGCGCCACGTGAACGTGCTGCCCATGGTCGAGCCGCCGCACGAAGTGATCATGGGCGAGTACATCAACAAGGAAGGACAGCGGCTCGACCATCTCGCCAACTCCTTCTTGAACGATCCTAACGGCTATTGGCGCATCGCCGAGGCCAATGGGGCGATGCTACCAGACGCGCTTGCGGAGGTGGATCGCTTGTCCGTACCTGCTCCCATCGGGGCTTCGGGGAAGCGTCGTGCGTGACATACGTTACCAACTCGCCGTTGATGGCCAACTCGACAACGAGTTGACCGAAGACGTTGCCGAGATCGAGGTCGTTCAGACGATAGACGGGCCAACCACTTTTCGAATCCGCTTCGAGGTCGACATTTGTGACCAGAACTTCGAACTCGTCGATGACGTGCGTTTGACGCCCGAAGAGCAGGCGCCCATCACGGTTTTGACGTCGATCGACGGAGAGTTGTTCGTCATCGCACACGGGATAATTGCATCGCGACAGGTAAACATCACGGATGGTGGTCCGGGATCCTCGCTCGAGGTTCAGGGACAGGACCGGCGGATCGTAGCGAATCGAGAGCAGCGCTCTCAGGCTCATGAGGGCACAGCGAGCAACATCGTGCATGGCGTGCTCTCGGGCGGGGCTGGGGGCGGCTATGGATTCGAGTTGGACGTCGAGTCCACGGAGATCGAGTACGAAGAAGACGGCAACACGCTCAACCAGTCCGAAACCGACCTCGAGTTCGTCGAGAAACTCGCAGGGCGGAACGGCATGCGCTTCTGGGTCGACTGGAAAGCCAGCACGGGGCCGCTCGGTCTCGAGATCACCGAGGTCGCGCACTTCAGGTCGTCACCTCCGAGAGCTCGCGGACTCGCTGCGGGTCCATCGATGCCGACAGTGTTAGCTCACGACACGACGCCAGTGCTCACGCTCAACTCTGCTGGCGGCTGCTCGAACGTCACGAGCTTCGAGCTCGGCTCGAACTCGGAGGTTCCGAACGCGACAGGGCCGATCGAACGCATCGACCCCGAAGAGGCCGAAGTTACGGAGGCCGACGTGCCCGAGGACTCACTCGAGCCACTGGGGGAAGACCCGCCATCGGGCATTACGCGCGCGCGACGCATCGTGACCCCGGGCGGCGCGGACGAAGCGCGGGTGAGAAACGAGGCTGCTCTAAACGACGCCGCTTGGTCCGTGCAAGCCACTGCTGAAGCCAGTGTGCACACGCTCGGAGCGTTGATCGCGCCCCATCAGCTCGTGGAGGTTGCTGGAAGCGGGCGCCTCACCTCGGGCCAGTACTTCGTGAAGTCGGTTACTCACACCATCGATCCATCCGACCACAAGCTGAAAATCGAACTCCTGCGCAACGCATTGGGGGCAGCATGATGACGGAATCCGAAGCGCAGCAGCCGACGCGGCAGCGTGTGGAGTACTTGGGTAAGTACCGCGGGCAGGTAGTCGACAATCAAGACCCAACGAAGCGTGGGCGGTTGCAAGTTATCGTGCCGCAGGTGTTGGGTACGACCCAAGTCTGGGCGCTGCCTTGCGTGCCGTACGCGGGCGCAGCGGCAGGCCTGTACGCAATGCCAGACGTTGGCACGGGGGTCTGGGTAGAGTTCGAAGCAGGAGACGCCTCACATCCGATTTGGGTTGGCTGCTTTTGGAACGTTGGCGACATCGACCAAGCAGACGCTGACCCCAACATCAAGTTCTTCAAGACCAAGAAGTTCACCCTGCGCATCGACGACCAGGCTGGAGAGGTGTTGATCGAGAACGCAGGCGGCACCAAGATCCAGCTGACGAGCTCGCAGCTGCTGAACAAGAGCTCGACGATTCGTCAAGAAGCTGCGGGTGGCAAGGTCACGGAGCTGTCGGCGGCGGCCTTTCTCGTCAACAACGGCGCGATGGAGGTGTTGTGAAGAAACCTTTCATCAGCATCGATTTTCCGCCGCGGATCGATTCGGCGCTGGGTGGTCTTCGCAGAGGGTCGGACTACGCAACCTACGTCAGGCAGCTGATGAAACAGGTGCTTCTGACGAGCCCAGGTGAGCGCATCAATCGCCCCGACTTCGGTGCCGGGTTGCGCAGGCAGGTGTTTGCTCCAAGCAGTGATACTACGGCGACTCTGCTCCAGACGATCGTCTTTCAGAGTTTGGATCGCTGGTTAGGGGACCTCATCGCGGTTCACGAAGTCAAGACGACGTTTGATGAGGGGCGGCTCGATGTCGACATCACCTACACGCTCAAAGCCAGAGGTGAGCGGCAGGTACTCAACTTGGAGGTAACCGTCTGATGCCGACGACCGAAGACCGGCTGACGATGCTGCGCAATCAGCAAGCGAGCTTCACGGGAATCGAGTTTGTGCAGGTCGTCGACGCGTGCGACCAGACGCAGTTGCGCGTGTACTTCTTGACCGACGTACAGGCGCTTCTTTCTCCGATCGATTCAGGGCCCGATGCGCTCTCGCTGGAGGCGCTCAGAATCTACAGCCCGCGAGGAGAGGCTGCTGACGTCGAGATCGAGTCGATGACGTGGGATGCAGACGCAGAACTCGGCCGAGATGTCTTGCAGCTCACGGTCGCACAGCCCGGTTCCTTCACGGACTACCGTCTCTTGGTCGACGATCCACGCGTCGACAGGGTGTTCAACGACGTCGCGTTTTCGTTCAAGGTAGGATGCGAATCGCGCTTCGACTGTGCGGACACTTCCGCTGAGTGCTCTCCGCGTGAGCTCGATGACTTCGCGGTCGACTATCTAGCGCGTGACTTCGTGAGTCTGCGAAACGCTCTGATGGATTTCGCTGAGCAGAGGTACCCCGGTTGGAGCCTGCCGCGCGAGGCAGACGTCGGCGTGATGTTCGCCGAGGTGCTGTCAGCGTTGGGTGACGAGTTCTCGTACATCCAAGACCGCGTCAATCGTGAGGCATACCTGGAAACAGCCACGCAACGCAGAAGTCTGAGGCGCAAAGCACGCCTGGTCGATCACGAGATCCACGATGGTCGCATGGCGTCCACGATTGTCGAGCTCTCCGTGCTCCCCGCCACGACGAGCGTGCCAGCCAAGGCGCCCATTTGGGTTCGCCGGGCGGGAGAGGATCCGATCCGATTCGAACTCGGTTTGGGATTGTTGGATCCGATCACGAGCTTCGAAGTCAACCAGCTATGGAACCCTGGCCGTTTCACGCCGTACGGTTTCGACGACGAAAGCGCGTGCCTGAGAGTAGGTGACACGGAGCTCTGGGTGAGAAACGACCCTGCGAATCCTGACAACCCAGGTGGCGTCGTGTTTACACCAGCCACGGTACTGCTCTGGCAAGATCGGTGGTTGCTTCTCAGAGATCGGTCACGAGACCCCTCGGACGCCGAGCGAGCGGTGTTGGTTCGCGTGACTCAGGTCCAGTTGGAGCTAGACCCGCTGTTTGGTATCGCTCTAGCGCGGATCAAGTGGCGTAAGCAGGATGCGCTCACGTTCCCGATCGCTCTCGACGAACTGGAGCTCTCAGGTAATCTGGTGCCAGCCACAGCGGGAGAGAGCCGCCGCGTGTGGTTTCGGTTGGGACAGTTGCTGCCAGAGGACATTCAGGCGAACGAAAACCCATCGACCCTCGTGCTGCCGTCCGTGATGCGTGAAGGACCGTTGTTCACAGAGCACGATCCTAGCCTGCTCGGTCGCGTGGATCCTTGTGCGGACGATGAGTCTACGGAGTCACGACGTCCAGGCATTCAGTTGCTGAGCCTACCCGGCACCGAAGACGATGGATTGGCTTTTTCCGACCCACACGAAAACCTTCGCGATACGCTTCCCGAGCTACGCGTGACTGAGGTTGCAGACGTGGCGGATGTCGGGGGTCTGGAGTGGACGTTCCGCCGTCGGCTGCTGGATCAAAGCAGTGATGACGACGTCTACACGATCGAGGACGGAAGCTGGCGGAGAATCGTTGCCTACGCAACGGGAGCACAGCCACACATCCATCGCGACTACGCTACGGGTGCTGGATACACGGTTAGGTTCGGCGATGGTGAGTTCGGAAAGCTGCCGCCGAACGACGGTTTGATGAAGGTAGAGTATCGGTTGGGTTCGGGAACGCGCGCCAACGTTCCACGCGGAAGCGTCTCTGCGCTCACACTGCCGAACGAGGTTGGTCCACTCAGTACACTGGTGGAGTGGGCGAGTAACCCCTTCGCTGTCGTCGACGGAGTCGACCCGGAGAGCGAAAGCGACGTGAAGAAGCAGGCGCCACACGCATACGCAGCTGAGACGTTGTTCGCCGTCCGACCAGAAGACTACGGCAGGCAAGCCGAAACACTGGAGTTCGTACAACGGGCGCAAGGCGCGTTTCGCTGGACGGGGTCTTGGCTTTCGGCGCTGACTGCGGTGGACCCGAGAGCGAGCTACGAACTTTCTTCCGTCCAGCGTGAGCAACTAGAGCGGTTGCTGGGTTGTCGGCGTCAGAGCGGACGCGAGGTGATTGTCTGTGATCCGCGCTACGTGAATCTGGATTTGGAGATAAGCATTTGTGTTGCGCGGCATGCCTACGCAGCGCACGTGCGACCCAAAGTGCTCGAGGCATTGATCGGACGTCGAGGCTCACGTCCCACTCGCGGCTTGCTCGCCCCCGACAACTTCACCTTTGGCACGCCGCTGAGACGAAGCGCGGTGGAAGCCGCGCTTCAACGCGTAGATGGCGTGGAATCCGTGTTGGGTATGCGAATTCGGAACCACGGCGTAACGGCCTACGAACCCTTTTCGTCACTCAGCTTCGATGTCGCAGATGACGAAGTGATCCGTCTGGATAACGACGCATTGCGGCCCGAGCGAGGATCGCTCTCGTTGTTGTTCGAGGGAGGAGCGTGAGAGTCATGGAGGTCGAGTCGTGACGGACTGCTGCAAGCGCGCGAATTCATCTCCACTGGAGGTGATGGCGTCCGGTCTGCGAACGTTGCCGCGTCAGTTACGTGGATTCCCTGAAATCCGCCAAGCGTTGCTCGCTGGGATCGAAGGACGGAAGGCGCTCTCGAGTTGGCGGCCCTCAGGCGATGACCTGGGGCTCATGTGGCTCGAGATGTGGGCTTACATCGGCGATGTTCTCGAGTTCTACGACGCGCGAATCGCGGACGAGAGCTATGTGCGTACTGCCGTCCAGCGTAGGGCCTTGAGGAGAACGGTCGGGCTGCTCGGCTACTCTCCGAGAGCGGGGATCGCAGGCAGTGCGAAGCTCGCCGCACTAGCTAGAGGAAGTGAACCCGTCACCATTCCAGCGAAAACGGCGTTCCGTTCGCGCGGGTTCGGTAACGAACCGCCTCAGGTTTTCGAAAGCTCGAAGGAGGTCTGGATCGATCCCGCGAAGAATCGTTGGGTGATACCGCGTTACAAAGGGCGTCTCGTGCTCGACGCTGCGGCGTCGGTGAGTTTGGGTGGGCAAGCTGCCGTCCAGGGCTCCAGCGAGGGAAGCAGCGTAGGGAAAGGAGGGAAGGGTCAGTCCTCTGGCAGCTCGGGAATCGTCGTCAGCAGCTTGTTGTTCGAGTCGGATACCTTTTCCCTGAACAAGGGCGAGCTGATCCTGCTCGACGATGCGTCTGATCCGAGCTCGCAGCCCGCCACACCCGCTTCGACGTTCGTTGCGAACGTCGAAGCAATCGACGGGGGAGACGGCGGCTCATACATGAAGGCGACGTTTTCGCCGCCCGTTGCGATCGTGGATGGTTTCGACCTGCGAAGCCTACGCGTGCGCAAGCCCGTTCAATCGATCGTTGCGACAGCGCACCAACCCATCACCGCAGGAGCAGGCAAGAGCAAGGGCAGTGCAGCGGATGCCCCAGAGGCGGGTGAAGTGTTCTTCGATGGCTCGCCCGACAGATTTCGCAAGGGGGAGCGCATGATCGTTTCCAAGGAGGGCGCTGCGGTACCCGAACTCGCCGAGGCCACGATTGTCCAGGTTTCGCCTGCGGCGGTGCGAATGAATCTCCCGACTTCGGACCCGCCCGTGCTGCCTGCCACTTCCGTACATCTGCAGCCAGCATCTGCGCCGAACCTGAGCGCGGATGAGAGCGAGCTTTCCTTCCACTTCGACTTCGTCGAGGCAGGGCGTCCGACGTTGATCGCGAAGGCGTACGTGACCAGCAGCGAGCTATCCCAAGGGGTGCCCGTCGGAGATCCGCTCCAGCTCGTACCGCGTGAAGTCATGGAGGGGGCGCAATCGTCGTCCGCGACGTTGGGGGTGTTGACCCAGCCGTTTCTGTTGGCGGATGCTGCGGGCCAGGCGGCATGTGTCGATGGTCAACTAACGGTTACTAATGACCGCCGAGCGACGTTTCGGATCGCCGACACGTCGCAACTGCCGGCGGATCGCCTGGAACTTCCGCTCTTGCTCTATGGCAATTTGGTCGACGTCACCCGCGGGCAGTCGGTGCTCGGTGAGGTGCTCGGGCACGGCGACGCACGTCAGGCGCATCAGCAGTTTCAGCTGAAGAAGAAGCCGCTCACGACTGTTTACAACGTGGCTCTCGGAAAACCCGAGTCGTCGCTGGAAGTATGGGTGAGCGGTGTGCGATGGCGACGAGTGTCGAGTTTCTACGGCTGTGGCCCGACCGACAACGTCTACGTGGTCACCCAGGACGATGAGCAGCGAGCCATGCTGACGTTCGGAGACGGCGTCAGGGGGGCAAGGCTGCCTTCTGGAGTCAAGAACGTGACGGCGAACTATCGATTCGGGGCCGGCGAGGCAGCTCCGCCGCGCGGCGCCATCACCCAAGTGGCGGGTGCAGTGAAGGGCCTGCGAGCGGTAGCCTCGCCGCTTGCTCCCAGTCCTGGCAAGGACCCAGAGGAGGCCGAGGAGTTGCGCGAGCTGGCTCCGCGTCGAGCCCTGCTACTCGGAAGAATCGTATCGACCGCAGACTTCGAAGCAGTTGCCAGCGACGCACCCGGCGTCATCAAGGCAACCGCCTCGTGGAGCTGGATTCACGAACAGATGCAGGCGGGAGTTCGCATTTCATACATTGGGGACGCGCCGCAGAGTGAGGTGGTCAGCGCACTTCGGGCGCAAGCGGATCCTACGATTCCGCTTGCGGTAACCCAGGCTACTCCAATCGCCGTTCAGCTGTCGATCACGCTCGAGTCACATCCGAGCCAGGTGCCAACCGCGGTGGCAGAAGCGGCCCGCGCCCACTTGACGGATTTGGGACAAGGTTTGCTGAGCTCGCGCCACGCATCGATTGGAGGATCTTTCAGGCCGAGCCGCTTGTTCGAAGCGTTGGGCCAGGTGGAGGGCGTCGTCGGCGTCGTCGGCGTCGTGTTTACGGCTTCAGAGCTTGCGCTCTCCATCTCTCAGCCGACGTGTATCCCAGATGGTCACTACCTCGACTTCATCGAAGCTGGCAGTGTCACCGTGAGTGCGAGCGCTTCGGAGCATGTCGTCAATCCGCATGCGAACGAAGGAGCGCCATGACGGACGGTATCGACGCCTTCGAAACCTACTACGCGGAGAAGCTGTGGCAGCTCATCCCCGAGGTGTACCGCCATGAGGACGGTCTGTTTCCGAACCCTCACGTGCTTCGCGAAATCGTGGAGTTGATTGCCGAGCAAGCCGCGGTCGCCCGGCGATCGATCGATCGCTTGTGGGAAGACCAGCACATCGAAACGTGCGACGATTGGGCCGTTCCATACATAGGTGATTTGGTTGCGGCTCGTCTGGTCTCGGCCCAGGATCGCCGCGCGCGTAGGGTCGACGTGGCAAATGCGATACGCTTTCGCCGTCGCAGGGGAACGCCAGACTTGCTCGATACCCTGGTTCGCGCCATGTCGGGCTGGGACGTCGTCCTGGTAGAGGGCTTTCAGCGTCTCGCCCGGACGCGGCATCGGCTTGATCCGCTTCCTGATAAACGGGGAAAGTTCACGAGTACGCCGATCGGGGGAACGGCGGATCTGCGCAGCGCCGCAGGCGCGGAAGCCGCTGCGGGACCTTGGTCCGAGTATTATCACACCTTGGATACGCGCGCGCTGCGCGGCGCAAAGGGGCAGTTTGGGATTCGTAAGCTCAACTTCCACCTATACACGTTGCGCGCCTACGTGATGAAAGGCGTGGATCCGTTCGAGTTGCAGCTTGGTGCTGGAGCGCCTCGGACGTTTACCTTTGACCCGAGTGGTCGCGATGTGCCCTTGTTCATCAACGCTGAACCCAGTGACGAGACCTGTGGGGCCGAGCCTGAGTGGAACGTGACCCATCCAATGCGTTGCCGCCTGCTCGGGGATGTTTCTTATCAGATCCATTCGAGTCACCTGACGACGCTCGCAGGACTTCCAAACCCTCCGCTACTCCCGGACGTGAACGCGCTGGCGCACGCCTTGGGCCAGCGATATCACAGCGAACTCGCAATGCGCGATCGATTGAGAGACTTCGGCGCGACGATCGTGGACGCTGCCTTGCCTGATTGGTACGGAGCGTTGGTCGAACTAGCGCTCGAGCGGGGTACGGGGAAAGCCGAGCTGTATCCGCAGCAGTTGGAGTTAGCTGTGGCTGGGGTAGCGGTCGCGCGCGCTCAGCTCGCGGCCGGAGATCTTTCGGATGCGACTTGCCATCCAGATCCAGCGGGAGGCCTGGCGACACTCATGGTCAGCCCCGAGCATGGACGTCTAGCCACGGTTCCCCCCGATGAACCCGAGCCCGTCGAACTCGACGTTCTACGCTATGCGTACGGGTTCTCGGGCGAAGTGGGCGCTGGCCCATACTCGCGCAATCCACAGGGAGTGACCCAGCACACCGCGGCTGGAGGCGTCATCCCCAACGGCGGGGTGCTGCAAGACGACGGGTTGACGTTCGACGACAGTCGCACGTACGCACTCTCGATCGCGACTGCGAATCCCGTGCCCGACGTGCGGTTGCTGGTATCGGATCAACATCGACCACTCGTACGCTTGAGTGGCGACGGCAGTAATCCTTTTGGCGCAAACTTGACTCCAGCAGGCGAGGAGCAGTCGTTCATGGTGGACGGTGGCTGGTTCGCAAGCAGTGCTCTGAACGACCAGATCCCCCAGGGGCAAGCCGCAGACTTCGCTTTCGAGCCGACAGCTGGCGCTGCGGATCCTGCCGCATTCGACTTCGACCGAGTAGAGATTTGCAACGCCACCTTCGACCCCGGGGGCGTGCGGGGCGACGGACGACGGATCCCGCCGCTGCGTTTGCACGTTCGCACGGCCATCCGCCGCTTGGTCATCAAGCGCTGCATCATGGGTCCGATCGTGGTCGAAATCGCCAACGAGGATGCACGTGTTGACGAGCTAGTGGTGTGTGAGTCGATCGTCGACGCGACGAACGTCGATGACGGAGTGGCGCTGAGCAACTTGTTCGGCGAAGTCGTGTTGGAAGGATCGACTGTGCTCGGCGATGTCGATGCGGCCACCCTACGCGCGAGCAACTGCATCGTCACGGGGCGTGTGCGTGTGGTCAACAATCAGGAGGGATGCTTTCGGTTCAGCTACAGCGCACCAGCCATCGCCGGAGAGGCAGCGCGACTTCCGCCCCGTTTCAGAAGCCGAGTCATGCCGTTTTCTCCACCCTGGTTTTGCTCCACACGATTCGGCGATCCGAACTACGCGCAGCTTTCGTTGGTTGCGCCCGAATGGTTGACAGAGGGCGCAGAGAACGGTTCAGAAATGGGTGCGTTCGGGCACTTGCTCAATCCGATTCGACTGCGCAGCGTTCGCGCCAAGGTCGACGAGTACGGTCCCGTCGGCATGTTGGCCCAGTATCTGTTCGATTGCAGCCCGCAAGTCTCGTCGACAGCGGTCGCTGGTGTGGTGTCGCCCCAGCCTGAGCCCGCGCCTGAAGTCGAACCAGCGCAGCCAGGACCCGTGATCGCCGACGAGCCACCCGCGGAAGACGACCTGCCCACCGATTGCAACCACGTAGATGAGGTGGAGGAGGAACCCGAAGAACCCGAAGACGAAGGTGTCATCGACTTGTCGATGGCGGATCTGAACGGGGCGCCGCCGCACTTTCGGGTTGGCGAGTGGAGGGCAAGTGACTTGCCGCGAGCTTTCAGCGCCGACGCCGCGCACGTGGGGATCCCTTTCGACAAGGTTGACGTTCTCGTCGAATACGACGCGAGATGGGGTTCGCCCCCAGAGAAGCAGGGTTGGTCACAACACGTGATGGGTGCACGAGGTGCGTTCCGTCTCGAGCCAGGGGCGTTGGCCTTCGCCGTGGATGGCGACGTGGTTGGAGCGGCGCTCGAGGCGCGGGCGGAACTGCCGAAGCAAGCGAGTGTGCAGTTGCACGCCTACGCGTTCTTGCAGGTAGAGGGACGCGACCGGACCATGGCAGATCAGCCCAAGAGCCTCACCCGTCCGGACCGCACCATCATGCAACTGTCGCCGCGTGACGAAAGCCGCGACCCCGGCCGTAAACCGTCAGCGCGCCCAGTCAAGCCGCCCAAGGACGAGCCCGATAGGCCACGAGCGAGTGCTCGGTTCGGGTTGGCCGTACTCGGTGATGTTTCGCCCAAGGAGTCGGTTGGTCTACGTGCTCGCTACAGAAAATCGCAGGTCAAACGAAGAGAGGCGCGAAGTGTAGCCTCGCTCGAACGCTCACAGAGTGAGACGGTGTTCGAGTACCTCACGCTGGATGGGAGTCATCAGCAACAACCTCGAGACGTGCAGGTCGTCGATCGCTTCAACGATGGCTGGCACAGCGTGTCGCTTCAAGGGTCCGCTGCAAGTGACGCGGCGGTGCTATCTAGCGCTGGTATTGCTCAACACGAGGAACTGAGCTGGTTCGGAACCGTGCTACGCAAAGAGGATGATGCGTCCTATCTGACGGCACGATTCGCGCTCGACTTCGAAGGCGGAGCATCGCCAGAGAAGCAGCAGAAGGACGAGAAGAAGGAGAAGAACGACGAGGCAGCGTCAGCGCAACAGCAGCTGCGCGGGCGCTTGCGCAACTTCGTTGCGTCCCACCCCGGGCGTTTCATGCGAGCCTGGCTCCCTGCGGTGGCGCCGCGCGCGAACCCGACGTTGGCACTCGTGTTCGTCTTCGACGACGATCGTGCCAGCGACTCGGCGCGGATTGTCATCAGGTACGGAGCGCGCAAACCCGATGCTCCTGCCGACGCGATGCCTGACCAGCAGCTGAGCCGAACTCTCAAGCCTCCAGAGAAAGGTGAGGACAACGCGTCGTCGCTCTCGGTTCGACTCGATGGTGTGGATGAGGGTGCGGGTATCTGGATCACGATAGAGCGAGACTACGCGAGTAAGGCTGACGTCTATGCTGGGACCCTGCGGCTCGTCGAAGCGCGTTTCAAGGCGCGAGGGGGACGCAAGTAATGTCGACGGGCGACTTCAGCCGCTGGCTGCATAGACCGAGTAAACACTACTCTGGGGCTCGACTGCAGACGGGACGTCCCATCATCGACTCCGACTTCAACGAGGATCGGGTCGAGGTGGCTTCAGAACTCCGCCAAGCCATGCTCGACGTGGTGGGGGCGCGAGCGGCCATCGACGATGGGTTTCTTCCCGACCTCACCGTGGGTGATACGCGGCCAGCCAAGACCGTTCGCTTCGGCGAAATGGTGGAGGCCAGCGTGCTCGACTACGACATCAGACCAGGTTCGGTCTCAGTTGGTGGGCGTCGTTTCGAACAGCTCGAACTCGAGCCTGTCGTCTTTCAACGCGAGTTTCTCCAGAACGGTCCAAGCACGTCCCCGCGCGCTTCCCTGGGGACGTATCGGCAGCTCAGTGTGCTTCGGGGGTGGGAGCAGCTGGTGTCGGTAGTAGAGGACGGCGAGCTACAAGAAGCCGCGCTCCATGGCGCCGATGGCGCGGTTCGCAGTCGAACCATGCGTCAGGTGGAGGTCCACGATGTCGAAGCGGAGAGTTGTAGCGAAGCTTTCGAAGAGGTGCTCGAGAACCTGACGGAAGCTGGTGCAGCGACGTACGATGCGCAATCGTGTGAGCTGCGATCGAACGCTCGGCTGCAGATGACGTTCGTTGCGGGCGAGAGCGAAGACTGCCCGCCGTGCGCCCCGCAGCTCGGAGGTAGGTACCTGGGGAGTGAGGACCATACCATTCGCGTGATGCTCACCTCCGCGACGACGTACGTGTGGGCGTTCGATGATGCGGCGCCGCTCTACCGCGCCAAGGTCGTGATCGATAAGTCGGGGGGCGTTGCGATCGAGCTGCTGACGCCTCCCAAGGATGCGTTTCATCAGCCAGGTGCCAATTCAGTCATCGAGCTACTGCCGTGGTCAGTGCTGCTGGAAAACGGTGCGTCGCAGGCGACGAACGGTAAGGGTAAGAGTACGAACAAGGCGTTCTCCAAGCCCTTTCGCAACGAGAAGCTGGCAACCAGGCTCGGTATATTCGCGCAGGTGGACCAAGGTTACGAGCCCGCGACTCGAACCCTACACGCGCAGCTAGGATCCGCGGCGCTTGCGCAACTCGGACTCGCGCAGACCTCGGGGCAGGGACAATCGAACAAAGCCCAATCGACACAGAACCAGTCCAACAAAGGACAAGTCAGTCAGCCTCAGCCAAGCAAGGGTCAACCGTCGAACAAAGGTTCAGCGAGCCAACCAACACCGTCTGGAAAAACGCAGTCTGGAGGCGCGCAACCGTCGGGCAAAGGTGACTCGACTGTCGATGTGGATGTCGTGGCCCTGCGTTGGGACGAAGCGCACCCGTTCGCCAACGAGCTCAACCCCGGTGGAGGTGACACCGACGGCATCACTGGGCACCTATACTTGCGCATTTGGCAGCGCGATACCTCCGACCAAGCCGCCCACGTTGCCATAGATTCGAAGAAGCCACTCGGGAGAACGGGCTTGGTGCCCGTGTTCAGTGGCAAGGGGCGAGCAGGTGACTACTGGATCGTTTCTGCTCGGCGGTCGCAGCCAGAGTTGCTCTGGCCTCATGCGGTGATGGACCCCAGTGGGATACCACCAGTGGGCCCCGTCGACGTCATCTGTCCCATCAGCCTGGTGACGTGGAAGTCAATCAGTAGCACCTTGCATCAAGTCGTCGCACACGACGACTGTCGCCCACGGCTGCCCAAGCTGACGGACCGCGGGTGCTGCAGTTTGACGGTTAGCGCGGACGGACGCGGGGATCACACCAGCATCCAAGCCGCAATCGACGACCTGCCCATCAGTGGCGGGCGAATCTGCGTGCGGCCTGGAGTCTACGTGGAGGAGCTACTCATTCGTGGCCGAAGCGACGTCACGCTGGAAGGCTGCGGTGGCTCCACGCTGCTCCGATCTCCCGAACAACCAGAATCGGACGCTTTGGTTCGAGTCGAGCTGGAGCCGGGGCAGGGCAACGTCTGCCTGCGGCGCATGTCTATCGAGCCCGGAGGTCAGATAGGTCTGCACGCTCGTGGTGAAGCCCTGCGCTTCGAACACCTTTCGATCACCACCCGTGCTGCCCGAGCATCGAATCGAAGTGCACTGGTGATAGACGATGGTCGGAACGTCGTCGTGCGACGTTGCCGAATCACGATGAACGGGAGCTTCAGCGACGACGCTGCAGTGTTCCTCAGGAGCTCTGGGTTGGGGTTGCGATTCCAGGACAACGAGGTCGTCACACTTGGGCAGGGCCAGTCGGATACGTCTCATGCTTGGGGCGGGGTGCAAGTTGGAGGGGGATCGCGAGGCGTGCTCATCGAACGTAACCGCATCTTGGGCGGTCGCGGACATGGAGTGACGCTAGGCAGCGTTTCCTTTCGCGCCCCGAATGGACGAGAGTGGACTCTCCCGGGGGCTGGGCTCGGACTATCAGAATCAGACGCGCCGTTTGCCCTGCGCACTGACTTGTTACCCGTCACGCTCGGCGATAGCGAGTTTTTCCCGGAGCCTGACGAGGAGATCGCAGAGCTAGAACTGCGCAACAACGTGATCCGAGGCGCTGGCGGAAGCGGAATCGCGGCGCCCGCGCTGCTGGTGGATCACGACGAGGTGGCATCGAGTCCACCACTCTGCCATCGGCGGCGTCGCTTCCATTTGCTCGATTCCACCATCAGCGACAATCAAGTTTCGGGCAACGCCAACGGCGCGGTCAGCGAGGAAAGGAGCGTCGTCCGCGGCGGGATCGTGTTGTCATGCGCAAAAGGTGTTTCGATCCGAGGAAATCACATCCGCGATCAGGCCCGCCGAGTCACATCGTCGGTGAGTGGTATCGTGATCGCGACGGGAAGGTTCGTTCGCATCGAATCGAATCAGTTGAGGGGCAACGGGCTTGCAGAAGCAGCATCTAGCGCCTGGTCCGGGGGCATCGTGGTGTCGTCCATGTCCTGGGTAAACGACGACAATCCCAGACTAGAGGATGTCAAAGGTATTCAGCGTTGGTCGCGTGCAACTGAACTGGTTGATGCGTTGCGCATCGATGGAAACGTGGTCGAGCAGCCAAGCGGGCCCGCTCTGAGGGTTTGGGCGCGAGGCGCATGCTCCTTCACCAACAACCATCTGAGCTCCACTGGCAGTTCTAGCACTGGACTCGGACCGAAGACCGTTTACATCGTGCACGCGAGCCGCCTCGCAGAAGCCGTGGACCTTCCGCCGAACGAACCTCACCCCTCGCGTTGGGTGCAGCCACAGGATTCGGAACGTACGTTGACCGTCAGCTCTCGGGTGATGCCAGTGGGAACGGGCTGTGGCGTGATCTTTTCGAGTAACCACGTGAGCTCCTTGTGGAAGGCTGCAGAGTCCGATGGCGTCGAAGGTCATGCCGTTGGGCTGCTGTCCACGAGTTCTGTCAGCATGTGTGGCAACCAGTTTGCTGCACGCGTCCCTGATGGGGCGATGATTGCTGGAGCGTTCGTCGTCGCTGCCTGCGTAGATGTTTCCGACAATCGGATAGCTGAGGGTGTCGACGCGACGGAGTTATCACTCGCTTGCATGGGTCCGATCGCCACTTCGAGCGTGGGCAACACCACTACGCATTGTCAGGTCGCTCATGGTCTCAACAATCATGGCGACCCGAGGTACTTCGTAGCAGAGGACAACCTGGTTTGGCTGCGTCCGCACCAGGGATGTGAGGCTGCGGTGAAGGCCATCGTTCCCGATCTGAGGCGATACGCAGGCCTGTTGTTGGGCCTCGAGGGGCGGACCTACTCGGACGCATTCGGCATCGAACGAAAGAACTGAGCAAATGACGAAGAATGACGTTTCGCGGCACCTGTTTCAGCCGAGAAAACACTACACGGGCGCACGCTTTCAACAGGGGCGCGTAGTTCTCGACTCCGACTTCAACGAAGATGCCGACCTGGACGCCGAGCTGACGCGGCGCGCGTTGTTCGACGTGATCGGCCCCGTTGGCACGCCGGACGATGGGTTCCGCTCAGGGCTTGCAGTGGGTGACCAGGTCGTGGTGCAGCCCATCACCTTCGGTTCAGACGCGACGCCGAGCAACGTGCTCAACTACCGTCTGCATGCGGGGAGTTTGTATCTGTGTGGAATGCGCTTCGAACATGAGGCGCTGAGTGACGAACCGCAGCCCAACGGCGATCCGATCGCCTTTCAGCGAGACTTTCTCCAGATGGGCGTGGGTGACGCGCCTCTCGCCAGTCCGGGACAGGTGCACACCCAGCTGTCATTCGTCCACGCGCACGTGCATTCCGTCAGTCCCGTCGAAGATCGCGAGTTCCTCGAACGCGCGCTCGGAGGTGCGAGCACCTCGTATCGTCTTCGTCGCAACGCTCGCGTCTTGGTGCGCGAAGTCGAGAATGGATCGAGCTGCCAAAGTGCATGGAATGCAGTGCGGGAGCAGCTCGAGAGCGAATACGGCGGCAGCTTCGACGCCGCGGGATGTGAGCTACAGTCGGGGGCGCGACTGCAGATGACGCTGGTCCAGGGGGCTGCCGTAGACACCTGCGCGCCCTGCGGGCCTGACGACGCTGGTCGCTACCTCGGTGCCGACAATCAAGCGGTTCGCATCATGCTGTTCGATCCTCCCGACGGCGTGGGATTCGAAGGGACCTACGTGTGGGCGTTCGACAACGCGTCCCAGATCCACCGCATCAAGCTCGAACGGCGCGATGATGAAGCCACCGGGCGCGTGGAGTTCGTGACCCCGCCGTCCGACGAGGCGCACTGGCCCCTCGAAAACACCGTGGTCGAGCTGCTACCGTGGGGCGCGCTGCTGGAAAATGGAGAGAAACCAGCTGAGCGTGTTGGAGCGTTGTTTCGAGTCAGCCGCGGATTCGACCCGGATGACGGATCGATCGAACTCGCGTCTTCCGAACTTCCGAGTTTGGAGAACTTCGTGCGCACGTGGGATGCAGCTCACCCGGGGCAAGCGCAGTTGCCGAACGACGCCGACGCTGACGGCGACTATCTGTACATGCGTGTCTGGCACCGCTTGGATGACGAGGGCGACGACCTCGCGCTCGCGGCGGGGCCGGCAGCGGGTAACCACCAGCTACTTGCGCGTGTGGGGTTGCGTCCCGTGTTTACGGGCACAGGTAAGCGTGGCGACTATTGGACCGTTACGGTTCGTCCCAATACTCCCCAGCAGCTCGTCCCGTGGGAAGTCACTCGTGACGGAGGGATCGCACCACACGGCCCACGTGACTTCTTCGCGCCAGCGACGCTGGTACGCTGGCGTCCGCCAGAGGCGGGTGAGCACGAAAACACCGAGGTGGTCGACGCCGTCTTCGACTGCCGACCCAAGTTTCGCCCTCTGATCGACCGGGTTGGCTGCTGCACGCACACGGTCGGAGATGGAGTCACGTCGCACGGCGACTACGCGTCGATCGCTGCAGCGGTCGAAGGTCTACCTGAGCAGGGAGGGACGGTTTGCGTATTGCCTGGGCTATATCGTGAGCAGCTGACACTGACGAAGAGCAACGTGAGGATCCAGGGGTGCGGGGCGCAAACTCGCTGGGTCACGCCTGATGCTGAAAATCTGCAGGATGGCTTGCTCGAGGTGCGGGCGTCGAACGTCGTGATCGCGGAGTTGACGATGCTTCCAGTTGCTCAACACGGCGTGCTTGCGGGCATCGTCGGCAACGATGAACTCGTCGTCGAGTCGCTCGAGCTGTGCGAGTTGGAAGTCACGTCCAGCGCTAGGGACGATAGCGTAGGGGGGCAAGCGCGCAGCACCATCAACTTGCGCAATTGTCGGAACGCCATGGTCCGCGACTGTACTCTGACGATGGACGGCAGCGTCAGTGATCAGGCCGCGGTCTTCCTCCGCGGCAATGGCATTCGGCTCGAGTCGAGTCGAGTGGAGACGCTGCCACCGACCGGCAACAGCATCGGTACTTGGGGAGGGGTGCAAATTGGCGGTGAATCCAAGCACGTGAGCGTGGAACGCAATCAGATAGTCGGCGGAAGTGGACATGGCGTGACCTTGGGCAGTCTCGTTTGGGTTTCCGAAAACGTCGGCGTCGTCGAAGAGCTGGGCGAGTTCGACCAACTGCACTTGGGGCCAGCAGTCGGCTATTACGAAGCGTTCGACCCCTGCGCTCCGAAGGAACCCGCGGCGACGTCATTTACGGCGAACGGCGTGCGCTACGATCCACATAGTGAAGGCGATTTGGAGTCGATCAACATCGTCGCGAACCGTATCGAAGCGATGTTGGGCAACGGGATCTCCGTCCTGACCACACTGCCACTCCCTGAAGACGGCGAGCCTGACCTCATCTCCGTCAGTCATATCATCATCGAACGTAATCGCATCACGGGGAACGTCGTCGATGCCCAACCACAACGAAAGTCCTCGGGCAAGTCGGGTAAGTCGAAAGGTGGAGACAACCCTGAGCTGTTCGGTCAGTTCACGATGACGTCGATCCCGCCTGCTGCCATCGCCTTGGTCGATGGTGAGCACGTGCTGATTCGAGACAACGACATTCACGACAACGGCGTGAACGAGGCACACCCTGTCTGCGGCATCAGCATC
Source organism: uncultured bacterium (assembly GCA_965651905.1). Classification (GTDB taxonomy): domain Bacteria; phylum Myxococcota_A; class Polyangia; order Polyangiales; family Polyangiaceae; genus SZUA-265. The sequence continues at coordinate 25,301 of CBFGUG010000048.1, read as the reverse complement.
ATGTACGGAGATGGAATCGTGATTGAGGGCAACCGCATCGCTCGCAACGGTTCCAAAAACCCTGGCTCGATCCCCAACTGCCCCGCGATCATGGCGGCAATTGGCGTGTCACTAGCAGGCGTTGCCAAGCCGAGTCCCGACGAGACGAGCGTCGACATTTTCGGAACGTCGCTTCGCATCGTCGGCAACATCGTCGAGCATCCAAACGGTCTGGCGCTCACCGCACGGGCGAGTGGGCCGATGGTCGTGGAGGGGAACCACCTGTCATCGCGGGGGAATAACGCCAGCGCACAACAATCTGGAGCCGCGAGCTGCGTTCTGCTCACGAACCTGGCGCTACCTTGGGAGGCGGTCGACCTCCCGTCGGGTGAGCCGAGCGCAGATCGTTGGGACTTCCCCGCACAGACGCCGAAGTACCTTCAGCAAGAATCGCATGGTGATCCAGGTGACGACGTCGAAGACCCAGTGCACCAGAGCTTGGGCATGGGCGGGCCCGTCCAGTTCGTTCACAATCACGTCATCCTCGATTGGCCCGAGAGCACAGATACGACCGGGCTTGCTGGCGGGCTGTCTGTCGCCGTGTGTGCTCACGACAGTGTCGTCATGAATGGTAATCAATTTTGCCTCAACGTGGCCGACCCAGGCACCAAGAAGAAGTCGGGAGGCGCGACGCTGAACCGACCCCATCTCACGTCGCATGTCGTGGTCTCTGGCGGCACTGCGAACGTCTCCCACAACCGCATCTCTGAGGGCGTGAACGATGCGTTGATGTCGCTGGTCGTTCTGGGCGGGCTTCTGGTTACCTCTAGCTACAACACGACCACCCACGCGTCTTTTGCGGCGACCTGCAACAGCTTCCACCCGAACTCTTCCGACCCGCCTTCGCAGATCGCAGGCGAAGTCGCAACTCGCGGGAACTTGGTGTGGTTAGTCCCCCAGTCGACGGACGACGGTCTCGTGAACCGCAGCACCATCGTCAGCGCGGCCAACCAGCTATTCGCTGCGCTGTGCGTGAATTGTCTCGGATTGGATTTGCCGTCAGCCTCGGCAACCCTCTCGGATCTCGAGTTCAAGGTGAACGGATGACACAAGCTCGCAGACTGGAGAAAATGCCGCGCATCGAGCTGGTCCGCGACGAGCCCAGGGGCTCCAGAAGACGTACTTCAGCGCTAGCGCCACGCGATTCGGTACACACCAGCAGGCGTGCGGCGGTGGATCCCGTATTGGAAGTTCGTCGCTCCACGCTGGCTGACTTGCCGTGGATCGAAACTTGGGCAACGCAGTTGGGACTCCCTGCGCAGCGCGGCCGAGGGATTACGTCGTTGATATTCCTCAAGGACGGGCAGCGCGTTGGTTACATCTCAGCGAAGCACGACGAGATGATGACCGCGATGGGACGTCAGCCCGTGCAGTGGATCATGTCGGCGTTTCTCATCCCGAGCGTCCGAGGGCAAGGACTACTCTTGCGGTTCGGTGCGTTGGCGTCTCGCAAGTTTTACCGCAACGGCAAGCTTGGAGCACGTATTGCTACGGGTAACCGACGCATGCTCAAGCTCATGCAGGTTGGGGGGTGGCGCAAGGTTCGATCGTCACGACAGTACCAAGACTTCGTGCTCGATCTGAAGTCGCCCTACGGGGGTATGGAAGCGTAGAGTGCCATGGCTGTGCACGCGAAACCCGCCGCCAGACGCGGCTCTAGCCAGCGTGCCGAGGGCCAGGCTGCGAGCTCACGCGCGAGGCGACGCCGAACCCAGCGTGTTCGTCAGCACACGGAAGTTGCGCCGAGCCTAGACAGTGTTCAAGCCAAGTTGAAGGTTGGTCCTTCCGACGACGAGTACGAGCGCGAAGCCGATGAGATCGCCGACCGGGTGATGAGCGGTAGCCCCGCTTCGGGCAAGCGGAAGCGTGGTGGCGGGGGGTGCGACCACTGCGTGCGTCGTTCACCTACGAAAGACGATGCTCGCGGAGGATCGAGCGAGGAGGACGACTCTCGGGGCTCGCTGGATGAAGCTGCGTTGCAACGGCAGTCCAAAGACGATGAGACGATGCAGAGCGTCACCCTGCAGCGCGAGGAAGAAGATGACGCTGGGGAGCAAACGGCGCAGCCGACGTTCTTGCAGCCCATGTCGGACGACCCTGAGGAACCGTCTGAGGCATCGTCCGTGCAGCCTGCCGCTGACGAAGCGAACGAGGAGTCCTCGGAACTCCAGCGTCAGGTCGAGGAATCCGACGAACTCGCTCAATCTTCGCCTCTTCAACGAAAGGACGAGGAAGCAGCGGATGAAACTGCGCAGGCGGCTTCGTCAGAGCCCGCTGTCGACGAGGCCACCGACGAGGATTCGACTCTTCAGCGCAAGACCGATACGAGCCCATCGGAGGAAGAGGACCTCCAGTCCAAGGCCGAGGGTGACGAGACTACCTCGGAAACAGAGGCCCCGGTCAGCGAAACCGCGTCCGAAGAAGGCGAGGGCAGTCCTGTCCAACGCAAACCCAGCGACCAGCAAAGCAATGAAGACGAAGCTGGGGAGCAACCTGATCAGGCAGTGCAGGCCGCGGCAGACGCGGAGGGGACCGCCGAGCCTGCTGCGGGTGAAGAAGAAGACGTTCAACCACGACCACGGCGACCGTCGCGGAAAGGTAAGCGCGATGCTGGACCGAGCTTCGAGCGGCGACTGCGAGATTTGCGTCGGAGCGGAGGGCAGCAACTACCAGACGCACTTCGGTCGTTCATGGAGCCGAGGTTTGGTCACGACCTGGGCAACGTTCGAGTACACGTCGGGAACGCGGCCGCTAACCTCGCGCGCAACATCAGCGCTCGGGCGTTTACGGTTGGCCGGGACGTCGTGTTCGGCAAGGGAGAGTTTCGGCCGAGTACGTCACAGGGGCGCCGCCTGATCGCACACGAACTCACGCACGTGTTGCAGCAACGTGGCGGGTTACACCGCGTACAAAGAGAGGTAGCGGCCACTCAGCCCGAGCTGCCAGAGCGCCCGAGCTTGGCTGCGCTGCAAGAGCTGTTCGGCCTGTCGTCAGCTGCGGTTCCGCCCCGGCCACTCTCCATCATGCTCGAGCTGCTGCGGCGTGCGTTGGCTAGTGGTGACATTGCGGCCGAACTCGGCGCGCTCGTGGGCGATGCTCCCGAAGCGCGGTCCACGTCCCGCACCCTCGAGTCTGCCGACTACCGACTGGAGCTCAGCACCGTACGCACGGCAAACGCACGACAGGCGCGCTGGACCCTGACCGACGTTCGCACGGGGCAGGTCGTGCGCTCGGCGGACCATACCCACGGAGATCACGACAGCGGCCGAGTCGAGCCGAGTCGGGCGCACGACGCGTCGAGACTGCGGCTACCAGTCGCACCTCCCCCAGCGCATCGCGCGGCAGAGCAGGAGGGCGGGCCGCAGGTTTCCGACCCACGGCTCCGCGAGCAGGTTCGCGAAGACGTTACTGACCAACGTCTGGACACGACGTCGGGAACCTCTCAGGCCGCAGCCAAGCCCCCCGAGGGTGAGCCCATAGAGAGCGAAGCGTTGAACGCTGCGAACGCGCTGGAGCCCGAACCCGAGTCACAACGACAGCAGCAGACGGGTCAGCAGGCAGGCTCGGATTCGCCGACGACTCCTCGTGCGCCAATCGACGAAGTGCAGAGCGAGCAGCCCGACGAGGAACCCGACGCCGAGACCAGGGATGACTCCACGGAGACGGTTCAGCGCGCCCCTGCCGGGCCGCGGCCCCTTCGTGTCGCGAGCTCTGAAGTTCAGGCGGCGACGAGCGGTCCGGGGCGTCCGTTGCCCGCTGCAGTGTTGCGGTTCATGGAACCGCGTTTCGGCGCGGCGTTCAGGCAGGTGCGTATCCACGACGGTCACGGCCCTGCGCGTGTGGCTCGCTCGCTCGCCGCCAAGGCATTCACTCGCGGCAAGGACATCGTCTTTGGCGCCGGGCAGTACCGTCCGCGCACACGTTCGGGTCTGCGGCTGCTCGCGCACGAGCTCAGCCACGTGTTGCAACAGCGGCGCGGCGGTCTCGATCTGATCCAGAGAAGCGAAGAGTGTCCGCCCGTCGAGCCCGTGCCGGAAATAGAGGTCGTCAACTCTCCTGCGTCCCCTGGAGAAGACCCGGCGTTTCAGGAGGCGAAGAACCGAACGAAGAACCGCGCCAACGATCAGTCGGAGCACGGCAGCGGGGAGGACAAGTCCACGTCAGCCAACTCCGCGGCGGAAGTTCAGGAGTCGGAACACGAGCAGCAAGGGCAACAAGATCAAGTCGGCGAGATGCAGGCCAAGGCAGACAGCCCTCCTGCCTTCGACAAGCAGGCCTTCGTGGACAAGGTGTTGCTCGAAGTCGAGAAGATCGCACCGCCCACACTCGACTCGTTCATGAAGTTCGCCTCGAACAGCAAGGCGAAACAGGTCAAAAGCGCCGTCACTGGTGAAGTCTCACAGGCACGGGACAAGACTCAACAGCCGCTCGAAGGAGCGGCCACTGCCGAGCCATCAGGACAGTCCCCGCGTGTGGCTACGCCACTCGAAGTGGAACCTCCCGGCGCTGAGCCCGCTAGCATACGTGCCGATCGGGCAATGCCACCGCCCAAGACCGCCTCGGAGTTCGACGTTCGTCCTGAGACCATCAAGACCGAGAACATTCTCAAAGAAGCTTGCGTCACGCGCGAGTTCATGGACAAGCACGACGACCCCATTCTCAAGGAAGGGGCCGCGGCGCAAGATGAACTCGCCGCCAGTACTGAGGCCGCACCCGAGCAGTTCCGCGAAGGGGAGTCGGCCGTCCTGGAGCAGTCGCGCGCGGGAGCGTCCAATCAGGGGAACAAGGGCGTAGCGGAAATGTTCGGCGCTCGCGAAGGCAAATTTGCGGACGTCGGCAACACTCAGAACAAGACCAAGAGCGACAACGAAGCCAAACGCGTAGCAGCTGCAGCGGCGATAAACGGACTGTTCACCCAGACCCAGAGCGACGTTCGCGAACGCTTGACCAAACTTGAAACGGACGTAGGTACCACGTTCGACACCGAGGCAGGCGCGGCTGCAGAAAAGTTCGAAAGTACCATCCGTAGAAAAGCCAAGGAGTACGAGCGAGCCTGGTACGAGACCGCGGCTGAATGGGTCGGGCTGATGGACCCACCGCCGCCCGAGGCGAAGACCTTCTACGACGACGCCAAGAAGGTGTTCATCGCCGACCTGCGGAGCGTGATCGAGAACGTCGCCGACCTCGTCGACGAGGGACTGAAGGACGCGCGCGATATCGTTACGAAGGGCAAGGACGCAGTCAAAGAGAAGATCGACTCGCTAGGAACCGAACTCGAAGACTTCAAGTCGCAGATATCCGAACAGCTCAACGACAAGTTCCGCGGCCTCGAGGGAGAAATCAACGCCAAGCAAGGTGATCTGATCAAGGGCCTGGCCCAGCGCTACGTCAAAGCGTTGGAGGAAGCCAAAGCGGTAGAAGACAAGGTTCGAGAGGAACACAAGAACTTCTTGGAGAAGGCTGAAGACGTCTACAACCGAGTGAAGGACGCAGTCTTCGGCTGGATTGAGAAGCTCGCCTCGGCCATTGGTGGAGTTGCCAGCAAGGTAATCAAAGACCCGGGGCCCTTCTTGCGCAATCTCGGTGCAGGAATCATTCAGGGCTTCGAGATGTTCATCTCCAACATTGGTGAGAACATCAAGGGGGCCGTGGTTCAGTGGCTCACTGGCAACCTCGGGAGTGCGGGTATCTCGCTACCCACGAGCTTCGATACGAAGAGCATCGTTGGCTTCCTGCTCGAACTCGTCGGCCTAGGCATTTCCAACATCAAGGACATCGCGCGCAAGGTGTTCGGGCCAAAAGCGGTCGCGATGGTCGAAAAGGGCGTCGCGGGCGCAGAGAAGATCAAACAGATCTTCGACATCTTGGCGACGCAAGGACCGTCCGGCCTGTTCGAGTACCTTGCCAGCGAGTTCGAGGAGATGAAGAGCCAGGTGATGGGCGAGGCAGGTACCGCCATCGCCGAGGGTTTGGTCGTTGCGGGCATCAAGAAGGTTTTGGGCATGGTGTCCGGACTGGTCAGTGGCGGCGTCGGAACGGTCATCACCATCGTCATCACCATCATCGACGTCGTGATGTGGTTCCGTTCGAACGCATCCCAGATAGCCGAACTCGTCGGCACGATCGTAGGAGCTGCCAAAGCCGTGCTTGCGGGACAGGTTGCGGCCCTCGCCAACGCGGTCAACTCCACGCTCAAACGCTTGCTGCCCCTGGTGTTGAGCTTCGTCGGTGCACTCGTCGGCATCGACAAGGTGATCAAGAAGATTCAGAAGATCTTCAAAGCGATCCGTAAGCCCGCCACGAAGGCGATCACGGCATTGTTCCGCAAGTTCAAAGGCCTGATCGACAAGCTGTTCAAAAAGTTCGGAAAGAAGTCCAAGAAGAAGAAGAAAAAGAAGAAAGGCAAGACGCTCAGCCCCAAGAAGGTCGTCGACAAGGTGACCGCCGCGATGAAGAAGTCGCCGAAGGCAGACGACCCAGACGCTGCGATCGCCGAGCTACAGTCGCGCGCCAACACCCTGCGCTCCAAGTATCAGCCCAAACTCGAGAAGGGCAGCCTCACGATCAGACTGTTAGATACTTCCGCAAAAGGGGTCGAGAAGGACGACGACATCGACTTCGAGGTTTCTGTCAACCCGAAGAAGAAGGCAGCAGCAAAGGTCAGCACTACGCTGTCCAAGAAGTTCACGAAACAGATCAGCGCGAGTCACCGCACCGTGCGTGGTGACATTCGAACGGCGGTGGATCAGATCAAGGCCAAGAACATCACGAAGTGGGCAAGCATCAAGGCCAAGTTGGAAAACGTTACACCCATCAAGGGCGTGCTCTCGAAGCCTGTGTCCAGAGCACATGCGTACGGTACGCACATGGCTACTCCGGTCGACGCGGGGCTCAGTCAAGGAGGGGCCAGCAGTGCCAATGCAACCAAGGAGGCGCGTGCAGATCTGAACGCGGGCAGAAGTCACTTCGCGAAACCGTACGGCATCATCAAAGCTGGCGTGTTCAATGACCGGGTCTCGGAGTCGCGAATCACGACCGAAGTCAAAAAGGCGTTCGAGAGCTCCAAACAGGCAGCGCCCAAAGAGAAATACAATCGAAAGAAGCACTATGGCCGAACTCCGACGAGTTCGGATCGTAAGCACTTCCTGGCGACGAATAAGGATGCGAAGAGGTTCCACAAGAAGGGCCAGGCGTGGGTGCTCGATCACGATCCACCGCTGGTCGTGCGCTACTACCAGGGGGCCCCCGGCGAGAAACCCGGCTGGAAGATGACCGACGCTGAACGTCGTGCGAGTGGATCCAATCGTGACCGAATGGAGCCACAAGCTCGAAGTGAGTCAGATAAACAAGGTGGCGAGATGGCTGCGCTGTCCAAGAAGCTCGCCAAGAAGGCGGGGCTCTAGCTATGGTTTGCACTGATTCGTCGTTGCGAGCCACGCTCGCGGCAGATCCGAAGGGACTGACATGACACATCCAAGCGCATCCACCGCCGTGCTCGAAGCGCACTTGGAAAAGTTCTTCCGAGGTCATGTGCTGCACAAGGTGCACGCGGAGCCCGGCAACATCGACGAGGTCGTTCCTGGTTTCGAAGTGGCAGTCATCGGGCCCGGACCACAAACGAAGCTGTGGACGTACGCTTCGTTAGGTGCGCATCGGGCGACGCCACGCGGCCATGAAGCCATCGAGTTCGTTTGTGTCGTCCGCGAGCCGAATCCGATCCTGGTCGAACGCTTGGCGATGGTTGCCTACTATCACGCCACAGAGGGATTGGGTGAAGGGCACACGTTCCCCGTAGGTGAACCTTGGGTTGCCAACTCCACTCTGGATCATGTGCTCGTTTCGTTGCCTTACCCGTTCGGTCCCGATCTAGAGAACCTAGAGACAGCCCACGGGGTAATTCGCTACCTCTGGCTGCTTCCGATCACCGCCGCGGAGCGAAGGTTCAAGGAACGATCGGGCCAGGAGGCGTTGGAGAGCCGTTTCGACGACGTCGAACTCGAATTCGACGACATGACACGCGCATCGGTCGTGTAGCGGCCTGTCAGCCCTTCGTTTTCGTATTCTGGGTCACGAACTGTCCACCACCTGCGTAGACTGTTCCGGGTGAATCCACCGGGCTACCGCCAGTGGTCGTCGGTGTCACGACCGTGAGACTTGCGCGAAAGCGGGTGCCTGCGACGATGAGGGCGCGTTGGTCGGATTGCCCGGACACGGACTGTTGGTCCGCGCCGAGGCCTGTGATGCGCAAGACGCCCGATCCTGGTGTGCTAGTTCCAATGGCATAACTCGTGGGGACCACGACGGAGGCCTCGTCGCCCACTACGCAGACGGGAGAGCCGAACACATTCGCGCGACCCGTGCCCACGATCGTACCTGGAGGGGGGGCGATCAACGTTGCGGGGGCGAACGATGGCTCGAAGACGGCCTGGTCACCACTGACGATCACGAACTTCACTTGATGGGCCCTGACTTTGGTTCACCTCGGCGGCACGCGACGGAACGTGGAGAACGTTACTAGTCGATTGAGCCACGCCGCGCGACGCTTGCACTCCGAGCACGGTTTCAGTCCGAGTTTTCGGAGCGTATGAGACGCCACGTCGCCCAGCCCGACGGTTTGGGCGCTCGGGGTTGGTCTCAAGGGGCGTTTGTCGCGCTCGTCATGACTGGTCATGGGTTACCTGCCGTGCGCAAGTACTTCTGCACTGCTGGCCTGGTCACCTGCAACACACGGGCTGCGGACGCGCGACTACCGTTGGTTCGAGCAAGCGCTTCTCGTACCAGGATTCGCCGTACTTCGCTCTGGATGTCTTTCATGCCGAAATGTCCCACGAGGGGCCGCAGGATCGCTGCCATCGGGGCGAACGCGTCTTGGGTGCCATCGATGCACGCACAGAGCCGCTCGTCGTCGTAGGGTTTGGGGAGAAAGGTGTGAACGCCAGCTCGGGCTGCTTGAAAGACCAGCGAAGAATCGACGTTCTGCCCCGTAGCCACGATGGTAGGCGCACTACGCAAGGCGAAGGCTGCTTCGATGACACGAAGCGCCGAGCCGTCTTCCAGGTGCATGTCGACGAACATCAAGTCTGTACTCTCACCCAGGCTCGAACGTGCTTGGGCAATGCTCGTGGCCGTGTCGCATTGCCGCACTTCGGCAATCGAACTCAGTCGTGTCGACAACTGGGCGCACTCCGCGCTCGAGTCGACGATCAATACCTTCATGTGTCGCAGATCGGATCCGACGCAGTTCACGTGAGCCACCCTCGTCCGCCAGCAACTGCTGACCAGGTCGACTGTCGAACACGAGTTTGGCTTTGCCAATAGGCATTTCTGCAGGCGATCCTCCTCCGCGCCTCACTACGCGACGACGCGATGCAGAATATCCGTCAGCCGATGTCGCCGAGTTTTTGCGGCAAACGCGTGGCACGGTTCCGAGCGCGTTCGCATCGAGCGTACTTGCCGTGACAAGTGGTCAGCGTCGCGATCGCTTTCCGTGGCGACGGACTTTTACCAGCCTGCAGGGAGCAGAAGACCTCCCGGCCAGTTTCTGCCGACGTGCGTGTTCGTCTAGCGCGACGCGGCGCGCCAAACGTGTGGTCGCACCAACTACCTCAGCCGCGAACGATACCGCTGCGCCGCCTGCGTCGGGTCAGCGCTAGTCCTGCCGCGAACAATCCCACTGTCAGACCAAGCATGCTCCGTGGACGCTGAGATCCGGTCGTGACCTTGCAGTCGCATCCGCCGTCGTCGGTTGACGTCGAAGCGGGTCCGACGCTGGGAGCTGGGTCGCCAACACTCGCCGAGCCGCTGGCCATGGGCTGAGCGCTGCCAGAGGTACTCGGGCTGCTCGGCGATGCCGTACCCATCGCGTCTGGGTTCACCATGTCGGGGGTGTCGATCGGGTCATCACTGCCTGTCGGCGTGTCCGTGTCACCGCCGGGCCCAGCACCTCCAGCCCCGGCGTTGTCCGCGCCGCCTGCGCCGCCGCTCGTTGCGCTCCCGCCAGCTCCGTCGTCCACCACTGAGTCATCTGCCGGCGTCATCTCGTCCGGATCAGTTGACCCGCCGCCAGCTCCTCCCGCGCCTGGTTCGCTGGGATCCACATCCGAAGCACCAGCGTCTGCGCCTGCGCCCGCGTCCGCGTCAACTAGCGTCGTGTCGATGATGGCTACGGGCTCTGGAGGAACACAGCTACCCGGGGTCACGGTCGTGACAGCGCCGCTGTTGTACGCACCAATGTCGGGCGGGTTGCTGCGTGGTCCTGGGTTGAAGCAGCTGGCAACACCACCGATGCTCTTGATGTAGTCGATGTCGATGTCGTACTGCCACCAGCTCTCACGCGCGACCGACCCGACCATCTCTGGAGTGCGCTTGACGAGACACTGCGGATCGAAGCCGATGTCAGTGGCTGGGGTTTCTGCTCCTGCCGTTCCTGCTCCGTTCAGCTCCGACGCGCCGGCACTCGGAACGAAGTTCGGGTTCTGTCCAGTCGGATCGGTCAAGAACGTGACGTTGCCAGTCGCCACGACGTTGTCGCTCCAGCCCGACGCGGGTGGATTGACGACCGCCACGGGACCTGCTGGCTGCTCACCAGTACCGACGATCAGGTTGTTCGTGAACAACACGTTCTGGTCGGAAATACCCGGATTGTTGAAGTAGATTTCGCCCGGGTTGGTGGGGCCTGTCGCGCGACTGCCGAACTGGGAATTGTGAAAGCACGTGTTGTTGATGAACGTCGTGTCCGAGCTCAGGGTCAGGCGAAAACACGAACCCGCGTTGCCGAACGCGATGTTGTTGACGAAGGTGGCGCCGTTCGACTCCTCGTCGACGATGAAGCCGCTACCGTCGGTGTTGCGCTGAGCGTCGGTGTTTTCGAACGAGATGGTGCCTTCGACGCGGTTGTCTGGCCCCTCCGCTTCGAACAGTGACACCCCGCTCGACCACGAATGCATCGCGCTGCTGCCGTTGTGGGCAGCGATGGAGTTCTTCAGCGAAAACCCTTCGGCGCTGAAGAACGTGAACCCAGTGCGACCATTCGAGTAGGAAATGCAGTGTTCGATCTCCCAGTGCCCGTTAGATATTTCGTCGGACTCCGTGCCGCCGGCCCAGGCATTGCCGAAGCCGATGTTCCAACCCCGCGCAACCAGTCCGCGAAAGCGTAGGTACTCCCCGTCGATCGAGTGAACGCCACTCGACTGACTGTCTTCGTCCGGACCCGACCCTTCGCCCTCGATGATTGGCGTCGCGCACTCGTCAGCCTCGAAGGTGATCCAAGCGTCAGGCGTGCCCGAGTTGGAGACGAACAACGCCTCGTGATAAACGCCGTCCATGATCACGACCGTGTCCCCCGCGACCGCAGTGCTACCCGCCCTGCCCAACGTGCACGGCGTCGAACGGGCCGTACAGTCACCAGACTCGAGCGCTTCCGTCGAGACGTAGAGCGTTGCCGCATGCGCCTGGTGCGTGAGTGTGGAGTAGCAGGTGAACAGGGTGCCGTGTGTGAACAATGTCGCGAGGAGGGCGGGCTGGGGGAGTGCTTTTTTCATGACTGGCTCTATCTTTCCGCGTAGCAACTACACGTGCTTGAGCCCAGTGTAAACGCACGTCACGTCTTTGCCGCGTCAATTGTCGCCTTCGACGTTTGGGCGCGGCACTTCTCATGACGTGGCGCTCGAATCAATACGTCGTGAGCGCATATCGGCGCTGTTCCACGCAACTTTCCGGTCACGAGATGCCGTTCCCCTGGCATACGGCGACGCTCCGAGCGGCCCTTTTCCGGCAGTTCCCGAATTACTTGGTCCCGTCACTGCAGCTTGGCGCGCCGTCAGACATTGCGCCGCGGTTGCCCGCACCTCTCCGAATTTGCCGCAGAGGGAGCCGCGCCGATCCGTGACCCGACTTCCCAGGCCAAAGCTACACCAACGTGCAGTGACCGTAGAGATCAGCGTCCCAGAGATCAGTGTCCCAGAGGTCAGCGTCGTCGAGTGATTCGCGTGCAGCGCTTCAGCGCTTGCGGACGCGACGGCGGACGCGCTCGTGCACGCTTTCGAACAGTTTGCTTCGATCGGGTTCGTCGCGAAACAAGTAGCGCGCGGCGCGGCGTATGTTCTGCATGCGCAGGAGTAACAGCGTGAGCAGTTGGTTGCGGAGCTTGGTCGTGTCTTTTCGCTGGGTACCGGGTCCGGCCAACTTGTCGGCGGAGTGTTGGCGAAGCGCGCTCGCCGTGGCGCGTGCGTGTGCGCAATCCGCGAAATCGAAGGTACTGAGGCGTTCGATCTCGCTGCGATGTTCGTCGAGCAGCGCGGCGAAGGTTTCCAGCGCCAGCGCGAGTTCATCGTGGGACTGAGCGGAGCCAAACTCGCGGTTGAGACGGTCCAGTTGCGTTCGCCCGCGAGACTGCTCGTCGTCGAACACGAACATCAGTGTGCTGCGCATCTCCGTCAGCAGCCGCGTTGCGCGCTCGACGGGGGCGCGGCTCTGCGTCGGGATCCGAATGGCGCGCGACGCCTGGACCGCCGCGATCACGTGTGACAGTTCGCGGATCTCTTTGCCGAGGGATGCATAGATCTTGTCGCTCTCGATCTGCACGAACCAAGCGCCTGGGGCAGAGCTTTCGGGAGGCTTCCACAGCGCGTCGAAGTGCGCGGCCAGGTCCAGCGCCTCCCCGAGCAGACTGGGCAGCGGCATGGCGATCTTGGCGGGAGGCTGCGACTCAGCGGCTTCGAGCCAAGCCGCATGCTCTGCGATAACCTTGGAATTTCTTGCCATTGGGCGGCCTACTGTACGGGTTTCTGGCCCGGAGCGCATGATTAGACGCCGGGAACGAGTCAGTTGAGCCCGGAGTTAGAACATGAGCGCCCGGAATTGAACTGGAGCGCCCGGAATGGCCGTCCCAGCGCCCGGAATATGCCGAACGCGGCTGCTCCTGCTATGAAAACAGGCTTTTGCTGCAATGGCGCGATGACACGCGTGGAGTGAGCATCGCGCGGTGCACCGTGTGCGCAGCGGACGGTACTCGCAGCGCCGCTCGGCGCGACTTTCGTTTAGCCGGGGGCTCGCGCCATGCTGACGGCGCGCTTGCCCGCGGACACCAGCGCTAGGCACGCGGCGCCCACGAGGATACCGACGATGGCATCGAACAACGGCCCGCCCAGCATCGCGAGCACGTTGCCCACGCCATCCACTGAAGACAGTTTTGCAGTCAGTTGTGCCGACCAGTTTTTCAGTAGGCCGACTGAATGCGCGATGATGCCGCCGCCCACCAGGAACACCGCGATGATGCCGACGATGGATAACGTGCGCATCAGGATCGGCGCAGCACGCAGCAACACGGTAGCGAAGACTTGCGCCACCTGACTCGAACGCTTGCGCAACGCCAGACCCAAGTCGTCGATTTTCACGATGCCAGCGACCACGCCATAAATGCCAACCGTAGCGAGCACGGCAATGGCCACGAGCGAAAGTGCTTTCACGACTGGCGTGGCGTCCGTCAGGCTACCGAGGCTGATGACGATGATCTCGGCGGACAAGATGAAGTCCGTGCGAATCGCGCCGCGGACTTTGTCTTTCTCGAACGCGACGATGTCTTGTTTTTCATCGCTCAGCGCTTGGACGAGCTGCTCGTGACGTTCGGCGTTCTGCTGTTTGTGCAGGAACTTGTGCACGACCTTTTCCACGCCCTCGAAACACAAGAACGCGCCGCCCAACATCATCAGCGGTGTGACCAACCAGGGCACCAGCGCATCGAGCGCCAGTGCGGCGGGCACCAGGATAACCTTGTTGATCGCCGAACCCTTCGCCACTGCCCAGACTACGGGTAACTCACGTTCGGGCTTGACGCCTGCAACCTGCTCGGCATTCAGAGCCAAGTCGTCGCCGAGCACGCCCGCGGTTTTCTTGGTCGCGATTTTCGTCATCAACGCGACATCGTCGAGCACGGTCGCGATGTCGTCGATCAGGGCGAGTAGGCTGGTGCTCATGGTGTGACTGATTGCTCAGATCTCGTCACCACGACCAAACGTCAAGCGCTTTCGCGTGTGACGTCTTTCGAATTGTCGCAATTCACGAATTGGTCGCTCAGAACAGTTCGAGGCGGTGGATTCCGAGACCGTAGCCGTACTCTTTGTCGTAGTCACTCACGGTGAAGTGGATCTCTTGTGCCCACTCGAGACCATGGAATCCCGAATCGGGATCCAGATCGCTGAAGTAAATGAGTCGGGTGCCGCCCGTGCTAGGGCCCAACACGGCTGGTGACCAGGCGTAGCTGTAGTCTTGACCGTCGGTGGTCTTGACAGCGACGTAGAGCGTGGCTTCGCTTTCCAGCGTCAGCTCGATGCCGCTGTACGAACTCAGATCGTACACGCCTGCAGACAAGATCACGGCAATGCCCGCGACGTCACACCCCGGGCAAGTGCCATTGGAAAACACGCCGCAACTCTGATCGAGCCAACTCGATGTTGGAGGAGCCCCCACCGTGAAATCGGTTTCGTCGTTCAGGTTGTACCAAGCGCCCTTGCGCCCATCAATTTCGATCACCTGACCGTCACAGTCGGCAAAGTCGTCGATCAGCGTGACAGGAGTGTCGGGGGTTTCCGTCGGGGTGTCGTCGCTGCTACTCGACCCATCGTCAGTTTCCGAGCCGTCGTCCCCCGACGAGCTGCCGTCAGGGTCGCTGCGGCAGACGTCCAGGCTGCAGATCAGCCCCTCGTTGCAAGTTCCGTTGCCGTAGCAGTAGCAATTCTCGTTGCCCGTCTCGCAGTCTCCGTCGATGGGGTCCGAAGGCGTCGAGTCGTCCTCGCTAGTGCTATCGTCGCTGCCCGACGAGCTGCCGTCGTCGTCCGAGTCCGTACTCGGGTCGTCGTCAGATCCCGAGGGGGTTTCGTCGTCAGCGTCTGAATCGTCGTCGGAGTCGTCTGAATCGCTGCCATCGTCGCCTGCGTCGTCGTCGTCAGCGTCTGCATCGTCATCGTCGTCTGCATCGTCGTCGTCGCCGCCCGAGTCGTCGTCGTTTGAATCGCTGTCGTCGTCGTCGCCGTCGTCGTTCGAATCGCTGCCGTCGTCGTCGTCGTCATCGTCATCGTCATCCGAAGTGTCGACGCAGATGCCCGACAGACACTCCAGGTCGCCGTCGCACGTGTCGTTGCCGTAACAAGCGCAACGTTCACCGCCCAGACAGTCTTCCGCACCGTCGTCTTTCGCGGAGACTTCCGACGAGTCGGAGCCGTCGTCGTCCTTGCCGTCACCCAGGCAACTCGCGACCAAAAACAACCACGGCAGCACTGCTGCCAACCGACGCACTCGCTCGAGATTCATGTTCAAGGCAACTCCGGGAGAAGAAAGAAATAGCGCAGCAAGTAGGAAGCCTACTCACGCCGCGAGCCATTTCCAGGACCTCATTCGTGTCCGAGTACGGTCGCTGCGTGTGCCCCCCCACGTGCATTCTTACTGAACCTTCGAGAACCTGACGGATGTTGCGCCACTTCGGCAGATCGCACCGTGTGAGGTCGGGGTGCAGGTGGGCACGGAACCGTCAAGCTGCGACACTCACGCCATGCCAGAGCGAAGTTGGTGGCAGTGTCGGTCGAACGAGATCAGCCAGTCAATTTGGGCGCCGGTCCATCAACTTGGGGTGTCGAGTGAGGTGTGCGCCGTCGGCTCACGGTCGAGAGAGCCCCGCAACGAGACACCTGCTGCGTAACGGTAACGACGCAGCGTCTCTTCGTAGTGCTCGGTCCACGCGCAGTCGGACGGGTGTGAAGGGGCGGCGTTGACGTCGGGTTGCATGCCCGACTCTTCGCGAAGTTCGTCGCTGCACGCCCAGAGCGCGGCCAGACGCGCCGTGTCGTAGATGTCATCGTCGCGCTGCTCTTCGAGTGCTTCTTCGCGACTCAGGGCTTGCAACTGGGTGAGTGTGGAGTCGACGGCGGTGCGTATGGCGTCGAGACGCACCCTGCACCAGGCGTCTCTCAATATCGTTTGGGGAAGGTTGGGGTCCAGCATATGTTTGTCTTGCATCGTGCGGAGCGCTTACCGTGGCTACGAACTGTAGTCGGCTCGTGCCTCACCGCACATCGTGGAAGCTTAACGCAACATACGGTGCTTCGCCATGGGCACAAGCGGATGCGTATGCGATACCGAGAACACGGCGCGCAGCGAAGTGATTCGTGCGTTTCGACGCGTGCGAAACACGGAGGTCAGACACGCTGTGATGGTCTGTGTTCGGCGGCACGGTCGATGCAACGTGCTGCCGCAAATGAACAAACCGATGTGCGGCAGGAGGCGAATGTGAGCGATCCCGACGTGCCGCCCGACGAGAGCGAGAAACCCGGCCGACCGCGTGCGAATCCGACGCACCCTGTCCAGCACCTCAGGCGTCTGATTGGGCCCGCTTTGCTGCTGCTGCTTTTCGGGTACATGCAGTTTTCTTCGAGTGAAACGGGTTCGGAGTCGAGCACCAGCTATTCCCAGATGTTCAATCTGGTTGAGCAGGGGCAAGTCGAAAGCGTGACGATCATTGGGCAGGTCGTCACGGGAAAGTTGAAGGGGCCGGGGCAGGATAGGGGCTTTAGTTCCAGGCTTCCCATTCAATCAGATGACCGACTCCTGCCGCTGCTCAGGGAGCAGGGCGTGGAGATCAATGTCAAGAACGACGAACCATCTCTGTTCGTACGGCTGCTTCTCACGGTGCTGCCGTGGGTGTTGATCATTGGCGCTTGGACCTGGATCTCGCGTCGCGGACAGAGTCTGATGAGCAAAGGGCCGCTAGCGAGCATGATGCGCGGTCGTGCCAGGAGGTATGAGAAAGAAGCTCAAGTGGCAACTACGTTTGGGGACGTGGCTGGTCTGCAAGGGCCGAAGCGCGACCTGCGCGAGATCGTCGACTTTCTGAAAGCGCCTGAAAGGTTCCGGCGTCTGGGGGGCAAAGTGCCACGTGGCGTATTGCTCGTCGGGCCGCCGGGTACCGGGAAGACCCTTCTGGCGCGAGCGGTGGCAGGTGAAGCTGGAGTTCCCTTCTTTTCGATCAGTGGCTCAGAGTTCATCGAGATGTTCGTCGGAGTCGGAGCTTCACGGGTGAGAACCCTGTTCGAAGAGGCGAAGAAGTTGGCACCTTCGATTGTGTTCATCGACGAGATCGATGCGGTGGGCCGAGCGCGTGGTACTGGCATGGGAGGGGGTAGCGACGAACGTGAACAGACTCTCAATCAGCTGCTAACGGAGCTGGACGGATTCACCCAGAACCATCTAACCGTAGTAATCGCTGCCACCAACAGACCAGATGTCTTGGACTCGGCCCTGCTTCGACCGGGACGGTTCGACCGGCAAGTCGTGGTCGACAGACCCGAGCGGGGTGCCAGAAAGTCGATCCTCGAGGTGTACACGCGAGACAAGCACTTGGGGGACGATGTCGATCTGGACACCATTGCAGCCAACACACCTGGGTTTTCCGGCGCTGACTTGGCTAACCTAGCGAACGAGGCGGCGTTGGCCGCGACCCGGCGTGATGCGCAGAATATTCAGTCCCAGGACTTCTCCGACGCTTTCGACAGAATCGTGCTCGGCGACGTCAGGGAGACGGTGTTGGACCCCGACGAGAAGCGCCGGGTCGCAGTTCACGAATCTGGACATGCTACGGTGGCTCACCATACTGATTGCGCCGAGCCCGTCGAGCGCGTCAGCATCATCCCTCGCGGCATGACGCTGGGGGTCACGCAGCAGTCACCGGGTGTCGACAAGCACATTCAGACTAGGCCAGAACTCGAGTCGCGGTTGCGGGTGCTGATGGGCGGTTACGCCGCAGAAGAGATCGTCTTCGGGAGCTGTTCGTCTGGGGCAGAGAATGACCTCAAGCGTGCGACGGAGTTGGCTTTCAAAATGGTCGCCCACTTTGGGATGAGCGACCGCATCGGACCGATGTACTATCAGCACAGGTCTGAGCATGCCTTTCTCGGACGAAGCATGGGCTCGGATGAAGGCACCAGCGACGCTACCGTGCATGTGATCGAGCAGGAGGCGCGCCAGTTGCTGTCGCTCGCGCTCGACGACGCCAAGTCGACCCTCAACGCGCAGCGTGCTGCTCTCGACGCGGTCACCTCCGCTCTCCTCTCCCGCGAGACCCTGGAGAAACTGGAGCTCCGGCAACTACTCGATTCACCAACAGAGCACGGGGAGGCGACGGCGCAGTCCCCCGGGACCCTTGGTTCTTAGTCCATGGGGAAGAGTAGGCCGGATTGGTGACTGCGCGCCGATGGCGAGCTGTGATAGGTGTGGCGCCGTCCGTGACGTTCGCGGTGTTGCTCACACCATAGCTCAGCGCCACCCGATTCTCTTCGGCTCTCTACGCAGCGCGGGCACGGCGGTTCGATCTTTGGGATGGTGGCGTCGGGCGGTCGCACGACGAGCACGTCACATGGTGCGAGGCGAACGGTGGTTTCGGCGACCGAACCCAGCAGAAAGCGCCGCGCCCCGCGGTGGCCGTGAGTGCCCACGACGATCAGATTTGCGTCGAG
The DNA here is from genome assembly GCA_965651905.1 of uncultured bacterium. Taxonomy (GTDB): domain Bacteria; phylum Myxococcota_A; class Polyangia; order Polyangiales; family Polyangiaceae; genus SZUA-265. The sequence continues at coordinate 6,762 of CBFGUG010000048.1, read as the reverse complement.
GTCCGACGCGAGCTGGGCGATCGCTTCTGCGGCAGTGTCCGGGCGAATGTGTGTCGTGAGGCGGGCGAACGTCGGGGGGCCGTCGTGCACCTCGCACCACTGCCGAACGACCTTGTCGACTCGTTCGTATAGACCAGTCGATAGCGGATGTGTGCCGACGGACGGTGCAGTCGCGTCGGATGTCTGGGAGTCAGACTCCGTTGCGGGGTCCGGCGTTGCGTGCACGACGTGCACGTGCGTTGCGGGGTGCGCCCCCGCCAGGTCACAAGCACGGTCCAGAGCCAGGTCGCTCATTTCGCTGAAGTCGATTCCGACGATGACGGTGAACGGTCTAGAGTTTGTCAGATTGGGATTCATTGGCGTGCAGCGTGTGGTGCACTATCCGTGCCGGGGCTGTTGGTAGTTTGTCCGATCTGTCGCCGAGCGGCGGATGAGATTCGTGTGTTCACTGTTCGCATGGGGCACACGAGGACTCGTGTTTGGTGCCGTCAAATTGACGGAATGCATAGTCAGGTTGATGGAAGATTGCGTGGGGCAGAAATCCCCGCGAGCTTCGGGAGCCTGAAGGACCGTTTGGCATGACATCTGCTTGAACGGTCACCATGAGTAGTCGCGGACGATCCCCGTACTCCGAGGTCAAGCGGGCGTGCAAATCGGCGAGTCGTTCTCCATGACCTACGAGGCCATGACGCAGGTGCAACAAACCTTGTGTACCTATAGCCATCGAGTGCTCGGGATCTACGAAGGGCGCCGCGACCATGCTTGCAGCGCTCAGGTTCATGGTGTGATGGACGTAGCGATCGATCGCGAACGGAGCTTGCGCCGCAAGACTAGCGACGACGCTGAGCTGTTGCCCGCAGATCGAGCGTGTGACGTGTTCCGAGTTTGCGACCGTGACCAGCTGTTTCGAGCGCTCGAACGATTGAAACATGGGTCGCTTGCTGATGCCAAACACGCGCTCGCGTTCGTGCAAGGTCATGATGATGCGCTGGTCACGTACTGCAGGGCGCTCAACTCGAGCGCCCACAGCGGCGAAGTACTGACGTTCATCGACGCGCTGATCGAATCTCGGATTCATCTTCACTCACTCCGTGTCGAGGTGGTCTCCTCGGCTTCTCGGTTGAAGTCATGAGTGTCTCCAAACGCGCCCACAGCAACATTGCCACAGCCGGTCCGTCGACGATGTCGTCGTCGAGCTTTCGTGCACTGGTCATCGTCGCTCACCCTGATGACGAAACGTTGTGGGGTGGGGGAACGATCCTGATGCACCCAGAGTGGACCTGGCAAGTGATCTCCCTGTGCCGAGGAGACGATCCAGAACGTCGTCCCAGGTACTTCGACGCCATGAAACGATTGGGTGTGGCAAAGGCGAGCATTGACGAATTGGATGACGGGCCCGAGCAACGCCCTTTGTCTGCCGGGCGCATTCGCGCTGCGCTCGAACAGGTGCTGGAGAATTCAGGTTACGATCTCGTGATCACACACAGCCCGTTCGGCGAGTACACTCGGCATTTGAGACACGAAGAAGTCGGGCGGGCGGTGCTGCAGCTTTGGGATTCCGGGGCGTTGAGCGCGGATAAGCTGTGGCTGTTTGCGTACTCGGACGGGGAGACTACACACAGTCCGACCGCGATTGCGGAAGCTGACCTCGCCGTTCGACTTCCGGATAGGGTTTGTGTCAGGAAGCTCGCGATCATTCGAGACGCGTACGGCTTCGAGTCTGGCTCGTGGGAGGCGAAGATTTCGCCGAACGTAGAGGCGTTTTGGTGTTTTGATACTCCAAGTCGAGCGTTAGCCTGGCAGCAGCAGTATCGCGCGCGACACACGAGCCCGAAGAGGACGCCTCGATTGCGTTCGCCGAGGAGTGTGACGTGAAGGTTCTCGTCATGTACGACTACCCGCCGTCTCCGGGTGGCTTGTCGACCCAGGGGGACCTTCTGTTCGGAGGTCTGAAGGAACTCGGCGTGGAAACGCACGCCGTGCACCTGGAGTCGGCTCAAGAAAAGGAGTGGTACTACCGATGGTTCTGTCCCGATGTGGTCGTCGGGATCGGCTACTGGGGACAGACTTCGCACCTCGTCTTGCATCCACAACGATTCGGTATGAAAGCGGTGCCGTGGCTCGTGGCCAACGGATTCGTCGGCAACTCGCAAGAGGTGCTACAGAACTTGCCCCTCGTACTGGTGACGTCGAACTGGGTCCGGGATGTCTATGCGCGCGACGGAGTCGCGACGGACAAGTTCGTAGTGCTACCAGTGGGTTGCGATACCGACTCGTTCATACCTCGCGACCGAAATGACCCAAAGGTCCGCGCTGTGCGCGAGGCTTTGGGCGTGGCGCCAGATCAGCTGATGATACTCACGGTAGGCGGTGACGCTGCTTCCAAGGGCGCCCAAGAGGTGATGCAGGCGTTGGCGTTGATAAGCGCCAAGGCGCCCAAGTGGCGCTACGTGTGCAAGGTTTGGCCTCAGCCCCGTACTGAGAAACAGAACCTGGAGGATCTGCGGCTCGCCCACAGTCTCGGTATCGAGAACGATGTGCTGGTTACCATGGGGATCAACTCCAGAAACTTCCTGCCTTATCTCATCGGGGCTTGCGACATTTATGCAGGTCCATCCCGCCTCGAAGGGTTCGGTATGCCCCAGATCGAGGCTGGGGCTTGTGGCAAGCCAGTGATTGGCATCCGTGCCATGGCGCTTCAGGACACGCTCATCCATGGGGAAACGGCGTTCCTAGCCGATGTCGCTAGCGAGGTCTGGATTAACGAAGCGATGGTCGGTCAAGAGCAGGGGTTCGACGGAACTCGTCGAATCGTTTTCCCGAATGCGCGAACTGCAGACTACCGGGCAAGTGTCTACAGCATCGCGGAATACCTGTTGCAGCTGATGGAGGATGAGGATCTGCGAAATGAGATGGGGGCTGCGGGCCGGGAGCGGGTGGTCGCGAACTACGACTACCGGATAGTGGCCCGCAGGTTCGTCGATATCGTCAGTAGCCGGCTAGGAATCTCGTAGAGTATGACCACAGTCTCGGAGTTCGGTAGCAGCCTCGAAGACACACAGCGCGCTGCGCTGGATGTGCTGTTGCACAACACGCGCGTTGGCCGTTCTGGCCTGCCCCGCACCGCAGCTTGGGGTTACCCCGAACCTTACACTCGGGATGTGATGATCGCTTCGTTGGGCATCCTAGCGACTGGGAACGAGGAACTCGCTGCGTCGCTCCGCAAGACACTCGAGTCGTTAGCGTCGCACCAGAGTCCGCTCGGTCTCATCCCAGGGCTTGCCGATAGTCCGACCGACCTCGGCGCCAGCGATACGACCCCGCTGTTCCTCCTCGGATTGGGCGTGTATCGGAGGGTCTCTGGCGACGGTGCCTTCCTCGAGGAAGCGGCTGAGAGAGCGATCCGCTGGATGGAGTACCAGAGTCCTTCGGATCGAATACTGGTAGCCCAACAACCGACCAGCGACTGGCGTGACGAACAGTGGGTATTCGGGTCAGGGCTGTACGTGAACACGCTCGTCTACTCCTTCTTACGGCTCTTCGGGCATGACATGAGGGCGGAGTCGTTAGGGTTACAGATGAACAAGTTGGTCGAGTCCCGGCAAGGTGGTGCGCTACATGACCGCGAGGGGTTGGTGCTTCCGCATGACCCATATTATGCGCTCTGGTCCCATAAGCTGTACTTCAGCACGCGTTTCGATCTGTTAGGCAATTCCCTGGCGATCTTGTCGGGGGTCGCGTCGCGAGGCAAAGCGGAGTCGATCGTCGACTGGGTGGAGCGTTCGTGTTCTGCCATGCGACGAGCAGGCAGCCTCGCCGTGGAATTGCCGCCGAACTTGTTCCCATACATCGAACCCGACGATTCGGAGTGGAGGAGTCGCTACGAACAGTTCAACAAACCGGGCGAATACCACAATGGTGGGATTTGGCCCTTCGTCTGCGGGTTCTACGTCGCCGCGCTCGTCGCCACCGGCAGGCAGAGCTTGGCCGAACGAGGGCTCGCCGCGCTGGCGGAGTTGTGCTGTCGCTCGAAGAATGCCGAGCTCCGTTTCGGATTCAACGAATGGCTTCGCGCGCAAGATGGAGCTGTTCGCGGAGAAGACTGGCAGCTTTGGTCGGCGAGCATGTACTTGTACGCAGCAAAGTGCGTCGAACTGAGAACAACGCCGCTGTTCGATGAAATTCGCGGGCACAGCTGGTGATGAGAGCGGGACGCGAATTCCAAGTCAGGGTTTTTCCCAACGCTGCCGAGTTGGCCATAGCCGTGGCGGTTCGTATTGGCGCCATCGCGACTCGTCGCGCGCACGAAGGGCGTCACCTCGTGTTGGGCTTGGCCGCAGGGGCATCACCGATGGGAGTTTACCGCGCCCTCGCGCAGCGCGTAGTAGCTGGTGAGTTCGACCTGACACGATGCGTGCCGATTGGTCTTGACGAGTACTATCCGATCGCCTCGAACGATCCCAAGAGTTGTTCCAGCCAGTTGAGGCGAGTCGTGAGCGACTTGGGAATCGCTCAGGGCTCTTTGCTCATTCCAAGCGGCGAACGACCTCGTTCAGGTTTGCCGCGGGACTGCGAGCAATTCGAAGAATCGATTGCCTTGACTGGAGGGGTCGACATTCAGATTCTGGGGCTCGGCCGATCCGGTCACGTGGGCTTCAATGAACCCGGGACGCTGAGTGAGAGCCGTACTAGATTGGTCGAACTCGACGAAGTCACGCGCCAAGATGCGGCCGGCGCCTTCGGCGGGCTGAACTATACCCCGCGCGAGGCGCTCACCATGGGCATTGCAACCATCATGGACGCCAGCGAGATTGCGCTCATTGCTCTGGGCGCTCGCAAGTCGGAGATCGTGCGGCGCTTGGTCGAGGAAGCACCCTCGTCGGCCGTACCCGCCTCGCTGCTCCAGCCCCATGGTTGCATGACGATCTACTTGGACGAGGACGCGGCACAGCTGTTGAACAGGGCCCCTTTCCCGTGCACAGATGTCGAAACGAACATGGCATGGTGACGCAACCGCGGTCAGTCCTCTGCGCGAGCGTGCGGCTGAGATCAACGTGTCGCTCACTTCCCTGCCCGTAACGACCGAAGCTGGCCCGGGCGATGACGAGTCGGTAGCGTTGCTCGATGGGGGCGGCGAGGCCTACCCGCGGATGTTGCACGCGATCGCGGAGGCCCGAATCAACATTCACCTGGAGGTCTACGCCTTCAGCCTCTTCGGCGTGGGACAGCAGTTTGTCGAGGCCTTGTCGCACGCGTCTCGGCGAGGAGTGGCGGTACACGTCGTGATAGACGGTTGGGGGTCGGCGCGCCACGGGCGGACCATAGCTGACTCCCTGCGGCACGCTGGCTGCCACGTACGGATTCACAACCGCCTGGTGGCGCTATTGTGGGGGAGATTCGACCGAAATCATCGGAAAGTGTTGCTGGTCGACGACAGGGTCGCATTCCTCGGTGGGATCAACATCGGCGAAGAAAACCTGGACGACGACACGCGCTTGGGTTGGGCGGACTTGGCGGTCGAGATCCGCGGCGAGCAATGCGGGCGCCTGGCTGCAATGCTCGGCCATCATCCGTCGCGGTCGGTCAACGGCTCCCTGCGCATCTACCTTTCGAAGTTGGGTGGGGGTTGGCGCTTGCGTCGGAGGTACTTGAAGGCGTTTACTAGCGCCCAGCAGCGCATCCACGTGGCTCACGGCTACTTTCTTCCGGATGCCGTAGTCGTGCGCAAGATTATCGCTGCTGCCCGACGAGGGGTTGAGGTTCATCTGTTGTTGGCCGGTCAGAGCGACATACCCCTCGTTCGAATGGCCACGCGACGCCTCTATGCACGGTTGCTCGGTGCGGGAGTGCGCATTTGCGAGTGGAACGAATCAGTACTGCACGCCAAGGTGGCCACCATCGACGGCAAGCTACTTCTCGTGGGGAGTTTCAATTTGGATCCGTTTTCGCTGGTGAACTTGGAAACCCTCGTCGAGGTAGATGATCCCACCGTCGTCGGGCAGGGTGAGGCGTGGATTCAGGACCGCTTCGCGCGCTCTCGGCAGATGTTGGCGCTGGACGCGGCGACGAACCGGCAGACTTGGCTGCTGGGTCCCCTCGGACGTATCGTTGCGCGACTTGCAGATGCGCTTTCTCGGCTCATCGCGAAGCGGAGGAGGCGTCCATCTAGATTTCCGAATCACGAGCGCCGCCCAGCTCGGCGCGAGAAGTAGGACGCGCTCGACGCGACGATTTCCTGGGTCCGTGTGAACGCCTGCGAACTGGTTGTCCGTTTCGTGGAACGAGAGCTGGTCTGGTCGTGCTCTCGCCGCTGTATCTGAATTATCCCCACGCCGAGACGCTCTTGCTGCTGCAGGCATTGTGGCTCGGCTCTGGGATCTTCCCGCTGTACCGCTTGGCGCGGCACTATGGTTGCGATGCGGTTGGCGCGGTGATTCTGGCGGCGTGTTACGCGATGTACCCCGCGCTGCACGGCATCAACCTGTTCGACTTTCACTCGTTGGCGTTGGCAGTGCCCGTCATCATGTGGGTGCTGTTGTTCTTCGAACAGGGGCGTCGCGTGCCGTTTTTCGTGGCCTTCGCCATTCTGCTCTCGGTGCTGAACACAGCACGGTGGGTGGCGGAGGCAAGGCCGCTCGCGCCAAGCCCTCGGGCTACACGCGTTTCTTCGCGGAGTTGATCTGATCTGCCACGCCCAGATGGGGCACGTGGCTGCAAACTCGAGCCACTCAGCCGCGGGAGCGAACGTTCATCATCGTCGAG
>CBFGUG010000047.1:0-54022 GCA_965651905.1 uncultured bacterium | reverse complement strand
CTTCAGGCTCGACGTCGTCGTCAGCACCCGCTTCAGGCTCGACGTCGTCGTCAGCGCCCGCTTCAGCTGACACGTCGTCGTCAGCGTCGTCGGTGTCGTCGGTGTCGTCGGTGTCGTCTATGATGTCGTCATCGGTGTCATCGGTGTCGTCATCCGTATCGTCGGTGTCGTCCGTATCGTCGGTGTCGTCCGTATCGTCCGTATCGTCCGTATCGTCGGTGTCGTCCGTATCATCGGTGTCGTCATCCGTATCGTCATCGGTGTCGTCGTCGACGCCAGCTTCGGAGGTGTCGTCCATGGAGCTGTCGTCGCTCCCGCCGTCGTCATCGCCACACGCCACCAGGCCCAGGGCAGAGCCCATAGCTAGCAGAGCTACCAAGTTCTTGTATTTCAGCATGTTAGTTTCCTTCCAGGGAAAGCAGGGAACTGTGAAAGAGAGTTAAGTGGGGTTCCGAGTGCCTATGAGCACGTCTCGTGCCAAAGGCGCGGCGATACTGACGCTCAACTGTCACAATGTCCACAAACTCCCGCGAAAACCCTGTCAATCGTGGCACAGATCTTTCGGATCGCAGTAGCTGCGTCCCGACTCGCGATGCTCGGATCCTGATCCGCGAGTCATACTCAGGTGGGTCACACCGAGCCCGAGCTCGCACCAAAGCGCCGATGTAGGCGGGTTTTCTGCTCATTCGGCCAGTCACCGAGTTTGAACCACGTCATGTCGCTGAATATTGCGAAGAGCGGCCCCCGGGTAGGAATCGCTTTGAAATTCGGCTGAGTATGTGCGCGTACAAGAGGTGGTCTCGAGAACGCACGTTCGCGCGCGCTCCGTTATAAGAGGAGTCGCGTCGCGCGGAGAACGAGAATGGCCCAGCTCCCCAAACTGCCCGAGCATCACCTGGTCGTCGAGGGAGAGCTGGACGCGTCTTCACACCCGTTTCTGCAGGTACGCAGCCGTCAGTGTCGGGTGAACACTGCAGCGGGAGAAACGACTCGGCCTTTTCGCTACGACACGGTCGTGCGGAGCAACCCCGACGCGGTCGTCGTCGTTGCCCACTTCGAGAGAGCTGGTGAGCGGCGCGTTTACCTGCGCAGTTGTGTGAGACCTCCGCTGCGCTTTCGCTCCGACGAGGATGCCGCGTTTCCTCATGACGGTAGCCTATGGGAGTTACCTGCTGGCTTGATAGACGAACGAGGAAACCCACTGAGTGCTGCTCGTTTGGCCGCCGCTCGTGAGACCAGAGAGGAGCTGGGATTCGAGCTGCTTCCAGAGCATTTTTCTCCGCTCGGGCCTCCGATTTTTCCGTTGGCGGGTGTCATGGCAGAGGCCCAGTATTTCCTGAGTATCGAAGTCGACCCGCAAGCTCGCGGCGTTCCCACTGAAGACGGACCACTCGAACGGGCAGGTGCGGTCATCGACGTTCGTGTGATTGACGCTCTACGCGCCTGTGCGGAGGGCTTGATCCCCGATGCCAAGACGGAACTAGGCTTGCGACGCCTCGCAGAATCATGCCCCGACCGAAGGTAGTCATCGTCGCCAAGCGCACGGCTCTCCAGCGTTATGTGGAGGAAGGGCGGGATCCGCGCGTGCGCAGCCTACTCGAGCGTTCGGACCCGAGTGTGCGCCGCTGGCGCAACGCGCATGACGATCACATTCTCGCCCTCAAGTTCGTCGAGCAGACGCTCAAGGACTTGGGCGCCGACACTTGGCTGGTCAGCGGTGCGGGAGGACAATTCGACTCTCGGGGGCTCACGTTCGTCGTCAGCGTGGGGGGCGATGGCACGCTCCTCGCGGCGTCGCACAATGTCAGCGACACCCCCGTGCTCGGGGTAAACAGTGCGCCCAATCACAGTATCGGGTTCTTCTGCGCGGCGCGGCGTAGCAACGTCAAGGAGCTGCTGACCCAGGCAGTAAAAGGTACGCTCCCGAGCCTGCAGTTGGCTCGGATGAAGGTTGAGGTCAATCAACGCGTGGTTTCGCGTCGGGTGCTGAATGAGGCGCTATTTTGTCACGAGATACCCGCGGCTACCTCGCGCTACATTTTGCGATTCGGGCGCCAACGAGAAGAGCAGCGGTCGAGTGGGATTTGGGTAGGAACCGCCGCGGGCTCCACTGGGGCGATCCGTTCCGCGGGAGGGCGGGTGATGCCGCTAGTTGGACGCGAGCTACAGGTGGTCACGCGAGAGCCCTACGTGGGTGATCGCGTCAGCTACGATCTTTGCCGCTTTGTCGTGCCCGAACGGAAACGCGTGACCGTTCAGAACAAGATGCAGGACGCGTGTTTGTTCCTCGACGGCCCGTTCAAGCGCGTGAGCGTCAGTCTGGGCGAGACCATGCGTTTTTCAGCGTCAGACGAACCGCTCAACGTGCTCGCCCTCAGCGCTCGACGCAGACGAGCCCGATAACCCAGACCAGTCCCGACGATCCATCAGGCCCGGCGATCCATCAGGCCCGATAATCCAGGCCAACAAAGGACTCATGGTATCGGATTTACAGCGCTACTGGGCGCTCGAGTTCGTTCTTGTTCGCCGTGTTCGTACGCGGTGAAGAGTTTCCCCCAATGTGTGTTCGCTTTCCAGTCCTCGAACACGGCGCGATCTTTGCGCGGCCAGCGGTAATAGTCGTGATAGAGCTCGCTACCTGCGACGAAAGCTTTCACCAAGGGCGTGTGGAAGAAGAGCTTTTGAAATCGCTTCATCGGCCCGAACCACATCACGTCGCCGACTTTGCTCGCGGCGTTGTCACCGACCGAAAACTTCCAGTTCTCCTGGGACACGTCGTCACCCACGATTTCGATGTCTCGCGGATCACCGACACCGAGCCCGTCGTCGTGCGCGACGCTGATGTATTCGAGACTCATCGGGTCGAATCCCATGAGTTTCGCCGCAACTGCATCGATGGCCACCTGGTCGTCACTCGCCAGCATCACGTCTTTGATCACCGGGAACATCGTGCGAGGGCCGGGACCGTTGCCCGCTGTCGTGCCGTCCATGATCGCGAACAGGCCAGAGTGAATTTCCTTCTGGATCGCGAGCAGATCGACCAGCGTTCGATGGATCCACGTGTGCGTGTAGTGGCGTTTGGTGTTCAGCAGCCCACCAAAGGCGTTCTTCATCGCGCCCGTCGTGGTCGTGTAGATGTGGCACTTGGTGGTCGGTAGGTGAACGATGTTCTTGCCGAAGAAGTAGTCGGGCAGGAAGATCCCCTCGGGGAAGATTTCGTGCAAGACATGGAGTTGCGCCTTGGGCCGATATTCGACCCACTTCATGTCCTCGTCGCGAAAGTTGAACAGCACGGGGATGTCGTACTGTTTGAAGATCGGAACGTAGTTGTTCAGGTCTTCGCCCTTGAACGCATCCGTGACGACGGTCTTGTTCTGGACGCAGCTGATGTCCGTCAGCCCAGCGCGCTGCAGCGCTTGAATCGCCCCTTCGAGTTGCCAGGGCGTGGTATTCGCCCCCGGGAAGGGAAAGTGCCAGGAGATGTTGTCTTTGAGGATGGTGGTGGCGCTCGGGTCGAGCGCCTTGCCCATCTCTGCGAGCGAACACAGCCGATCGATGTCGTCGAGAATCGTATCGGGAGCTACCCTCAGTGCGGCAACCTTCGCTTTCGCCATTCGGCGACCTTACCAGCCCTAGGCTGACTCAGCTGCGGAAAGGCGTCTTACCAGCGTAAATTGCACCCTCACCGAGTTCATCGGCAATGCGCAGCAGCTGATTGTACTTTGCGATACGGTCGCTGCGGCTGAGGCTGCCCGTCTTGATCTGACCTGCGTTGGTGGCGACCGCCAAGTCCGCGATGAACGCGTCTTCGGTCTCGCCCGAACGGTGGGAGATCACCGAATTGTAGCCGTTGTTCGCTCCGACCCGAATGGTCTCCAGGGTCTCGGTCAGGGTGCCGATCTGATTGAGCTTGATCAGGATCGAGTTGGCGCAGCCCTTTTGGATGCCCATCTCCAAGCGTGCTCGGTTGGTCACGAACAAGTCGTCGCCCACGAGCTGAATGCGTGAGCCCAGCTTGTCCGTCAGCACCTTCCAGCCATCCCAGTCGCTTTCATCCAAGCCGTCTTCGATGCTGAGAATTGGGTACTTGTCGACGTAGCCCGCGTAGGTTTCTACCAACTGAGCAGCACTGACCTGCTTCTTGTCGAAGGTGTATTTGCCGCCCTTGTGGAACTCGCTGGCGGCGCAGTCGAGCGCGATGCCAACCTGTTTGCCGGGTTCGTAACCTGCGGCGCTGATCGCGTCGGTGATGCGCTTCAGGGCTTCTTCGTTGGTTTCGAGACGAGGAGCGAAGCCACCTTCGTCACCGACCGCAGTGGTGAGCGAGTCGGCTTTGAGGTTCGCCTTGAGCGCATGGAAGATCTCGGCGCCGCAGCGCAGTGCTTCCGAGAACTCTTCGAACCCGAACGGAATGACCATGAACTCTTGAATCTCGAGCCCGTTGTCGGCGTGACTGCCGCCGTTGAGGATGTTCATCATCGGCGTGGGCAGCACGCGCGCCTGCGCGCCGCCCAGGTAGCGCCAGAGGGGAATGCCGATGGTGTCAGCAGCCGCGCGTGCGACCGCCATGGATACAGCGAGGATCGCGTTGGCGCCCAGCTCAGCTTTGTTGGGTGTGCCGTCCATCTCCAGCATTTGCTTGTCGATCTCGACCTGATCGAGAACGACCATGCCCTCCAGAGCTGGGCCGATCTTCTCGTTGATGTTGGCTACGGCCTGACTGACACCCTTGCCGACGTAGCGACCCTTGTCGCCATCCCTGAGCTCTACGGCTTCGTACTTACCTGTGGAGGCACCACTAGGCACGCAGGCCCGTCCGAAACCGCTCGAGGTGTGCACCTCGGCTTCGACTGTTGGGTTACCTCGCGAATCGAGAATTTCACGTGCGCTTACGTCAATGATGTCCGGCATGGCGGCTTCCCGATATCACGAAAGCCTGCGTCTCGCGAGAGCCTGCGCGCGCCAGTTTCACATTCCGCCTTCTTTGGACCGACCGGCTGCACCCCAGCTTTCGGGCGCCGCGCAACGACCGCGTGCTGACCGCGCGGCTCGCGCTCCAGCGTGTTGTTTCAGCTCGATTTCGAGGGCGCGTTGGAGGCAACCGGGAGCGCCTGCTGAGCGTCCGTTTCGCTCGGGGCCTGAGCGTTTGACTCGCCCTGTCGGCGCTTGCGTTCTGCGTCTTTGCGCTCGTACGCGACGACGATTCGTTGAACCAGAGGGTGGCGCACCACGTCCCCGTCACGAAAGTGACAAACGGCGATGCCCTCGACGTTGCCGAGCAACTGCACCGCCTCGGCGAGGCCGCTGCGCGCACCGCGAGGCAAATCGGTTTGGGTGACGTCGCCAGTCACGACGGCCTTCGACTGGAAGCCCAGTCGCGTGAGGAACATGCGCATTTGTTCGCTGGTAGCATTCTGCGCTTCGTCCAAGATCACGAACGCGTCGTTCAGCGTGCGGCCGCGCATGAACGCTAGCGGCGCCACCTCTATTTGCCCTCGCGCCCTCAGCTGCTCGATCTTCTCGAAGTCGAGCATGTCGTGGAGCGCATCGTACAGCGGTCGCAGGTACGGGTTCACCTTCTCGATCAGATCACCTGGAAGAAACCCCAAACGCTCGCCCGCTTCGACCGCGGGTCGAGTGAGAATGATGCGCTTGACCTGGCGCTGGGTCAGGGCACGCGCAGCCATGGCCATCGCCAAGTAGGTCTTGCCTGTTCCCGCGGGGCCGATGCCGAAGGTCAGATCGTTCTCTCGAATCTGGCGGATGTAGCTGCGTTGAGTGGAGCCTTTGGGGACGATGGGTTTGTGTTTGGCGGAGACGACGATGGTCTCGTCGAGCAAAGACGTGAGTGACGTCGTCGGATCGTCGCGCAAGCTGCGCAGTGAACGAGCGACGTCGTGTTTGCCGATCTCGACGCCGTTCGCGACGAGTTCGACGGCGTCTTCCAGGAAGCGCCCCGCGATTCGCACGTCGTCTTCACTGCCCGAAAGCAGAATCGTATTGCCGCGCAGGTTGACCAGGGCGCCGCTCTCCTTGGCCACTTCTGACAGCAGCTGTCCGTGGGCACCGCCGATGGATAAGAGCACCTTGGGGCTCTCGACTTCGATACTTGCGCTGTAGGGCGCTTCGGTCGTCAACGAGTTGCGAGTCCTTGAGGCATCGTCTTGCAGAACGCGCAGTATACGAGAATGTTCGCTGCCGCGCTCCCGCCTTTCGCCGGATACTTGGCCAGGCTGCCGCAGCTGTGGATACGACCTGGGCATGAGCAGTCTCGGCAAGTGGATCGGGCTCGGCCTGGCGGCGGGCATCGTTTGCGCCTTGGCTCCGATCGTGGGTGGCGATCTGACCTTTGAAGATCTGAACATCGACCTGAGTCGGGCCGAAGTCGAACCAGAAAAAGAGCAAGCGCACCTGTTCGAGGGCCTCGACCTCACGCGAATTTCACTGCACCCGCGCCGAGTGACCGCGCCCCTGGCAGACGGCAAGGTCGCGGTCCTGACGTTGGACCCCGAGTTGCAACGCAGCGCTGAAGCGGTGATGAAACGTTACCGCATGCCCGAGGCCGGCGTGGTGCTGTTGGATGTCAAGACTGCGCAGACGCTGGTGTACGCCAGCTACATCAACAAAGGGCCGAAGTTCGATTTCAACGCCCGCGCGGAAGCGCCTGCAGCCAGTATCTTCAAGGTCGTCACTGGAGCGGCGCTGGTGGAACTCGGTGGTTTACACGCAGAGACCGAGCAGTGTTATCACGGCGGCCAGAGCGGGGTGTCGCGTGGGGAACTGGACGACGACCCTGAGCGTGACAAGTGGTGTGCGTCCTTGGGCACTGCGATGGGCAGAAGTTTGAACGTCGTGTTCGCTCGCTTGGCGCGCAAGCATCTGAGCGTCGAACAGTTGACGAGCATGGGGGGAGCGTTTGGGTTTGGAGCCCCAGTTGCGTTCGAAGCCGTCAATGAGGCGTCGGCGATCGATTTACCAGAGGACGATCCCTTGGAATTCGCGAGATCTGCGGCGGGGTTTTGGCATACGAGCCTGTCGCCTTTGGCGGGAGCTCAGCTCGCGCAGACCGTTGCCAACGCAGGAACGACGTTCCAGCCGCGCATCGTGCGTGAAGTCTTGGATGAGCAAGGTAAACCGCTGTACCAAATGGCCGAAGAGCCGCGGGTCGTTCGTCGTGCGATCAAGCCGGACACCGCCGCGGAGCTCACCACGATGATGGCGCAAACCACGCTGGCCGGCTCGGCGCGCAAGACGTTCTTCGATCGCAAAGGGCGCGCGTTTCTGCCTGACATCACGGTCGCAGGTAAGACCGGAACGTTAACTAGGCACAAGGAAAATCGCCACTACACCTGGTTTGTGGGATTTGCTCCCGCGAAGGACCCCGAAGTGGCGGTTGCTGCGCTGGTGGTTAACACTCCAGTGTGGCGGGTGAAGGGGCCCGATCTGGCGCGCGATGTCTTGCGGGCCTACTTTGCAGGCAAGAACCGCAAGGGGGTGACGCGCCCATGACCGCAGCGCGTCGAAGGCGAATGACTGCTCATCGCATCTGAACATGTGAGCACGGGACCGCGCGAAACGAGCGCCAAAATCCGCGCTCAGTGCGACTCCCGAGCTCGAGGGGCAAACGAAGCGCCAGGCGAAATCTCACGATTACGGATACTTTGCGCCGTAAGCGTTTTTCCCGGGGCACGAACTTGGTGCATTGGGTTCCATGCGTTGCTATGGTCAACTCGTGCAGGTCGTCCTCCGAAAGCTTGGTCGCGGGTCCCGTGCCGTCGCTGGAAAGCTTATCCGAGCACCCCGAAAGGGCTCTGTCATCGTAATAGAGTTTTCGGATGGGATGCACGAATACGTGACCACTCCCGTCAAGCGAGTGATGCGCGTTGCTGAGCGCGACGTGTTTTACGTAGAAACCGCCAACAGCCGCTACCGTCTGGAAGTTCGCGACCGCGAGACCGATCTGGACGACGCGCTGAGCGGCTGACGACGACGCGCGTTCGCGTCGATGCACGCTGTGGGCCGCAACGGCCTTCGACGATCGCTTGGCGTCGCTCCCCTCCTCTGCTAAGCAGCCCCTGCGTTGGCGAAGCAGTCGTTCGACGCTCCCCGAGACTACAGGAAGACATCAGAACCATGGGTCGTTTCGACAATCGCAGAAGCCGCAAGATGCGCCGCAGGCGCGCTCAAGAACAGAAGAAAGAGCGCGAGCAACGACGCGCCGAGGCCGTTCGCAAAGAGCGCGCCAGCAAGAAGTAAGGCAGAGGTTACGGGCGTCCCGTCTGCCTCGTTCGGACGGCGTTTCTGCAGCCGCGCGCCGAACGCGACGGAGCGAAACGTAGCCGGCAATCAGTCGACGGTACCGAAACCGAGGGACTTGCTGCGAAAGTGCACGTCACCTCGGGGTTCGGCGTAACGATTGACGGCATGCTCGCCGAACAGCCCGGCGTCACCTCCCGAACGTTGCTCGCGTGAGAGCTTCCAGCCTTTGCCAGAGGCGTTGGTCCAGGTTTGGGTGATGGCGGTGTTTCGCAGAACCCCTTCGTCCATTCGCGTCCACGCGTATTGGACGGTCAATTCGGCGTTGCTGTCGTCTTGCATGACGAGGTTGGCGATCTGAACGTCGACTACTCGAATCTCGTTGCCCCATAACGTGCGCCGCTGAAGGAACGTCGGGCGCGCGGATTGTTCCGTGTGCGCAGCCGCTACCGTCAAGCGGCCAAAGCGCGCTTCGGTGTTCAGCTCCCGCGCTGCATCCGTCAGACGCTCTGACGTGGACTGGTGCGCCATGCACGCGCTCAACGAGGCGACGAGGGGAAACAGATATGAGGCCACGCGCCAACGCAACCGCTCGAAGAGACCAGCCATGGGCAAGGCGCTAGCCCAGTGCGGTGCCGCGGGCCAACTTCAGGGTGTATCGCGCTGCCGGCCCACAGCGATCGTCCGAGCTCCCGCATCGTCGGTCTCCAGTCAACTCTGGAAAAACAGAGGTGGGCGGCTGCGGGTGAAACGGCGTATGAGCTGACGAGCGGAGTCGCTGATCCGAGTGAACTTGACGCCATAGCCAGGTGGCGCGTGGGGATCACGGGTGATGTCTGCTCGGAGCGCTCTCTGCCAGCGCACGACACCCCAAGCATCGAACACGTGTCCGCCCGGTAGATTCACGTGCACACGGACGGGCTCTCCCACGTCGAGCAGCTGATCGGAGGCGATGAACAAGCCGCAGTGTTCGCTCGAGTCGCCATCGTCGAAACCCGCGTAAAAGTTGCTTGCGCTGTGCCTGGCTAACACGACGTCGATCTTCGGCGCAGCGCGTCCGTCTCCAGACTTCGGTGCGCCGTCAGTCGCTACCCCGTACACGAACTCCGCCAACGGGCGCCCTCGCGATGGTCGCTCGTCCACTCGGGTCGGGCGTTTGCTGAGTGGGGGCTCGGATTGTCCCGCGCTTCGCTGAGTCAGGTCGAGTAGGGTCGTCGATTCCAGTTCTCGCGTTTTGGGCGGCAGTTGTTCGTTCAGTGAGTGCACGAGCCACAACGCTTCGGCTAGTTGACTCGTGACACTTTCGAACGCAGTTGGCCCAGCCTGCATCACGTCGAGGGCGCCTCTCAGTGCGGCCAGCGCCGACTCGAGCGCCCGCGAATCTCCCCGCTCGAAGTCGCGAAGGTGACCTAGGGCCTGGGCGACAGCAGTAGCCGCGCTGGCGATTTCGCCGGGCGTGGTTGCGCGCTGCAGCGTTCCGAGCACAGGAACGAGCCTTTTCCGCGCGGATCGAGCAACGCGCTGGGTGTCGGCGCGGGCGTTCGCGACGTGGGCCATGAGCGTTCAAGATAGCACCGCGGGTGTGCCCTGGCCCCCACCCGAAAACTTGTACGTCAAAGCACGTCATTGTTACCCCCTGGCGGATGGGTCTCGGATCGCGCATCACGGCGTTTCGCCCGTTTCTCAGAACGGGAAAGCGTTTCGACGCCAGCGCGGCGGACCGCCCAGTGCTCGTATTCG
Source organism: uncultured bacterium (assembly GCA_965651905.1). Classification (GTDB taxonomy): domain Bacteria; phylum Myxococcota_A; class Polyangia; order Polyangiales; family Polyangiaceae; genus SZUA-265. The sequence goes on along the minus strand of CBFGUG010000047.1, from coordinate 44,026 downwards.
AACACGTGCACAAGAGTTACGGCGCCCACCGCAGCGTGCTCCGGGATCTGAATCTGAAGATCGAGCGCGGGGAGCTCGTTTTTTTCACCGGGCCGTCGGGCGCGGGCAAGAGCACGCTGCTCGAACTCATCTACGGCGCGCAGTCTCCTGATTCGGGTCGCATCCTGTTCATGGGCAGGGACGTCAGTCGTTTGAAGCCGTCGTCGGTCCCGTTTCTGAGACGCAACATCGGTATCGTTTTTCAGGACTTCAAATTGGTCGGCAACTGGTCGGTGGCGGAGAACGTTGGCGTGCCGCTGCAGATACTCGGCTTGCCTCAACGCACGATCGACGGCCGCGTGAGCGAAGTGCTCGAGCAAGTTGGCCTCGGGGGGCGAGGTTTGGACCCGGCTCGGGTGCTTTCGGGTGGAGAAAAACAGCGTGCGGCGATCGCGCGGGCCATCGTCGCCGAACCTGCGCTGGTGATCGCAGATGAGCCCACGGGTAACCTGGACCCGCAACTGGCGCTCGACGTGCTCGAACTGTTCGAAGACATTCACCAGACTGGCGTCAGTGTGATCTTCGCGACACACGATCGCACATTGCTCGATGTTCGCCCTCACCGCGTCGTCGTGCTCGACGAGGGGCAGGTCACCGACGTTCCCGACGGTCTTCGAGGCGTGGCTTGAGGTGGAGACGGATCGGCTATGAGAGTACTCGATAGAGCTTGGCGCGGCGCTCGCAGCGATTGGCGCACGCACATCGTCAGCGCGATGAGTTCGTCAGTCGCGTTCTTGTGTTTGGCCTTCGCGCTGCTGATGGTGACCAACCTCGAGAACGTCCAGGCACGTTGGCAGAGCGCTGGTCAGCTCTCCGTGTACTTGTCGGGTGGTGTACAGGGGGCGGGGTTGAGTGAACTGATGGCGGCACTGAGGCGAACGCCTGGCGTCGAGTCGGCGCAGCACGTCTCTCCCGACGACGCGCGCGCCGAACTGCTCGAGTCCAGCCCGACGACGTTGCTCGAAGCATTGCCCAACGGTGCTTTCCCGGCGTCGATCGAAGTGCGTTTGGCAGATGGCGTGAGCAAGGAGCGCGTCGCCACCATCGCGCAGCAGTTGCGTACGCTGCCCGCCGTGGAGTCGGTGGAAACCTATGGCAGTTGGACGGCGCGCGTCTCGCGCTTCGTGGACGCAGCCAACGTGGTTGCTCTGGGACTGACGCTCATCGTCTTTTTTGCGGTCGTCACGGTCGTGGCCTCGACCACCAAACTGACGCTCGAACGCCGCCGTGACGAAGTCGAAGTATTGCGCACGGTGGGCGCGACGAGCAGCTACGTACGGCGACCGTTTCTCGTCGAAGGTGCGGGCCAGGGGGCATTGGGCGCCCTAGGCGCCGTGATCGCGACGGCCGTGGTTTTCAACTTTCTCACGGCGCGGTTCGATCAAGAGCTGATGCTGCTCTTGGGGATACAGCCTCAGTTCCTGCCCTTCGCGGTGGTGCTGGGTATGGTGGGAGTGGGCGCCGCGCTTGGTGCAGCGGCCGCATACCTGAGTTTGCGAAAGTCGTTCAACGCATGAATCGTCGGGGTGTTCGCTGGTCGTTGCTTCTTGCGGCGAGTGGTATCTGCGGCGTGGCGGGGGGCCAAACCAGCGACCCGCCCGAACCCGAATTGGCTGCGATTGCCGTAGATCTCGGCGAAGAAGAAGCCGCTAGGCTACTGCAGCGCATCAGTACTCAGAAACAACACGCGCTCGATCGCACCGAACTGCGCGGGCAAGAGTACGTGCGCCTGGTGCGATTGGGTCTGTTGCCCTTGAGCGGAGGCTTCGAGGACTTCGTCGCGCACGCCAATCGGGTCGAGTCGTTGCGCCGGGGGTTGGCGCGGGATTTGGCGTTGGTGCGCGAACTAGACGAACGCTCCGCCGCAATTCGGCTCGGCTTGCGACGGCAGCGCTCGAAACGTGACCAGCTCGCCAAACAAGCTGAGAACTACCAGCGATTCCGTGAGGCAATCATCGCCGAGCGTGAGCGCGAGGCCGCGTTCCGACGCGCTTTCGACGGCTCCTCCACGTCGAGTTCGCACTCAGCGGTGTATTCGTCGGGTGCAAATACCGAGTCGGCGGAGTCGTTTGCAGGGCTGCGCGGCCGATTGCCGTTCCCCGTTCAGGGCCGTGCGGAGGTTCGGGAGCTCGAACCGACGGAAACCCATGGGCCCGCGGTCGAAATGTTGGTCGAGGTTGGGGCACTCGCCCGCAGTGTGTTCAAGGGCCGCGTGGTGATGGTCAGCAGTGAAGACGCAGGGCTACGCTCGGTCGTGATCGACCACGGCGACGGATATTCGAGCATCCTGCGTCACCTCAGCCGAGTCACCGTCAGCGTTGGTGATCAGTTGGCGGCTGGGGCGGAAGTCGGCTCGATCGCATCGGGGCCCGACGAGCGCGCCGCGCTGCATTTCGAGCTCCGTCGTGAAGGGCACAGCCTACTTCCGGCCGAGTGGTTCGGACTCTGAGCGGAGAATCGCGCAACCTGGGTCGGGTCCGTCCGATGAGCCTCCATCACCACCAAAATGGAGGCTCACCTCATGACCACCAGAATTTCGGGCGAAGGTCCACAACCCAACGTTGCGGTGCAAACCACCGCACATCGTCTAACCCCCACTCCTAGCAGGCCCTTCGATTCCTTCGTCGATTCCGGGGCGGCTGCAGTCGTGAGCGGCGCCCAGGCCGCAGCCACGCGTTTGCCCGGAGGGCCGTCGATCGTCGCAGCTGTTCGAGGCGACGGAGGCGGTCCTGGGTTGGGCGCCAGTGGCGGATCGACGGGAGCGCTGACCCCAACTGGAGAACCCGGCGGGGCGCAACCTGGCGATCTCGAAACCGCGATCAGTCGCCAAACCGAAGACAGTATGTACTTTCTGAGTCTGCAGCAGCGGATTCAGAACGAGACACGGAACTTCCAGGCCATGTCGAACGTGCTCAAAGCCCGCCACGATAGCGTGAAGAATGCCATCGGTAATCTGCGATGACGCCGCGAGTCTCGGATCGGCTGGTCTGGTTCGAGACCGCGAAGGCTCACGATTTGCGGGAAGAAGAGAGCCAGCTGTGACGATTTCTGGCTACACTGCGAGGGTTCATCATGGGAATTGACGGAATCGGTGGCAGTGGGCGTCCGCCTCCCGGCGGCCCCAGCGGCGTTGAGCGCTCCTCGGGGCAGTTCGAGGTCGAGGCCGGCCAAGGCGCTTCCGAAGTACAGGGCGCTTCCGAGGCGCAGGCTGACCTCGACATCCAACGGGTCGAGCGGGGCGAGTGGACGCTCGATCAGTACTTGGACGCGCGTGTGGACCGAGCCGTCGATCACTTGCGAGCCGTGTTGCCCGCAGAAGAGATGGAACTGCTCAAGCAGCAGCTACGCACCCAGATGGAGTCCGATCCGCTGTTGCAAAATCTGGTTCGACAAGCCACAGGCATTGCCCCAGCTGATAACGACTCCGCATGAGCGGCGACTGAGCATGGTGGGCAGCCCTGGCAGCGGATTGCCACACAGGGTGGCGGTCAGGTGGCGAGTTGACGCAAGTTTCGTTGGCTCGTTGCTGCTGCTGGGCGCGTGCGCGGGTGCAGAATATCGGGCGGACGAGGGACATGCCAAACTGGTCGCCCCCGTGGCCATCGGCGAAGGTGACACAGGCAAGCCCGAGAGGAGAAGCACGACCACCGCTTCTCCACCTCAGGAAACGCGAGCAAGTGAGGACGCCGTGAGGACTGGATCCGGCTCCTCGACGCCAGATCCAGCGCCGCTGCTGAGCACCGCCCACTTCGGGTTGGAGTTTCGGTACGCCGACGGCGAGCTATCGCTGCTTTCCGTCGAGCCGTTCGAGACAGAGAAGCCGATGGCGGCGCCGCGCATGATGGGTCGCTTTGCGGTGGAGTTGTGGATCGGCAAGGAGCTGATCGAGCGCGTTCGTTTCGACTTTCCATTGCTGGCTGCCGAACCGCCGAACCAAGCAACACCTAGCGACCACGCGCCGCTCAGGTTGGCCCCGGGCGCAGACGTTCGCAGGCGCGTGGCCGTGCCCCGCAGTGAGCGGGCCACGCGCGCACAGCTCGTCGATCGGGCGACGGGCGAGGTCTATCCCCTTGGTTGGCCACCCGTCGCGTCCTCGCTGGAGCGTGCACCAGTGCCCGCCGCTGCGACTTCCGAAGCGTCCGAAGGTGCACACGGGGAACCGCTGAAGACCCCATCCTCAGACGCGGCCGAGCACCCGCCTTCCGACTCGCCGAAGACCGTACCCCCTGCGTCGCCATTCGAGCCGCCCCGCCACGACGCACCGCCTCCCACGGCCAGCCCAATCCAATGACGATCGAGCTCGACGAAAGGCTGCTTCGCGGTTGTTCATGTAGGCGGTTCGGCGCGACGCGAGGCAGCTAGCTCGGGTTAGTGAAGCCCACTCCGCCGCGTACAAGACAGTGGCGCTCTGCGGCTGCTTCGTGCAACCCTATGCACGCATGAATTGCGAGGCGTGTGGACACGAAAACGTCGACGGTGCGCGGTTTTGCGCGAGCTGTGGAGTCACGTTGAACCATCCCACCGATGAGGCAGATCAACTCGTCGGGCAGAAGGTTGGGGGACGTTACCTGGTTACCGGCGTCATCGGCGAAGGGGGCATGGGCAAGGTCTACGAGGCCGAGCAACAGATGGGCACCACGGTGCGCAAGGTTGCGGTCAAGACATTGCACACGGAGCTATCGCGTGACCACTCCGTGATGGCGCGTTTCCATCGCGAGTGCGGCACTGTCGCGCAGCTGGAGCATCCAAACACCATCAAGGTTTACGACTTCGGCACGATGGACGACGGCACGTTGTACATCGCCATGGAGTACCTGGCGGGCAAACCTCTCGACAAAGTGATCGAGGAGTCGAGCCCGATGAAGCCTGAGCGCGTCAAGAAGCTGCTCAGGCAAATTGCGGGTAGTCTGGATGAGGCGCACCGTCAGGGCATCGTTCACCGCGACCTCAAGCCAGAGAACGTGATTCTGATCGAACGCGCTGGTGAGAAGGATGTCGTAAAGCTGCTCGACTTCGGTATCGCGGCGCGTACCGAGTCGGCGGATGCGGAGCGTGAAGCCAAGTTGACGCAGCAGGGCATGGTGCTCGGAACGCCGCCGTACATGAGCCCTGAACAGTTCACGGGCAAGGCGTTGGATCGGCGCTCCGACATCTACTCGATGGCCGTCATGACCTACGAGATGCTCACGGGGAAGTTACCCTTCGACGCGAATACCCCTTGGGAGTGGGCCACTCAGCACATGACCGTGCAGCCGCGCCCTTTCGAAACCATGGACGTCAGCGGAAGCATTCCACAAGCCATGCGTCAGGCGATCCTCAAGGCGCTCGAGAAGGATCGCGAAGACCGTTTCGAGACCGTGCTCGACTTCGTGGCTGCGCTCGAGAAGGGCGTAGTGGATCCCAAGCGCTCCGTAGTACCAGGACTCGATGCCGATGTGGATCCGTCGATGGCGACGGCTGCCATGGCCGCAGCCCCCGACTTCATGGGGGGAGGTGGCGTTGCTGCGCCTACGGCAGCCATGCCAGCGCAGTCTCCGTCGATGGACATTTCGGGCCCGGCGATTGCCGTTCGCCCGCCGCCACCCACGGGGTCTGGTGCCTCGAGCGGTGGTGGCAAGGGACTCATCTACGGGCTCGGCGGCGTGGCCGTGTTGTTAATCGGCGGCATCGCCTACGCGCTCTCGTCCAATGGTGGCTCAGAGCCACAGTCTGACGAATCCGTCATCGACTTGACTCAGACCAATACGCCCCCTCCCGCCACCGTGGGTCCTGTGGCCACAGACAGCGAGGACGACGATTCGCAACAAGCTGATGACGATGGCAGCGACCCTCGCGACGAGTCGGATGACTCGGCGCGCGCGACCTCGCCCAAGCCGTCGCCGAACCCTTCTCCTTCGCCGTCACCCAAGCCTACGCCCAAACCCACGCCTTCTCCTTCGCCCTCCCCAGCGCCCAGCCCTACGCCCACGCCGACCCCAACCCCGCCACCGAGTAATTCGTCGGCATGTGATGACTGCATCAAGCAGGCAGGGGGCGGTAACATCACGGGCGCAGCCGCAAACTTCCGACAGTGTTCCGACTCGAGTAAAAAGTCGGCGTGTTCGGCGCGTGCCAGGGCACGCGCGCCAGGTGCAGCGAACAACGCTCAGCGCTCAGGGAATTGCCAGAAAGTGGCCCAAATCAAGGCAGCCGCAGTGTCGATGGACGCCAGCAGTTCTGCCTTGGACGCCGTTGTACAGCGCTGTAACAAGTGAGATTGACTCAGTTATTGGCCGGGTAACGGCATGACGGCACTGGCGTGGCCGAGCCGCCAGCTGGCCCATCGCTGTCGCGTACTTGACTCGAAAAACGCACGGGAGCTAGATCAAAGTCACTCGCATCGCTTGAAGATGGCTTGGCTTCAGAGCTAGACATGCCGCCCGATTTCGGGCTCCCCCTACAAAGCTGAATTTCACGGACCTGTACATCAGGACACGCGCATGACGCCCTTTACGTGGCGTCTACGAGCGCAACTCGCATCCACTTAGTGCAATGCATCGAAGTTCTCGCAACGCAACACCCCAGTTCGGGCGCGTGAACCATCCCGCGCAGTTGCTGCAGGCAGTACTTCAGAGCGTTTGAAAGGTATCGTAATCCCCATGGGCGAACGCATGACGTGGCCAGAAATCTGCGAAACAGAGCAAATGAACGGTCTTTGGGTCGCGCTTGACCACTGCAGGTACGACCAGGCGACGATGGAGCCAATCGAAGGCGAAGTTGTCGACGCGGACGCAGATCTGGCTAGCCTCTGCTCACGCATGCGTGAGGTTGGCCGAGGCTCGTGTGCGATTCGTTTCTGTCAATCGGGCGGGCCCCCTTCCTCCACGCACGCCAGCGCATCGAGCTGACGTCGCGAGTTCGGGGCTCGAACGTCGCGAAGCAGAGCGTGGTGCGAGGCAGCGCGGGCTTGGGTCTGCGTAACTTGCCTCGACCTCGACGTAGCTGACGGAAATCCGTGGTGAGGTCCGTTACGCGCGCCAATCCCACCGCGTGCGGCTGAGCGTTCGCGGCCGCCACGGCGCCGTTGGTTCAGTCCTTCTTGGTCTTGCGCAGGACGGGTTGAATCGTTGCCTTGCCGTCGCGCTCGACCACCCGGAAATCGATCTGGCGGTCCGCGTGTTTTTCGCTGAGGCGCGTTTGCGCGACACGCAACGATTCCGCAAGCGCCTTGTGCGAGATCGCACGAGAGCCCGGTTGCAGGCGCTGTTGCGTCTCCAGCAGCTGCTGGTGCAGTTGTGCAACTCGAGCTTCGTCGAGAGCGCTGGGCGCGGGCTCGTCAAGTGGGGCAGACCCGGGCCTTGCCTTTCTTGCTTTCGGCTTGTGGGGGCCCGCGGTTGCGACGCGCCGTTCAGCCCGTTGAACGTGGCGGACGTAAGTCCCGTTTTCGATCTGCCGACAAACCTTGGCCCAATACTGCTGCAACGTGTTGTAGCGCTGGATCAGCGTCTGCAGTTTGAAGCGTTTTGCAGTGTTGCGTAGCTTGACCTTACGAACTGCCCAGAAGCGTCGATCGACGTCCTTGCGGGCGACGGACGGTTCGATGCGTTCGATGCCGTGGAAGTACTGTTCGTACAGCGAACGCAGTCGCTCCAGACGGACCTCGAGCTCCGCGACTTCTGCATCGAACTCCTCCGGATTCACAGCTAGTCCTTCAGAGGCACCACGCTCAAGTTGTCGAAGCACACGTGGGCTTCCCAGTCGTTGAAGCCGAAGTGCTCATGGCCCTCGCCGCGCAACGGCTTCGGGTCGTTCAACGAATGAATTTCGACGTCGTCGACAAACCACCGGATGCGTTTGCCATCGCGACGCTCCACGCGGAAGCGGTAGACCTGATCGGGGACGACTTTGCGCGTGCGCAGGGATTCGCCATCGTCAGATAGGCGGGAGTGCTTGCGATCGTCTCCGTGTTCGTCAATCCTCGCCAGAACGTGGAGGCTGTTCTTCCAGCCCCCGAAGATGGTCAGGTAACTCGTGGCGTCGTTGTAAGACGTCGTGGTCGAAGCGCTGTCGCCATCGCCCCAGAACTCGGCCTTGAGATCCCCGTCTGCGGAGCGACTGGTGGCGTCGAATTCGATTATGGCGTTCGTCGGGAGGCGATACGCGAGCCAAACTGGGTGGTTTCTGGCTGAGCGCCCACACAGGCGACCGTTCTCGATCTTCCATTGTTTCGAGGTGGCGCGCCATGCGTCGCCCAGGGTTTGGCGTTCGAAGTCGTCTTTGAACACCGCTTGCAGCCGCGGGTCGTCGTCAGCTCGTTGGGGCTTTGGCTTGGCCTTCTTTTCGGCCTCATCCTTCGAAGCGCCGCTCTTCTTCTTGGACTCCTGCTTGGCTTTCTTGGACTCTTGCTTCGCTGGCGCGTCGTCGTTCGAGTCGTCGGCATGCCGTGCAGCCTGCGAGCGCGTTTCGCGGCCCAAGTCTTCGTCTCGCGGCAAGCACGCAGACAGCGCCGCGGCAATTCCTACCCACCAGACGAAGCTCACCCGCAACCTTGCCACCATGAGATGCTAGTCGCTCAACCGCGCAATTTCACGCGACGGCTTGGACCCGCGGGGTCTTCGGACCCCCAGCCAGTTGCCGGGCACGATTCCGATGAGTCGCTTTACCGCCGGGACCGTCTAATTGTAGCCTCGCCGCGTGAGCCATTGCGGCCCACGGCGAACAACAAAGGGAGCTCGACGGACGATGGGCGGAATTACACGACCTGTGCTTATTGGATTCACCTGTGCGGCGTTTGCTGTCGGTTGCGGTGGTGACGACCCCCCGCCTAACAGCCAGTTTCAAGCGGGCACTCAGGTGCCACCCGCGCAGCAACAGCCATACCCCGCCCAACCCGGGCAGCCGGCACCTGCCGCCCAACCCGCACCGACCCAGCCCGCGCCAGCTCAGCCCGCGCCCACTCAGCCCGCTCCTGCAGGGACGACGCCCCCGCCAGCTGGATTGCCGTTGCCCATTCCCAACGCCCCCGCTGGCAGCCCCGCGCAGCAGCTGGACGCCTCCGCTGGTGCGGCGGCTCAGCCGATACTCAACCAGTTGGCGTCTACCGAAGCGCCAGGAGCACAGCCATTGGGAGCCTCTGTAGTCGGCATGTTCCAGCCCGGTCAGCAGCTCGAGAGCGTCCTGCAGCTTCAGCCCGGCAAGTGTTATACGGTTATCGCCGTTGGTCTGCCTGCTGTGACTGAGGTTAACGTGCAACTGGTTGCAACCACGCCAGTGCCCGGCATGAGCCCCGTGTTGGCGCAAGATCAAACCACGGGACCCCAAGCCGTGCTCGGTAAGTCGCCCAACTGCTACAAGTGGCCGTTCCCGATTGCGGGTGGTGTAAAGGTGATCACGAGCGTGGCCGCTGGTCAGGGTGTTGCCGCAGTTCAGGTTTACGAGAAGTGACACGACCTCAAACACGGAGCGTTCACATGACGGAGGCTCAGCGTCGCACTCCGTTCGGCGCTGCCGCTGCCGTGCTGATCTTCGGGGCGTTGCTGGTCGAGCTTTCGTGTGGCGGTAGCGAACCCGAGCCCGAGACGCCCGCGGCGCTCGCGCCAACCACGCCGACCGCCAGCGCGCCAGCTTCCACGGCGGCGCCTGCATCCACTCCGTCGGCTACTGCGCAGTCCACCACGCCTCCGCCGTCACCGCTCGCACCCGTCGAGCCTGCGCTGGCGCAGGCTGCGCAAGCTGTGCTCAACGAGGTGGCCAAGACTGAAGCTCCGCCTGGTGCGAAACCGTCGGGCATGCCGACGGTTGGTCTGTTGGGACCAGGGCAGGTCAGCGAGATGACGCTCTCCATGGCGCCGGGCAAGTGTTATACGATCATCGCCGCTGGGTTGCCGCCCGTGTCGGAGATCAACGTTCAGTTGCTGCCATCAACGACCGTCCCGGGAATGCAGACTGTGTTGGCGGAGGATCAAATGGTGGGTCCTCGTGCAGTCGTCGGCAAGACGCCGAACTGCTTCAAGTGGCCACTACCCGTCGCAGGCGCAGCGCGCATCGTGACGACGGTGGTTGCTGGTAGTGGGCTCGTAGCGACGCAGATCTACGAGAAGTGAACTGTGGAGGCCGCCGTGGGCGCAATGGCCCTCGCTGGCCCCTCTCGCAAGACGCCGCGCTCCGTTAGTGCGCGGCGTCTTTGCCTGCATGCGATCAAGAGTTGCGCTCGTAGAGTAGCAGCAGCCCTCGCAGCGTCAGGTCGAGGTCACACTCTTCGAGGGTTTCACACTGCGGCAGCATCAGCGGTGCGAGCCCACCCGTGGCGATCACCGTACACGGTTCACCCAGCTCTGCGCGGATCCTCTCGACGAGGCCGTCAATCAAGCCCGCGTAGCCGAACACGATGCCCGACTGTAGCGCGTGCGGCGTATTCCGACCGATCACCCGCGGCGGTACCGCGATTTCGACGGGTCGCAGTTTCGCTGCGCGCGCCATCAGTGCGTCGTGACTGAGCTGGATACCTGGCGCGATCACTCCGCCCAGGTACTCCCCCTTCGAGGAGATACAGTCGAATGTAGTGGCCGTTCCGAAATCGACGACGACCACCGCGGCGCCGCGAAACTTGTCCGATGCCGCAACTGCATTGACGATGCGATCAGCACCCACGTCGTGCGGGTTGTCGTAGCGCACGGAGATCCCCGTCTTGGTGCCTGGTCCCACGACTTCAGCTTTGGCAGCGAACGCAATCTCGACGGCTTGAACGATGACCGCCGTCAGCTGTGGGACGACGCTGGCCACGATCGCGCTGTCGACCGCTTCCTGCGCGATGCCATGGACTTGCACGAGCTGGCGCAGCAGCGCTGCGTATTCGTCAGCCGTGCGCGAGCGAACGGTTTCTGCTCGAAACGTCAGCTCCAGCTCGCGGGCCTTGAACAGCCCGAAGGTCAGGTTGGTATTCCCAATGTCGATGGCGAGCAGCACGGTTGTTCTCAGCGGAGGTGTACCTGGACCGAGTCGATTCGGTCTCCAGCGGCGACGTTTTGCCACGAGCGGTCTGCGGTGCCCAGTATCGGGTAGGCTATGTCCAAGTCCGGGCGATCGTCGAGGGTGACGAACAGCTGAGTGGAACCCGTGTCTGGTCCAGTTTGGGCAAGTCCGACGGTCAGCGGCTCGAAGGGGTGTGCGCTCAGCTCCGAGGGCATCGGGTCGTGGTCGCCGTTCGCGAAGCCGTCCCCGTCGGGGTCCCCGAACTGCAAGATGCCAGCCGCCGGGCTCAGGATTTCGAGTCCGTCGTAATGACCTGACGTCGCTAGTCTCACGATCTGCTCGACTGCGTTTGGCGCCCAGCTGCGATCCAGCGTCAGCTTGGCCGCTGTCTCGCCGAAAGTGAACACCAACTCCACCTTCCCCTGGTTCGGTGCAGCTAGGGCTGTCTCGCTTTCGGTGTCGGTGCGCCGTGTTGGCTGCGCGCAAGGCGTATCGGCTCGTAGCGCTGCCAACGCAGCGGCGGCAGCGGCGCTCACCGCTGGGTATGGCGAGTCACAGTGACGGCTCAAACTGGGCTTGAGAGACAGGGCGCCGATCGCGGCGCCCGCCTGCAACAGCGCGATCGTCGTTGCCGCGGCGTCAGATTCGGTGGGCAACGCTAGCGCCTTCTCCAGAGCTTCCCGTAGTGCGGACCCGCTCGACGGAACACTCGAGGTTTGTGCCAGGTCTCGGACCAGCCGCGCTGCAACAGCGACAGTGCCTGGATTGTCGTCGGCCAAGGCGGCGGACATCACGGGTTCGAAGGCGGGGTCTGCGGGCTGGTGGGCGCAGCGCTGAAGGGCCGCCTGGCGAACCACGGGAGTCTCCGAGTCGACCAGCTCCAGCCAGCGCTTGCGTGCCTCGACCGTTAGTTTCGGGGTTCGCGCTAGCACACGAAGCTCCGCGAGTGGTCCAGCAACACCGCCAGTTGGGTCACACTCTGTCAGTTCTCGACGCCAGTTGGACGCTAGCTGAACCGCCGCTTCGCAACGCAGCTGGACGCGATCCCGAGCCCGCCCAGGGCCCTCGCTTGGAGTACGCGCGAGTTCTTCGACGCGCTTTCTGTCGCTGGACGCGGCCATCGGGGCTGCCTCGAGAATCGACGCCAGCACACGTGGGCCGAGAGGTTGCCCCAACAATCGCAGCAGGGTGTTGGTTCCTTCCTGCCCGAGTTGTGCGAGCGCTGCGACCGCGGCCTGGCGCGCGCGCATGTCGAAACGATCGGAACGAACGATTTCACCGAGTAGCGGTACGCTCGAGGTGCCAGCCTTGGCCAACAAGGCTATTGCGTTCGGATCGACGTGCGAAGGCTCGGTCGACAACTGCGCAACAGTTTCGAGAATGGTGTTCGAAAGTGAACGACTGACGCCGGGTAACGCGCCCAGGGCCAGCCACGCGGGTGACCCCAAGTCGCGGGAGCGGGTCAGCAGCTCCACCACGGTAGCGTCCGCAAGTTGTTGCCCGCTGCGGGCGCGAAAGGCCAGCGCTCGCACCGCGGCTGTGCGAGGCCCCGTTGGACCGCCGAGCCAGGCGCGAAGCACGCTCTCGCCGTGAGGGATGCAGCGACTCGTCGCGTGCGCGAGTGCATTCCATGTCGGATCGAAGGTGTCCGCGTAACTAGGATCGAGCGTTCGCGCGGCGCTCCTCGCCAGCAGTTTCACGACCTCTGCGTCCGAACCACAACGTGTCGCGAGCCTCGTCGCTTCGTCGATCAACGGCGCGCTCGACGGTGTGTCCGCGGGAACCGACGTTGGTTTGGGCTGGCTCGTCGTCTCACTGCGAGAGCACCCAACCAACATGGCGGCGAGCGCCCAAACGAACGCTACTCGGCTCATGGGGTCGTGCGCTGGCAGTGGGACGACAGACGCCGCATGAGCGCACCAATTCGGGTGACTCGCTCACCTGGGCTAGCCGCGGGCCATTCGACACAGTCGAAACCAACTGCTCGAAAGTGTCTGACCGCGCGGTTCATATGGAAATCGCTGGTGACCAACGCGACTCGGCGAAACGCACGAGCCACGGCGATTCTGCGACAGTAGCGCGCGTTCTCCCGAGTGTTGAGCGAACACAGCTCGGTGATGAGCGAAGCGTCGGGGATCCCCGACGCCAACAGTTCACGCCGCATCACGCTGGCTTCGGCGCTGCCCCACCAGAGTCGCCCGCCGCTGACGAGCACCTCCACGCCGCTGGTTCGAGCCCAGCACTCGCGCGCTGCACTCAGCCGCGTGCGTAACGTCAAACTGGGCTCGCCCCCGCGCCGCACGGCACATCCTAGGACGACGACAGCGTCCACATCCATCGAGTGTTGGTGCTAATGCCTTCCCGGGCCGCCCACAACGCCAATCGGGGCGCGTGGGGTTTGGTAGCTGCGTGGCCGGTTGGTGACGCACAGTTCCGTTTCGGGGGCTCGAATCACCAAAAAATGCTGCTTTTTTCCGCCCTATCGCTCGAAACTAGCGCTACAAGCCCCAAATCGAGCTGCGTGGAGGGCATCCGCCTAGTCGATTGGACGGTGGCCTGCTACAGCCCAAACACGACTTGCCCGCCCGCCCGGTGGTTCCCGAAGTAACGGTGTGAGTTCAGTTCCTGATCAATCGGCAGACGACGCTCCCTCGCGGCGGGGCAAGGCTGCGCGTCGCCGACGCGCGAGGCGCCGATCCGTCGAGTACGACGACCCCGTTTCCTACACCGTGGAGCCGATGGATCCCGACGGCGGTGGTCCCGAAGCCGCGCCAGACACGTTGCCCGCCGAGGGCGTCGTTCCCAACCGTATCGCCGCGCCGATAGACGAAGACCGAATCGACGAGGACGCGGCAAAGGTCGTCCGTCGACTGGTTCGAAGCGGGTACGAGGCTTACCTGGTCGGGGGCTGCGTTCGTGACTTGCTGCTAGATGCTCGGCCGAAGGACTTCGACGTTGCTACCAGCGCGCGACCAGAGGTGGTTCGTCGGTTGTTCCGCAACTCGCGCATCATCGGCCGCCGGTTTCGTCTAGTACACGTGTTGTACGGTGGCGGAAAGGTGATCGAGACGGCGACGTTTCGACGCAACCCGTCGGATGACGGACCCCCTTCTGACGATTTGTTAATCCGCGACGACAATACCTTCGGCGCAGCCCATGAAGACGCAGCTCGTCGCGACTTCACGATCAATGCGCTGTTCTACGACCTCGATCGTGGCGAAGTGCTCGATTGGTGTGATGGTATGCACGACATCGAGCGGCGGGCGGTCCGCACCATCGGGGACCCCGTCGTTCGGTTCAAAGAGGATCCAGTTCGCATGTTGCGCGCGATCAAGTTCTGCGCGCGTCTGGATCTCGGCATGGACCCCGAGACCTACAACGCCATCGTGCAGTGCCGTGGGGCGTTGGCCATGGCGGCTCGGCCACGACTGTTCGAAGAACTGCTGCGCTTGCTCCGCGGCGGAGCTGCTCATCGCAGCATTTGGCTGCTTTGGGAGACGGGGCTGCTCGATGTGCTGGTGCCCGAACTCGCGGCGTTTCTTTACGACAAGGCAGCGGAAGAGCACCGCGTGTGGCGGTTGCTCGATCGCATGGATGAACTGACGAGGAAGGAGCAAGTCGATGACATCGTGCTGCTGTCGCTGTTCCTCCTCGAACCGATGCTCGAAGTCTGCGACGGGCGACGAGACCGCGTTCAAGCTTGTCAGGAGTTCGTCGAGCCGCTGGTCGAACGCCTGGCAGTACCTCGCCGGATCGCGGACGCCGTGCGCAGAATCGCGGCCATCCTACCCAAGCTCGCAAGTGGCGGGACGGGCAAGTTCAGCCGCACGCCACTGTATCCGTTTGCTGCGCAGTTATTGGATTGCATGCGGTCCGTCACGCCCGAAGAAGACATGCGGTCGGGATCCATGCGCCCGCCTGCGCGCCGCCGAAAGCGCAACAATCGGCGCAGTACGCCCACCGACTGAAGCACGCACGGCGTTCGCGAAATCACGCGCAGCGACGCCCGCCTCGACGGCGAGTGTCAGGCGTTGAGTTCGACCCGCAGCAGCTTTCGACCCATGAACACGTAGTCGCCGTGGCCCAACTCCACCTCGGTCTTGATGCGTACGTATGTGCCGTTGCGCGTGTTGTTGTCGGCGACGCGGAAGCGCCCGTCGGTTTCCGTGATCGAGCAGTGGTGAACGTCCATGTGAACGTCGTCGATGAAGTTCATGTCGCTGTCTCGACGTCCGATCACCAGGGTGTTGGATGCGGCACAAACCGTGGTGCCGAGCACGCCGCCTTCGAGCAGCTGAGTGACCCGAAACCCCGTTGGACGTTTGGGAGATGCGTAGAAAAGGGTTCCGTCGGCGTCGCTGGCATCCGAAGCCTTCGGCGTCAGTTCCAAACGCAGTACTTGGTCACCCACGAGTAGGACGTCGCCTGGGGCGATGTCTGCGCCGCCCCGGACGCGCACGTAAACGCCGTTCAGAGAGCCTTCGTCACGTACGACCAAGCGCGTGTTGCGATAGTAGAAGTTGGCGTGCGTGGGAGAGATGAACTTGTCGTCGAACTCCAAGCTGCCGCTGCGCCCCGCAATGTGTTCCTCACCTGTGAGGTGGTAAGACAGGCCCTCCATGCCCGCGCCATGGATCAAGATGAGCCGCGCTTTTGCTGGGTCCTGCATCTCGCTGAAATACTGAGTGTCGACTGCCAAGTCCTCTTCCGGGATCTGGCTGCCGCAGCGAACGCAGAACTGCCCTTGTGGCACTGGGGCCATGCACGACTTGCAGATGTAGTGCCTCGCTTGATCCATCACTCCTCCTAGTAGGAAGCCAACCCGTGTTTGCTGCGTCGCGCGCGACCCAATAGCGTCAGGTGCGCGGCCGACGTTTCATGCTTGGGGTTTCCGACCATGGCTCCTAGTTGTTTGACGTCGCTGCGAAATATCGCCGCTGCTCGTTGAAGCTTCGATCAGCCGAGCTGGATTTGAAACAAAATTTCTCGCTGACTATCCAGTCGTTAGCGAATGTAGGTGAGTCTACTATCCACGTCCCAAAAGCCTTTGGTGCTGACCAAACGGAAGAACACCGTTTCCTGACACGACAGTCGATCGAGCGTTCCGAAGTGGCGCGAGTCGAAGGGGTAGGCACGATTGTCACTCAACAAGAAGATCTTCCCCGACTCGACCCGAGCAGCGAACTTTCGCATCGCACGGCCTTCGGCTTCGTAGCCGCGCTTGTGGAGGACTCCGTCGATGTTCTCCATGTCGCAAAACACCTCGACTTCCTTCATCGTCTCGGGGTTGAGCATGCTGAACATTCGATCCGTGCAGTTGAACTCGATGTCGAACGTCTCGTCGTTCACGAGCACTTTCTGCCCGTGGATGGTCACTTGATCACCCGCTTGCGCCGCCACCCGTCCCATCACGACGTTCGAGGCATCGTCGGGATCGGGGCACACCACTAGATCGCCGAGCGACGGTTGTGTGAGTCTCCAAAGCAGTACCCAGTCCCCCGCGCGGAGGGTTGGCCCAAGTGAAGCCCCGAGTTCCTGGTCCGTAGGCGGAACCTGCCACCAGCGTATTGCCGTTATGCGCAGAATGCCGATGAGGACGCCCGCGATGACGATCACCCAAGCGAGCAGTCTGTAGACCTTATCCACGCTACAACCCTACTGTGAATTCGGCTGCCGACGCAAAACACCAGACGTGACTTGCTGGTGTTCAGCGGGGCTCGGGCGGAGATCGCAAACGACCCACGCAAACCGCCCGACGCACTATTCTTCTGGGCAGCTCAAGGGTGGAAGCTCTGCTGCGTTCTCGCCTTCCGCCAACCTCAAACCGTTCGCGAACACCTCGCGGAAGTGATCCACCCGCGTGAACTCCGTGACGTTTCTAGTTTTTTCATGGCGGTCCATGGCGGAGGCCGATACTACACCCACGACTCGGTTCTTGGAGTCGACACCAGGGCCGCCCGAGTCGCCCGGGCACACTGCCGCTTGGGCTCTCATTCGCGAGGCGTACACGTTCTCGACGTTGCCGCCCTCGCGTGAGTGACGCCGCACTCCCTGCTCCGAGTCCGCACACTGCCCGAAGCCGCTGGGCGCGATGGTGTCGCCAACCTGGGGCGGTTCGTCCAGACGGACTTCCTTCAGCGCCACACCTTCCAGCTCTTGGTTGAGGACCAGTACCGCGATGTCTCCTACGCCAGCGGCGTAACCACAGGGCGGCGCGACGATGTACTCCACGCCCACTTCGGCCCAGGGCAAGAAGTCGCCGCCCAACTCGACGTGAATCTCCGAAGGGTCGACGTCTCGGCTGAGGAACTCGCCGAATTCATCTCGCTCTGCCACGCAGTGATGCGCGGTCAGTACGAGCTTCGGGGCGATCAGTGTGCCCGTGCAGGCAACGTGTGAGGTGGTCAAGCGCACGATGGCGTCATCGACGAGCTCGCTGTCGATGAAGCCCAACTCGGGCGGTGCTGGATCCGAAATCGACGCGGGGACGGGTTTTTGAGCTCTGGGTTTGTTTGGCCAGGCTGAACTCGGCCAAACACCACAGCCCAGAAGGCTCGCGGCGACCGCGCACACGACGGTACCCAAACGCACACGACGCCACGAGTCATGACGCGCACCACGTCGCACCCAAGTTGGGAAAGCTTCCGGTTTCGGAAGGACGACATCGTGCGTTTGGGGTTCTGCAGCCACCAATTACGTCCAGACAACGTGAGCGCCAGTTTGTTCCGACACGCTCGGTACACGTGATCTTGGACGAGCCTTGCACAAAGTCGAGCGTTCGCACCGAATCGCTCAGGTCGCGTGCGCGGGTTGCTGTATCGGAGCAACGTGGTGTCGTCGGCATTTGCCGGCTTTTGTTGCTCAGCCGCTGATCACCATGTCGTCGCGGTGCACGACGACGGTATCCAAGCTTCCAACCACAGTGGCCAATTCTTCGCTTGGGCGACCAGCCATGCGCGCAACTTCCAGTACACCTAGCCGTGATAGGCCTCGGCCAACCTCTGCGCCGTCGGGTGTGAGCATTCGAACTGCGTCTCCGCGACTGAAGCGCCCACTGACGCCGATCACGCCGACGGGTAGCAAGCTGCTGCCGTCCTCACGCAATGCCTTGGCTGCGCCCGCGTTGATCAAGATGTCTCCGCGCGGCTTGAGCGTGTACGCGATCCAATGTTGGCGAGCGCGCAGCGCGCTGGCGTGCGGGAGAAATAGCGTTCCGACGTCGTCACCGCGCAAGATGCGTAAGATCGAGTCGGATTCGACGCCCGAGCCGATCACGACTGCAGCGCCCGAGTGGCTGGCTCGGAAAGCCGCGTTCACCTTACTCTGCATTCCACCTGTGCCGTGTGCGTTGGTGTTTTCGAGTTGAGCCATCACACTGTCTCGATCCATCACGGCGATTCGCTGGTTGTTGGGATCGAGGACGCCATCCACGTCGGTCAGCAGTAGGAGTAAGTCGGCCTGCACGAGCGGTACCACGTGGGAAGCCATCTGATCGTTGTCCCCGAACGCGATCTCTTCGGTGGAGACGGTGTCGTTTTCGTTGACCACTGGGATAGCGCCCGCGTCGAACATCGCGCTGATCGCTTGTTGTGCGTTCGTCATGCGACGTCGGCTGGCAAGGTCCGAATGTGTGATCAGGACTTGTGCGACCGTTTTCCCGTGGGGGGCAAACGCTTCCGCGTAGCGGCGCATCAACTCCACTTGGCCAGCCGCCGCGGCCGCTTGCAGTTTGGCGATCTGAGTGGGGCGTTTGGTGTAGCCCAACGCTCGGGTGCCGAGCGACACCGCGCCGCTCGACACGATCAAGAATTGCCGCGAAACGTCGCTGGTCGCGTCGCTCAACTGCTGCGCTAGACCTGCGATCAGATTGGGGTAGGTGGCGAGCAGCCGCGAGCCGACTTTAACGACGACTCGACGCGCGCTCGCCAGGGCAAGTCTCGAATCACTCATGGTCATGGGAGGGATGGGTGTTCCGTAATCCGACGTCTGGTTCGACCGAATTCAGCAGCTTGCCCGCAAAGTCAAGGGGCTGCCGCGCCGCTCATCAGCAGTGGCGTCATCCGGGCCAGCGGAGCGTTCGTTTCCAGCGCGGCCCGCACCAAAAGATCGGTACCCACGCCGGGCGGCAACGTGACCCAGAGCTCGAGCGCGCCGCGAAAGGTCACCACTCGGGCTCCGTGTTCCTCGAGCTGGGCAGCTAGCGCAGGCCCGTTGTCGAGGGCGATCAGCTGATAGGGCCGGCCAGTTTGGGAGAGCTCGCGCGGGGCAAGCGACGTACAGCCGGTCTCTTCGGCGACCAGGGCTATGTCGCACGACAAGAAAAGTTCTGGTTGGGATGTGGGGTCACAGTGCACCAGCAACTGGCGCGCGCTCGACTCGGCGGGGTCGGCGTACTCAGCTGATTCGATAGGCTTGCGAGCGCCGAGCGCGGCGCGGTCCAAGAGCGTGCTGTCACTTTGGCGGCTACTGGCGCTCCATGGCGGGGGAGGCAAAACCAGGGAGTTGGGCTGGGTGCAGCAAGCTGACGCAACCCTGGCTGCATATTGAGCATCAACAGGCAAAGCGCCGAGCGCGTAACGACCCAAGTGCTGCAGCCCCAGCTGCTCGAGGGTGCGCTCCACGTTCACTGACGCCACGCTCACGGACTGACCCGCCAAGCGGAGGCTGAGCGTGAGCCAGTCTCGCAGCTTCATGTCGGTGGGTAGCGGGCAAGCCGGGTCCGCGACGCCGAGTTCGCCCTGGGTCACGGCGCGACGCGCGTCCAAACCGCTTACGGTCACGCGCCCGTTGCGCGCTCTCGCCTTTCCAGTCAACAACGCGAACAGCGGTGTCCAACCGCCGACCAGGCCGATGCGTCGAGCGCTGGAGCTGAAGTTCAGTCCTTCGAGCTGCTGTCCGTCGAACTCTACGCTCAGCCGTTCGAACGTGACCGTGCTCATTCGAACTCGTCGAGTGTGAAGTCGAGGCGCGCCATCGGCTTGTCAGGAGGGTGGATCACGAATGGCCCCAGCGCTCGTAGGGTCTTCGTAAACCCTGGGGGCATGGGGGCTTCCAGCAAGCTCTCTTTCAGGCCTTGTACGCCGAGCAAACGCGAGATGAGCGAAGTGTGAATGATTGGCAGCTCGATGATGGGCGCGTCTGCATCCAATCCAGCCTGGTCGCGCGCGTAGTCGAGCGCTTGGCGCAACCCGCCCAGTTCGTCGACCAAGCCATGCGCCAGGGCTTGCTCGCCCGTCCACACACGGCCCTGTCCAACCGCGTCGACCGCCTCTTTCGTCATGTCGCGTCCGCTCGAAACTCGCTGAAGGAACACGCCATAAAATTGTTTCACGCGGCGCTTGAGCTCCGTACGCTCGTCTTCGGTGAATGGGCGATAGAACGACTCGGCGTCTGCGCTCGATTGCGTTTTGTAGACCTCCACGTCCACGCCGATACGCGTGAGCAACTCCGAGAGGTCGGCCTTGCCGTAGAACACGCCGATGCTACCCGTGACGCTGAGCGGGTTGGCAAAGATGCGGGTTGCTGGAGCAGCCACGTAGTACCCGCCGCTCGCTGCGACCGTGCCCATGCTGACGACGACCGGTTTCACCTTCGCGGTGAGTTTGACCTCTCGCCAGATCACGTCGGAAGCCATCGACGAGCCACCTGGGCTGTCGACACGTAACACCACCGCTTTGAACTTGGAGTTCTCGCGGACGGCTTTGAGCGTTTCCGCGATCGTGTAAGAGCCCGTCACGCCCATGCCTAAGAACGGGATTGAACGACTACGTCCGTCCACTAGGTCGCCGTCGATGTGAATCAAGGCGACATACTCGTCGTCATTGAAGGCTTCTGGCGCTTTGCGGTGCCGCTTGTCCGCGCGTAGCGGAGTCTTCCGACCAGTCAGGGCGTTCAGTTTCTTCTGCACCTGGTCGTCGAACGCCAAGCCATCGACGAAGTTCTGCTCGGCGGCCTCGGGGGCCGTGAACGGAGCACTGCGTAGACGGCTCCGTACTTGTTCGATCGACAGGTTGCGACCCAGCGCGAGACCCTCCACGAAGTGACGTTCATACTGCTGCAGCAGGTCGATCTTGTCGCCACGTGCGGTGTCGCTGGAACGCTTGTTCGTGAATTGCTCAGGAGCACTCTTGTGTGCGCCGATGCGGATGAACTCCGCGCGCACACCCAGTTTCTTCAGCAGGCCAGCGAAGTACAAGTGTTGGGAGCGCAGCCCCGTGAAGCGCAAACCACCCGCCGGGTTGACGTAGGTCTTGTTGGTGGCGGCGCAGAAGTACATGGCCGCTCCGTTGCCGTCTTCCAGGTGGCACAAGGTGCGTTTACCTGCGCGGCGCAACTCGAACACGGCGTCTCGCAACTCTTGAATGCGCGCGAGACTGGATGCGGGAGCGTCACGCAGTTCGAACACCACGGCATCGACGTTGGGCTCTTTCGCCAAGGACCAGAGTTGCCTCAAGAACGCGATGTGCACACGGTTGCCTGGCGTGCTTTCGAGCCGAATGCGAATCCCGTATCGCTTGGGTTCGACTCCCGTGGGTTCGCGAAACCCGCGGATCGCAAAGCTCGTGTACGGATTGTACGAGGCATCCCCTCCGAGGCTCGTCCCCGTCAGCGCGCCTGCGCTGGCTTCGGACGAGCCACCCATGCCGTTCAAGTAGAACGAAAGCCCCGCAGACGCGAGCCAGCTTCGTTGGCTCTCTCGCGTCGGGTCGCTGATCGCGACGTCGCCCCGTACGCGTCCGACGTACGGTACGTCGACGCCGAGCACGGCGCGGGGCGTCCAAACGTCGTCCACCTCGACGTAGTTGCTCTCGAGGCCGAGCTCTATCGCACGTGTGCCCAGCGGACGAATGCTGGCGGCGGCGTCATACGAGCGGTTGAGTTCGTAGAAGTTGTTGCGAGGACTGTTGAGGTCGTGGGCGACCACCGAAATGCCGAGTTGTTCGAACGGGCGGACCGAATAGCCCAGCGAGATCCCCGTCAGGTCGTCGGCGAAGGGGCTCTCCGAGAAACTGCCCTGCACACTGAAACCAAGCGCGCTGCTCGAACCCGTGCGCAAGGCTAATGCCCACGTCAGCCACTGGTAGTTGGCTAATAGCGGCCCCGCACCAGCGGGCGGGCTCAGCAAATCGAGTCGAATACCCGTGGAGAGTCTCAGGAACGGCAGACCTGTCGACGCGGAAATCGCGTGACCTTGCCAGGGTGCATCGAGTGCTTCTTCGAGGTAAACGCTGCTCCAGCGTAGCTCACTGTCGGGTGTGAACGACAGATTCGCAGGGTTGATGCGGATCGCAGTGGAGTCGTCCGCGCTGGCCACGGTGCGGCCGAGTTCGGGCAGGCGTACGGGGCGATCGATCACTGGCTGGCCCAGAGCCAGCGACGTCAGCAGCGATAGCGCTAGGCCCAACCTGAGCGGCGGGGCAACGCGCGGGAAGCTCATTCGATCATTCCCCTGTTCCTCGCCACCAGGGTGATTTCACCTTGCCGCCGCTCGAGCTCCTCGGGGTCCTTCACGGGTAGAAAGCGAGACGCTTCGCCGACGCGTGGTGCGTGCAGGTAGTGAGTCGGTAGCTCGCTGGTGAGCTCGTTTATCAGTCGTTCGAACTGAATGGCGGGTTTTCCGTTAACGTTCTTTTGCACCGTGAAGTAGGTCCAGTCCATTTTCAGTTCGAGCAACGCCTTGGCGTCCAGATGCAGCGTGTTGGTACTGAAGACGCGCACTTGGGACGGATCGAAGGTCTCGGGAATGCGGAACTCTTCCAAAACCACGGCGTGGTCGTCCAAGCGCACGGGGACGCCGCCTTTGTCGCTTCCCAGCTTGTCCACCACCTCACAAGTGACTGGCTTGCCGTGAGCTAGGTGAAAGCCGATGATCATCGGATCCAGGCTAGCGCCTAGGTTGTCGATGTTGGTGACCATCACCATCTTGCCCCCGTCGTCGACGAAACGTTGCAACAGGCCGCTGGCTTTGAGTGCATCGGGCAAGTCGCCGTGACCTGGAGACGACAAGCTCGGCTCGTTCGTATTCGGATCGCGAAACACGTTGCCTTCGGGCGTCAGGCGAACACTGACGAACTGGGGAAAAGTTGCCGCGTAGAAGTCGTCGTAACGCGTGCCCAGCGCCTCGCGAATCGCTTCGTCGGTAGCGTGACTGGTCATCAACCACAATGGCACGCGGCGCCCGCAACGACGTTCGAGGGTGGCGGCCTCAGCCAAACGAAGATCCAAGAAACGCTGACCTGGTAGTGCTTCTGCGAGGGCCTTGACGATGCCTCCCATGCGCGTTGCCATGCCGCCCGCCATCACGACCATGGCGCACTCGCCATTGCGCAATGCCTCCATACCTGCCGCTTCCAGCTGACGGGCTTCGTCCGATTGGGGAGCGGGCAACTGGCTGATGTCGGATGCGTCACACGGCGTGACCTTTCCCTCGACCACGTTGGAGTGTTCGACGTCACCCCTCAGCCTGCCCGCCAACTCGATCAGACGTGGCTGGTCGAAGCCGTACGCGTCGAGAGTTCTTCGAGTTTCTGCTGGCAGATCCTGCAGCTGCTGGTCGAGGGATGCGGTCATGGCCGGATCCTAGATGAGCTAAATGAGCCAGCGCAATTCACGAACGGTCTTTCTTCGGGGAACCCCGCGCGGGTTGCCAATTCGCGTCAATCTGGAAGAGGTCGGGCCAGCCAGGCGACCCCAAGCGTCCAGGGCGGTGCGGGGTTTGTTTGTCCGCATCTCGGTTGGGGGTCGAGCTCGGCATTTGGGCGTCGACCTTCCTCGGAAGTGCCTTAGAGTGATCGTCGTGCTCGGTCGTCGCGTTTTTGCCGCGGTTGTGGTTGTAGGTGTGCTGGCCGCGGGCGTGCTGGCAGCTGAACCCATCCTGCACGAGTACTTCGATCCTGACGCGACCCCGCCACCAGCCGAGGGCACCGACGCCGCTCAGGAAACAGCGAGTGAAGAAGCCGCAGCACCAGCGAATGTGGTCCAGTCGCCTTCCACGCGTTCCAGTGGCGGCTCCGGGCCACACGCGAGCGCGGACGCTGAAAAGTACTCACTCGACGGCAACACGTCGCGACCCGACCGCGTCGGTTACAGCGACCCGTTCGTCCCTTCGATTCCGCCGTTCAAGCGCTTGCATGCGTACGATTCGGTCAACGACGCGTTGGAGCTCGTCGTGGCGGACAAGTCTCTGGTGCCCATCTCGCTGGCATCCAAGACTCGCGCCGCCGACGACCAGTTCCTCGCCGTAATTCCAGTGACCCTGGGGCGCGAGCCGTTTCGGATCCCTTCAGTCGGACCGATGACGCGTGTGGTCGGCGCCAAGCTACAGCCTCGTGGGGACTTTCAGATCGTTGCCGATAGTGCGGAGAATTGGTTCGTTCGCGGTGACGGGGGCAGCTCGGCAGAGCTCACGCTCCATCTTTCTGTCGACCGTCGAGTGTTCGGCAGCACGTTTGCGGACGTGTCGTGGGCGACCTTGGCTCGTGCCTTGCCACCGTTGCCCGATGATTTGGTTCGGCACGCCGCCCCAGTGCTTTCGCGACTCGAACTGAGTCAGGCCGTGTCTCCGCCCGATGCGGTGGAGCGTCTCGTTGCGTACTTTCGCGACTTCGCGCCGTCCGAGCAGCAGTCGACACTTTCGGGTGCCGAGCTGTACGAGTCGATCGCGCTCAGTCAGCGAGGGGTCTGCCGTCATCGTTCCTTCGCTTTTGCCGTCACCGCGTTTGCGCTCGGGCTGCCCAATCGTTTCGTTCACAACGAAGCGCACGCCTGGGTCGAGGTGTTCGACGGCGCTCTGTGGCACCGAATCGACTTGGGAGGCGCAGCGGGGGACGTGCAGTTGGGCGGCCAACTCGACGTGCCGCACGTGTTGCCGACGGATCCTTTTCAATGGCCGAGTAGCAGTGAATCGGGCCAGGACATGGTGAACCAGGCACTAGGCCAAAGCTCTGGGGCGGGGGGAAATGCTGCCTCTGCGGCTGACGACAGCCCAACGTCGAGCGGGCCGAGCGACGATCATACCGAGTCTGACGCGGATGTTGCCGCACCAGCTGAGCCATCGTCCGCGTCACCCAGCGCCGAGGCCATGCCTTCCGCCACCGCGCTCGAAGTGCCAGTCCCGACAGCACAAGCCGAGCAAGCGACTGAAGACGCCGCGGCGAAAGCGACTGTCGCACTCAGTGCGGAAGTGCGCGAGGCGCTGCGTGGTGGTCGCGTCGCGGTGCGGGGCCGAATACGAGGTGGCGAGGACTGTTCGCTGCTGCGCGTCAACGTGATGTTGCGGGGCGCGTCGGGATCCTCCCGACCACTAGGTGTGCTGGTCACCGACGCCTCGGGACGTTTCGCTGGGGAAGTAGTGGTTCCCGAGTCGGTCCCCGTCGGAGACTACGAAATGTTCGTCGCGACGACGGGCAACGAGCGTTGCCCAGCGGCCCACAGCGACTAGCTGGGCATCACGCTTTGCGTTCGGGTTTGGCGCTGGCGTCGACCTCGCCCACGAGCGTTTGCAGTGAAGCTAGGGCTCCGTTCAGGTGCTGAACCGCGTCGCGCTGCTCGCTGATCGTGCGCACGACGTCGCTCAGGGCCGCCAGGGCGTTTTCGCTCTCCGAACGCCGCAGGCGGTTGCCTTCGTTCAGCTGCTGGACGGTGGTCGTGATCTGCTCGATGGCGTGGGTGATCTGTCGACCGCCGCGTGATTGTTCCTGGCTCGAGCGTTCGACTTGTTGGGCGATGGCGCGCATCTTCTCGCCGCTACTCATGATCAACTCCGAGCCTCGTGCCTGTTCTGCGGTTGCTGCGGCGATCTGCTGCACGGTTTCGGCAATGCGCCCGATGGAGTCGGTGACCTGGCGGCTACCTTTGGCTTGCTCGACCGTGGCCCGCGCGATCGCGCGAACCATGTTCGTGCTCTTCTGGGAGCTTTCGAGAATCTTCTTCAGTGCTCGTTCCGCGCCGTTCGACACTTGCACGCCGCGGTCGACGTTTTGGGCGCCGCGCTCCACCGCCTGGATGGCGTTACGGCTCTCGCTCTGAATCGTCTTAATCAGGTCGGCGATCTCTTTGGTGCTCGCCCCCGCTCTCTCCGCCAGGTCTTTGATCTCGTCGGCAACGACCGCAAAACCTTTGCCGTGTTCACCCGCTTGTGCGGCGATGATTGCGGCGTTGAGCGCCAGCAGGTTGGTCTGCTCAGCGACATCGTCGATCACGTTGAGTATTTGACCAATCGCGTCGATCCTCGAACCGAGGTTCGAGATCACGCTGACCGCCTCCTGACTGCTTTCCTTGATGCGATAGATCTCACCAATGGTCTTGAGGATGGCTTCCGCGCCCGTTTCCGCGTCGCGCGCGACTTCCTCCGAGAGGCGTGCTGTCTCGTTGGCGTTCGACTGCACCTGATCGATGCTGACGTCCATCTCGTTCATGCTCGAGCTGGTCTCTTCGGCAGTGAGTGACAGCGCGTCGACGTTCTTCGCGACCTCCTTGATGGAGAACGTCATCTCTTCGATCGACGCCACGCTCTCGCGCACGCTGGCTCCCAGATCGCCGATGTTCTCCGCCATCTGATCGTTCGTGGCCGTCATCTGCAGGATGGCGGAGCCGCCCTCGTCCGCGCTGCCCGCCAGCGTTTCGGTGCGTTCGGCGATCCCACCCAACGCAGTGGTCATCTCTTCGATACACTTCTGCGCTGCCGCTCCCGCAGACTGTTGTCGCGCACAGACGGTGTCCAAGCTGGCTAGCGCTTCGGACAGCTCCTGCTGCACGTTCTGCAGGCGCTCGGCGTGCGCGCTGTCCATGCTGGTAGCGCCCGCCTGATCTGCCAGACGCGAGCGTAAAGTCATCAGTTCCTCGTACAGAACTTCGACTTCTTCCCACGCTTTTTGAATGGTGCGCGGCGCGTCTTCAGGAGCCGACTTGGGCGCTTGCCCGCGTTTGACTCCCGACAGCGCTTCTTTGAGTCCTGACCAATAGCCCGTCTGACCTGGGTTCGTTGCGACGATCCAAACCGACGCCAGGGCGAGCGCCGCCATCAGCCCAGCTGCCACGTTGTGAGCTGGGTTTACGCTGATCAAGACCAGCGCGCCGATCATCGGCAGCAGAATCGCGGCAAGTATGCGTATCGAGTTCTGATTCATGTCGGCCCGGTTGAACGTTGGCTACGGCACGCCTGGTCGCGCAGTTTATCGTGTGCCTCCGTCCCTCTCACAGCCGAAACCGTACCAGCAACTTGGCTGCTGCCAAGGGCCGCGTGGTGGTTGGGACCCGATCCGAAGTAACTCGTGCCCCTAGGGCGTCGATGCGCCCGGCCAGCAAGGCACGAGGGGTGGAGCATACTGAAGTGTTCGAGTGACGAGGCGCGCCGCTGATCGGGGTGCAGCCACGCTCGAAGGCGAGTCCCTCGGAACCCGGTCGCTTGAGTAAGAGCGGGCGGCGCTGCCGTCGTTCGTGTGAACCTCGCGAGGCGGACAGGCGCATTCATCTCTCCCACTCGGAGTCATGGCTGGTTTCGCTGGATGGTCCGGGCCCGTCGACCGGCAATCTGACGCAGAACTCCGCGCCTCCCAACTCGGAACCACCCACACGCACCTCGCCCTCGTGTTCAATCACGATGCGCTGCACGATCGACAAGCCCAATCCCGTGCCTTCGCTCTTGGTTGTCACGTAGGGTTTGAACACCTTGTCCGACACTTGCGCTGACAGCCCCGGACCGTTGTCTTCGATGCGCAACTCGAGTTGCTCGGTGGACAGCTCGAGGTGAATGCGGACGTGCGGCTCTGCGACTTCCGAAACCGCGTCGAGCGCGTTCTGGAGCAGGTTGGTCACTACCTGCACGCACTGATCGCGGTCCGCGCGCACGTTACACGCGCCAGGTGACACGACTTCCATCCGCGTCTTCTCGGTTTGGTGGAGGGTGACCACGCCGCGCAGCATCTGGTCGAAGTCGAACCACGCGGGGCGTGGCGGAGGCAGCCGCGCGAACTCGGTGAATTCGCGCACGATGGTGGCGATGCGCTGCACCTCGTCGAGCACGGTTTGCGTGGCCTCACTGAAGTACTCGTCGAACGCTGGGTCGTTGCGACGTCGCAAACGTCGGAGCGTCTCCATCGCTGCCCGAATCGGCGCCAGGGGATTTTTGATCTCGTGGGCAACGCGGCGAGCGATTTCACGTTGTGCGGCAACGCGCTCCGTGGCGGCCAAGCGCCTTCGTAACTTAGCCAGGTCCTCGAGCGCCTTGTTGAACGAGTTCGCAAACTGCCGTAGCTCCACGCCGCCCGTGGCGCGGATCGGTTCCACGCTGCCTTCGATGGCGCGTCGCGCCTGCTCCGACATCGACACGATGGGACGCGCGAGACGTCGCGCGAACCAAAACCCGAGTGCCAACGCAATCGCGAGCACGACCGCTCCAGATTGGAGAATCTGTTGATTGAGTTTGGCGACTGCGTCGTCGACCTGCAGCTGCGCTGGGCTGGCGAAAATCTCCGCGTTGCCGAGGGCTGGTACCGCGAGCGTCCTGATGAACGCGGGGGGACGATCGGTGGGAGCTTCGTGTGATAGACGCAGCCCGTGGGTGGCTCCCACTCGCGCCAAGATCACTTGCAATGACTTGGTTGCGATGAGTCCCACCGAGCGCTCGCGGCCTCGTTTGTTACAGCTCGCTTCCAGTGCCCAGCCGTCTGGAGCACGCTCGATCCTCGTTCCTCCAGGTTCCTTTACGCGTTGCGCGAGTTGCGGGCTCTTGGTGCCTACCTGTGCGGGCTCATCCGCGCCCAGAACTTCACCTTCGTCGGTGAGGAGTATCAGCTGATCGAAGTTGAACCCGCGCTTCGTGGCGGGCACGAGCAGACTCAGTGCGTACTTGCGTTCCCGGTCCAGACGACCTGCTTCGAGCGCCGTGAGTGTCGAGTCGACCATTTGCGCGTGCGCGCACAGTGGTTCCAGCTGTCGCGGCAATTGGCCGACTTCGTCCTCCAACTGCTCGTGCAGGCGTGCGGTGGCTGCATCGAACGCGGTCGTGAACTGTTCCACGGCAGTCGACTCCCACGCGCGTCGAACAGCCAGGCTCATCGCCACGGTCGCCAGGATGACGACCACGCTGATGGAGAGCAGAATGCGCTGCGCCAGGCTCACGGCCACAGCCTATCCCGCAGTGCGTTCGGAAGCGAACTTCGTGGCCCCCGCGCTTGCCCGCTACTGCAGTCGTTCGAGGTCGGAAACGGCGAGTCGTTCGAAATGCCCGACTCGCGTCAGCGCGTCGTCGGCTGGGCTGAGGCCGGCGTCGACCAGAGCCAGCAGCGGGTCTAGATAGCGAGACTCGTCACGACCTGTGTCATCGTATGCCGCTCTGGCTTCCAAACCCCGTTTCGCAATTTCCAGGAGGCTCATACAAGACGCCGCGATGGGTTCGCCTCGGTAGCTCGCTCGGACGCCGCTTAGTGATACATCCCGTTGCAGGGCCACTACGTCTTCGGAGGCGATTCGAGCGGCGAGTTCCCGGGCTTGATCGAGACTGCCCTCGTCGTAGGTGATGCCAGTCAGCAGCGCAGGCACCGCCAGCGCCAGACGCGGAGGCAAACTGTCACAGCAACGGATCTCCAACGTGCTCTTGAGCCTCACTTCGGGAAAGAGCGTCCCCAGGTGGAGCTGCCAGTCTGCCTCTGTCGCTTGGTGCCCCTGAAAACCGTGGGTGATGAACTCGCGAAAGGTCTGCCCCGTGTTTTCGACGATCGCGCCGTCTCTGACGAACAAGAACATGCCCGCGTCGAGCGCCCAGTCGACGTAGTCCGAATACGTGGCTTCGGGCTTGTCCCAGAGCGCGAGTAACAATCCAGAGCGCCGAGGGTCCATGTGCAGCCACACGTCCTGACGTTCACTCAACCGCTCGCTGCGACGCCCCTCGATGAACGGTGCGTTGACCGTCATCGCCTGCAGCAGAGGTGTGAGGCGCAGCAGTATGAGCATCTTGTCGAGTGCGTCACGTTCGCTCGCGTAGTCCAGGTTGACCTGTACGGTGGCCGTTCGCTGCATCATGTCGAGCGCACGTCGGCCCTGGCTCGGCAGATAGCGGCGCATGATCGGATAGCGTCGCTTTGGCACCCACGGCAACTCCTCGAGTGTGGCCGTAGGGTGAAACCCCGTGTGGATGAAGCTCACGTCGAAGCGTTCTGTCACGGCAGCCAACTCGGCAATGTGCGTCTCGAACTCCGCGGCGACTTGGTGCACGGTTGGGAGGGGGCTCCCGGACAGTTCAACCTGCCCCCCAGGCTCGAGCGTCAGCGAGCTAGCTTGCCGACGTAAGGCGATCAGCGGGCCGTTTTCGGTTTCTCGTTGAGGTTGCCAGTCGAACTCTTGGCTCAGCCACTCGTAGATTCCCGAAACCCCGCGCTCCCCGAGGTAGCTGAGGGGCTGGCCCGTGCGGCGGTCCACCCCGAACTTCTCCGCTTCCAATCCGATGCGCCACTCTGTCCGCGGCTTCTCGCTTCGGCGAAACAGCTGCGTCAGCTGGTCCAGATCTCGGATGGGCTGTGGGTTCATTCAGGTCGGGCTTTAGGCGTTCAACTGACGGTACGCAAGCACGACGCTCACGGTGACACCGATGATGACGACCAGCGCGCGAACCGAGCCTGGACTCACTCGTTGCGCCAAATGCGCGCCGCCGGCTCCACCCGCGATTGCCCCCAGAGCCATCACGCTCGCCGCGTGGACATCGGCCAGCCCGCTCACAAGAAAGTACATGGCTGCGACCAAGTTCAGCCAGCCGAGCGCCAGGGTCTTGATGGCGTTGGCTTGCAACAACTCCAGGCCCCAAAGCGAGAGCACGGACAGCAGCACGATGCTCATCCCCGCACCGAAGTAGCCACCGTAGACGGCCAACGCCCAAACGACGAGCGCCAACCAACCCAAGCGACCTTGACCTGGTGTGCCTTCGGTTTGAGCGGCCCCGCCGGCTGCGGGGCGACTCGTGACGCTCGATCGCCGTCGCGCGAGCCTTCGCGCGATGAGCTCCCGCGCGGCAATGGCGGCTGTCGCCAGAAGTACCATCCACGGCACGATCGCTTCGAAGTGATCGTCGCCGAAGCGCTTCAACAAGGTCGCGCCCATCAGGCCGCCAATGCCGGCTGGGACCACCACCACCAACGTCAGCTTCCTGCCATTGGTCAGTTGCTTTCGGTAGGACCACGCTGCCGCAAATGCTCCTGGCGCCAAGGCTACCGTGCTGGTGGCACTGGCGACCCTCGCTGAAAGACCTGCCACCGCCATCGCGGCGGGAAACGTCAAGAGAGTGCCTCCGCCTGCAATCGCGTTCATGGCGCCAGCCAACGCTGACGCGACGAACAGACCTACTGCTTCCACGGGATCCACTGGGCGTATGTTCTCCGAGGTCGTGCTGCGGCCAGTCTCAGTGGATACTCACAGGCTGTGGATGAGCTGTGAATAAGACATCGCGCGGGGGCTCTCATGGCCGGGGGCGACAATTCCGTGCGAATTATCCTCCCCAAAGGGAGGATTTTCTACCGTGAGCTCGGGAAGTTGAAGCTGGTGCGGACATTGTAACAGGGCCCGCCAGGTTTCGGGGGTGGCAGTGACCATAACATCGTCTGCCTATGTCGATCGTCGCCAACCCGTTCCACCCCTCCGTTGCCCAGTACGAGTACACGGCAGGGCCTCAGTCAGCCGAACAGTCAAAAGCAGCTCCCAGCCTGACCGTCGGCGAGGTCACGCGGGTCGTGGCTCCTGCTCGGGTGGGTCAAGTCCAGCGCCACGCAACAGCCCTGCTGTGCGTTCTCGGGTTGCGAGGGCGAGCTCGGTACAGCTTGCCTGGGCGAGTATTCGACGTCGAGCCCGGCACGATGCTGTGGCTCCCGCTGACGAATGCTCCATCCGAACAGCTGGTGACGCACGACGTGTCCGACGACTTCGCGGCATGGAGTGCCCTGGCCAGCGGCGATTTTGCTGCTCGCGTCGCCCAGGGAAAGAGCGCCGAGTTGCTGCAGAAGGTTCTGGCCGAGGGCGGTCAATCGAGCAGCATGACCCGCCTCAGTTGTCGTCGGCTCGAAACGCACTTCGAGCAGCTCGAGTCCTCGGAGCCGAACTCGGAGGGATTTGCGAGCGAGCTAGCTCAACTTCTGCGGTTCGCCTGGAGTGAGCAAGCGAAGGCGGAGCGCATCGACCACCTGACGGACGTCCACCCCGCCGTCGAGAAAGCGGCGCACATCCTGCGGACACAACCTGAAACGGGCTCGATGCAAGAGCTCGCGCACGTGTGCGGCGCCAGCCCGTCGTGGCTCAGTCGGCTGTTTCGACAACAAGTAGGGGTATCTCTCGTTGGATTCCGCAACCAATGGAGAATCGAGCGTTTCTTCGAGCTGTATGGCGACGGGCATCGCCGTAACCTGACGCAGACGGCGTACGCTGCTGGCTTCGGCAGCTACGCGCAGTTTCATCGCGTCTTCAAGGAAGCGCTCGGCTACAGCCCTGGGGAACTCAAGCGAATCGTTCAAGGAACGCCCGCTTTCGGTCGCTGAGGCGCGTTGGGGGTGCGCAAACGCGCCACGCCGTCTGCCGTTGCGCGAAAGTCTGGGCAGATCGCTGAGGCGACGCTAAACCCTGGCCGAGCATGCGTCGGCGCCCTGTGTTGGTAGCGATGATTGCTGTGGTGCTAGGTACCGCATGCGTCATCCTCTCGCTTCCGTCGATTGTCGGAGGTCTGGCCGAAGATCGTGCGGCTCAGCGGGGTCTCGAGCTGACCATCGATGACGTCACGGTCAGGCCGACTCGCATCTGGCTCCGCGGTGTCAAACTCAGCAAGCCCGGCTTCGAAGGTGCGAACGCCAACTTCGACTTCATCGAGGTGCGTGTCGGTTTCGGGGGCGTGCGAGAGGTTATCGTTCATGGTGGGCGCGTAGAACTGACGGGTAGCCGCGAGATGTGGTGGGAACGTCTGAGAGCGAGACGCGCAGAGACGCCGTCGGACACACCCGTCGCGTCGGAGCCGTTCCCAATTTCCGTCGAAGGTGTTCACGTGCAGTGGTTGGTCGGGGCAACGGAACAGCACAACGCGTGGGGGGTTCGAGTCAGCCAGAGTGGTGAGATGGTGCATGTGTTTGCGGATCTCGTGCGCATGCAGCACCCGCGCGGAAGTGTAGAGGCCAAAGGCGTGGACACGACCATCGCCCGACCCGGGCTCGCGCTGCGCAGTGCCTCCGCGGCGGAAACGAAAATTGCGCTGCTGTTCGGTACGGCAACGGAATCGCCCGAGGCTGACGCGGATGCCGACCCAGAGACCACGGACACGACTCCTGACGACAAGCCCGCGCCCGATGCCACGGCTCCGCCCGTCGACGCTGAGGGCGCTGTCCCCCTCGATCCCGAGCGTGGTCCCCGCTTGCGGGAGGCTATCCGTAAACTCGTCGGGGTGATAGCCCGACGCTTACCCGAGCAAAGCGCCATCGATCTGGATGGCGTTCACTTGGCACTGCACTATGGCGAAGAGGTTCTCAATCTCGGGCCCGCGCGTCTTCACGGCGCGCGAGGTCCCGAGAGCATCACCCTCGGTTTTTCTCCAGGGGCTGGTGCAGCGCGACCAGGGACCCAACTGGTGGATTTCGCGATCACGGCGCCGATCGACGAAGGGCCCGTCGCCATTCGCATTGCAGGAGGCCCGATCGCTCCTTCCCGTCTAGGAGTCAGAGACGGTGACTTGGGGTTGCGTGAGGTTGACGGCGCACGGCTGGAGTTGGAACTCGAAGGGGAACTGTCCGCGGACGGTCGAGTTGCGAAGGTCGCGACTTCTGGGGAGATTCAGCGGCTAACTTGGGCCCATCCCAAGGTCGCGCCCGAACCGTTGCGGGACATCGCACTCTCTTGGAATGGAGCGGGCGAGGTGAATCTCGACGGGTCGTCGTTCGAGCTGAGTGAGGGGGAGCTGCGCTTGGGCGAGGTTTCTGCAAAAGCCGCCCTCTCGCTCAAGCGCGAAGCGCAGACGTTTTCGTTGAGCGCCAACCTCGAAGTGCCGCTGGCGTCCTGTCAGGACATGTTCGACTCCCTGCCGACAGCCATCGTGCCACTGCTTCGCGGTATGAAGTTGGCTGGGACGTTCTCCTGGAAGGCAGGGGTGGTGGTCGACAGCGAACGTCTGGGTAAGGCCAAGACCCAATGGAAGATGCAGAACGACTGCCGCATCCTGGAGGTCCCGTCTTCAGCGTCGACTGACCGCTTCAAACAACCGTTCTCACGGACCGTGCCCGGCACGGATGGAGAGCCGCTACTCGTGTGGACGGGCCCTGGGACGCTGGAATGGACTCCTTACGGGCAAGTTTCCAGATACCTCGAGGTTGCCGTGCTGACGACTGAAGATGGTGGGTTTTGGGCTCATCGAGGGTTCGACCAGAAAGCTATCGAGGGGTCGATCAAGCAGAACATCAAGGCCGGGCGCTTCGTTCGCGGAGCGAGCACCATCAGCATGCAGGTCGCGAAGAATCTGTATCTGTCACGAGAGAAGCACCTCTCCCGCAAGGTACAAGAGGCGCTCCTCACGATGTTGCTGGAGCAGGAGCTTCGCAAGGACGAGATCCTGGAGCTCTACTTCAACATCATCGAATTTGGCCCCGACGTATGGGGCATTCGGATGGCATCCGATTACTACTTCAACTCGAAGCCGCACGAACTGTCGCTCGCCCAGTGCTTTTTTCTGGCTTCGATTCTGCCGAACCCCACGGCGCAGTACTTTCAGCAGAACGGGCAACTCAAGCCATTCAGACGTGACTACGTGCGGCGTTTGATGAACATCGCCCACGGGCGCCAGCGGCTCAGCGCGGCTGAGTTGGCGATGGGTTTGGAGCAAGAGGTGTTGTTCGGAGTCCCTCACCTGCTCAGCGAAGAGGCTCTCGACGAACTAGAGGAACGTTCGCAGGCGGGGGAAGGAATGCCAGTTCTTCCGCTCGACTCGCCCGGTCCCTGAGCTTGCCTGTCGGGTTCTGTCGATCTCGTGAACACCCATCGAGACGGATCGACAGGTAACCTTCGCCGTGTGTGGCCTGGTCGTCACTTCTCACCTCGCGCGCGTAAATCGCGGAAGAACTTCTGAAGCAGCGCTTTGCATTCGTCGTGCCTCACGCCACCCGTCGATTCGAATCGGTGGTTCAGTCGCGTGTCCCTTCCCAGCGCGTAGAGCGACTCGATGCCGCCTGCTTTCATATCGACGGCTCCGTAGACTAGCCGTGAGATCCGTGAGTTGACCAGCGCTCCAGCGCACATCGCACAAGGCTCGAGGGTAACCACGAGCGTGCAGTCGTCGAGTCGCCAGTGGCCACGCCCGATGGCCGCAGCACGCAGCGCCAGGATCTCGGCATGCGCTGTGGGGTCACCGAGTTGTTCGCGCCGATTGTGCTCTCGTGCGAGCACGACTCCGTCGTTTCTGACGACCACCGCGCCAATGGGCACGTCCTCATGCTGCGCTGCAGCAGAGGCTTCCTCCAGCGCTAGGCCCATCCAAACTTCAGCGTCGTCATTTCGGGTAGTCGGATGGTCCATCGAGTTTGACTGTTCGCGAGCTGTTCCGCTGACCTGCGAAAGCGAGCATAGTCGATGGACAGTTCAGGCCAAGCAGTGCTTTTTCAGCTGAGTCGCGAACTCTGCGTTTCTCGTCACGATACACCTCGCAGCGTTTTCCGTTGAGGTCTCCGAGTGGGAGCAAAGCCGCTCCAAACGCCACTCAGCAATTCGCGGGCCAAGCGAACGTTCATGGCGTTGGGTACGGTAGGGCGTTCGACGTCGTTTGCGATCACGCTCGATGAAGCGTCTGCATCGCGCTTCACTCGAGACGGTTTTTTCGGCGCGCGCGTGGGACTTTCTTGCGACTGGTTCGCCCGCCACGTCACAATGTTCGAGGTAAGTGGAACTGCGGGGGCTACCACGGGCGTTGTACGTTCGGTGTGACTATATCCTTCCTGTTAACTGTTCTCGTTTTCGAACTAGTTAGTACTGCGCTACCCTGGAGGTGCGATGTCCAAGCAAGTGAGCGAAGCTAAAGACAAGTCGACCACGTCCCGTCCTGATGCAAGCGCTGAGCGCCCCACTGTTGCCTCGTCGACCGTTGATAGTGGTGCGAGTGGTCGTGGTGGTGTGGGCGTGGCTCAGGGTAATGCTCGTGAGGTTGGCGTTCCCCGACCGTCGAGCTTGGAGGGGAAGACGTCGGGCACGACAGCCAACGAACGGGACACGAGTGGGCTCGCGACTTCGCAGGGGCAGGCCAGCGGAGCGTCCGCAAACTCGCCGCTTGCGGTCCAGGTAGCGGCAAGCGACTCGATCCGCAAGGCGAACAGAGAGTTGACTGAACGCACTGCGGATCAACTGGCTTTGGCGTTGGTCGTGTTAGCCGAACAGCGGGATGCTGCCCTGACACGACTTGCATCGAGTGCTCACGAGGCGCAACGAGCACGTGACTCCCTCGTTGCCGAGCACGATCAGTTCGTCGCGTACCTGATGGAAGAGCAGGATGCGAAGGTCGAGGCGCTGGAAAAGCAGCTGGTGGTTGCCAAGCAGGGGCTGGAGCGTCAGCGTGCCCTAGCGCCAGCTGGAAACGGGTCGCGAGTCGACGACGAAGAACGCGAGGCTGACCTTCGCCGCTTGCTCCAAACCGCCTACGAAGAGTTGGGCGAAGCGAATCGCGTCGTCGCGCAGCTGGAGCAGGAGCGTGACGAGGCCTTGCGAGCTGCAGATGACGTGCGAGTCGAGTTGTACTCGCAGCTCGAAACCACGCGTGACGAGTCTATTGGGCTACAAGCTCAGCTCGACGAGATGCATCGCCAGCTCGAAGATGCCCGAGATCGGGCGCGGGACGAAGCAATTGAACTCACCGCCCAAGTAGAGGTGGCGCAGCGCGAGTTGGACGAGCGCCGTGCGGAGGTGGCCAACTTACGGCAGCGCTTGGAAACTTTGACCGAGGAGGTCAAACACAGCCAACCCCCGCCGCCGATGGTGTCGGACGAGTTGAGCAAGGCACGTCAGGAGACGCAAACCCTG
Source organism: uncultured bacterium (assembly GCA_965651905.1). GTDB lineage: Bacteria > Myxococcota_A > Polyangia > Polyangiales > Polyangiaceae > SZUA-265. Next base: position 7,024 of record CBFGUG010000047.1, on the reverse strand, counting down.
CGACGGGAGCTGATCGAGTCCAAACGTCAATTGAGTCGCGTGACTCGAGACTACGAGATTCTGCGCACGCTCCGAGCGAGAGCGACGCAAGCAGGGGCCCAGTCAGCGCCCGTAGAAGTGGCACCTGGAACTCCCGACGACACGAGCGGCGAGGTTGGGCAGCCCGAGCTGGCGCACGCGCCGCAGGTGCCGTTCGTACAGGCGCACGTTGCTGCCGAAACCCCACTGGTACAGGACCTTCCGCCGCAAGCCAACGCGGGGCAATGGCCTGCGGTCAAGTCGTCGGTGCCGCCGCCGCTGCCCGCCAACGCGTTCGCCCACACTCTAGGTGCTCAGCGTTCGTCAGAAGTGGCCGCGGAAACCGCCGAGCAGTCAGGCGTAACGCCGCAGTTGGAGGTCACGGAACAACCCACGACCATGCCGCGCCCGTCGGGCTGGCCGCCCGCGATCGTCTCGGCGGTTGTGGCACCGAGCCCGACCGCCTCAGGGGCGTCGATGTCGGACGCTGCGCACTCGGATCCCGCAGCGTCGAGTAACAACCTGGGCTGAGTGACTCGGGGCGATCTACAGCTCGCTCCAGCGCTCGATGTTTCGCGACGTTCTGACGTAAGCAGCGGGGGATAGATTCACGGGATTTCCCGTCCATGCACGTCCCACCAGGCTCAGTGTGGGGTTGTGCCCTACCAGTAACACGCAACTGACGTCGTCGGGTAGATTGCGCAGGACCGCGATGCACTCGCTCGGCTCCGCCAAGTACAGCTCACGCCGTAGCTCGAGAGGAGGGGTCGACTGCATCTGTTCGGAGACCAACTCGGCCGTGCGAGACGCGCGTACCGCTGCAGAGCTGACGATCCGTTCGATCGGCGGCTGCACGGTAGCAAGTTCACGCCCCGCACGTGCGGCCTCCTGTCGCCCCTGCGCAGTGAGATCTCGCAAGAAATCGCTGGCGTGATCGTCTGCGTGACCGTGACGCAGGAGAACGATGAACTTCACCCCTAGACTTTATTCATAGAGTTCCCTCGACGAAAGTCGGACGACTCTGCTCGAGGCGCGCCACACCCGGCTAACTGCTGGTGCGACGTCCGAGGGATCGAGCTTTTCCTGTGGTTTTCAGATGTTACGCTGCTCGCGGCGAGGCAGCCAAAACCACGGGTGGAACCGCTCAGGTGCCGCTCGTGCAGCGTCCTGCGAAACGATGGCGTCCGTGGCTCGACGGTAGTCTTCGAGAGAGAGGCGCTCTGGGCGGGGTTGTGACGTGAGTTAGCGAAAGCCTGCGGACGGGAACGATGCGTTAGGCAGGCTTGGGAGGAGCCGAGAAGTTCACGGGAGCTATCGGGACCACTTCCGCCTCGGGAGGGGCTCTCGTGCCGTCAGATTCGGTCGGGCTCAGGGGTTGCTGCGGCCAGTGGCCTCGCGAGAGGGATGTCGGGCGGAGTGTAGCTTTCGGGTTTACGGGATGAGCGTGTGGGGGTAGTGCAGCGGTAGCTGATGATCGTTACAGAAGTGGGAGCTGGCATTACTCGATAGCGTATGCGATCGGGGTTTCGACCATCGATGCACGCTGCTTCGGGAGTTGAAGGCAACGGGACCACGAAACGGGAGCAGCGCGTGCGAGTGGACGCGAAACGAGGCTCCGAGTACGAAGTCTGGAGTGGAATTGGCGTAGGTGAGGCCGCATGGGGCTGGACACCTGCGGCGCGAACGCACTACGAATTGGCAGAGCCGACTCAGGGTTTCGGTAATTTTCGTGTCGAGGGAGCCTCGGCGCAGAAAACGCCAAGACTCGTGTCGACGCGTTTGGTACGCGGCTGCAGCCTTCGACGAGCAAGTAGAACAGATGAAGATCTCGAGAATCCGACAGGTGTCAGTTTGGTCGTATGCGGCTCTTGCGTCGTTGGCGTTTTGGTCGCTCGGTACGCTCACCACCAGCTGTAAGCACGTCGAAGAATTGTTGGAAACGGGTCCGGTCGAGCCGAAGAAGCCGCTGACTTGCGTGTCGGATCTCAGTGCGGCTCGTGATGCCAAGTTCGACTTGGCGGGGGATCTTGCGACCAAGATGAGGGTGGTGACGGAAGGTACCGTTCACCTGAGGGAAGTGGTCGAGAAACTGGACAAGGACGTTGCCCATGCTTGCGCAGCCATCGGGCGAGACTTGGGTAGGAAAGCCTTGGAGGTAGACGAGGGGTTGGCGCCAGGCGAGCGCGCTCTCTCGGTTTGTAGTGCCGCGGCCGCGCGAGTGAAGTCGAACCGTGAAGAGAATGGGATCGTATTTTTGATCTACCCTCAAGTTCCGATGTGCACGACCAGCCTGTCGGAGCATTCACGTTGCTTGCGTGAGTGTGACTCGAACTTGCCGCCAGATGGTAGCGGGACGAGGTGCGACCCCGACTCCGTGTCGGGGCGGTGTGATGCCAAGTGCACAGGAACGTGTGTGGCTTCGCATAGCGACGAGTGTTCGGGGCACTGTCGTGGAGTGTGCCGTGGAGGTTGCGACGAGGAGTTCCATGGCAAGTGTGGCGGTCGCTGCAATGGCACGTGTGATGGCAACAGCTCTTCGGGAACGTGTGACGGCGTGTGTGAGGGCAAATGCAGCAAGGACGCCAACGGAAGTTGCGGTGGAACCTGCAAGGGAAAGTGTGCAGGGGCCTGCCTATCCGATTCCAAGAAACGGCAATGTAGTGGCATCTGCAACGGCACGTGTAGTGAACCACTGACGGCCGAGCGTTGCGGCGGCGTGTTAGCTCCACCTGAGATGGTTCCCGAGTGCGGCGCATTGTGTAGTGCTCAGATGAGCAAACAGGTCAACTGTCTCGCAGGGAACGTCGACATTCAGGTTTACAACTCCACGACCGAAGGCGCGGGCGACAAGCTCAAGGCTGCTTTGGCGAAGGGGGCCGCAGTCCTGCTCGAAGCTGACGAGGGCATGAGGCCATCATTGGAACGCGCGTCGGGGGGCCTTCAAAGTGCGTTCGAATCCGCGGAGGACGCGTTCGATTCGAACGAGAGCGCGAAGAAGCGTGCGGAGAAATGCCTACGAACCGCAAAAGACGACTTCGAAGCTGCGCGCAAGGCCTTGGAAAAGGTCCGTGAAGCGAGCCAAGCAGTGTTCTTTGCCGCGAAGGGCTGAATGCTGATCTGACTTGGGACGCGTCCTGGCTATTGGCGCCGCCCACCTTCGTGGTATTCGGGCCCCATGAAATTCGCATCCTACGTCGCACTGCTCGCCGTTTGTTCCTGTTGTCCGCAGCGGCAAGTGACGGAGCCGCAAGAGCCGTCGCCGAGCGCGCAGGTCGCCGTCGAACCGAACCAAGCACCCCAGGTAGACGCCCCAAGTGAAGAGGTCGTCGAGACGAATCCCGTTTGGAAAGGCTTGGCCGCTCAGGTTTGTTCGGGAAGCGACTTTCCCCCGCCAGTCGCAGGTGAGGTACGCGCCAGTCTGATCCCGAATACTCAACCCACCGCGCTCGATCCGAAGGACGACGAGTTTCACTTGTACGAGGGACCCGTTTGGCTCGACGGGGTCTTGTACTTTTCGGACTTCCGAACCACGCCAGGCTTTCCTTCGCGAATTCTGCGATACTCCCCCGCGCCCACTGCATCAGCAGAACAGGGCCTCTCGGTCGCTCTAGAAGACTCGGGGACCAACGGGCTCGCACTGGATGCGATGGGGTCGCACTTGATGGGTGCCCGGCACAGCTCGAAGAGCGTCGTACGTTTCGCAACGGGTCCCGAGCTGCCACGTGACGTGGCTGCCGTCTATGAAGGTAAGCCTTTCAACTCACCGAACGACTTGGTTTCAAGATCTGACGGCAACGTGTACTTCACGGACCCTGACTTTCAGGCGGGCTCGACGCGAAGCCAAGCTACGACCAACGTCTACCGAATCGACCCTACGGGGCAGGTCTCCGTGATCGACTCGAGCATCGCGAACCCGAATGGCATTGCGCTCTCTTTGGATGAGTCGACACTGTTCGTTGCTGGCAATCTCGAAGCTGGTTACCTGAAGCGCTACCCGATTGCTGCAAACGGTGCCGTTGGCGAAGGTGAGATCGTGCTGCAACCAGTGGTCGTTCCCGATGGCTTGGTGCTCGACTGCGCGGGAAATATCTACGTCACGGAGCACACGTCGAAGCGAGTGCGCGTGCTCAGCAGTGAGGGCGAGGAGCTCGGCCGGATAACGGGCATGGATCACAACGTCACGAACGTTGCGTTCGGTGGGCGAGACCGTAAGACGTTGTACATCACCACGACCGGCGCACTGTACGAGCTCGAGCTTCCCGTGCCAGGCTTGCCGTATTGAAGCGGCGGCTCTAGTCCTCGCGCTCAAAGAAACTGTCGCTTGGGCTTTCCAATCAAGTAACCCTGGAGGAGTTCACACCCCAGGTCAGTGACCGTCTGGCGCTCCGATTCGGTTTCGATGCCCTCAGCGATGACGGTTAGACCCATGTCGTCGCAGAGTTGGCTCACGGAACGTACCAGGCGTTGTTTGACTCGGCTACTGTCGACGCCTCGGATCAGGTTCATGTCCAGTTTCACGAACTCGGGTTCTAGCTGCACGAAGCTCGTCAGACCCGAATACCCCGCGCCCAAGTCGTCCACGGCTATGCGAAAACCCGCTGCGCGTAGTTCCGCAATGTGACCTCGGACGTTGCCACGTTCATCCAACGGGGCCCGTTCGGTCACCTCCAGGATGACCCGTGAAGCCATCTGATAGTGGGGCGCAGTTGGGTCGAGCAATTGGGGATCGTTCAGGTCGGCTGGGTGCAGGTTCAGAAATAGCGTGGGCGCGTCTGGTGCTTCGAGTAACTTGCTGGCGGCCCTTGCGCGCATCACTCGGCCCAATTGCCACAAGGTGTTGAGTCGCTCGGCGGCGTTGAGCACTTCCGCGGGGTTGCGCAAGTGCGCTTCGTCGGTTCTGAGCAGTGCTTCGTAGCCGAACACGCTCCCGTCGCAGGCCCTCACTATCGGCTGAAAGGCAGGCCACAACGATTCGAGAGCGAGATTGAACTGCTTTTCCAGCGACTCCCGACCGGTGGGACCGCGGTCGAAATGTGCTTCTTGCAGCGCGTCGCGTTGTAGACGCGCCAGGTGATGCAGCCGCAGCGCCTTCTCTGTCGTCTCGCGTAGCTCCGTTGGTGACACGGGTTTCATCAGGTACTTGAACGCGCGATGTTCGACAGCCGCCGCCGCGCTATCGACACTCGGCTCACCCGTCGCGAGTATGACGGGAACGTCGAGATCATGACGCCGCACCTCGCGCAGCAGTTCGACGCCGCCGAGCTTTGGCATCGCTACGTCGGTGATGATCACGTCGACCCCGCCGCCTACCACGTGCGAGAGCGCATCCGCGCCGTCTCGACAAGCCACGACGTCGTAGCCGTCCTCGAGCAAGATTCGAGTCATCCCCCGAAGCAGCATCGGGTCGTCGTCGACGACGAGGACCCTCGAGCGCCTGTCGTTGGCGCGGGTCGACGGCGCCGCATCGATCTCCAGTGTGTGTGCTTCCACGTCCGATTAGTACGAACGGATTCCAATGTGCTTAAGCAGGGACTCCAAAAACGCTGTTCGGTATGAAGGCTCTGGCGGTATCCGCCACACGAACGCGGCGGCTTTTTGGCTGCATCACCGCGGTCTTCGGATAACTGTGGGGCGTCCACGGAACGTGCACTTTGTGCGGCTCGCCCCAGAGCGGAACGCAAAGACTGGCACGGTTCCGATCGCGTACGGGACGGCGCCGATCAGGTCTGCTGCGTGGTCGCAAAGCGGTGCAAGAACAGTAGCAAGGTCTCGGCGTTGGCCAGACGCTCACTTGTTCTGCCTTTGCAGGTGTTCAGCACGAGCCGCAATTTTTCCGCTTTGATGATGTCTTCGAGCGGACCAGATTCGCGCTCCAGGCAGTGATACGCCGCCTTCAGATACAGCTCGGGATTTCGCGTGTCTACGAGTGCATGCAGCAACGTCAGAATTGCCTGATTCCAGCCAACCAGAATGTCGTCGGGTCTGACGAAGTTTCGCCACTGGCGGGCGAATTCGGCTGGAGTGTGGCCTGCGTCGAGCTCCTGCTCGTCGAGCCCGATGCAGCCGCGTAGAAACCCGTCGAGGCTGCGCTGGGGCCGAATGATGGACTCGAACTGTTCACCACTTGCGACACGACGAGCGCCCCAGTGGACCAGCTCCTTGCCCCAAGCTGGCGCTTCGCACGCCACGGCTTCGCCATAGACCACCACGAGTCGTTCGAAGTGTTCGACCAGTGCACGGGGAAGGCGCCGCATGGGTGCAGGACGCTGCTTGGACAAAGTTCGTCCGCGCTTGTGCGTGGGGCGGGCGGCGATCTGCCGATCGATCATCCGCTGGAAAGCGCCGAGCAGTTCGTCGAGACCTCGGGTGTTCGGCTCGAGCAGCTGCAGGCAGTAGACGATTGCCTCGACCGTAGAGACGTAGTCTCGCGCTGGTTCGCGACGGATTCGGTATTGGCTCGGTTTGGGCGGTTTGAGGTGGAAGCGTGGCAGCGATGCCAACGCTGGAATGTCTCGGAACATCGTGCGCGCGTGATGCCAAGTGCCGTCGATCACCACGATTTGTTCTGGGTGTTCCGCAGGTGCGAGGGTTGCGAGATCTCTACTTGCTGGACCAGGGTAGAGCAGCCCGCAACGCGGCTTCAGCTCGAGCCGGCGCGTGCCGTGCCGCAGGCCATGGGCGTGGTCGACCTCGACTCGCACCTTGCTGAGTCCAAGTGACGCGATCCGCGCGGTACCGATCGGGTGAAAGCGCTCTCGCGGGTGCTGCAGGATGACAATCTCCGTTTGATTGTCGATGCGCGGAATGTCTGCACAGTAGCAGTGCTCAACGGGACGATGGCACTGGTAACAGGTCGCCCGCCCCACTTCGAACGAGACGTCCGCGTTCGTCGTTCGACAGAGCTGCGGGGACCCTGAGACACGCTGAGATGCAGGTGCGTGGGGGCCTGCAGCTGAGGGCGATACTGCGGCTGAGGGCGATACTGCGGCTGAGGGCGATACTGCGG